>CAYZBG010000020.1:0-21543 GCA_964476565.1 uncultured Opitutus sp.
GCCGTGATCTCCTCACCGGAGTCGAGCACCAACGCCGTCGCCCGCCCGGCCGACGTCACGATGCGCCGCACCCCGCACTTCATGCGGCGCTCGCCGCCGGCCTCGCGGTACTTCTCGAGCAGGACACGCAGGATCACCCGCACGCCCTCAAGCGGCCGGGCAAAGCCCTCGAGGAAGAGGGCCTTGAACATGATCACGAACTGACCGAACTCCATGTCGTGCTCATGGGCGCTGCCGTAGTACATCAGCGGACAGAACAGCATGTCTTCGAGCAGCGGATCGGTGATCTCGCGTCGGACGACCTCGCGCGCGGACACCGGTTTGGCGTCGAGGGAGACGTCGTCGTACGTTCGGACGAGGCCGACCAGGCGGCGGAAGCCGTCGATCTGAGCGGGGAACGCGCGCGCCACCTCGGACTCGAAGACGGCAAAGTCGTTGGTGAAGGTCAGCGACGTCTCGCCGCGCGGACCGAAGGCGATGCGGGACCGCTTCTGTTCACACAGGGCAAACTCGTCCCGGTCGATGCGCAGCTGCCGGAGCAGCTTACCGAGCGGCGTACCCTTCACGCCCGGGCGCACGAAATTCGTCATCGCGTGCAGGCCGACGTCGTACTTGCGCCCGCCGAGGCTGTAGAAACTGTTGAGTCCACCGACGGCGTTGTGCCGTTCGAAAATGCATACTCGCTTGCCGAAGTGTGCGAGTCGGATGCCGGCGGCGAGTCCCGACATGCCGGCCCCGATGATGGCGACGTCGTAGTGCGAGGCGGTGTTCACCAATAAAAGAGGCCGGGCACAGGCCCGGCCCGAAAGGACGCCCTGGACGGCGGCTCAGCCCTTGGAGGCGAGCGCGTTGAACTTCGGCGTGAGGTACTCGGCGCAGCTGTCGAGGGAGGCGAGTTGGATGTAGTCCGCCTCGGGCACCTCGATGCCATGGCGCTTGCGCAGCTCCATGACGATGTCGAGGAAGTCCATGGAATCGAGCTGAAGCTGGTCGCGCAGGCGCACGTCCGGCTTCACGTTCGACAGGTCTTCATCGGGGGCGATATCAGCGATGATATCGAGCACCACCTGTTTGCATTCGTCTTTGGTCATGGTTTTGGGCGGAGGGCGACTTAAGCGGCGTAACGTTTCACAATCAACGTGGAATTTATGCCGAGCATACCGAACGAATTGTTCAGGATGGCGTCAACCCGACCGGCCTTTTTCGGCACATTCAGCACCAAGCCCGGGAGGGCGCACTGCGGGTCGAGGTCGTCGACATTGATCGTCGGGTGAACCACGAGGTCATCGAACGACGGCAGGTTGCCTGCGAGTTCGAGGGCCCCGGCCGCGCCCATGCAGTGGCCGATGAAGCTCTTGGTGTTGTTGATGTGGGTGTCGGGGCAACCCTCGCCAAACACGGCGCGGATGGCCTCGCACTCCTGGATGTCGCCCAAGGGCGTGGCGGTGGCGTGGGTGTTGACGATGTGGATGTCCCGGGCTTCCAGCCGGGCGTTGGTAAGGGCCTTGCGGACGCACTCGGCCTGACGCTGCGGGTTCGGCAGCACGTAATCGCTGGCGTCGCTGTTGACGCAGTAGCCGGCGATCTCGCCGTAGATCTTGGCGCCACGGCGCAGGGCGTCATCGAGGCGTTCCAGGGTGTAAAGCGCCCCACCCTCGGAGACGACGATGCCGTTGCGGGCCTTGTCGAACGGGCGCGAGGCCTTGGTCGGATCCTCATGCGAGGCCAGGGCTCCCTGGGACTTGAAGCCGGCAAAGATACCGAAGGTGTGGATGCTCTCGCTCACGCCCCCGCAGATCGCGAGGTCGACCTCGCCGAGGCGCAGCATCTGGGTGGCGTGGATGAGGCCCATGTTGCCCGCCGCGCAGGCCGCGCCGATGGTGTAGGCCGGTCCGGTGGTACCGAGGTTGAGCGACGTCTCGCCCGCCGGGTTGTTGGCCACGGTGCGCGGGTTGTGGTAGTGCGACCAGAACTTGGTGTCGTAATTGAACTTAGAGATGTTGTAGATCTCGTTCTCCGTCTCGACGTTACCGTGCTCGGTGCAGCCGATGTAAATGCCGGTGCGGTCCTTGACCAGCGCGTCGACGGAGAGCCCGGCGTCGGCCAGCGCCTCGCGCGCGCAGTAGATCGAGATCGAGCCGGCCCGCGTACCGACCCTCAGTTCTTTCTTCTTCTGGTACTTGAGGGCGTCGTAGTGGCAGACGCCGGCGAGCAAGGTGCCCATGTACCGCACCTCCATGCGTTCCACGCCCGCGACCCCGGTCAGCAGGTTCTTCCGGAACTCGGCGAGCGAGTTGCCGTTGGGGGCGGTCAAACCGACCCCAGTGATGACGATGCGAGGAAGCGTGGAAGACATCGAAAAAGAAACCGCTAGCCAACCCCTCACCGAACGCAATACAAGCCTCCTCCACATGAACGTTCTCGTCGTCGGGGGGGCCGGTTACATCGGCAGTCATTGTGTACGCCAATTGATCGCAGCTGGGCACAAGCCGGTGGTCATCGACAACCTGGTGTTCGGCCATCGCGCCGCCGTGCCGGAAGACGTGCCGCTGTACACCGTCAACCTCGGGAACGAGAGCGAGGTCGGACGCATCCTCCGGAAGGAGAAGATCGATCTCGTGATGCACTTCGCCGCCTACGCCTATGTGGGCGAGAGCGTGAAGGAACCGCTCAAGTACTACTTCAACAACGTGGTGGCCACCTTACACTTGCTCCGGTGCATGCTCGGCTCCGGCGTGAAGAAGTTCGTCTTTTCGTCCACCTGCGCGACCTTCGGCGTGCCGCAGCGCATGCCCATCGTCGAGGACCTGCCGCAGGCGCCGATCAATCCCTACGGCCAGACCAAGCTCGACATCGAAATCGCCCTCAAGTCGCTGGCCGCCGCCCAGGGCCTGAGTTTCGCGGCCTTCCGCTACTTCAACGCCGCCGGCGCAGCCGAGGACGGCAGCATCGGCGAAGACCACGATCCGGAGAGCCACCTCATCCCGCTGGCCATCGGCGCCGCCACCGGGCAGCGCCCGCCGCTGCAGGTGTTTGGCAACGACTACCCCACCCCGGACGGCACGTGCCTGCGCGACTACGTGCACGTGGACGACCTCAGCCGGGCCCATATCGCGGTCTTCGACCGTCTCGCCACGCCCGGGGCTGCGCTGTTCTACAACCTGGGCACGGGCAAGCCGACGTCCGTCCTCGAGGTGATTCGCGCGGTGGAGAAAGCCACGGGCAAGCCGGTGCCGCACACCTTCGCGCCGCGCCGCGCCGGCGATCCCCCGGCGCTCTACGCTGACTCGACCAAGGCGAAGAGCGAACTCGGATGGACGGTCCAGTTCCCGGACATCGACGGCATCGTGGCGACGGCGTGGAAGTGGCACTCCACGCATCCGAACGGCTACGGCGATAAGGCAAAATAAGTCGAAGGTCGAAAAGTCGCAGGTCGAAGGTCGTCACCGGCCCGCGGGAGCGGGCCTAGCGGGCGCGTGGCGCGCATGCCTACCACCGAATCGGTCGTTGCGGACCCAAGGTGGGCGCGCGGGTCCCTCCGCGCGCGGATTGGCGCGTACACGGCGCATACGCACGCGACCGGCACGGTCGCGGCTACAGTGAGGTCGTCGTAGGCTGCCGACTGAGCCGGCGTCAGTGTTTGAAGTGACGCAGGCCGGTGAAGACCATCGCCATGCCGCGTTCGTCGGCCGCCTTGATGACCTCGTCGTCACGCACGGAGCCGCCGGGCTGAATCGCGCAGGTCGCGCCCGCTTCGGCCGCGGCGATCAGGCCGTCGGCAAAGGGGAACAGCGCTTCGCTCGCCACGACCGAGCCCTTGAGGTCGAGCTTCGCCTCGCCGGCCTTCCAGACCGCGATGCGGGAACTGTCCACCCGCGCCATCTGACCGGCACCGACGCCAAGCGTCTGTTCGCTGCGACAGTAGACGATGGCGTTGGACTTGACGTGTTTGGCGACCTTCCAGCCGAACATCATGCCGGCCCACTCTTCTTCCGTGGGAGCGCGCTTGGTCACGACCTTGAACGTGCGCGGATCGCCGAGGACCTTGTCGCGGTCCTGCAGCAGCACGCCGCCGATCACGGAGCGCACTTCCTGCAGCGAATCCGGGCCGATCCCCTCCTTCGCGATCATCAGGCGCAGGTTCTTCTTTTTCGCGAACACCGCCAGCGCCTCGTCGCTGAAGCGGGGCGCGATGATCACCTCGGTGAAGATCTCCGCGATCGTCCGCGCGAGTTCGCCGCCGAGCGTGTGATTGACAATGATGATGCCGCCAAAGGGTGCCTGGCGGTCGGTGGCAAAGGCCTTCTCCCACGCCGCCTCGAGCGTGTCGGCGCTGGCCACGCCGCAGGGATTGGTGTGCTTGAGGATCGCCACCGTGGGACGCTCGAACTCGCCGATCAGGTAGGTCGCCGACGTGATATCGAGGATGTTGTTATAGCTGAGTTCCTTCCCCTGCAGCTGCTGGAAGTGCTCATGGAAGGTGCCGTACAACGCGGCCTGCTGGTGCGGGTTCTCGCCGTAGCGCAGGGTCTGCGCCTTCTTATAGGTCAACGTGAGCTTCTCCGGGAAACCGCCGAGCGCGGCCAGATCGGGCGTCTCGGCCTGGCGTTCGAGGTACGCGGCGATCGCGGTGTCGTACGCACCCGTGCGCTGGAAAACCTTCAACGCCAGCCGGCGGCGCAGGCCGGGCAGGTCGGCGGGCTGAGCATACGCGGCGAGCACGGCGGGGTAGTCCGCCGGATCGCAGACCACCGTCACGCTCTCGTGGTTCTTCGCCGCACTGCGCAGCATCGAGGGACCGCCGATGTCGATGTTCTCGATCGCCTCCTCAAACTCGACGTGCGGCTTCGCCACCGTCTGTTCGAAGGGATAAAGGTTCACCACCACCAGGTCGATCAGGGCGATGCCGTGCGCCTTGGCCGCGGCGAGATGGTCCGCCTTGTCGCGCCGGCAGAGCAGGCCGCCGTGGATCTTCGGATGCAGCGTCTTGACCCGCCCTTCCATCATCTCCGGGAAACCGGTGTGCTGGCTGACCTCGGTCACCGGCAGTCCCTTGTCGGCCAGCAGCTTCGCGGTGCCGCCGGTGGAGAGCAGCGTGTAACCGTGCTGCTTGACCAAGGCGGTCGCGAACTCGACGAGACCGGATTTGTCGCTGACGGAAAGAAGGGCCAGTTTCTCCATAAAAAGGGCTTTGTGCGCCCCTCGGTTCACGGTGGCAAGCCCGGCGTTGGCCGCGTCCGTTCAGGGATGCGGCGTACCCGGCGCCCCATGATGTCCGGGGGCCCCGGACGTCGCGGGCATCAGATGTTCGTGAAACCAGCCGTGCACCCGCGGATCGCCCCGAACGAGCGTCAAGACGCCCAGCCCGATCAGCGCCACACCGCCCAGACGCAACCACCGGCGGCGGCTCGAACCGCCGAGGCGCTGCCCCAGCCAGCCCACGGCCAGCAGCCCAGGCAGGGTGGCGAGGCCGAAGACATACGCCCCGACCACGACGGTAGCGGCCGAATTCGTGCCCACGAGGTAGAGGATCGCCATCAACGACAGACCGCAGGGCAGGAATCCGTTCACCCACCCGGCCAGCACGCTCTTGAGCAGCGACGGGGACCGCCACAGGGCCCCCAGGGTGCGGCAGGCCTCAGAACCTGCCCACCGTTGCGACCAGGTGACCGGCGCGCGCCACTCGAGGGCGTAGGCCAGGCCGAGCAGTATCATCGCCAGCCCGACCACCCACCCCAACACCGTCTGCAACGGGCCAACGGGATTCGAACCCGCGAGCCACGTGCTGCCGACGAGCAGGACCACGGCGAGGAACAGGTACGACGTGGCCTTGCCGAGCTGGTAGCAGACGTGGCGCGCCAGCAGGGTGGAAAATCGCGGCGCCCCCGCCGACACCGCCAGGGCGAACGCGCCGCACATGCCGATGCAGTGCCCGGACCCAAGCAGTCCGAGGAGAAACACTGCGCCAAGATCAACCCACGACATCAGGGCGACCTTCGCCGGCCGGTGATGCGGCGCAACCGAAAAGGCCGCCGCCCGGAACCACGTGCGGCTTGCACCGCAGCGCAACCGGCGTCTCTTTGCTCACGTGGCGCAGGTCTCCAAGGAACTCCCCGGGCTCACCGCCCATCTCGACCGGTTGGTTTATCACCACGGCGGCATGAGCCTGCCACCGGACAAGCCCCACGCCTTCGTCTACTTCATCACGTTGCGCAACGCCTCGGAACGCACGGTGACCCTGCTGGGCCGGAAGTGGGTGATCGAACACGCCGACGGCAGCCAGCTGGTGGTGGAAGGCGACAAGATCGTAGGCGAAACGCCACGGCTCGAGCCCGGCGAACAGTTTTCGTACAACAGCTACCACGTCACCGCACATGACGCCCGCGTGCGCGGATCCTTCCACGGCGTCGACGAGTGGGGCGAACGCGTGCACGTCATTCTGCCACCCTTCGACATGACGATTCCCCGCCCCGAGGCCGACTGATCGGCGGACGCCGCCGGGGTGTCCGGTCACATGCCTAAGGTCGCAGGCCGGAGGCGGCCTTTGCCGTCCCGACGGCTTGACCAGCGACGGAGCACCCGGCTCAGGCCGCGTCTTTGGTTTCGCTCTTGCTGGAGCGGCGCAAGGTCGGCTTGCGGCGACCGGCCACGACCGCGGCATCAATCACCACTTCCACCACGTCGTCGCGCTGCGGCAGATCGTACATGACCTCAAGCATGAGGCTTTCCATGATCGAGCGCAGGGCTCGCGCGCCCGTCTTGAGCTCAATCGCCTTCTGGGCGATGGCGCGCACGGCATCGCCCGTGAGCTTCAACCGCACCCCGTCCATGGCGAAGAGCTTGGAGTACTGCTTCACCATCGCGTTCTTGGTGCGCAGCATGATCTTTTCCAGGTCCGCCACCTGCAGCTGATCCAGCACGGAGACCACCGGCAGGCGACCGATGAACTCGGGGATCATGCCGAACCGGATCAAATCCTCAGGGGCGACGGACTTCATCATCTCTTCCGGCGTCATCGAGCCGTCCTGGGCCGCCCGCCCGCCCCCGAAGCCCATGCTGCGCTGGCCGAGCCGGCGCTGGATGATGCCCTCGAGGCCGACGAAAGCGCCGCCGCAGATGAAGAGGATGTTCTGGGTGTTGATCTGAACGTATTCCTGGTTCGGGTGCTTGCGCCCGCCCTGCGGCGGCACGTTGCAGACCGTTCCTTCAAGAATCTTGAGCAGCGCCTGCTGCACGCCTTCGCCCGACACGTCGCGCGTGATGGACACGTTCTCGGTCTTGCGGCCGATCTTATCGATCTCGTCGATGTAGATGATGCCGCACTCGGCCTTCTTGACGTCGTAATTCGCCGCCTGGAGCAGGCGCAGCACGACGTTCTCCACGTCCTCGCCGACGTAGCCGGCTTCGGTCAGCGTCGTTGCGTCCGAGATGGCGAACGGCACATCGAGGATCTTGGCGAGCGTGCGGGCGAGCAGCGTCTTGCCGGAGCCGGTGGGCCCGACGAGCATGATGTTGCTCTTCTCGACCTCGACCTCGTTGAACTCCGGGGCGAGCGCGGCTGGATCCTTGGCGCTCTGGCCGGAGTCGAACATCAGCCGCTTGTAGTGGTTGTAGACCGCGACCGAGAGCACCTTCTTGGCGTGGTCCTGGCCGATCACGAAATCGTCGAGCGTGCGCTTGATCTCCGACGGCTTGATCAACCGGATCGCCGGACGGGACTCGACCGGGGTCGCCTTCGCCTCGCGGTCGATGATCGTCTTGCAGACGTTGACGCACGAGTCGCAGATGTAGACACCCGGACCCGCAATGATCTTCTTCACTTCCGCCTGCGACTTGCCGCAGAAGGAACAGAGCGTCATGCGCGACGATTTGGCCATGCGTTTAGAATGACGGCGTAGACCGGCGTCTGTCGAGGGAGGAAACTACGGACCGTCCGAGCCTCTTCAGGCCGCGGGGGTGACGGAGAGGGACTGCACCTCGCGCGTCGAGACGACCACATGGTCCACGATGCCGTAGTCCTTGGCCTCCTGCGCGCTCATGTAGTAATCGCGATCCGAGTCCTTTTCGACCTGCTGCATCGTCTTACCGGTGTGCTTGGCGATGACCTCGTTGAGCGTGCGGCGCCAGCGGAGGATCTCCTTGGCGGCGATGGCGATGTCAGCGGCCTGGCCACCCGCACCGCCCGAGGGCTGGTGAATCATGACGCGGCTGTTCGGCAGCGCGAAACGTTTGCCCTTGGTGCCGGCCGACAGCAGGACGGTCGCCATCGAGGCGGCCATGCCGATGCAGTAGGTGACCACGTCGCACTGCAGGAAGTTGATCGTGTCGTAGATCGCCATGCCGCCGGTGACGACGCCGCCCGGGGAGTTGATGTACAGGTGGATGTCCTTCTTGGGATCCTCCATCTGCAGGAAGAGCAACTGGGCGATGACGCTGTTGGCCACGCCATCATCGATCGGTGAGCCGATGAAGATGATCCGATCCTTCAGCAGGCGCGAATAGATGTCCATCGACCGCTCGCCGCGGCCGGTGTTTTCGATGACGTAGGGAATGTAGTAGCTGCTCACGTGGCTCCTGGGTTGCGAACCTCGCGGACCGTCGGTCAGGCCTTGGCGGGTTCTGAGGTGACGGTAGCCTTGGAGACCAGCAAATCAAGGGCCTTGTCGAAAATGATCGACTGCTGGATCGACCGGAGCTGCTCGCGGTTCTTCGACAGATCCTTGACCAGCTTGTCGGGCGACTGCTGCGTGCGCATGGCTTCGCGGTAGATGAAGGCGTCGATGTCGCGTTCCGTGACCTCGAGCTTTTCCTTCTCCGCAATCTTGGCGAGCAGCAGCTGGGACTTCACGCGGCCGTGCGCCGCCTTCTTCGCGCCCTCGTAGAGCTCCTTCTTGTCCTTCTCGAACTGCTCGGCCTGCACGCCGCGGCGCATGTTCTCCTCAATGAACTGGCGGAGCACGCCCTGGGTCTCGGCCTCGACGAGCGACTCCGGCACCGGGAAGTCGACCTTGGCGAGCAGCGCCTCGGTGACCTGGCGGCGCTGGGCGGACCGGTTCTGGCCTTCCTTCTGGAACTTCAGCTGGGACGAGATGCTGGCGCGCAGGCCCTCGAGGTTGTCCGCCTGATGAGCCTTGAAGAACTCCTCGTTCAGCTCGGGCAGCACCCGCTCGCGCACTTCCTGCACCTCCACCGCGTACACGGCGGCCTTGCCGGCCAGCGCCGGGACGGCGGTGAACTCGGCCGGGAAGGTCACCGGCACGTCCTTCTTGTCGCCCGCTTTCAGACCGGCGAGGTGCCGACCCAGGCCGGGGATCAGGCCGTCGTTCTCGCCTTCCACTTCCTCCCAGGTCTGGGGGACTTGGCCGTAAATCTGTTTGTCCGGAGCGATCTCGAGGATCGGCTTGCCGTCGATCGTGCCGGTGTAGGCAAGCTTCACGTAGTCACCCTTCGCAGCCGGGCGTTCGGCGACCTTGAAGTCGGCCCGCTCGCCACGCAGGTTCTCGACCACGCGGTCGATCTCGGCGTCCGTCACGTCAACGGATTCCACCACGGTGGGCAGACCGGCGTACTCCGGCAGTTCGAACACGGGACGGAGGTCCATCGTGAAGGCCAGCGTCGCGGCGGCACCCGGGGCGATCGCGCCGTCGTCGAGGTCGACCAGGTTGATCACGTCGAGCTTCGACTGCTCGAGCCCTTCACGGTAAGCCTTGGCCGTGACCTTCTGCTTGAACTCGCCCTCGATGTCCTTGGCGAACCGCTTCACGACCATCGCCGCCGGAGCCTTGCCCGGACGGAACCCGGGGATGCGCGCAAGGCGGGAAAACTCGGCCACCACGGCCTTGTGTTCGGCGTCGACTTCGCTCGCGTCGAGCGTGACGACCAACTTCTTGCGGGTATCGGAGATGTTCTGAATATCGATGTTCACGGTGAAAGGAACGGAGAGGTTCTTTTGGCTAGAATTGGCCAAGCTACGGGAGGGCCGCTTTCGCGGTCAATGCCTGATTCTGCACGCTTGCCCTGACCGTCCGCCGGCCGTTTGGTCGCTCTGCCCGACATGCCCGCGCTCCGCGACCTCCTCGCCCGCCACACCCCGCTGCTGCTGATCGACACCGCCTCGGCGCGGGTGCAGGCGGGCTGGTTCGAAGCCGGCCGGGAACCCCGGTGGACCGTGCGCGAGGAAGAGGCAGGAACAGGGCTCTTTCGGGCCCTCGACGACCTGGGGGTCGATCCCGGCCGGGCTGCCGCCTTCGCCTTCTGCGAAGGGCCCGGTTCGATTTTGGGCATTCGCACCGCCGCGATGGCCCTGCGTACCTGGGCCGCCCTGCGCCCCCGTCCCATCTTCGCCTACCAGAGCCTGCCCCTCGTGGCGCATGCGCTCGGGCGGCGCGACGTCAGCATCATCGTCGACGCCCGGCGCGAGGCCTGGCATTGCGCCACGGTCGGCGCTGACGACACCGTGGGGCCGCTGCGCCGCGTGGACGCCCAGGACCTGACGGGCAGCCTGGTGATGCCGGACGGATTCCGCCACTGGTCGGCATTGCCTGCCTTGTCGGTCGAACGCGTGCCGTACGACGTGCCCGCGCTGCTGGCCGCCACGGCGGCGTGCGAGCTGTTTCACGCCGCGCCCGAACCCGATGCCTACTTGCACGAGGAACCGGCCTACGCCACCTGGACCCCGCAGGCGCATCAAGCGCCGTCCGCGCCATGACCCCTACGCCGCAACTTCCGCTGCGCTGCTGGGCCGAGATCGATCTCGCCGCCCTCGAGCGCAACCTGCGCCTGATCCGGGCCTCCCTGCCCGCCCACATCCGCTACGTCGCCGTGGTCAAGGCCGACGCCTACGGACACGGGTTGCACCAGACCGCCGCCCGCCTGATGCACGCCGGCGCCGATCTCTTCGCCGTGGCCAACCTCAGCGAGGCCGCGGCCCTGCGCGAACTCGGGCCGGGCTGGCCGATCCTCGTGCTCAGCCCGCTGCTGCCGGAGGAGGACCGCTACGCCGCCGAGTACGACGTGGCCGTGACCGTCTCCACCCCGGAGGAGGTCGCCCGGCTCGAAGCCGCGGCCCGCGCCGCCGGACGGCCGATCGACGTGCACCTCAAGATCGACACCGGCATGGGCCGGCTGGGCGTCTGGCACGACCAGGCCGTACCGCTGTATCAACAAATTCGTGACACGTGGCATCTCCGGCTGGCGGGTGCGTTCACCCACTTCGCCTCGCCGGATGACAACCCGGCGTTCACCGCCGAGCAGCGACGCCGGTTCCTCACCGCGCTGGGCCGCTGCCCGGGACTCGATCTGGCCTCGCTGTTTGTCCATGCCGACAACAGCGCAGGCATCGAGACGATCGAGACCGCCGGGCCGTTCAACGCCGTCCGGGTCGGCCTGCTGCAGTTCGGCGTGCTGCCCCACCCGAACTCCCTGCTCGCCCAGGTCCGCACCGAACCGGTCTTCAGTTTTCACACCCGTGTCGGCCTGGTGAAGGACCTGCCCGCCGGCACAGGCATCAGTTATGGCGGCACCTACGTGCTGAAGCGGCCCTCGCGTGTCGCCGTGCTCACCGCCGGTTACGGCGACGGCCTCCCGCGCGCCGCGAGCAATCGTGCCCAGGTGCTGATCCGCGGGCGGCGCTGCCCGGTGCTGGGCCGGGTGACGATGGACCAGACCATTGTCGATGTGACGGACCTCCCGGGTGTGACCTGCGGCGATCCGGTCGTGCTGGTCGGCCGGCAGGGCGACGGCGAGATTCCGGTCGCGGAGTTCAGCCGGTGGGCCGACACGATTCCATGGGAGACCTTGTGTTCAGTGACGAAGCGCGTGCCGCGGCTCTACCGGACCTCGCTCGGACTTTGACCGCACAGGCCGGGCGCCACCGGCCGTCCCCAACGAAAGCCCGGCCGGCACGAAACCCTCGCCGGGAAGGCGCGTCTACGTGGGCATGACTCTTTCGCTTTCCCCCGATCAGGCCTGGGCACCCCTTCCCGCCGCGGCCTGGGACGAGGCGGCGGCGTGCCATCTGATGCGGCGCGCCGGCTGGACCGCCCGGCCCGACGATGTTGCCCGCGCCTTGCAAGAGGGGCTGCCCGCCACCCTCGAGCGCCTGTTTCCGCCGCAGGCGCCCGCCTTCACCAAGCCGGGCTCGATCAAACGCCTCGAGGAAATCGCCCCCGACCTGCTCCGGCGTTCCCGTGAGGCCACCGCGGAGGAACGCATGCGTCTGCAACGCGAGTTGCGCGAACGTTCCCAGGCCGCGCTGCAGGACCTGAGCATCAAGTGGCTGCAATATGCGGTGCAGCCCGACCAATCCGCCGTGGCCAAGTGGACGCTCTTTCTCGGCGACGTGTATGTCGTGAGCCAGGAGAAGGTGCGGCAAAGCAACCTGATCTATGATCATCAGGAGATTTTGCTGCGCCACGGGCTGGGACGCGCGCCCGCGTTGACCAAGGCCGTGTCCCGGTCGCCGGCCATGATCGTCTACCTCGATCTGCAGCAGAGCCAGAAGTCCGCGCCCAACGAGAACTTTGCCCGCGAGCTTTTCGAGCTCTTCACCCTCGGCGAAGGCAACTACACGGAGGCCGACATCAAGGAAGCCGCGCGCGCCTTCACCGGTTACCGCCAGGTCCTCGGCAAGGCGCAGGTGCTCCCGCGCCAGGCGGACACCGGCGTCAAAACCGTCTTCGGCCACAAGGGACGTTTCAGCGGCGACGACGTGATCGACCTCGCGTACGAGCAGCCGGCCGCCGCCACCTTCCTTCCGCACGAAATGGCCCGCTTTTACCTGAGCGAGGCCTCGCTGCCCCGCGAACACCTTGCGGCCCTCGGCGACGTCTGGCGCGCCTCCGGGTTCGACCTGCGCACCCTCGCGCGGACCTTCTTCGGCAGCCGGCTCTTTTTCGACGCGTCCTTCCGCGGCACCTACATCAAGAGCCCCGTGCAGTTCTACCTCGGCCTGCTGCAGGACCTCGATCTGCATGTCGCGCCGGTCCCCCGCCTCGTCATCAACTCGCTCCGGCAGATGGGCCAGACCCTGTACCAGCCGCCCAACGTGCGCGGCTGGGTCGGCGGCCGGCTCTGGATCAATTCCTCGACGTTCAGCGCACGCCGCCAGCTGGTGCAGGCCCTGTTCTCGCCCTTCAACGAGGAGAACCTCAACGCCGATGAACTCGTGGAGATCGCCGCCTCGCGCGCCGAGGGCCGGGGCCGCTTCGTGGTCGATCGCGACACGCTGCAGGCCTACCTCGAACTCGATCCCGAGCGCCTCGCTGCGCGGTTCGTCGACTACCTTCTTCCCGTCCGTCCCGGCGCACCCTACCAGGAGGCGCTCCGGCAATTCCTCGCCCAGGAGGCGGAGGGACGCCGACCGCGCCTCGAACGGGTGCGCAACGCCGCCGTGACCCTGCTGCAATCGCCCGAATACCAACTGTGCTGAACCGCCGTCTCCGATGAAAAACGCCGCCCATCTCCTCCCGACCACCCGCCGCGAATTCCTGCGCACCTCCGGCCGCGGGATCGGACTGCTCGCCTTCAGTCAGTTCGCGCCTTCGTTTCTGGTCGAATCGACCCTTGCCGCCGCCCCGGCCCCGGAGAAGGACCGCTCCATCCTCGTGCTGGTCCAGCTCGCCGGCGGTAACGACGGATTGAATACGGTGATCCCCTTCGAGGATGCGAACTACTACCGGCTGCGCCCCACCCTCGGCGTCGCAAAGGATCAGGTGCTCCGGCTCGGCGACACCGCCGGCCTCCACCCGGCCTGCGCGCCGCTCCATGCGCTCTATCGGGAGGGCCGGCTCGGCATCGTGCAGAACGTCGGCTACCCGAATCCCAACCGCAGCCACTTCCGTTCGACCGAGATCTGGGAGACGGGCAGCGCAAGCAACGAGTACCTCTCTTCCGGGTGGATCGGCCGCTTTCTCGACAATGCCTGCTCCGGCGCACCTGACGAAGGACCGGTTGCCGTGCACGTCAGCAACGAGGTGCCGCAATCCTTCCTCGCGCAGAACGCCCACCCGACCTTCGGGCTCAACCCGAACCAGCGCAACCGCCGCGAAAGCCAGGACAACCTCGCGCTGCTGGAGAAGCTGGTCGCCCAGCCCGCGGCGGACGGCGAACATGGCAACCACGGGTTTCTTCGGCAAACGATGATGGACGCCCTCGTCACCGAAAAACGCGTGCAGGGCGTGCTCGGCGGCTACCGTCCCGATGCCACCTATCCCGGCACGCCCTTTGCCCAATCGTTGCGCAACGTGGCCGCCCTCGTGGCCGCCCGTTTCCCGACGCGCGTCTACTTTGTCACCCTCGGCGGCTTCGACACGCACAGCAACCAGGCCGGTGCGCACCAGAACCTGCTGCGCACCCTGTCCGAGGGTCTCGCCGCGTTTCAGAAGGACCTCGAGGCGCACCGGCTCGACCAGCAGGTGCTCACCATGACATTCTCCGAGTTCGGCCGCCGGCCGAACGAAAACGAGAGCCGCGGCACCGACCACGGCACGGCCGCACCGCTGTTCGTCATGGGCACCCGCGTGAAGGGCACGCTGCACGGGACCCCGCCGTCGCTTGCGCTCGAGCGCAATCAGGACCTCACCTACTCGACCGATTTCCGCCAGGTCTACGCCACCGTGCTGGACAAGTGGCTCGGCTGTCCGACCGAGCAGGTGCTCGGTCGCACGTACCGCCCGCTGGAATTCGTGTGACCTGAAAACACTGAAAATTAGGCCATTGCGCTTGCGCACGGAAAACCGGGTGCGGTTAATCTGCGCCCATGGCCCGGATTCCGCTCGAGGATAATTTCAACGACGTCATCAACAAGGCCCAACGCGGCCTGAAGGTCAGCGACGAGGATCTCGCCGCGCGCGCCGAGGTTTCGGCGGCGGACTTGGCGGCCGTGAAGGCCGGCACGCCGATCGACGCCGTGATCCGCCGCGTGGCGCGGCACCTGCGACTCAACCCCGACGCCCTCGAGGCGCTCGCGCACAAGCGTTGGTACCCAGCGCTCAAGTCCTTCAAGCGGGGGTTTGCGGCATTCAACACGCCCTTCGAGGACATGACGGTGAACAGCTACCTCGTCTGGGATTCGCGCGACCGCGTTGCGGCGGCATTCGACACCGGCGCCTCGTGCCAGGCCATGCTCGATGTGATCGCCGCCGAGGGCCTGCGCCTCAACTACGTGTTCATCACCCACACGCACGACGATCACATCGCCGATCTGCCGAAGCTCGTGCAGGAAACCAAGGCCCAGGTGTGGGCAAGCGAACTCGAGCCGGTCGACTTTCCGGGCGCCCGCACCTTCAAGGAGGACGCGCACTTTCATCTCGGCGAGCTGGCCGTGAAGACCCTCTTCACCCCGGGCCATTCTCCGGGTCAGACCACGTTCTTCGTGACCGGCCTGAGCTGGCCCCTCGCCGTCGTGGGCGACTCGCTGTTCGCCAGCTCGATGGGTGGCAGTCCCACGCGCTTCCAGGACCAATACCGGAACAACATCGACAAGATCTTCACCCTGCCGCGTGACACCGTGATCGCCCCCGGTCACGGCCCCCTCACGACGCTCGCCGAAGAGAAGAAACACAACCCGTTCTATGCCCGCTGAGGGTCTGATTTTCACTCAACCCCGTACCATCATGTCACAACGTATTGCCTTCGTAGGAGTCGGCCGCATGGGCGCCAACATGGCCCGCCGGCTCAAGGATTGCGGCCACGCCATCACCGCGGTGTATGACGCCCACCGCCCCAGCGCCGACGCGCTCGCCCAGGAGCTCGGCGCCACGTCCGCCTCCACCCTGGCCGCGGTCACGGCGGCGGCCGACCTGATCTTCACGGTCGTGACCGACGACGCCGCCCAGTTGCAGGTCTTCGCCGAATCCGGCGACAGCCTGCTCGTTGGCGCCAAGGGCCGCATCTTCGTCAACTGCGCCACCCTCACGCCCAAGACCCACGTCGAGGTCGAACGCCGGGCCCGCGCCGCCGGCGCCGTCTCGCTCGAAGCCTGCATGGCATCATCGATCCCCCAGGCCCGCAACGGTACGCTCTATCTCATGTGCGCCGGCGACCGGCCCACGTTCGACCGGATCGAGCCCGTGCTGAAGCAGCTCAGCAGCGCCCTGCGTTACATCGGCACCACCGGCCAGGCCGCGCAGGTGAAGGCCCTGGTGAACATGGTGATGAACATCAACACCGCCGCCCTCGCCGAGGGTCTCGGGCTCGGTGCCGCCCTCGGCCTCGATCTCGACGTGCTGCGCGAGGTGTTCAGCCAGACCGGCGCGAACTCCCAGGTGCTCAAAACCGACGGCGAGGACATGCAGAACCGGGCCCACGACTGTTATTTCTCCGCCGCGCACGCGGCCAAGGATTCGACCATTGCCTGGGTGCTTGGCTGCGAGTCCGGCCTGAACCTTCCGCTGGCCGCCGCTACGAAGCTGCAGTTTGACCGCTTGGTCGCGCTCGGTCTCGGCGGGCTCGACAAGTCCGGCGTGGCCGAACTCACCTTCAAGGGCCGCCAGGGCTGACGTCGCGACCGTCGCCGCCGGAAAACAAGAAGGCGCCGGACCTGTGCAGGTCCGGCGCCTTGCTTTTTACCCCGCTCAGGCCTTGGTGCCGACGGAGTGGAAGGTCGCGTCCGCCGGCAGGATGACGCGGTGGCAGAAGTCGCCGAATTCCTCGCCCGACTGGCGTTCGAGGGCATACCGCTTGATCACCGGCGTGAGCAGGGCCAGCGCGTCGTCAAGCGTCACGCTCGGGGCGAACAGGCGATTGAGGCGAGTGCCGTTGTATTTGGCACCCAGATACAAGGCGTACTTACCCGGGGCCTTGCCCACGAAGCCGATCTCCGCGAGGTAGGGTCGGGCGCACCCGTTCGGGCAGCCGGTCACGCGCAGGCTGATCGCGTCGTCGCGCAGGCCGGCTTCCTCGAGAATGGTTTCGAACCGCTCGAGCATCTCCGGCAGGGCGCGCTCGCTCTCGGAGAGCGCCAGGCCGCAGGTCGGAAGGGCCACGCAGGAAAGGGCGTTCAGCCGCATCCCGCCCCGGTTGTTCTCCTTGTCGAGGCCGTGCTTGCTCAGGATCGCCTCGATCACCGGCTTTTGCGCGGCGGTAACCCCGGAGATGGTGACATTCTGGGACGGCGTGAGGCGGAAGTCGCCGGTGTGGATCTCCGCGATCTCGCGCAGCGCCGTCTTCATCGGCCAGCCCGGCACGTCCTTGATGCGACCGCTGAGAATGTGCAGACCGTAGAACCAGGTACCGTCGGCGCAGGCATGCCAGCCGTGCGGATCCTGGATGGTCGTGAAGGCGAAGGGACGGGCCGGGGCGAACGTCACGCCGGAACGGCGCTCGACCTCCGCCTTGAACCACGCGATGCCCCGGTCCTCGATCGTGTACTTGAGGCGCGCGTGCTTGCGGTTGGTGCGGTCACCGTGGTCGCGCTGGGTGGCGATGACGGCGGCGCCCACGACGTTGACCTTGTCCGGCGTGATGAAGCCGACGACATCGGCCAGCCGCGGGAAGGTTTCGGCGTTGCCATGGCTCATGCCAAGGCCACCGCCCACCGTGACGTTGTAGCCCACCAGCGTGTCGTTCTCGACGATGCCAATGAAGCCGAGGTCCTGGGAAAAGATGTCCACGTCGTTGGACGGCGGGATGGCGAAGCCGGTCTTGAACTTGCGCGGCAGGTAGGTGTCGCCGTAGAGCGGCTCGGCCTCGGGCTCGCCGCCGGCGACCAATTCGTCCTCGAGCCAGATCTCGTGGTAGGCACGGGTCTTGGGCAGGGCGAAATCGCTGAAGGCCTTGGCGTGCTCGTACATCACGCCGTGCACGGCGGAACGCTCCGGGTTCGGCGGGGCCATGACGTTGCGGTTCACGTCGCCGCACGCGGCGATGGAGTCGAGCAGCACCTCGTGCATGCCCTTGATCAGGGGGCGCAGGTTGCCCTTGAGGATGCCGTGAAACTGGAAGGTCTGACGGGTGGTCAGGCGCAACGAACCGTTGGCACGATCATCCGCCAAGCGGTCCAACACGAGCCACTGCCGGGGCGTGCAACGACCGCCCGGCAGGCGAACGCGCAACATGAACGAAAAGGCCTTCTCGAGCTTCTGCTTGCGCCGCTCGTTGCGCAGGTCGCGATCATCCTGCAGGTACAGACCGTGGAACTTCGTCAGTTGCGAGTTATCCTCGGAAATGGCCCCCGTGGACGTATCCACCAAATCCTGCGCGATCGTGCCGCGGAGGTGCTGGGAGGCACGCTTGATGCCTTCGTTGGCGCTGAGGGGTTTGGCCGGAGCCTCGGAATCAGAGATCATGACGCAGGGGACAACCTGCCGCGACCGGCAGGGAATTTCAAGGGATATTTAGTGTCTTAGGTTACTTAGTAAAGATACTCGCAGGGCCATCAGCCACGCCTCTGCGCCGCGGGAAAAAAGAAGGCCGGCCCTCGTCAGGCCGGCCTTCATAAACCCTTCCGGGTAATCAATAACGGTAGTGCTCGGGCTTGTAGGGACCTTCCACGGGAACCCCGAGGTAGCTGGCCTGATCGGGCGTGAGCTTGGTCAACTTCGCGCCGATCTTTTCCAGATGCAGGCGGGCGACCTCCTCGTCGAGGTGCTTGGGCAGGCGATAGACGCCGACCGCATACGAATCGCGGTTCTTCCAGAGGTCGAGCTGGGCGAGCGTCTGGTTGGTGAAGCTGTTGGACATCACGAACGACGGGTGGCCGGTCGCGCAGCCGAGGTTCACCAGCCGCCCCTCGGCAAGCAGGTAAATGTTGCGCCCGTCAGGGAAGACGAACTGGTCGTACTGCGGCTTGATCGTGATGCGTTTCACGCCCGGCGCGCGGTAGAGGCGGTCGACCTGGATCTCGTTGTCGAAGTGGCCGATGTTGCAGACGATGGCCTGGTCCTTCATCCGCTGCATGTGCTCGAGCGTGATGATGTCCTTGTTGCCCGTCGTGGTGACGTAGATGTCGGCCACGCCGAGGGTGGACTCGACCGTGTTGACCTCGAAGCCTTCCATCGCGGCCTGCAGGGCGTTGATCGGGTCGATCTCGGTCACGATCACGCGGGCGCCGAAGCCGCGCAGCGAGTGCGCCGAGCCCTTGCCCACATCGCCGTAACCGCAGACGCAGGCAACCTTGCCGGCAATCATCACGTCGGTGGCGCGCTTCAGGCCGTCGGCGAGGGACTCGCGGCAGCCGTAAAGGTTGTCGAACTTCGACTTGGTGACCGAGTCGTTCACGTTGATCGCGGGCACGAGCAGCTTGCCCTGCTCATGCAGCTGATAGAGGCGGTGCACGCCCGTCGTGGTTTCCTCGGAAACCCCGCGCCAGTCCTTCGCGATGCGGGAGAACACGAGGGGATCCGATGCATGGATACGCTTCAACAGGGCCTTGATGACCGACTCCTCGTGCGAACCGGAGGGCGTGTTCACCCAATCGGACCCGTTCTCCAGCTCGACGCCCTTGTGAATGAGCAGCGTCACGTCGCCGCCGTCATCGACCACCAGCTGCGGCCCCTGCCCCTGGGGGCTGAGCACCGCGCGCCAGGTGAGATCCCAGTACTCCTCGAGGGTTTCGCCCTTCCAGGCGAAGACCGGGATGCCGGCCTTGGCGATCGCCGCCGCCGCATGGTCCTGGGTCGAGAAGATGTTGCACGAGGCCCAGCGCACCGTGGCGCCGAGCTCGACCAGCGTCTCGATCAGCACCGCCGTCTGGATCGTCATGTGCAAGGAACCGGTGATCCGGACGCCCTTGAGGGGCTTGGACGGACCGAACTTCTTGCGGACCGCCATCAGGCCGGGCATTTCGTGCTCGGCGATGGAGATTTCTTTTCGGCCCCAGTCGGCGAGGCTGAGATCCTTGACGTGGTAATCCTGGGCCGGAGCGGCCGTGGCGATGGCGGTGGACATGATGAGTGGCGGAGGGTTGGCGGTTACTTTACAGCGGCGCGCAGGGCGGCGACCTTGTTGGTCTGCTCCCACGGCAGGCCGGCCTTGCCGAAATGGCCATAGTTGGTCGTCTGGCGGTAGATCGGGCGGAGCAGGTCGAGCTGGGCCACGATGGCCGCGGGCTTGAAGCTGAAGACCTTGGTGACGGCGGCGGAGATCTTCTCATCGCTCACCCGGCCGGTGCCCTTGGTGTCGACGTAGACGCTGACCGGCTCGGGGTGACCGATGGCGTAGGCCACCTGGAGTTCGACCGCGTCGGCGAGGCCAGCGGCGACAATGTTCTTGGCGACCCAGCGGCACATGTAGGCCGCGGAACGGTCCACCTTCGACGGATCCTTGCCCGAGAAGGCGCCGCCGCCGTGACGGCCCCAGCCGCCGTAGGTATCCACGATGATCTTACGGCCAGTGAGGCCGGAGTCGCCCTGCGGTCCGCCGATGACGAAGCGGCCGGTCGGATTGATCAGGTACTCGGTCCGCTTGGTGAGCAGGGAGGCCGGGATGACCTTCTTGATGATATGCTTGATCAGGTAGTCCTCGATCTCGGCGTGGCGGACGTCGGCGGTGTGCTGGGTCGAGATGACCACGTTGACCACTTCGACCGGCTTGCCGTCGACGTAGCGAATCGAGACCTGCGACTTTGCGTCGGGGCGGAGCCACTTGACCTTGCCGCTCTTGCGCACCGCGGTGAGAACTTTGCCCAGGTTGTGGGCGAGAATGATCGGCGTCGGCATCAGTTCCGGCGTCTCGTTGCAGGCGAAGCCGAACATCAGGCCCTGGTCGCCGGCGCCCTGCTCGGCGTGCTTCTTGCCCTCCGCCTTGCGGGCATCGACGCCCTGCGCGATGTCGGCCGACTGGGCCGTGAGGTAATTGTTGATGAATACGGTGTCGGCGTGGAACACGTCGTCATCGTTGACGTAACCGATCTCGCGGATCGCGTCCCGGATGACCTTGCCGACGTTGATCACCTCTTCGATGGGCTTCGTCCGCCCGGTCTTTTTGTCCTGCAGCTTCGGAATCGTGATCTCGCCGCCCACCACGACCACATTCGACTTCACGAACGTCTCACAGGCGACACGCGCCGAGCGATCGACGGCCAGGCAGGCATCGAGCACGCTGTCGGAGATGAAATCAGACACCTTGTCGGGGTGACCTTCACCCACGGACTCGGACGAGAAAACAAAGGAGTTTGCCATAAGAAGGAGGCCCTTCAGTAGGCGCCGATTTTCCGTCGTCGCAAGTCAAATATCAACATATTCGGATCCCATGATATGACGTGTAAAATCAACGTAATTCCCGTACACAAGCTTGCTAGCGATAGTGGGTACCCCCTACCCTCGCCTCCGTTTTCACCCATGTCGGCATGAGCAACCACACCCTATCCCGCACCCTGAATTTGCAGGGACGCAAGATCCTGGTGGTGGACGACGACCGGTTAAACATCCGGATTTTGAAGGGCATTCTTCAGCCTGAGGGGTACCTATTGGCGGACGCCGAATCGGGCGAAGGCGCGCTTGAGGTCTACGAAAAATTCCAGCCCGATCTGGTGCTGCTCGACGTCATTCTTCCCGGCATCGACGGCTTCGCCACCTGCGTGGAACTGCGCAAACGTCATGCCGA
>CAYZBG010000020.1:21643-64454 GCA_964476565.1 uncultured Opitutus sp.
TCGATCGGACCGCTCAACCCGGAACAGAAGGACCTGATCACGACCATCCGGGAGACCAGCCAGTCGATGCTAAGGCTCGTCAACGAGTTGCTTGACGTGGCGACCATCGAAGCGGGCGAGCTCAAGATCCAGCTCGCTCCCTGCCGGATTGACGAAGTGATCGAAAAGTGCGCCTACCTCGCCAACATGGAGGCGGCCCGCAAAGGTACGGTTGTCCAGATCGAACCTTTGCCTAAGCTTCCGGCCATTCCGGCCGATGAAGCGAAGATTAAGCAAGTGATCGACAATCTCTTGAGCAACGCGATCAAGTACTCTCCGCCGGGCTCGACCGTTCGGCTCGGCCTGCGCGCCACGGAGCGCGAGGCGGTCATCTCTGTTTTCGACCAGGGGCCCGGCATTCCCGAGCACGAGCGTCATCGCCTGTTCAAGGACTTCGGCCGTCTGTCGACCAAACCCACCGGCGGCGAAAAAAGCACCGGACTCGGTCTCGCCATCTGTCACAAGATCGTCGAGGCCCACCGCGGCACCATCGACGCCCACAACCTCCCCGATCGCGGCTGCGAATTCCGGGTCAGTCTGCCTCTCGCATGAAATTCGAAGGAAAAGTCCTCGTCATCGACGACGAAAGCCACGTCCGAAAGTTCGTCAGCCTGATCCTGCGCTCCGTGCTGAGCGCCCCCACGATCATCGAGGTGGATCACTCGCCAGATGCGGTGGAGATCTATCAGCGGGAACGCCCCGATCTCGTCCTCCTCGACGTCAACATGCCCGTGCAGGACGGCATCGAGACCCTGCGCGCCCTCTTCGACGTCGATCCGGACTGCACCGTGGTGATGCTCAGCTCGCTCGCGACCCGCCAAACGGTCGAGGAAGCCTTGCACCTCGGCGCCGCCGGTTACCTGCGCAAGGATCTCAGCAAGGACGAAATCGGCGCCGCCCTCGTGAAGGTGCTCACGGAGAAATACTCCGACGACGCCTCGCCCTGACCCCTCTGCCCTATGAACCCGAAGCCAGCCGCCCCGCGGGAGACGATCGCCGAAATCCGGTATTCGCTGCCCGAACTCCTTGCCGAGCTGAAGCTCGACCGCACCACCGGCTCTTTCTCGATGGAGAAGCTCGACCAGACGGAGATCACAAAGTTGTTCGAAACCCAGAAGAAGCGCCGTGCAAAAAAAGCCTCTAAGTAAGGACGCCTCGTTCGTTCAACGCCTCAAGGCCCGACCCAACTTCGAGTACGCCAGCGAGGTCGACCAGCTGGAGCGGCAGCATGGGAACACCCTCGCGCTGCTGCAGTCGGTGATCAACCAGCGATTCGCCGACAAGGAAACCGCCTGCCGCCTCTGGGCTGACGCCCTCGGCGTCGCCTACGTCGACCCCTTCGCCTCCATCGTGATGGAGGAGGCCTGCGAGAAGATTCCGGCGGAGATTGCCAAGAAGGCCCGCGTGCTCGGGCTCTACATTCTCAACGGCGTGCTCACGGCGGCGATGACGCGCCCCGACGACGCCGACCTCGTCAAGCGCCTGAGCAACATCGCACAGATGCCGGTGAGCCCGGTCTTCGCCCTGCCGCGCGACATCGAGGACTCCCTGCTCATCCAGTACTCGAACGAAAAATCGCTCGACGACAGCCTCGCCGAGCTGGGCAAGGACAGTCTGTTCGACAGCGGCGACACCGGCAGCGACCGCCTGGCGATGCTCGCCGAGTCCGAATCGCTGGTCCGGATCCTCGACGACATCATCTACTTCGCCATCCGCGAACGGGCGACGGACATCCACATTGAGCCCCAGGCGAACCAATCGCGCATCCGTTTCCGCGTCGACGGTCGCCTCCGCGAGATGCTCACGTTCTCGCGGAAGATCCACAAGGCTCTCATCTCGCGCCTCAAGATCCTCTCGGCCTTGAACATCTCGGAGACCCGCTTTCCCCAGGACGGCCGGTTCTCGATGCCGATCGGCAGCTCCAACGCCAACTTCCGTCTCTCCACCATCCCGTCACAGTACGGCGAAAAGGCGGTCGTCCGCATCCTCGCGATGTCCGGCAAGAAGTCCATGATCACCATGGACCGGATGATGATGTCGCAGACCGTGCTGCAGCCGTTCCGCCGCCTGATCCAGAATCCCAACGGGATCATCTTCGTCACCGGCCCCACCGGTTCCGGCAAGACGACCACGCTCTACGCGGCGCTGCACGAGATCAACCATCCCGACATCAACATCTCGACGATCGAGGATCCGGTCGAAATCCAGATGGAGGGCCTCACCCAGAGCCAGGTCAACAGCCACATCGACCTCAAGTTCTCGACCATCCTCCGCTCCCTGCTGCGCCAGGACCCCGACGTGCTGCTCGTGGGCGAAATCCGCGACCTCGAGACCGCCAAGATCGCGACCGAGGCGGCGCTTACCGGTCACCTGGTCTTTGCCACCCTCCACACCAACACCGCCGCCCAGGCCATCATCCGCCTACGCGACATCGGGGTGGAACCCTACATGGTGGCGCCGTCGGTGATCGGGGTGCTCGCCCAGCGCCTTGCCGCCCGCATCTGCGAGAACTGCAAGGAGGCCTACATCCCCACGGAAGACGTGCTCCGCCGTTATTTCAAAGACGAGGGTCTCACCGAGGTTCCCTTCTACCGCGGCCGCGGCTGCTCGGCCTGCCGCAATACGGGCTACAAGGGTCGCATTGCCTTCCACGAACTCGTCCTCGTCACCGAGGAGATGCGCAGCCTGATCACGGCCGGCGCCAGCGTGCAGGCCATCACCCAAGCCGCCGCGCGCGTGGGCTACCGCCCCCTCCGCTACGACGGCCTGAAGAAGGTGCTGCTGGGCCTGACCACTATTGAAGAGCTCGAGGCCAACACCTCGTTCGAGTGGGCTTCGTAGTTCTGCCCTGCGTATCCTCCCCACTTGACCGCCCGGGGCGGCTCACGGCACGCTGCGCGACATGTCCCAGCCTCCGGCCATCGATCCCGAAGCGATTGAAAACCTCCGTGCCCTCGACACGGAAGGCGACAACACCTTCCTCCGCGAAATCGTCGGCATCTTCCTCCAGGACACGCCGTTGCGCCTCGCGGAGCTTCACACCAGCCTCGCCGCCGGCGACGTCACGAGGTTTGCCCGCGCCGCGCATAGTCTGAAGGGCAGCGCCAGCAATCTCGGCGCGATCCGGGTCAGCGCCGCCGCCGCCAAATTGGAACAGGTCGCCCGGCACGAGGGCCTCGCGCAGGTGGCGGGACTCATCCCGCCGCTCGAAGCCGAGTTTACCCTCGCCAAGACGGAGCTCGAGGCGCTCATCGCCTGAGTGGATCCTTTGCGGCGGCCCGAGTGCATCGCCGTTCTCCCACCACGCGCGGAGGGACGCGCGCCCGCTGCGGGGCCGGAACGTGTATCCGTTCCTCGTCCCCGCCCGGGTCACTTGCCCAGAAAGTAGCCGCGCTGACGCTCTGAAATCGGCAACGCCGCCTTCTCCATGACCTGCAACAGGTCCTCCCAGATCGCCCGCTTCGATTTGTTGGTGGGATTCCGGAGAATGTAGCTCGGATGATAGGTGACCATGAGGGGCGTCCCGTTGAACGTATGCCAGCGGCCGCGAATCTCCCCCAAGGTCTTGAACGCGCCCACGCCCAGCAGTCCCTGAGCGGCCGTTGAGCCCAAGGCCACGATCAATTCCGGCTGCACGATTTCCAACTGCGCCCGCAGGAACGGCAGGCAGTACGCCATCTCCTCCGGCGTGGGCGGCCGGTTGCCCACCTGTTCCGCCCCGGGGGGCGTCGGCAGGTCGGGGCGCCAGTTCATGATGTTGCCGATGTAGACCTGCGCCCGTTGCAGTCCCATCGCCTCGATCATGCGCGTCAGCAACTGACCGGCCGGACCCACGAAGGGTTCGCCTTGGATCTCCTCCTCGGCTCCCGGCGCCTCGCCGCAGAAAAAGATTCGGGCCTCGAGGCTGCCCACGCCCAGCACCACGCGCTTGCCCGGACGCACCCGGGCAAGGCACACGGGATCCTGCTCCACCCGCGCGCGCAACCAGGCCCAGCGCGCGGCCTTGTCGCCCGCCGGCAGCGTGACGTCGGGCGCCGGCGGCAGCTTGAGTTCCGGCGCCTTGGCCGCGACCGCCGGAGTCACGCGCACCGATGTCCCGGCGCTCACGCTGGGAGCGGTTGCCTCCTCCCGGGCCGGAGCCGCCCTCACCGACGGCACCACCGGATCCGGTCGAGCGGCCACCGCAGCCCGGAGTGCCGTGAGCGCCTCGGCGGTCGCCGGCACGGTGGCGACGCCCTCGGCCTTCAGGCGGCGCAATTCTTCCACCAGAATTTGCAACGCGGCCCGCATGTCAGCCGGTCCGGTGCGCCGCGGTGAACTTCTCCACGTACTTGCCCAGCAGATCGAACTCGAGGTTCAACTTCTCTCCGACTCTGCGCGCATGGAGGTTGGTGGCGCTCAAGGTATGCGGGATCAGCCAGACCGCGAAACGATCGCCCTCGACCTCCGCCACGGTAAGCGAAATGCCGTCGATCGCCACGCTGCCCTTGTGGATGAGATACCGGCCGAGCCCTGGCGGCGTCCGCACCGCGAGATAATGGTCGCGCCCCCGCGGCTCGAAGACCTCGATCGCCCCGGTGCCGTCGATGTGCCCGGTGACGAAATGACCGCCCACCTTGCCGCCAAAGGCGAGGCTGCGCTCGAGGTTCACCAGGGCGCCCACCGCCAACGCCGAGAGGTTGGTCACGCGCCGGGTTTCCTCGAGCACGTCAAAGTAGAGCCGGGCGGTGTCGAAACGCGTGACCGTCAGGCAGCAGCCGTTGATCGCAATGCTGTCCCCCAACGCCACTCCGGCGAGCACGGCCCGCGCCGAGATCACCAACTCCCACGCCTTGGCAACGGGAGTGAAGGCCTCCACCCGGCCCGTCTCTTCAATGATACCCGTAAACATAGGCGCATGAAAGGCGACCCCGGTGCACAACGGAAGCCCGGAGTAGTCCGCCCGCCGCGGCTATTTGAGCTTCACCCGCAACACGGCTGTTTCGCCGCCCCGGCTCGCCAGCATCACAAATTCGCTCCGCGCCGCATCGGCCTGAATCGCCGCCAGCTTTTCAGCCGCATCCGCAAACGTGCGCACCTCCGCACCGTCGATCTCCTTGATCCAGTCATCCGTCTGCAGGCCAGCGGTGCTGATGGGGGTGTTTGGTTTGACGAAATGCGCGATCACCCCGGCGTGGTCTGCTACCTTGACCCGGCGGTTCACGCCATCGCCATAGGTGAAGGCGCGGATCGTCAGCCCGAGTTGCTCAAAGTACCGGCGCTCCACCTCCCGGGGGGACAGCGGACCGTCCTCGAGTGTCGCGGTCAATTCGACCCGTTCGGTCCCGCGCAACACCGTGAGACCCAAAGTCGTGCCGGGCGCGCGGCGCGTGATTTCATTGTCCACGTACGCCGCGACGACGGCGTCGGGTTTAAGCCGCGGCAAGGGCTGACCGTCGAGCGCGAGCAGGATGTCGCGCTCCTGCAGGCCGGCCTTCTCCGCCGGACTGCCTTCCAAGACCTCGCTCACCACCAGCCCGGCCTGGGCCTCGATCTTGAGGAACCGCGCGACCTCGGGATCCACCGGCTCGAGTCCGTTGGCCCCCAGCCATGCCCACGGCCGGCCGTGGACCTCGGTCGGAATCCGGCCAAGATACGGCAGGATCTCCTCGGCCGTCAGGAAGGCCGCGCATTCCTCTGAGTCGATCAGCACGATGCCCTGCACGCCGCGCATCCGCTCCGAGAACATGAGAAAGGTCTGGCCGAAACCCACCGCGCCCAGGCCGAGAAATTGCCCCTGCCGGTTGAAGACTGGCAGGCCCGGCCCGGTCACATCCATCGTGGCCAGGGCGGTCTTGCGCGGGATGGTCTGCACCATCGCAACATGTCCGGTGAGGAAATAGGGCGCGAAATCCTCGTCCTTCTTGCGCAGCCCGATGCCCCAGATCTCCTCCGCCAGGGCGGGCACGCCGGGCTTCGCACCCGCGTAGGCCGTGATCGGCACCAGGCCCTCCCGGCCCGCCGGCTCGATACGGATGAAGTGCCAGTCGGTCAGCGGATCCTGGCCAATGTATTCGCCGGCGTGATACGCGGTGACCGGCCGGCCGGGCCGGTAAACACGGAAGTCCTTGAGCTGCGCCGGAGTCGCGCGGGGATTCACCGCCGCGCTGGGCAGGATCACCGTGCCTTGGGTGTCAATCACCGTGCCGTAGGAGAACGAGGGGCGGCGGTCCAGTTCGGTTTCGGTGAAGAACTCGACGGCGACGACCGAGTTGACCCGCTCGGCCCAGAGCCCGACGAGGTCGGCGGCGAAGGCGGGAAGCGCGGCGGCCAGTCCAAACGAGCAAAGGGCGAGGATTCGTTTCATGGTTTGAGCACGTAGAGGGAGACGCGGAAATTGCGGCGGGCCTCGACCAGGACCGGCTTGGGCTCGGCCTCATAGGCGGCGTGGGCGGCCTTGAGCGCATCGAGGCTGAGCAAGGGCTGCTGGTTGACCCGGAAGATGATGTCGCCCGGCGTCAGCCCGGCGACTGCGGCCGGAAAGCCCGGCTGCACCCCGATGACCAGCACGCCCGTGTCGTCGGTCAGCTGGTTCTCCCGCGCGTAGGTGCGCGAAACCTTGCGCACGCTCAGGCCCCACTTTTCGAGCGCCCACTCTTCGCCCACGCGGCTGACCAACTCTTCGGTCACTACCTCGTACTCGGCGGTCTGCGCGCCCCGCTTGACCGCCAAGGCCAGCTTCGCGCCCACCGGCTGGCTCGCGATCAGGTTCTGGATGGGCGGCAGCTGTTCCGGAAAACGCCCGTCGACCTTTTCGCCGTTGATCGAAAGCAGAATGTCGCCGCCGCGCAGGCCGGCGCGGGCTGCCGGCGACCCGGGGTCGACGCTGTTGATCAGCATGCCCATGTTGCTTTCCAACGAGTAGAAATTCTCCAGGTCCCGCAGCGCGCCCGGCACCAGGCCGATGTAACTGCGCGTCACCTTTCCGGCCGTGCTCAGATCATGCACCACCCGTTTTGCGGTGTTGGCGGGAATGGCGAAGCCAAGGTTATCCGCCCCCATGTAGCCGCGCGAATTAATCCCGACGACCTGCCCGCCTTCATCCACCAGGGGGCCGCCGGAATTGCCGGGGTTGATCGCCGCGTCGGTCTGGAGCCAGGTGTTGAAGAGGCCGGTCTCATAACCGCGCACGCCCGTGTTGCTCTGAAAATAACGGCGATTGTTCGAAATGATGCCCCGGGTGACAGTTCGCGTCAGACCGTGGGGCGTACCCACGGCGAACACCGTCTGCCCCGGCTCCAGGCGATCCGAGTCGCCAAACTCCGCATGCGCAAAGGACAGTTGCCTGCGCTTCACCTCGTCGAGATTCAGCCGCAGCAACGCCAGGTCCGTCCAATGATCCCATCCGACCAGCGTCGCGCCGACCCGCTCGAGGCTGGCCAGGGTGACGTTGATCTCCACCGCCCGCAGGCTGGCGACGTGGGCGTTGGTCAGGATCAGGCCGTCCTCGGACAAAATTACCCCCGACCCCACCCCGCTGGTGAACCGTCGGTATCCGTCCTCATAGGCGGCCTCCCGCACATCGATCCGCACCACGGCATCCAGCAGGCGGGTGAACCCCGGGGATACGGAGCCCGCGACCGGAGCGGTAAAGAGGCCCAGCAGGGGCAGGAAGGCGACAAGGACCGCAATTGACCGGGAGAGTGAAAACATCACAGTGGCGGGTTTCCTCCGATGGCAACGCATAGCAAAGACTACGACTTTCTCCAGATTGAGCCTCACTGGCAAACAGTCTGGGAAGAAAAGCGCGCATTCCAAGCGGACAACGCCGCGTCCAAGCCGAAATACTACGTGCTCGACATGTTCCCGTATCCGTCGGGCGCCGGCCTGCACATCGGCCATCCGGAGGGCTACACGGCGAGCGACATCGTCGCGCGTTACAAGCGGGCCAAGGGGTTCAAGGTGCTGCATCCGATCGGCTGGGACGCCTTCGGCCTGCCCGCCGAACAGCATGCGGTGAAGACCGGTACCCATCCGGCCAGCAACACGCAGAACAACATCGTCAATTTCCGCCGCCAGATCAAGGCGCTCGGCTTCTCGTACGACTGGGACCGCGAGATCGACACGACCGACCCGAAGTACTTTCGCTGGACCCAGTGGATTTTCCTCCAGCTGTTCAAGAAGGGACTGGCCTACGTCGATGAGCGTCCGGTCTGGTGGTGCCCGGAGCTGCGCACCGTGCTGGCCAACGAGGAGATCGTCGACGGCAAGTCCGAGGTCGGCGGCTTTCCGGTGGAACGCCGCAACCTGCGCCAGTGGGTCCTGCGCATCACCGCCTATGCCGAGCGCCTGCTCGACGGCCTCAAGCAGGTCGACTGGCCCGACTCCACCAAGCGCATGCAGGAGGCGTGGATCGGCCGCAGCGAGGGCGCGGAGCTGCTCTTCGCCCTGGAGAAACCGTCGCTGGGCGACCTGAAGGTTTTCACCACCCGGCCCGACACCCTGTTTGGCTGCACCTACATGGTGATCGCGCCCGAGCACCCTCTGGTCGATGCGTTGACCACCTCGTCTCAGCAATCGGCCGTGGCCGACTATCGCCGCAAGGCCGCCGCCAAGAGCGATCTCGAGCGCACCGACCTCGCGAAGGACAAGAGCGGCGTCTTCACCGGTTCGTTTGCGATCAATCCGATCAACGGCGCCCGCGTGCCCATCTGGATCGCGGACTACGTGCTCATGGGCTACGGCACCGGCGCGATCATGGCCGTGCCGGCCCACGACACGCGCGACTTCGAGTTCGCCCAACTCTACCAACTGCCCGTCATTCAGGTCATCGAGCCATCCGACCACTCGCGCAATGGTGCGGGCCGGCCGAAGCTGCCGTACACCGGCGACGGCGTGCTGGTGCACTCCGACGGTTACAGCGGTCTGCCGTGGGAACAGGCCAAGCAGAAGATCACCGCCGATCTCGCCGCCCGCGGCCGGGGACGTGCCACGGTGAACTACAAGCTCCGCGACTGGCTGTTCTCGCGCCAGCGCTACTGGGGCGAGCCCTTCCCGATCGTCTGGGTGAGCGAGGCCGATTATGCGCGCGCGGCCGCACTGACCGACCGCGCCGCCGACCTGCCGGCCACGCCCGTTACGTACCGCGACAGCGCGACGAACACCACCTGGTACGCCATCCCGCTGCCCGCCGCCGCCCTGCCCCTCACCCTGCCCGAGGTCCAGTCCTACCTGCCCAGCGGCAACGGCGAAAGCCCGCTCGCCAACGAAACCGACTGGCTGGAGATCTGGTGCAACCTGCGCACCGGGGAGGCCATTCCCGCCTCCCAACCGCGCCCCGCGGGCGACACGTGGGTCCGCGGTCGCCGCGAAACGAATACGATGCCCCAGTGGGCCGGTTCCTGCTGGTACTACCTGCGGTTCCTCGACCCGAAGAATGACCAGGCCTTCGCCTCCCCCGAGGCGCTCCGCACCTGGGGCGTGCCCGATCTCTACATCGGCGGCGCCGAACACGCCGTGCTCCACCTGCTCTACGCCCGGTTCTGGCACAAGGTGCTCTTCGACCTCGGCGTCGTGCCGCAGGACGAGCCGTTCACCAAGCTGTTCCACCAGGGCATTATCCTCGGCGAGGATGGCGAAAAGATGTCCAAGAGCCGGGGCAACGTGGTCAATCCGGACACGCTCATCGCCAGCCACGGCGCTGACACGCTCCGCCTCTACCTGATGTTCCTCGGCCCGCTCGAGGCGATGAAGCCGTGGAATCCCAGCGGCATCGAGGGCGTGCATCGTTTCCTGCAAAAGGTCTGGCGCGAATGCATCGCTGCCGAGGGCGAACCGAATCCGAAGCTGTCCGACGACCCCGCGGTCGACAGTCCGGAGCTGCTCAAACTGCTGCACGAGACCATCCGCAAGGTCGGCGAGGACATCGAGGGGCTGCGGCTCAACACCGCCATCTCGCAGATGATGATCTTCATCAACGCGGCCCAGAAGGCTCCGCAGGTCTCGCGCGCGACGATGAAGGCCTTCGTTCAGCTGCTCGCCCCCTTCGCGCCGCACGTCGCCGAGGAACTCTGGGCCCGCCTCGGCGGCACCGGACTCGCCATGCATGCGCCGTGGCCGGTGTTCGATCCCGCCCGCCTCGTCGCCACCGAGCAGAAGGTGATCGTCCAGATCAACGGCAAGAAGCGCGGCGAACTGCTCCTGGCGGTCGACGCCTCGCAGGATGCCGCCTTCGCCGCCGCCCAGGCCTCCGCCGACGTGGCGCCCCACCTCGATGGCAAGGCGGTCAAGCGGGTCGTCTTCGTTCCCGGCAAGATCCTCAACATCGTCGTGGCCTGAGATCTCCTCAATGCCGCCAGCCGCCCAAACCGTCTCATCCATGATCGGTCGCAAAAGGGTAACACGGGCTTTCTTGTCTGAGGTAACTTGGACGGACTCCGCAGCTCGCCCCTCAAATGGCCCGCGCCGGCGGGCCGGCGGTGACGTTAGACCTTCCGACTTTTGACCTGAGACTGGCTCCTCGTCTTCCGCTCTCGTGCCCGCCCTCTCCGCCTTCCTCCCGCCCGACTTCGACGCGACCAAACCGGTGACGCTGATCGCCGGACAGGGCCTGTACCCGGTTTTGGTCGCAGCCGCAGTGCGCCGCGCCGGCGTGCCTCTGCGCCTGATCGCCTTCGAGGAGGAGACGCCGCCCGACCTGTTTGCGTCCTTCGCCGAGGCGGATCGGCGCATGCTGCTCGTCGGTCAGCTCGGCAAGATGCTGCGGTCTCTCGAGGAGTTCGGCTCCGGCAGCGCCATCATGGCGGGCCAGATCACGCCGCGGCGCCTGTTCAAGGGACTGCACCCGGACCTTAAGGCCACGCGGATCCTCTTCTCCCTCAAACGGCGCAACGCCGAGACCATCTTCGGCGCCATCGCCGCGGAGATCGAGAAACTCGGGATCAAGCTGCTCGATGCGCGCAGCTTCCTCGACGACCAGCTCGCCAGTGAAGGCGTGATGACGGGCCGCAGCTTTCCGATCGAGGACGACTACGTGGCCCACGGCCTGCAGATTGCCCGCGAATGTGCGCGCCTCGACATCGGCCAGGGTTGCGTCGTGCGCAAGGGCACCGTCCTCGCCGTCGAGGCGTTCGAGGGCACGGACGAAATGCTGCGCCGGGCCGGCGGCTTCAAGACCGACGGCGCCCTGTTCGTCAAGACGGTCAAGGCCCACCAGGACTACCGCTTCGACGTCCCGTGCTTCGGCCAGCGCACCCTTGAAACGATGCGTGAAGCCAACCTGCGCGCCGCCGCGCTCGAGGCGGGCAAGGTCATCCTGTTGGACAAACCCGCGGTCATTGCGCAGGCGAAAACCTGGGGTATTGCGCTCAAGGGCTTCTGACCCGCCCCGGCCGCGATCCGCTGCGCCCTCCGGAAATCCCCGGCCCGCCCCGCGAACCGCCTGCTTGCGCCAAACGCTTCCCCGCCTCACCTTGTTCCCATGCAATCCGACGTCGTCGAAGTCTCCGTCCGGGGCGTGATGCCCACTGCCAACGGCTGCGCCGTTTTCCTCGGCAACGACGAGAAGACCTTCGTGATCTACGTCGATCATTCGGTCGGCAACGCCATCCAGATGACACTCAATGGCGTCAAAAAGGAGCGTCCGCTGACCCACGATCTCATCGGCCACATCCTGCTGGGGCTCGGCGCCAAGCTCGACCGCGTCGTGATCAACGACGTCAACGACGGCACCTTCTTCGCCCGCATCATCCTGCACATGGAGAATGAGCTCGGCCGCAAGATCCTCGAGCTCGACGCCCGCCCGAGCGACTCGACCGTGCTGGCCCTGCAGCACAAGCGGCCGATTTACGCCGCCCGCAAGGTGCTCGAACGCGTGGAAGACATGTCCGAAATCCTCGAACGCGTGCTCAAGCAGCAGGCCGAAGAGAACGAGAACGACGACGACGAGCCGTCATCCGGGGAAAAGTAAGCCGTGCCCGCCCCCTTGCCCGCGCCCCTGCAGCCGGGCCAGCCCCTGACCGCGCTGGCCCCGATGCAGGATGTCACCGACCTCGCCTTCATGCGCGTCATCGCGCACTACGGCGCCCCGGACTATTTCTTCACGGAGTTCTTCCGCGTGCACAGCCAGTCGCGCCCGGAAAAGCACATCGTCCGCTCCCTGGTCGAGAACACCACCGGCCGTCCTGTCTTCGCGCAGCTGATCGGCGAGGACCTTCATCACCTGGCCCGCACCGCCACCGAACTGCTGCAGCATCCGGCCGCCGGCATCGACCTCAATCTCGGCTGCCCCGCCCCCAAGGTCTACAAGAAGAACGTGGGCGGCGGACTGTTGCGCGACCCGGACCGCATCGGCGAGATCCTCGCCGTGCTGCGCGCCACCGTGCCCGGGCTGTTCACGGTCAAGATGCGTATCGGATTTGAGGATACCCGCCATTTCGACCGGGTGCTCGACTTGGTCAACCATCACCGCGTCGACCTGCTCAGCGTGCACGGCCGTACGGTGAAGGAGATGTACCGCAGCGAGGTGCACTACGATTGGATCGCCCACGCCGTGAAGCGCGTGCGTTGCCCGGTGCTGGCCAACGGCAACGTGACGTCCGCTGCCGCGGCGGTGCGCATCGTCGCCGAAACCGGCGCCGCCGGCGTGATGATCGGCCGCCACGCCATCCGCAATCCGTGGATCTTCCGCCAGTGCCGCGAAGCCTTTGCCGGCCATGCGGTCACGGCCGTGACCCTCGCCGATGTGCGCGATTACGTGGAACGCCTGTTCCGCGCCACGCAGCATCCGGGCATTCCCGAACGCGCCCACGTGAACAAGATGAAGAAGTACCTCAACTTCGTCGGCCAGAGCGTCGACGCGGACGGGGCCTTCCTTCACGCCATGCGCCGGACCGAAAGCGAACACGAACTCTTCACGGTGTGCGACCGGCACCTGCTCGCCGCCGGAGACCGACCCTTTTCGCCCGAGCCGTACCCAGGCGTCATCGCGCGGCCAAATTGCGAAACGCCGGACGCCGACGGTTGCTCCCTCGCTTCGATCAGCGCCTGAGCCCCTTCCTGCGGCGGCGGGATTGACGGCGCCGGCTGTTCATCCCCACGCTTTTCCGTCCGGCCATGCCCGTCTCCGCTTCCGACCGACCCATTTCCCTGTTCGTCGCCGACGATCACAAGATCATCCGCGATGGCCTGAGGGTGCTGATCGAGCGCGACGGCCGCTTCGTCATCGCCGGCGAAGCATCCTCCGGCCGGGCGTTGGTCGAAGGTGTCAACCGGACCCGGCCCGACGTGGTCATCACCGATCTGTCCATGCAGGACGTGAACGGCATCGAAGCAGTCCGCCAATTGCGCGCCGGGGGTTACCGCGGCGCGGTGGTGATGCTATCGATGCATGACGAACGGCGCTTCATTTCCCAGGCGCTTGAAGCCGGGGTGAATGCTTATGTGCACAAGGATCACGCCTTCGACCAGGTGGTGGATGCCATCATGGCGGCCCGGCGGGGCGAGGTCTGGCTGAGTCCCGAACTTGCGCCGCTCGCGAACGGTGCGACGGTACAGACCCTCGACCAGGTCCTCTCTCCCCGCGAACGAGACGTGCTCGCCTTGCTGGCGGAGGGGCTTGCCACCAAAGAGGTCGCTTCACGGCTCTCGCTCAGTCCGAAAACCGTCGAGGTCCACCGCCTGCATCTGTTCGCCAAGCTACGCGTCAACAACGTCGTCGACCTGACCCGCATCGCGATTCGCGAGGGGTTGGTGCAGCTCTGACCCGGTCGGCGGCCGAACCGGCGTCCGGCTCACGCGGCTGCCGAGCGCGTTGCGCACGACGTCGATGAGATCGGAAATCTCGAACGGTTTGCGCAGAGTCGCGAGTCCCTGCGCGTCGACCGGTCCAGTGGCGACTGCCTGCTCGAAGCGTCCGCTGATCATCACGACCGGCAGGTCCGGCGAGAGCTGCCGGGCGCGCAGGACAAAGTCGGGCCCGGTGATCTCCGGCATGTTCTGGTCGATAACGAGCAGGTCGAAGCGCGATGGCTCTGCGGAAAAGCGAACCCATGCTTCTTGCGGCGACGTGTAGACCTCGGGGGCGAAGCCGTTCTTCTGCAACGCGAGCCGGATGATCATCGCCACCGAAGGCTCGTCGTCGACCACGAGCAGGCGCTGCCCCGCACCGCGTGCCCCCGTCGGCGTCCTGACCGGCGCCTGCGGTTCGATGATGCGCCCGGCCCACGGCAACAGGATACGGAAGGTGGTACCGACACCGGTGGCCGTTTCGACCGCAACGCCGCCTTCATGGCCGGCCACGATATCCCGGATGATCGACAACCCCAGACCCGTGCCCACGCCTTTCTGCTTGGTGGTGAAGAAGGGTTGAAACAGCCGGCGCCGCGTCGCCTCGTCCATGCCGCACCCGGTGTCCTTCACCGTGAGGCGAACGTAGCGGCCGGCTGCGCAGCGCAGAAGGTCCTGCTCCCCGGCGCCCGGCCCCACGGTGCACACGTCCACCTGCAACGAAACGGTGCCGCCGCCGGGTCCGATGGCATGGCCGGCGTTGGTGCAGAGATTCATGATGATCTGCTGGAGCTCGCTGGTGTCGGACAACACCGGGTAACTGCCTTCCTCCGCCTCAAAGGTGACCTTGACCGAGGAACGCAGGCCGGCCCGAACCAGCGGGAGCGTCTCCTTCACGATCGCCGCGAGATCGAGCACCGTCCGCACCCGTTCCTCAGAACCGCGGGAGAAATTCAGGATGCGCCGCACCAGATCGCGCGCGCTGACCGCCCCCTGGTGGGCGTGCTGCAGGAGCTGGGCGGCCTCGTGGTTGGGCGAGAGGCGGTTCGACGCGAGTTCGACGAAGCCGTTGATCCCGGTCAGAAGATTGTTGAAGTCGTGCGCCACCCCGGCCGCGAGGGTTCCGAGCGCCTCCATCTTACCCGCCTGCATCAACTGGGCGCGTAACCGCTCCGACTCGCTCGTGGCCCGGACAATCTCGGTGATGTCGCCTGCCACGCCGATCGTCCATTCGGGGCGACCGAGGGAATCGTCATGCACGATCCCCTGCAGGTCGACGTGACGCTGTTCCCCGTTGCGCCAGTTGACCTTCAACCGCATCCGATACGTGCGGTCGCAGGCGGGCGAGGGTTGCCACGACGTGCGCACCGCCTCGCGGTCCTCCTCGGCCACGCGCTGCAGGATGTCCTCCAGCGGCGGCACGGTGGCACCGGGCGGGTATCCGAAGATCGCAAACATGCGTGCGTCCCATTCGGATACACCGGTCTGGACGTTGTAACGCCAGACGCCCAGCTTCGATGCCCGCAGGGCGAGTGCAAGCCGTTCGGCAACCGCCGCGAGCGACTCCTCGGCGAGCTTGCGCGCAGTGATGTCCTGCGCCTGGCAAAACAGGTTGCCCGAAGGCACCCCTGCCTCGTCCTCGACCACGGAGACGCTGAGTTGCACCCAGACGATCCGGCCGGATTTGTGGAAGTAACGCTTCTCGACCACATACGGCGCAGACCGCCCCTCGGCGAGGTCGCGACGCCGCTGATGGGCGGACGCGCTGTCACCGGGATGGGCCAAATCGTCGGATTTCAACGCCAGCAATTCTTCGCGGCTGTACCCGAGCATCCGGCAAAAGGCCGGATTCACCTCAAGCCAGCGCCCAGCCGGGTTCAGGATGGCCATGCCGATCGCCGAGTTCTTCACCGCGTCGCGGTAACGTTCCTCGCTCTTTATCCGCGCCCGCTCCGCCGCCCGCTGCTCATCGAGGATCTGCAGCAAGGCGGCCCGTCCCCGTTCGGCTTCCTCCAGCAGGCGCCGCATCTCGCGGTCGGTCTCGGCCTGTCGTTCGCGAACCCGCAGCCCGGTCATGCCAAACGCGAGGCTGTCAGCCATCTCCTGCAGCAACGCGACCTCCTCCTCCCCGAAGGCCTGCACCTGCCCGGAATACAGGCAAAGCACGGCGAACACCCGGTTCTCTTGTCGCAACGGAAGCGCGACCACCGCCCTAAAGCCGCGGTCGAGGGCGTCGGGCCGCCAAGGGGCAAAAGCCGCGTCCTGCTCCAGGTCGCGACACGCGACGGCCCGTCCGGTGCGGACCGCCCGGCCTGCCGGCCCCTGACCGGTCGGGCCCTCGGCCCAGGAAAAGGCGAGCCGGCTCAGATAACCGTTGTCCAAGCCAGCTGACGCCACGGGCCGGATGGTTCGCGCGTCGTCATGCTCGACGCTGCCCACCCACACCAGCCGGTAGCCTTCCTTGGACGCGAAGATCTGGCAGATTTCCGCCAGCAAGGCCTGTTCGCCGGTCGCGGCCACGATGGCGTGATTGCATTCGCTGACGGTCCGCAGAATACGATTGATCCGCGCCATTTCCGCGGCGTCCCGCTCCGCCTGCGTCAGATCCGCCAGGCACACCAACGTGCCCGTCACGCCCTTCTCCAGGGGAATTTCCGCAGACCGGATTTCGAGCACCGCTGTCGCGCCGCTGTGCCGACGCAGGTGGACCTTGCATGGCGCCGGGGGCGAGGACGCTTCGGGCACGCGCTCCAACCACGCGGCCAAGGCGGGCTGGTCCGCCGGCTCAATGCAATCGGCGAGACGCATCTCCGACAGCCGCGCGCGATCCTCGCCCAGCAGGTGCTGCGCCATCGGATTCAACAGGACAAACCGACCCTCACGCAGAAGGCCGAGCGCCACCGGGGCACGTTCAAACAGGGCGCGCCATCGCACTTCGCTCTGCCTGAGACCATCGGCGACCCGACGGCGCGCCGTCGCACTGGCCGCCACCACGAGACCGGTGAACGCCACGACACCGACAAAGGCCCACGCCACCGCCAGCCGGTCCGCCACGTTCCCTCCTGACGGCCAGCTGCCCTCGACCTGCGCCATGTCGGTCAACGCGAAATGGGTCAGCAAGGTAAGGACCGCGGCACCCGCGACCCCAAAACGCAGCCCGCCCAACACCACGGGCAGGACCAGAAGGTAGGGCACCGGCAGAACTCTTTCCACCATTGCGGGCTGACGGTGCGACACCCATGCGAGCAACGACGCAACGACGATCAAACCGGCGGCCTCGAGCAAACGCCGGCGTCCCCACGTCTCGGCACTCCGTCACATGTCCCGAACTCCCACGATCAGCGGAACAAAGATGAGTCCCGCCACCACCCCGCCGAGAATCTGACTGCGGACAAGATCGCCCAGATCGGCCGGCAGCCGTTCTCCGGCCACGGCGACCATCAGGCCGGCCGACGCCATCGCCGCCAACGCGGTTGCGCCGAGCAGGGCAAAGGCCTCGCGCACACGCGCAAACGTTACCCGGGCCCCGCACCACCACTGAACCATCGCCGCAACCGCCAGGGCCTGAACCGCCCCGAGCGCCGCAGTCAGGGTTGCTTCGGCCCCCTCGCCGCCGCCGCGCATGCCGGCTTGGATAACCAAGGTCAGGAAACCGGCGACGAGAAACCATGGCCACGCCCTGCGGCTCACGACCAACAAGGTGCCGGCAACGACGCCGGCCGCGGCCAGTGATCCCGGCATGTTAGCCGGTGACGGGGTCAAGGTGCTCACGCCCCACACCGCCGCCACCAAGCCACCCACCGCCAAAGCCAAAGTCGGACCTCGCAACCCGTCGGGCGGGCGTTCAGCGGACGTTTGCGGCTCGGTCGGATTCATGGGTGAAGACCGGGACAGATGACTCACACCACTCCACCGGGCGCCTGCTGCCGCCGCAAGGTTTCGCGGAAGGCCGCGAGGCTGCGTTCTCCGCCACCTGCGGGAAGAAAGAAAATGCTCACCGTGGTCCCTTCGAAGAGCGCACTCTCCACCACCGTGGCCGCTCCGTGCCGTTTGGCGATGCCATAGACGCCGGCCAGCCCGAGACCCGGACCTTTGCCCGGATCACGGGTTGTATAAAAGGGCTCGAACACCCGCTCGATGCGTTCCGCACTCATGCCTTCGCCTTGGTCGGACACGGCCAGGCAGACCGTATGGCCGGCGGTGATGTGCGGATACCGCTCGCGAAACGTTTCGGACGGAGTCCGATGCCTGAGGCTCAACCGGATCATGCCGGTGCGACCCGTCATCGCCTCGATGGCATTGTCCAGCAGCTGCAACAACGCCTGCCGGATCTCCGGCACATAACAGCTGACCTCAGGACAGTCGCGGTCGACCTCGATCTCCAACCGCACGCCCTCCGGCATCCGTGGCCGGGCGATTTCAGCGAGATCATCGACCATGGGCTGCAGGGATTCCCGGACGAGGGCAAATTGCGGGTCATGCCCGAGTTCGAGCATGCGTTGCACGACGTCCCGGGCCCGGCGGCAAGACTGCAACGAATCGCGCAACCATGGCTCCACCACGTGCCCGGGCGGAATCTCCAGTTGAGCGAGCTGGATGTTGCCCATGATCGCCGCGAGCTGGTTGTTGAATTCATGGGCCACCCCACCGGCCAGGGTGCCAACCGCCTCAAGTTTGCGCGCATGGTTGAAATGGGCCTCCAACACCCGTTCGCGATGTTCGATTCGGCGGGTCTCCGTCAGGTCCATCCAGATGTGAACCCAGCCGGCCGTGCCCCCGTCCGGAGCACGCAGGGCCCGTCGTGAAGCGAGGACGCGCCGGCGACGATTGTCGCCAAAATCCACCACGAGTTCCACCTGCGGCGGCGGATCGGATGGCATCGCGCCTTCCATGAGGGCGGCAAACGACAGGGGCGTGCCATCCGGAAGCGAGCAACGAAACGCCTCGCCCAACCGCTCCGCATCGCGACCGATCCGGGGCTCGCGTCCCCACAAGGCCACCGTCTCCCGGTTGAAGGATGTGACGCAACCATCCCGGTCGGCGGTGAAAACGGCCGCCGGCAGCGCCTCGATCGTTTCGCGCAGCAGCGCATTGCTCCACCGCACCCACTCACGGGCCCGTCGCTCCGCCACGGCTCGCTCGAGCGTGTGCGGAAGGATCTGCAGATAACGCCGGTCCAGGTCCTTGAGCAGATAATCCGCCGCGCCGGATTTCAACGCCCGCACCGCCAGCGCGAGGTTGTCCATGCCCGAAACCAGCACCTTCGGCACGTCGGTATGCTCCGCGAGCAGGTCGATGCCCTCGCCATCCGGCAGCCGATGATCCAGCAGCACGGCGTCGAAGGATCCGGCCGCAAGCTGCGCGCGCGCCTCGGCGAGCGTCACCGCCTCGACGAGCGCGTACGGCAGGCGATGCTCCGCCACATGGCGCTGCAAGGCCCGCCGGTCGACCGCATCATCCTCGACCACCAGCAGGCGCAGGCCTTCGCTCGCGGCCGAGGGCGAAGCCGGAAAAAAGGGAACCGTCGAACCGGGTGAAGCTGGAGTCATGGGGCGGACTCGCTCAACGACCAGTAGGCCTGGATCGTGCGCATGACTTCCACGAACTGCGGATAGTCGACCGGCTTCACCATGTAGCCCGCCACGCTGTGGCGGAAACTCTCGAGGCGGTCCTTCTCCTCACGCGACGTGGTGAGAACCACGACGGGAATGCGGCTGAGCTGGGGATCGGCCTTCACATGGCGGAGGAACTCAAGGCCGTTCATTCGCGGCATATTGAGATCGAGTAAAATCAGTCCCGGCGACACCGGAGCTCCGGCCTGGAGATAAGCCAGCGCCTGCTCGCCGTTGTGCACGACGTGCAGCGGATTGACCGCGCCCAGCTCGCGCAGGGCCCGTTTCACCGTCATCACGTCGACGAGGTCGTCTTCCACGAGGAGCAGAGGCAGCGCGTTTCTCATGCGTGTTGGGCTTTGGGGGTTCGGACCGGCGCCTTGGGCAGACGGAAGGAAAAGGTGCTGCCCTCGCCGAGCTTGGACTCAACCCAGACCTGGCCGCCGCAGACTTCGACGTTCTTTTTCACCACGGCGAGGCCGATGCCGGTGCTTTCCGCTTCGTCACGGGCAGTGAGCGTCTGGAAGATCTGAAAAATCTTCTCGAAATAGCGTTCATCGATGCCGGGGCCCGTGTCCCGCACATGAAACGTCCACGCCTCCGGCGATTCCGCCCAGCCGATCCAAATCCGTCCGTCCGGACGGCCCATGTACTTCACCGCGTTGGAAATCAGGTTCTCGAACACCTGCGTCAGCCGGGTTCGTTCGCAGTAGACCGTGGGCATGGACGCCCCGATCTCGACCCGGATGCCGGCGGGCGGGCCCAGCATCTCAACGATCTCGTGCAGCAGCGGGCCGACGTCGATCGCAGCCACCTCCTCCTGCTCGCGACCGATGCGGGAGTAGCGCAGGATTCCGTCGACCAGGGCATCCATGCGCTTGACCCGACCGAGCAGCAGGCCGAGTTGGCTGCGCCCGTCGGGACCCAGCTTTTCCGCATAATCCTCCGCCAGCCAGCTCGCCAGGGAACTGATCGCGCGCAACGGCGCCTTCAGGTCATGCGAGACCACGTAGGCAAACTGGTTCAACTCCTGGTTGATCTCCTTCAGCTCCGCCATCAGCTCGGCCTGCCGTTGCTCCGCCCGCTTGCGCTCCGTAATGTCGGCGCGGATGGCGATATGTTCCTTCGGCCGTCCATCCGGACCGAGAAACGGCACGATGGTCGTATCCACCCAGTAAAGGGCTCCATCCTTCGCCCGGTTGCAGATCTCACCCTTCCAGACTTCGCCCCGCGTGATGGTGCGCCACAGGCCCTGGAAAAATTCCGGAGGATGATGCCGGGAGTTGATGATGCGATGATCCTGCCCGAGGAGCTCATCCCGGCTGTACTTCGAGATCGCACAGAACTTGTCGTTGACCCGCAGGATGCGCCCGCGCGCATCGGTCACCGCCACGATCGCATGCTCGTCGAGCGCCTTGGTGAGGTTGAGCAGTTCCTGCGACGCCGTGGCCGCCGCCGGCATCACGCCGGTCGTCGATGGGTCGGTCATGAGGCCGCTCCTTTCGCACCCGTCGGGCACCCATCCAAAGCAAGCGAACCGCAAGATCGAAGATCGGACCGTGACATGACTGAACACTATCTTCGGCGCGGTTTCGGGCGACCAAAACCCGCTAAGGATATTCCTTATGGCGAGGGCGCCGTTCCACCTCAAGCCGGCCGGCGAAACACCCGATGATTTTCACCAATCCCACCCGCATCCATGAACACCTGGACGATTGGAAAACGTATCACCGTCACCAGCGGCCTGCTTTGCATGCTGCTCTTTGTGATCGGAGGCGTCGCTTGGAACCGTCTGCAGTCCATTCAGGACGAATCGCTGCACCTGAAGGACAACGTGATCCCGGGAATGAACCTGAGCGCCGCGTTCTACAGCAATCTGGCCAAGGGGTTCATCCGCACCCAACGCTATGTGGAGTCGACCGACGAGGGAGAACGGGCGGCCCTGATGAAGGAAATGCAGGACTTTACCCAGGCGGCCGACACCGCCATTGCCGCCTACGAAGCCAATCTGACCGCGGCCGAGGATCGCGCCCTGTTCGCCACCATGAACGAGGCGAAGACCGTCTACCGCCGCGCCCGCGAACAGTACCTGAACCTCGTCACGGAGGGGAAGTCCGGCGACGCCGATGCCTTCCTCACCGCCAGCTATTTTCCCGCTTATCGGGCATACGCCCTCGCCGCGGAAAACATTCTTCAGTACAACGCCAAGGAAGGTGACTTCCTTTCAGCTGCGATCGCGGCGAGCGCCCTGGGTGCGAATCGCATGATCGTCTCGGCGTCCGCCCTTGGCCTCGCGCTCGGCATGATCGCCAGCTTCTTCGTGGTGCGAAGCACCAACCGCATCCTGGGCGAGGTGGCCCGCCAGCTGGTCGGGGGCGCGATGCAGACGTCGTCGGCCGCGCACCAGGTGGCGTCCGCGAGCCAGTCCCTCGCCGAGGGCGCCAGCGAACAGGCGGCCTCCCTGGAGGAGACCAGTTCCTCGCTAGAGGAGATTGCCAGCATGACCAAGCGCAACGCCGAGGCTGCGACGCAGGCCAAGCAGCTTTCCAACCAGACGCGCGGCGCCGCCGAGTCCGGCGCGGCCAGCATGGCCGAGATGCAGCAGGCGATGGGCGCGATCAAGGAATCGTCGGCCAGCATCGCCAAGATCGTGAAGACGATCGATGAGATCGCCTTCCAGACCAACATCCTTGCCCTCAACGCCGCCGTCGAGGCCGCCCGCGCCGGCGAGGCCGGCGCCGGCTTCGCCGTGGTCGCCGACGAAGTGCGCTCGCTCGCCCAGCGCTCGGCGCAGTCCGCCAAGGAAACCGCGTCAAAGATCGAGGAATCCGTCAGCCGCAGCGACTACGGCGTTCAGATCAGCGAGAAAGTCTCCCAGAGCTTTGCCGACATTGTCCAGAAGGCCCGCCGCGTCGACGAACTGGTCGCCGAGATCGCCACGGGCTCCAACGAGCAGAGCCGCGGCGTCGAACAGGTGGCCACGGCGGTGCAACAGATGGACAAAGTCACCCAGACCAACGCCGCCAGCGCCGAGGAATCCGCCAGCGCCGCGGAAGAGCTCAATGCCCAGGCCGAACGCGTGCGGGAATCCGTCAACGCCCTCGAAGCCCTGGTCAACGGCCGGTCGTCCGGCAGCGCTCCCGCCGACCGCGCGGTGTCCGCACGCCCGCCGGCGCCCCGCCCCGCCAAGAGCGAACCCAAGGCACCGGCCGCCCCGGGGCCGAAGGTCCCCACTCCCCATTCCGCCAAGGCACCCGACCACGCCGCCGACCACGCCGCATTCTTCAGCTGATTCGCCCTGCGCCTGCCGATCCCGGCCCGCCATGGCGAGCCGGAGCCGCCGGGTGCAGACGCCTCTGACGCATGATCGCCGCCCCTTCCTCCCCCGCCTCCGGGCCAGCTCCGGAGCTGCCGGACCGCATCCCAACAGCCGAGACAACGGGATCCGATCTCCGCTGCGACATTCTGGTGGTCGAAGACGATGCCGCCGTCGCCACCTTGCTCGAGAACACCCTCCGACGACAGGGACATCGCGTACGCCGGAGCTGCGACGGCCACGAAGCCATGGCTTACCTGCGCCGGAATCCGGTCCGTCTTGTGATCACGGACATCTTCATGCCGGAATCGGACGGCCTCGACCTGATCATCAAGCTCACCGCATTCAATCCGTCCACGGCGATCCTGGCCATTTCGGGCGGGAGCCGTATTGGCGGCCCCGAAAGCTATCTCAAGCTGGCCCGGCTGCTGGGTTGCCGCCGGACCTTGGCAAAGCCGTTCGAACTGCCCCAGCTGCTCGCCGTCGTCGACGAACTGCTCGTGTAGGGGCAGGAACGGCTCACTCGATCCCGAGTTTCTTGCGTCCCTCAGCCGAGATCATCTGTGGCGTCCACTGCGGGTCCCAGACGATGTGCACCTTCGCCGACTCGACCGTGGGCAGCGCGGCGATTTTCTGCCGGGCGTCCTCCGCGATGACCGGCCCCATGCCGCAGCCCGGCGCCGTGAGCGTCATCTTCACGTCCACCGTCCGGCCGCCCGACGGCAGCGTTTCGACCGCCAGGTCGTAGACCAAACCGAGATCGACGATGTTGACCGGGATCTCCGGGTCGAAACAGGTCTTCAACACGGACCAGACCGTGCTTTCGTCGAAGTCACCCGACGCCGGTCCGGCGGCGTCCTCCGCGGACGGCGTGTAGCCGGCGATGGCGTCGGCGTGTTCGCGGGCGATGCGGAAAAGTCCCTGTTCCGTGCGCACGGTCACGTTGCCGCCGAGATCCTGCATCAGCTGCACGGATACACCGGCGGGAAGTGTGTGGGGCGTGCCGGCCGGGATCAGCGTGGCCGGCACCTCGCGAGTAAGCGTATGGGTCATGGGAAAACGAGGGTTGTGGGCAGGTCGGTCGGGAGCGTTCGGGCCGGGCGGGCTCAGCGCAAGCGCAGTTCCACCGGCAGCCGCGCGTAGAGGCCGCGCGGATCGTTCAGGTTGGCCACCCAGCGCAGATCGTCCTGAAGCCGGGCCAGCCAGGCCTGCACCGGACCGTCTCCGACGCGGGCCGCCGGATGGAGATCCTCGAGCCACTCCGCCAGCGCCTCGGCCAGCGGTTTGCTGCGCGGGTACTCCACGATGTCGTACCCGGCGCCCAGTCCGGCCTGCTCCGCCGCATAGTCCAGGGCGGACTCCAGCCCGCCCAACTCGTCGACGAGCCCGAGTTTCAGGGCCTGCGTGCCCGACCACACCCGTCCCTGCGCGATTTCCTCCACCACCGCGCGCTCAAGCTTCCGGCCCTCGGCCACCTTGGCGAGGAACTGGTCGTAGATCCAGTCCACCAGCCCCTGCACCACCGCCAGCTCCTCCGGGGTCTTCGGCCGGTTGATGCCAAAGCTGTCGGCAAACCGTCCGGTCTTCACGCTGTCCCACGTCAGCCCCAGCCGTTCGTTGGCGAGCTCCTGCACGTCGAAATGCACCCCGAAGACGCCGATCGAGCCCGTGATTGTGCTCGGTTCGGCAAAGATGCGGTCGCCGTAGGCGCCGATCCAATACCCGCCTGACGCGGCGTAGGAACCCATGGAGACGATCACCGGCTTCGACTCCCGCGCCAGTTTCAGTTCGCGCTGGATATGTTCCGACGCCGAGGCGGAGCCGCCCGGACTGTTCACCCGCACCACGATCGCCTTGATGTCGTCGTCCTGACGGAGACGGCGCAGCTCGCGCGAAAAACTCGTTCCGCCCACCTGATCGGGGCCGCCCTCGCCGTCGACAATGTCGCCCTCGGCATAGATCACCGCGATGCGCCCGGAGCCGCCGCCTTCCACCGGCGGGGTCGGTCCCAGGCCCTGTGCGTTCAGATAATCGTCCAGCGCAATCTGGGTGAAGGACTCGGTCGGATCGGTCACCCCGGTCGCTTCCTTCAGGTCCGCAATCACCTCGTCGCGGTAGGCCACGCGCGTCACGAGCCCGGCGGCCAGCGCGCGGTCCGGGCGAATGATGCCTTCGGCATCGACCACGGCCTGGACCGCAGCGGGCTCGAGCTGACGGCTGGCGGCGATGTCGGCCAGCAAGTCGCTCCAGACATCGCCGAGCAATTGCACGTACTGCTCGCGACTCTCCGGACTCAGATCCGACCGCGTGAAGGGCTCCACGGCGGACTTGTACTTGCCCACCCGCGTGACCTGCACGCCGACCCCGAATTTCTCCAGGGCTTGCGCGAAGAACATCGGCTGCGCGGCCAGGCCGGGCATTTCGAGCAGGCCGTAGGGATCGATCACGATCTCATCGGCCACCGACGCCAGGTAGTATTCGCGCGTCGTGGGCTGTTCCAAGTAGGCCACCACCGGCTTGCCACTCTCCTTGTACGTCTGCAGCGCACGACGAAACTCCTTCAACGCCGCGAATCCGGACCCGACCCCCGAAGGCGCGAGTTCGCCGACGAGCACGAGGCCCGCAATGCGGTCGTCCGTCCCCGCCGCCTCCAGCGCCTTCACCGCGGTGCGCAGCTGCAGCCGCCCCGGCTCGCCGGAGCGTCCGAGCACGTCCAGCAACCCGCCGCCGGAGATGGGTTCCGGTGCGTCGGTCAGGTTGATGGAAAGGTCGACCACGAGGTACGAACCGGCCTTCACCGGCTGCGCCTTTTCGCCCATGAGCGAGATCGCAGCCACGAAACCGAAGAGCAGGACGGTCGCCCCGAACACAAAGAGCAGCAACGCCACGAAGGTGCCCAGCAACGACGCAAAAAAGGTTTTCATAGTCAGGTTGCCGGCAACCTAGGCAGATCGGGCGTTTCAGCCAGTCGAAAGGCGGAAGCCGGCGTCCGCCCAATTGTTCCAATCGCGCGCTTTCCTTTTGTCCGGCGGCACGCTGGACTGGGCCCCGCTTCCACCATGAGCGAACCGACCGACCTGCTGACGACCAACCGCAAGGCGCTGACGATCAACCTGAACCCGGAGCAGTACGGCACCTTCGCCGAGATCGGCGCCGGTCAGGAGGTCGCCCGCATCTTCTTCCAAGCAGGCGGTGCGGCCGGCACCATCGCCAAGTCCATGTCGGCCTACGACATGACCTTCAGCGACTCGATCTATGGCAAGGCGCCTCGCTACGTCTCGCGCGAACGGCTCACGACCATGCTGGATCACGAGTACGCCCTCCTCGTCGAGCGCCTGGGCTCCCAGCGCGGCGATCGGACCGCGTTCTTCGTTTTCGCCGACACCGTCGCGACCAAGAGTTACAAGGGCCCGAACGACGGTCACGGCTGGATGGGCATCCGCTTTCAATCCTCGCCCAAGACGGAGCCGAGCGAGATCATCATCCACGTCCGTATGTGGGATAAGGACAACCTGCTCCAGCAGCAGGCGCTCGGCATCGTCGGCGTGAATCTCATCTACGGGGCGTTCCATTATCGCGACAACCCGCGCAAGCTGGTCGAGTCGCTGGCGGACAATCTGGGCAACGAACGAATCGAGGTGGACATGCTGCGGATGTCCGGCCCCGCCTTTGCCCACGTCGACAACCGGCTGATGGCCCTGCACCTCGTGCGCGTCGGCCTCACCAACGCGATCATGTTCGGCGCGACCGGCGAGGTGTTACAGCCGTCGGAGGTGCTCTACCGCAAACCGATTCTCGTCGAGCGCGGCAGCTTCCGCCCCGTGACCCACGTCAACGTCGACATGCTCAACTGCGCCTGCGCCCAGTTCATGCAGGAGCCCGCCGTGAAGGGCAAGGAGCTCGTCGTGCTGATGGAGATCACGATGAACAACCTGCTCGCCTCGGGTGAACTCGATGCGCAGGACTTCCTCTCCCGCGTCGACCTGCTGGCCGACATTGGCTTCACCGTGCTGATCTCGAACTACTCGGAGTTCTACCGCCTCACGTCCTACTTCCGGCGGTACACCAAGGAGATGATCGGCGTGGCGATGGGCATCAACAACCTGCTCGAGATCTTCAACGAGCGGTACTACGAGAACCTCGAAGGCGGCATCCTCGAGGCCTTCGGCCGGCTCTTCCGCAACTCGGTCAAACTCTACATCTACCCGATGCAGCGGGCCGCGTTCGACCGCTACCTCGCCAACGGCCAGCCCGCGCCCACCAACGCGCCGGCGACGCGCGCCCCGGCCAACGCCTTCTCGTCCGGCGTGCTCATCAACGCCCGGAACCTCCAGGTCGCAGAACACCTCCGCAATCTCTACGATCACCTGCTCGAGAATCACTTCATCGACTGCATCGTCGGGTTCGATCCCGCCATTCTCGACATTTTCTCCCGCGACGTGCTGCAGCGTATCACCGACGGCGATCCGACGTGGGAACAAATGGTCCCCGCTCCCGTCGCCGAGGCGATCAAGAAGCGCGGTCTCTTCGGCTACCGCGCACCGCAGGGCTGACCGGCGCGGGGGCCGGTGACCTCGGCTCCATGTCGACCCGCCGGCGGGCAGCCGCCCGTTTGAACAATGTCAGGCGCCTGCACTGACAAGACGGGTGCGCGATGCCGGCGATATAGTGCTGGGGTTAACCTCTAACCCCAGCCCCATGACCTCACCCCGTTTGCCTCGTCTGCGCCGGGCCAGCCCGGTCCGCTTCGCGTTCGCCGCCCTGACGGCGTTCGTTCGCTTTCAGCCCGCCCTCGCCCTCGCCGCCGGACTCGTCCCGGCCGCCGTGCTCGCCCAGGTGCAGTCTGCGACCATCGAGGGTCGCGTGCTCCACGCCGTCACCGGTGCGTCCCTTGAAAACGTCCGCGTCTCCGTCAAAGGCAGCAGCCTCGTCGCCCTGACCGACGTCGGCGGACGTTACCAATTGACGAACGTGCCGGCCGGCGAAATCACCCTTCGCTTCTTCTACACCGGCCTCGACGAAGCGGAAAAGACGCTCACCGTCCAAGCCGGCCAGCGGGTCGAAGCCGACCAACTGCTCACCAAGGTCGCGGTCTTCGGCACCGGATCGGCCGAGACCGTCCAACTCGACACCTTCGAGGTGAAAGCCGAACAGGAGACCGATGCATCGAGCATCGCGGTCAATGAGCAGCGCTTTGCCCGCAACATCATCAGCGTGGTTTCGGCGGAAGAGTTCGGCACCGTGATCGACAATAATCCGGGCGAGCTGTTGAAGAATCTCCCGGGCATGGACGTCGAGTACTTCGGCGGTACCATTGTCTCCGTCAGCGTCCGCGGCCTCGGCGCCGCCAACACCGAGATGAACTTTGACGGCATGCCGTCGGCCAGCGCCAACGCGGAGAACGCAAGCCGCGGTTTCGAGGTGCAGCATGCCTCCGCCGCCGACATCGCCCGCGTGGAGGTGAGGCGCGTCCCGCTGCCCGAGGACAGTTCCAACTCGATCGGCGGCTCAATCAATATGGTGCGCCGCTCCGCGTTCGAAAGGACCCGCCGCGAGATCAGCTACCGCGCCGTCATGCTCTCCGACGGCGATCGTCTGACCTTCGATCGCATGGACGGCCCCAAGGACCGCCTGCTCAGCCGCTGGCGTCCCAACTGGAACGTCACTTGGACCGAACCCATCACCAAGGACCTCGGCATCGTGCTCACCACCGGTCAGACCGACATGATCAACAACGTGCGATGGTCGTCACCGGGATGGAACCTGGGCAGCGCCGCCAATTTTGCGGCGGCCGAGGCGGCCATCGCCGCCGGCCAGCCCGTGCCGACGGTCCCGAGCCTGTATAATCCCGCGCTGTCCAACATCGGCTTCAGCAACGCACCCTACCGCCGCGGATCGACCTACGCGAACTTCCGGGTGGACTGGCGCCCCGTCCGCGAGCTGACCCTGAATTGGGCCGTCAACTACAACAAGAACTTCAAGGAGGAGATCGAGGAGACGCGCTTTCGCCTCAACGCCGCCGCCACCGGCAGCGGCAACAGTGCCCGCTACAACGATCCGACCATGACCCTGGGCCGGGTCGGCGGAGGTGCCATCCGCCACGAAAACATCAAGTGGCGCGACCACTTCTCCCCGGCCTTCAACACCCTGCTCGCCGCCCAGTGGAAAAAGAACAACCTCGAGCTCAACGCGCGCGCGAGCTGGGCGAAATCGATGCACATCTACCGTGACACCGATCGCGGCTTCTTCGAGAGCGCCTCCGTTTCCGGCAGCGGCGTGGACGGTCTCGTCACCGCGGGTCAGCTCGGGATCGGCGCCGGCACCGCCAACCCGATTCCGCTCACCATCGACTTCTACGACCTCGGCTACTACGCCACCGCAGGCCGCGTTGACGTCCGCACCACCGCCAACGGACTGCCGAGCACGAACCTGAGCGACTACACCGTGCCGGTCGACTGGCAGAATCCCGCCAACTGGCGGATCGGCGCCGCCAGCTCCCGGCCGGGCGAGGCCAAGGAGATCGTGACCGCCGGCAAGCTCTTCGGCCGCTACACCGTCGGCAATCGGGACGTCACCGTGCGGCTTCAGCTCGGCCTCGACTACGTGGAGCGTTTCCGCAGCCGCGACTACATCTTCCGCGCGTGGAACTACGTCGGGGCCGACGGAGTGGCCAACTCGCCCGACGATTCGGCCGACGCGATCACGTTTCTCTCCGCCGGCCCGCGCGCCGATCCGGACTACGGCCACCCCACCCCTGAACGGGTGAGCATGAGCCGGCTCTACGAGCTCTACCTCGCCCATCCGTCGTGGTTCGTCTACGACGAAGAGCGCTCCACCAACCTGAGTTTGCGCAACAACGCCGCCTATCGTTTCACCGAGACGACCGTGGCCCCCTACGTGCAATTCGAGGCCCGGCTGTTCCGCAACCGGCTGCAGTTGACCGGAGGTGTCCGGCGGGAGGAAATTTCACTCGAAGGCCGCGGCCTGCTCACCGATCGCAGCAAGGCGTACCTCAAATATGCCGATGGATCGATCGTGCGCGCCAACGACCGCGGGCCGGCCAATGAGGTCATGGTCTCGAACCGCGGTACGTCGACCAACGTCAACTACCAGTTGAACTTCTCCCCGTCCGTCCTGCCTGCCGTCCGGGGCGGCGCCCCGATTCTCCTCCCGGAGATCCAGGCCGCAGGCAACGCGATGCGCGCCGCCGGCCGCACCACCGACACGAACACTAACCTCGGCCGCTCCAGCCTGCTCTACACCAACGCCGTGTACACCCGCCTGGGGGCCTACGGCGAGGGTGAGAGCAAGAAGAACTTCCCGAGCCTGCATGCGAACTTCAATCTGACCGACAACCTTGTCCTGCAGGCCGCCTACGCCCTCACCATGGCGAAACCGGACTTGGAGGACTCCGCCATTCCGAACGACGACATCTCCGACAATCCCGTCACCAGCGGTAACGGCGAGGGCGCCGTCGGCCGGGTCACGTTGACCAATCCGGATCTGAAACCCTGGGAGGCCGACGTCTACAACGTGCGCCTCGCGTACTACACCCAGAGCGGAGGCACCATCGCCCTCGGCGTCTTCCGGCACAACGTGACTGACTTCATCAGCCAGATCGACACGGAGCCGCTGACGCCTGAAGCCCTGGAGGAATGGCGCCGCCTCTTCCCGGAAAAGGACCTCGGCGACAACCTCGTCGGCTACACCATCCGCACCCAGTTCAACGACGGATCGTCCCGGCTTGAGGGCGCAGACATCGAGGGACGCCAACGCCTCGATGCGTTCCTGCCCAGCTGGGCCAAGGGCTTCACGCTCGGCGGCTCCCTCGCCTACGCCAACCGCAAGGGCGCGAACACCGGCAGCCTGGGACGCAACCGCACCTGGCGCGGCACGGCCAACCTCTCGTACTCGTCGCGCAAATTCACCGCCCGCATCAACTACTCGATGAACGGCGAGATGGTCGAGAACGCAGAACTCACCAACAGCGCCGCGCCAGGCGTCGTCGGGCGCCAGGTGCTGCTGCAGCAGAACGTCTTCGATGTGCAGGCCACCTATCGACTCAACCGCTGGGCCGAACTCTTCGTCAACGCGGGCAATGTGTCCAACGCCCTGCGCATCCGGGAACAACAGATGCCGGGCCGCCCCAAACTGGGGAGCATGACGAGCTCCAGCACCCTCGGCAAGTCATGGGCGATCGGCGTGCAGGGCAAATTCTGAGTGGAGTCGGCGTCGTCGTCCGCCGCCGCACCTAACGCCCACACGGAGTCCAAGACCCCACGTTCAACCGGACGTGCGGGTCAGACTCGTGATCGGCAGGGCGCGGTGTCCCGACGCCTCCAGCCACGCATGGCCGCGCGCAAGTCCTGCGGCCAGCTTCTCCAACTGCACCGGTTTGCTCATGAAGTCGTGCATGCCCGCCTGCGAGCAGGCCGCCTGATCTTCGGGCAGCGCGTTGGCCGTCAGCGCCATGATGTAGGGTGGACGGTCGCCGGGAGCGACCCGGCGCAGGGCCACCGTTGCCTCGAGTCCGTCCATCACTGGCATGCGCAGATCCATCAGGATCAGATCAACCGCCTCCGTCGCGATCCGCTCCAGCGCCTCGCGACCGTTCTCCGCCACCAGCGGGGTGAAGCCAAGCCGCTTGAGCAGCATGCACGCGACGCGGCTGTTCACCGGATTGTCCTCCACCAGCAGCACCTTCAGCGGATGCAACTCCGCAAACGAACGGTCGAGCGGGAGCTCCTTCTCCGCCTCCACCCCGAGCATCAGGGTCGCGACGAATCGTGACCCCACGCCCGGCGTGCTCGTCACGTCGATACGGCCGCCCATCAGGCCGACCAGTCGCTGACAGATCGCCAGCCCGAGTCCCGTTCCGCCGTGGCGCCGCTTGGTCGACCCGTCGACCGGCGAGAACACCTGAAACAGCCGCTCGAGCGCGTCCGGTGGAATGCCAATACCGGTGTCTTCCACCGCGATCCTCAATTCCGCCCGTCCCGATACCATCGGCCCGGCGGTGACCGACACGTCAATTCGGCCGCGTTCGGTGAACTTGACGGCGTTGCCCACCAGATGCCCGACCACCTGTCGCACGCGCGCACCGTCGCCGATCCAAACCGCGGGCAGGCCGGGCGCGATCCGCAGGTCGAAACCGAGACCGCGCCGCGCGCAATCGTCCAGAAGGGCGGCAACCGCATGCTCCATGGATTCCGCGAGCACGAAGGGTTGAGCCTTCAATTCAATCCGGCCCGCCTCGATCGACGCGAGGTCGAGGATGCTGTCGATCAACCCGAGCAGCGCATCGCCGCTGCCGCGAATCGTGCGCACGCACTCGCGGTGCTCGGGCGAAAGGGGATCCTCGAGCATCAGGCTGGACATGCCGATGATGGCATTCATCGGCGTGCGCAGCTCGTGGCTCATGTTGGCCAGGAATTCCGTTTTGGCCCGGTTGGCCGCCTCAGCCGCGTCGCGGGCCGCCCGCAGCGTCTCCTCCGCCTGCTTGCGCACCGTGACATCGCGCGTGATCTCCACGAATCCGCGCACATGTCCCTCACGCCCGGGTAAGGGCGCGAGCGCGATGTCCGCCCAGAATCGCGTGCCGTCCCGGCGCTGCCGCCAGCCTTCGTAGGCCGCGCGGCCTTCGGCAGCCGCCTGCTTCAGCAGGGTCGCGGGCAGGCCGGCCGAGCGGTCTTCCGGACAAAAGAGCTCGGCGTAGGCCAGGCCTTCGGCCTGAACGCCGGCGTACCCGAGCAGGCTCTCCGCCGCCGGATTCCAACGCAGAATCCCGCCATCGGTGCCGACCGTGAAGATGGCGTAGTCGCGCGCACTCGCGATGATGAGGCGGAGATCCTCCTCGCTTTCACGCAGACGCTGCTCGCGTTCGATCAACTCGCCCTGCGTCTGGCGCAGCGCCGACACCGTGTCCTCCAGTCGGGCCCGCGACTCCTCGAGGTTGCCCGTCATGCGATTGAACGTCGTCGCCAGTGCCCCGCATTCGTCCTCCGACCGGGCTTCGATCCGGCGGGAAAAATCCCCCCGACCGACCGCCTCGGCGCCATCCCGGAGATCGCGCAGCGGCTGGGTGACGTGCCGGACCAGCCACCACACCACGACACCGCAACCAAGCAGACCGCCCAGACCGATCCCTACCAGCGCCACCTGCGTCCGGCGCAACGCCTGGAGCCGGCCTTCCACGGAGGAGAGCAGCACGTAGCGAAACACGGGACGCCCCTGCTCGCTGTAGAGGCCCGACCACGCATAATACCGTTCGTCGACGGTAGCGAACGCGCTCACCGGCGAGTGCTCGCGCGGCAACGCGGCCGTCAGCACATGCTCGAGCGCCTCGCGATCAGCCGGCTGTGGCAAAGGCATCGTCGCGCCCATCACCCGGCCTTCGACCCCAAGGGCGATCTCCGTGTGCGTGACGGATTTCAATTCCTGCAGCACGGCGCTGCGCAGGCGGTGCGCGATCACCAGCACGCCTTCGAGCGACAGACGGTCGTGTGACACCACCGGGACTGCCACCACGGTGAGCAGCCGACCGCCAGCCGCGAGCGTACCCACGGCGGTGTCACCCTCGAACGCAGGATCGATCAGCGCGCCGGCCTCCGTGAGAAACGGCACCAGTTCAAACCGCGGATCGCGCCGGGCCTCCGCCAGGAACTCACCGGGATCGTGGGCGAAGCCGAACAGCTCCACATCCTCCCCCACTTCCTCCAGCAACTCCCGCAGGAGGTTGGTCATGGTCGGGCCATCGCCCAGGCGGGACACGGCGCGGAACCGCGGCTCGTTCACCAGCGTGCGGTAGCGGGATGCGAGATTGCGGCTGCGTAGCTCGAGCGCGTTGCGAAACCCGGCGTCCGCCGTCGCCAGCGTGGTGCGCGCCTCGGCCTGCATCTGTCCGCCGATCTGCAGGTTCACCGCCACCAGCGTGAAGGCGCTCACCAGCACCAGCAGACCCAGTACCGGCAACAAAACCTTCGCCTGAAAACTCAGCTTCATCGCGGTGCCTGTCCACCGATGCCGAGCACAAAGTCGGCCCGCACCTCGCCTTCGGCCGGCACCACCACCGTCATCACCTGAGGCGGTAGCCGCTCGTGCCAGGCCCGCACCTGATAGGTACCGGGGGGAACGTTGCGGATGACAAACCGGCCGCGATCGTCGGTGACCGCAAACCAGGGATTCGGCAACACCAGCACCACGCAGCTCATCTGCGCATGGATCGAGCAGAACACGTCAATCCGCCCGGGTTTGGCGAAGAGCAGGCTCTTCGCATCGTCGCCGCGTTTGTAGAGGCCGAGGTCGAAGGGCGTCGTTTCCGACATCGAGAAGACGTTGTGGTAGATTTCGTCGGCATTCGGCCAATCCACCACCGTACCGGCCACCACCGGCACGATGCGCGGCACAAACGCACCGTCTTTCTGCGTCACCGTGGCCTTGGGCGGATTCGCCGGATCGACCGGCACCGTCACCTCGGCGATGTGCACCACGAAATCGCGCAACGCCGAGTAATCGATCTTCTCCAAAAACTTCAGCCGGCGGCTTTGGTACGCCGCACCGCCGGCCGCACCTTCCTCCGGCCCGCGCGCCTGCACCGTGCCCGTCACCGTCCCGGCCGCCAGATCCGCCACCCCGCCGGCCGCGAACCCGGTGACTACGCCTAGAACAGCGCAGGCGGACCAGAGGCGACGCAGTGGAACCGGCCGGTGCACGTCAGAAGCCGAGCGCGGCCTGGGCCGAGACTTGGTTGACCGCACTGCCCTCGGCTCCCCCGGCCAGGGTCCGCTCCTCGCGCGTCAGCTCGAGCTTCAGCACCGCGGAGGGATTGAATCGGTAACCGAGGCCGGCGCTTGCCCGCCAAAGGTCCTCGGTGAAAAGCGAGCCGAGGAAATACTTGCCGAAATTACCCAGTCCCGCGAGGGGGTAACCTTCGTCCGCCTCGAGCCGGCTGTAACGCACCGCACCATAGAGGTGCCGGCCGAAGCCTTGCATCGCCTCGAGGTGAAAGGAGGTGAAACGGCGGGCATTGTCCGCCAGCGGATCGTTGTCGTCGTAACGCGCCCCGCCCCAGGCGCCGAGCACGTGGCCGTCGTCCCAGGCATAACGCAGGTCCAGCTGCCACAGGGACCCTTCGTAGCGCGAGGTTCCGGGCGAGCCGATCGAGCGAAAGACATTGTTGCCGATCCAGATCTCGGAGAGCGGTTCGCTCGCGGCGTTGAGTTCCCCCGTCCGGTACGCGCTCGCGCTGATACGCCAGCCGTCCGCCGGATTCAGCCCGACGCGCACCGTGAGCGCCTTGTCGGAGTCGAAGTCGCGCATGAGCTGCTGTCCGCCGTTCTGCACCGCGAGCGCATAGTCGAACCGGCCGGCCTCGCCAAAGACCACAAGGCCTTCGTCCGTGCCCCACACGTCGCCCAAGGAGTGCGTCACCAGCGAATTCTTCAGCGGCGTACGCACGAGATACTCTTCGCCAAAGGGCACGTCGACCCGGCCAAAGCGCAGGTTCACCAGACGCTCCGCCGTCCACCGGCCGAGCACGTTCTCCCATTCGAGGTACAGCTCGCCGATCTTATAGGCTTCGTCCAACGCTTCGCGGCGCGAGAGCTGGATCTCACCAAAGGCATAGAGCCCGCGCGCCAGCTCCGCCTCGAGGTACACGTTGCTGTCGTCGACCCGAAACTCCTCGTTGCTGTACTGGGCATCGGAACTGCCGCCAAAAAAGGAAAGCCCGAACTCGCCCGAGACAATCAGTCGCACGTCACGCCGCGTCGGCGCAGCCGCAGCGCGACTAGCCGGCGGCGCCTCGTCCGCTACGATCCGCTCCAACCGGCCGTTGAGCGCGTCGATTTGCTGCTGCTGTTTTTCCACCAACCCGAGCAGGGTCTGGTTCTGCTGCTGCAATGCCCGCAACTGCTCTTCCACCGTTGCCGCGGCGGCGTTCACAATCGTTGCGGCCATGGCGGCCGCCAGCATGCAGGCACGCGCCACCCTTGTTCCGGAGAAAATCGTCATGGTGAGTCTGTCTTGAGGCTTTGTTCCTCCAACGACTCCCCCGCGCCGCCCTTTAGCGAATTCCCCCAGACGACCTGCAAAAGCCACCCCAGGCCCGCCGCCGTCGCCAAACGGTGGCGTTTGCAGCGTATTTTCAGCGGCCTGCCGGCTCTGGCCCGACCACCTCCACCCGCACGGCCGCACCCATGATCGGATCCACGGCGTTAATCGCCGGGTTGCGCACGTCCCGCAGCGCGATGGCGGTCGCCCGGGCGGGCGTCGCCGCAATCGTTACGCCGTCGAGGCGCAGTCCCGCCACGCGGTGCGCCGCCACGGCCACCCGCTCATCGGGCGCGCCGGCGGCCAGCACGCCATCGACGAAGCGGATCGCAGCGGCATCGCGCACAAAGACGCCCCAGGCCGGCAGTTCGCCAAACATCGAGAACTCCGGATAACTTGCCGCCCGCTCCGGCACACGGTCGAGCTCATGAACGCCGACGCAGGCCACCGCCGCGCGCCCGCCACCGGCGTGGCGCAGCCGCAGGCCCCGGATCTCCACGTTCTCCACCGGATGACCCGGCAGGCCGGCGATCGAGGACGGCAGCAGGTTCGTTCGCTCCGGCGGCAGGGGGCCCGGATGCGGATAACCGGCGTCGGGCTGCTCGCAGGTCACTTCGATGTCGAGGTCCTCCAGCAGGACGTCGCGCAGGCGGCCCGGCGGACGGTCTGGCCGGCGGTGCCCGATGCGAAGGAAGAAGGCATTGCCCATGTTCCGCGCCCGTATCCGAGAAATCACGACGTTTTCGAGTGACCCGCCATCCACCGCCTCGAGCGCCACCGCCGAACGGAACGTGTCCCGGATGTCGATGTCGCGTACACACACGCGGCGAAAGCCGCCGTAGGAACCCGTGCCAAACTTGATCGCGCTCGCGCTGGTGCGCACGCGGCACGATTCCACCAGGACATCCTCGCAGCCAAGCTCCACTTGATCGGATTTCAGGCAGATGCCGTCGTCCGCCGCGTTGACGTCGCAATGGCGCACGGTGACCCGCCGGCTGTCCACGATGTCGATGCCGTCATTGTTCCAATACGCCATGCTCTCCACCTTCAGCCGCACCAGCTCTACGTCGTCGCAATCGCGGTAGGTCTGCACCCAGCAGGTCGCGTTGCGCAGCGTGAGCCCCGAGACGTGCACGAGCCGGCATTGCCAGAACTCCAGCAACTGCGGCCGCACAAACTCGGCCGCCCGCCACTCCGGGTCATCCTTGGGTTTCACCGGGAAGACCCGGGGGCCCAGCTGTCCGGCCGCATGCAACGCGTGCGGATCCATCGCGACAAAACGACCGATCCCTTCCAGCGACTGGAACGGCTCCCCGGGACGCAGCCCAGGGAAGAAATCCAGGTACCGTCCCTCGGCGTTGATGCGGTGGGTGTCGGCCGCCACCAAGGCCCCCTGGCCGTCGATCGTCCCCTCCCCGATCACGGCGACCCGTTCCGCCCCGCGGGCCTTGATCAACGCGGGCCAGTTGCCATGGCGATAATCCGCCAACCGTGGACTGCCGAGCAGCGTCGCTCCCCGAGGCACCTCCAACGTGACGCCCGATCGCAAGGAAAGCGTGCCGGACAGATAGACGCCGGCACCGAGCACCACCCGGCCTCCGCCCGCAGCATGGGCGGCGTCGATCGCGGCCTGCAGCGCCGCCGTGTTGAGCGTCTGTCCGTCCGCCACGGCTCCGAAGCCGCCGACGGCAAACACCCGGGCGTGGCGGGGATCAAAGGTCTGGGGCGGGCGCGGCGGCGGAATCATGACGCCGCTCACGCTCACGCCTCCGGCCGGCCCGTCGCCAGTCCGGCTCCATTCGAACCGTTCGCATGGCGGCGGGTCCGCTCCCGGGGAGCCCGCGACCGCCCCGCAACGTTCGCATGACAGAAAGGCTTTCGCTTGCTCCCCGGCTGCGCCACGGTTGCGTCTCCCTGCCCTTTTCACCCCGCCCCTGTTCATGAACTTCGGAGGTATTCACATCCTCGATATCACAGTCGTCGTCGCCTATCTGGTCCTCGTGCTCTACTTGGGATCGCGGGAAGCGCGGAAGGCGCAGAGCCAGGAGGGCTTCTTCCTCGCCGGACGCAAACTCGGCAAGGTCTACCAATTCTTCCTCAATTTCGGCAACGCGACCGATGCCAACGGCGCCGTCAGCACCGCAAGCCTGGTCTACCGGCAGGGCGTGGCGGGAATCTGGCTCGGATTCCAGCTCGTGTTCCTGAATCCCTACTACTGGTTCATGAACCTTTGGTTCCGCCGCGTCCGGCTCGTCACCATGGCGGACCTCTTCGCCGACCGGCTGGGCAGCCGCGGGCTGGCGACGTTTTACTCGGTGTTTCAGATCGTCCTGACCGTGTTCGTCGTCGTCGGCTTCGGCAACCTCGTCACCTACAAGATCAGCTCGGCCCTCATCGTGAAACCGGAGTCGGCCTGGACGGATGCCGAACGTCGCTCGATCGAGGGCTACCGCGAATTCCAAACCTTGTCCCAACAGGTCCGCACCGGGCCGCTCGCGCCGGAACAGCAGGCGCGCCTGACGGAGCTGCGCGAGCGCAATGCCCGGGGCGAACTGCAGAGCTTCGTCACCGCCCTTGATCCCACCACGTTCTACCTTTGCTACACCCTCGTGGTCGGCATTTATGTCGTGCTCGGCGGCATGGCCGCCACGGCCGTCAACGAGATCATCCAGAGCCTGATCATCATCGTGTTCTCGATTCTGCTCATCCCGGCGGGATTCGCCGCCATCGGCGGCGCCGGCCAGCTCGCGGAACGCGTGCCCTACGAGAAATTCAGCCTCTTCAGCTCCCAGGGCGACGGGCAGATCAATGTCTTCTCTCTCTGCGCCGTGCTCCTGGTCGCCCTCGTTCAGATCAACGGCATCATCGGCAACATGGGCATCTCCGGCTCCGCGGTAAATGAGCACGCGGCCCGCTTCGGCGCCGTCGCCGGCACCTACGGCAAGCGGATCATGTTCATCCTTTGGGCCTTTGTCGGGCTCATTGCCATCGCCCTGTTCCAGGGACCTACCGCCCTCTCCGATCCCGATCTCGCGTGGGGCACGATGTCCCGCGAACTGCTTGGCCCCGGCCTGCTTGGCCTCATGCTCACCGGCGTGCTCGCCGCCAACATGTCCACCGTCGCGGCCCAGACCGTCTCCGCCTCCGCCCTGTTTGTTCGGAATCTCTTCCAACCGCTCTTCCCCCGCGCTGGCGAACGCGCCTCCCTCCTCGCCGGCCGCCTCGCCATCCTGGTCGCGCTCGGTCTCGGCATCGTGGCCGCGTCGATGATGACGAATGTCTTCACCGCCCTGATCCTCGTCCAAACCGTCTCGGTGCCGCTCGGCGCGACCGTCTGGCTCATGTTCTTCTGGCGCCGCCTCACCGTCGCGGGCGCGTGGACCGGCATCCTGCTCGGCATCTTGCTCACCGTGCTCGGCCCCTACCTCTTCGCCCAGATCGATGCGCTCAAACAGCACCCCGCGCTCACCATCCGCGTCGAGGGCGCGACCGGCAATCCCCTACCCGTCTATTTCGAGAACGTCACCCGCCTCGATCCAACGGACGCCACCAGTCCCCTCGTCGGCAGCGGTCGCCTTCATATCGAACTGCTCATGGCGCGCCTCGTCGGCATCGACCCGGCGGCGTTGAGCAACGCGGAGCGCTTCGGCACCCGCATGCTCATCGATGTCATCACCCCGTTCTTCTTTCTAATCGTCGTCAGCCTCTTCACCCGTCCGCCGCCCAAGGAACGCGTTGACCAGTTCTACGGGCGCATGAAGACGCCGGTGGGCGCCACGGCGGAGCTCGAGGCACAGGCCCTCGCCGAAACCCGTGCCCACCCGGACCGGTTCGATCACACCAAGGTCTTTCGCCATTCGAGCTGGGAGTTCACCCGCTGGGACCGCGAAGACACGGTCGGCTTCTTCGTCTGCTGCGCCATCTCCCTGACCATCGTCGCCGTCTTCTGGGTTCTGCTGCGCCTCGCCGCCGGCGCCTTCTGATCCCAACCCAAGCGGCCAGCCGGGCAGCCGCCGTCAACGGCTGCTCAACTTCGTAGATGGTGCAGGTGACGGTACGCTGCCGGCGCGACCCCATACCGCGCCTTGAAGCTGCGCGAGAAATGAAAGCGGTCGGTGAAGCCCGTGGCGGCGGCGATCGCCTCGATCGGACGCGGCGATCCCACCAGCCAGCCGGCCGCCACCGCGAGCCGTCGCTCCAGTCCATACTTCGCCGGCGTCACCCCGACGGCGCGGCGAAACACCCGGATGAAATGGTTCGCACTCAGGCTGCACAACGCCGCGAGGGTCTCGTTGTCCGGCGGATGCGCCAAGCCCTCCTCCAGCGCGCGCAACGCCGGCCGGACATCGTTCGCCTGGGTCAGCCAACGCCGGCAGGCCTCACGCTCCTCTGAGGGCAGCGTCCCGAAAGCGGTCGCCACCGCAGCATGGGCCAGCGCCGACGCCCAGCCAAACGCCGTCCAGTCTTGCGCCGGCCCAGCCTTCAGCCCGGCCCGCCAGCGGCTGAGCAAGGGGCGCAGGATCGCATCGATCGGCACCGCGTGCGGCGCCGGAAACAGGCGGCGATGCAGGCTGGCGGGAAATCCGTTGAGGTAGAAATGCACGTAATCGTGCCGAACCTCGCGTTCCAGCCCGGTATGAAACGCCACCCCGGCTGGAATCAGGTAGATCCGGTCTGGCCGCAGGTCGATCCTCCGGCCCTGGACGATCAGGAAGGCCCCGGAGCGGTTATTTGCATAGAGGCGCCAGAAGGGACTGCACAGGTCGTACGACCAGTCGGCGAGGGTCCGCCGGCGGGATACCGCTATGTGCAACGACAGCGTTTGCAGCATCTCCTCCACCGGCGTCACTGTTTCCTGTCCGCTGTGCATGGTGAAAAGATACATACACCGTGTGTTTCCCGTCATAGTCAAACCCGCGCACCGCCGATAGTATTGACCCATGCCGCTCCCACCCCTCGTCACCCATCAGCGCCAGGTCCACCTCGATTTCCATACCTCGCCGCACATCCCGGACGTTGGCGTCGAGTTCGATGCCCGCGACTTCGCGCGCACCCTGAAGCGGGCGCACGTCAACAGCGTGACGGTGTTCGCCCGCTGCCATCACGGCCTGTGCTATTTTCCGTCCAAGGTCGCCACCGTCCATCCCGCGCTGGGCGGTCGCGACCTGCTGGGCGAGATGATCGAGGCCCTGCACCGGGAGGGCATCCGCTGCCCGATCTATACCACGGTGGCGTGGGACGAGGATGTCGCCCAGCGGCATCCGGCGTGGCGCATGATGAAGGCGGACGGCCGGTTCGCCCGGGCCGGGAACGCCGACCACACCAAGGCGCCGCACCCCGGCGGCTGGCACTTCAACGACTGGATGAATCCCGACTATCAGGATTTCCTCGAGGCCCACACCCGCGAACTGTGCGCCGCCTACGATGTCGACGGCATCTTCTACGACATCGTCTTCTTTGATCACCTCGCGCACCACTCCGACGCCTGCCGGGCGTTTCGGCGCAAGCACGGCTTCGAGGACGACGGCAACGAGACCTTCCTCCGGTTTCAGTCCGCCGCGCAGGGCGCGTTCGCCCGCCGATTCACCCGCCTGCTCCGGGGCCTGACGCCAAAGGCCACCGTGTTCTACAACTCCGGTTTCGACGTGTTCGTCGACGGCACCGGCGGACGTGTGCGGGCGGCGCAGTGTTCGCACATCGAGATCGAATCGCTGCCGTCCGGCTTCTGGGGTTACTTTCATTTCCCGCGCCTCGCGCGCGGGGCCGGCCGCTGGGGCAAGCCCTGGCTGGGCATGACGGGGCGGTTTCAGAAGATGTGGGGCGACTTTGGCGGCATCAAACCCCAGCCGGCCCTGGAGTACGAATGCTTCCGCTCCCAGGCCCTCGGCGGCGCCAATTCTGTTGGCGACCAACTACCCCCGCGCGGCCGCCTTGATCCCGCGGCGTACGATCTGATCGGCGCCGTCTATGCGCAATGCGCCGCCGCCGAGCCCTTCTACGCCGGCAGCCGGGATCTGCTCCACGTGGGCATCCTTTCCGCCAACCACCCGGCACGCGATCCGGCGCGCGCCGCGCGCAGCGACGAGGGTGCGGTGCAGATGTGTGAGGAAACCCACTACGATGTCTCCCTGCTCGACGAACACGATGACCTGTCGCGCTTCTCCCTGCTCATTTTGCCTGACCAGACCGTGGTCTCGCCGGTCCTTCGGCGAAAGGTGAAGGCCTTTCACGCCGCGGGCGGAAAACTCCTGCTCTCGCACCACGCGGGGCGCGATGCGCAGGGCGCGTGGGCGCTCGACTTCCTGCCGATCACACCAGCCGGTGAGGCGGAGCGATTCCCTTCGTACTGGCGTGCGCGCCCGGGCTTCTGGCCCGAACTGAGCGCCAGCGACCGCGTGGTGTACGCCCAGGGGGCCAACATCGCGGCGGGCCGTGGCGTGGAGGTCTTGATCGACCGAGTGCCGCCGTACTTCAATCGCACCGACCTAACCTTCTCGTCGCACTTCCAGACTCCGCCGGTGGCGAAGGTCGACCGCCATCCGGCGGTGGTGGCTGGCAAGGGCTTTGTCTATTTTGCCGATCCGATCTTCCGCGAGTACCGCGACGTGGGAAACATCGCCGTGCGCGACGTCTGGCGGCGCGTGGTCGACCGCCTCATCGGTCCTCCGCCGGTCGGGGCCGGCCTGCCCACCACCATCCTCTGCGTGCCCCGCCGTCGCCGGCGTGATCTGATCGTCACATTGCTGCACTACGTTCCGCTGCGGAAGGCACTCGAACTCGACGTGCTGGAGGAACGCATGAGCTTCGCCGACGAACGCCTGCGCATCGCCGGCGCCCGGGAGGTCCGCGTGTTTCCCTCGGGCGACCCACTTCCCCGCGACCCCGACGGCGCCTTCATCCTCCCCGCCACCAAGGGCCGCCTCCTGCTCGAAGTCCCCAACTACTTCAAATAACCCACCCTCCGCCGCCCCCGGCGCAATGTTCGTATTACCTGAATCCCGAAGTAGGATTGAGTGGGAAGGGTGGTGAA
>CAYZBG010000021.1:0-64254 GCA_964476565.1 uncultured Opitutus sp.
GTTCCACATCGACGAAGACGTCGGCCAGGGCCTCATTCTCTGGACGCCCAACGGTTCGATCCTGCGCCAGGAGCTGCAGAACTTCATCGGCGAGGAATTGCGCAAGCAGGGCTACTCCCAGGTCTTCACGCCCCACATCGGCAAGCTCGAGCTCTACAAGACATCCGGCCACTTCCCGTATTACAAGGAGTCGCAGTTCGCGCCCATCTTCGAGAACGAGTCGCTCGCGCAGGCGCTGAGCGAGGGCTGCTCCTGCGGCGAAGCCTTCGCCCGCCTCGAGGCCGTCTCGGCGCGCCTCGCCTCCCAGCTCAACGCGCGCACCGGCCGCGAGACGATCGCGCCCGACCGGGTCAAGCCCGACGATCAGTTGCTCAGCGGCTTCATGCTGAAGCCGATGAACTGCCCGCACCACATCAAGATCTTCGCCTCCCAGCCGCACAGCTACCGCGACCTGCCCGTGCGCCTTGCCGAGTTCGGCACCGTCTACCGTTGGGAACAGAGCGGCGAGCTCAACGGCATGACGCGCGTGCGCGGCTTCACCCAGGACGACGCTCACCTCTTCTGCACCGAGGAACAGGTTGCCCGGGAGGTGCTCGGCTGCCTCTCGCTCGTGAAGATCGTCCTCAACACCCTCGGCATGCACGACTACCGCGTGCGCGTCGGCCTGCGCGATCCCGACTCCAACAAGTACACGGGCGACGCCGCCAACTGGGACAAGGCCGAGGCCGCCTGCCGCGAGGCCGCCAAGACCCTCGGCGTGCCGTTCACCGAGGAGCCAGGTGAGGCCGCGTTCTACGGCCCGAAGATCGACTTCGTGGTGAAGGACGTGATCGGCCGCGAATGGCAGCTCGGTACGGTGCAGGTCGACTACAACCTGCCCATCCGTTTCGACCTGAGCTACATCGGCCCGGACAACCAGCCGCACCGCCCGGTCATGATCCATCGCGCGCCCTTCGGCTCGATGGAGCGCTTCTGCGGCGTGCTCATCGAACACTTCAACGGCGACTTCCCGGTCTGGCTCGCGCCCGAACAGGTCCGCCTGCTGCCGATCTCCGAGAAGACGCTCGACTACGGCCGCGACCTGCTCGCCCAGCTCAAGGCCGCCGGCGTGCGCGCCGTGCTCGACGAGCACAGCGACAAGCTCGGCGCCAAGATCCGCCGCGCCGAACTCGACAAGGTGCCCTACACGCTCGTGCTCGGGGCCAAGGAAGCCGAATCCCAGGCCGTCAGCGTCCGCTCGCGCGCGAAAGGCGACGAGGGCGTCCTGCCCTTCGCCGACTACTTCGAACGCCTCACGCACGAGATCGCCACGCGCGCCCTCGCGGTTAAGACCGAGAAGAAGGCCTGATTGAACCGGAGATAACCACGGGACCGGAGTTCCGGCTTCGAACGTCGCCCCTCCCTCCCTTGCCTCCTGTCGTCATGGACTGGAAACCCGAACTCGACGCCATCGTCGGCGCCCGCCACGGCGGGCGTGTCGACAGCGTGCTCGGGCAACTCCAGACCCTCGCCGCGCGCCATCCCAACGTCGCCGAGATCGAATACCAGCTGGCCTGGACCCTCGACGTCCTCGCCCGTCCCGCGGAGGCCGTGCCGCACTACGAAAAGGCGGTCGCCCTCGGCCTGGCGCCCAACGAACTCTCCGGCGCATTGATCGGACTCGGCATGGCGCACCGTGCCCTCGGCGAAGCGGCGCGCGCTGTCGCCGTTCTGCGCTCCGCGCGCACGCAGTTCCCGGACCACCGCGAGATCGACGCCTTCCTCGCCCTCGCCTTGCACGACGCCGGCGAATCGCGTGAAGCGGTCCGCCTGCTCGTCGAGGCGCTCTGCGACACGACCGAAGACCCGGGCATCGCCGCGGCCCAACGCGCCCTCCGCCACGCGGTGCGCGAATGAGGCGTGCCCGTCGGGAGGGCGCAGGCAAGGCTCCGCCCTCCCGACGGCATCAGCCCGCCGCCACCGCCGGCGACCGCAGCGGCAGGCTCGACGCAAGATCGAGTCGCCGCAGCTGCGACCACGAGAGATCGAGCGAACACGCCCCGATCGCGTCCGTGAGCTGGTTGAGCGACAGCGCACTGAGCACGACGCTTGAGACCGCCGGGTTGCTCAGCACCCAGGCAATGGCCACCTGCGCCAGCGTCGACTCGCATTCCGCCGCGACTGCCGTCAACGCGACGCGTACCTCCCTGGTCTCCGGCCCCTCGCGCCCCGCACGCAGGTCATGCCACCGCCGCTGACCTGAGCCAGGCCGGCGCCCTTCCCGCACCGCAAGCGAGCCACCGGCGAGCGGCGACTGAGCCACGAACCCCGGCAGCGGCGGCATCAACCCGGCAAGCAGGCGCTCCGCCGAACGGTCGAGCAGCGAATAGTCGGCCGACAGCATCTTCCATTCGGCGATTCCCGCCGCACGCGTTGCCAATGCAGAAAAATGCCATGCCGCCACGCGCCCGGCTGCGACGTGCCGCACCTTCCCCTTGCGCACGAGGCGATCCATGACCTCGACGCACTCCGAAACCGCCGCCGTGTTCTCCGGAAGATCAAGCACCACGACATCGGCGTGATCGGTCTGGAGGCGGCGCAAGGAGGCATCGAGACAGCCTTCGATCTCACCGCGAGCCGCGAGGGCGGACGGCGACAAAACCAGCTTCGTGGCCAGCACCAGGTCGTCACGACGCAGTTTGCGCGCCCGCCACCAGCGGCCCACGCCGACCTCCGGCTCCTCCGTCCAGAGGGGATGCGCCAGCCCGGGGCACAGACCTGCAGCGAGCAGGAAATTGCCACCCGAGGCATGGAAGCGGTCGAGAAACGACCACGCCTCCTCCGGACTAATGGTCCAGCCGAAGTTGAGCGTGCTAAGGCAGAGTTCGGAGACGGCCGCACGGGTCGCGCCGAGTTCGTTGTGACGAATGAAGGTCATGGGAATACAAATACGATGGGTTCAGGGTGGAGCAGGCACGCAGTCACACGTCGAACGTCGCAGGGGGCCGCGTCGCCCGGGCGTGCCGTCAAAGGTCAAAGGTCGGAAAGTCCAAAGTCACCACCGGCCCGCCGGTGCGGGCCATTTGTGAGCCGACAGGCCCCGCCCGGCGGGGCCGCTGACGACCTTCGACCTTTCGACCTGCGACCTGTGACTAGTGTGCTGCGACGGTCCGCTAGGCGGAAGGCGGAGGACGGACCGTGAGCAGGCGCAAGCGGCGCAGGCCGCCCGGGGTCCGCCACTCGATCTCGTCGCCTTCCGCGTAGCCGAGGACGGCCGTGCCGATCGGAGCGAGCACCGACAGACGTTTCTCATCGGCATTGGCAAACTCCGGGAGCACGAGCGTGTAGGTATCCACCGATCCGTCGGCAAGGTCCTCGATCTCCACCTGGGAGCCCAGCCGAACAACATCGGCGGACAAGTCAGCCGCCGGCAGTACGGCAGCACGGTCGAGCTCGTGCAGGAGGTTGCGGGCCGCGTCCGCCACCGGCCCTTTGCGGGCGAGCGCGGCAGCAGCGACAAAGCGAAGGGTTTCGCGATCGGAAGAGGTAATATGCAGGGATTTCAGTTTCATGGTGATGGTTTGAAGGAAGGAGGGGAGGTCAGGAAACGAGCAGGGGCTCGGAGGAGTCGGTCTCCGGCGTGGGTTCAAGGTCGGCGACATCGCCGACCGGCATGCCGAGTCCGAGCAGCGACTCATGCACGCCACCGTCGGCCGCCAGGGCGCGGTGGCGCACGGTCCCGGCATCGAGGTCGACGAGGATGTGGTTGGGCACGCGCAGGGAGTCGCCGACGCCGGGATTGAGGTACAGAACCCCTTCGAAATGATCGACCCAGCTGAGGGGCGACGCCACATGCCCGCAGAGCACCAGGCGGGGACCGTATCGCCGGATCAAGTACAACAGATCGGGGTCGCCGCCGCCATGGCCGGTGTCATGCCAGGCCACGCCCGGACCGGCCGGAGGCGTGCGGACGGCCCAGATGTCGGCCACGCGCCCGGCACCGGTACCTGCCGGATGGCTGTAGAGCGTCATGCCGTCCAATTCGGTCATGCCTCCGGGCGCAGTCACGCGGTCCCCGGCCAGCGACGCGAGCCAGCGGTCGATCCACCACGTGGAGACATCGCCGTCCCAGGGTCCGGACGGCCCGCCGGCAGCGACCACGACGGGCCGCGGGTACTCACGCAGCCAGCCAGCCACCCAGCCGGCCGCGGGACCGGACCGGCCGCACGCTCCGGCATCGAGCAGGTCTCCGGTGATCACGAGCACGTCATGCGCAGGCGAGTCGGAGGCGAGCCAGTGGTACCAGGGCTTGTTGAAACGAAGATCGGAAACATGGAGGAGAATCATGATGAAACGGGCGCAAGGAGGCATGAAGGCACGGCCAGCCTAGGTCCGTGCGGCAGGTGAACAGGCGGAAGCCGAGGCACGCATGTGCCTCGGACGACGAGGAGGAAGGACCGCCCTCAGGCGGACGTAAGACGCTTCCCTGCGGGAAGCTGCATCACCGCATCCCGGTCACGGAGCTGTTCGCAAAGCCCAGAGGGCCCGAATCAGTTCGCGCGGCCGGGAAAGCCATCGCAGAGGAACAAATACGCCCCCGTACAGGAGGTCGGCAGTTGTCGTTGCAGATGGCGTTTCATGGCGGGTACTCCACCAGAAAAACCCTCTCCGTTGCTTTGTCAAGCCGCCCGAGCCGCTTCGGTGTAGTCGACAAACTGATACACCATGCGTCCGCTGTACGCGGAAACCCTTCGGCCCGTGGGCGGCGACGCCGGGGCCGCCACCCGCGGGTTATCTCGCCAGCCAACGGTTATCGGTCGTCCGCGCCAAGCTTGGCGACGAACATGCATTCTTCGCCCTTTTCGTTCACATACGACACCTCCATCGGCTTGCCCGCTTTCGCCCGGGGGCCGCGGAAGGTTGCCTTGAATTTCTTCTGGCACGACGGACAGCTCACAGCCTCGCCTTCCTTGCAGAGCGCCATCGCCTGTTCCTTGCTTTCGATGGTCTGCACCTGCACGGAGTCGCATTGCTTGCACACGTAGGCGATCTTGTCGCCGGGCTTGAGCTGAGCGAATTGCTCGGCGGTGCGGAGCGTGGTCGCGGGATGGGGTTGCTTACTTGCGGGCGCAGCTAGGCTAACGAAGCAGAGGCCGAGCAGTAGCCCGAAGAAACCAAAGATTCTGGACGCATTCATGACGAACTGGGATTCGGGGTTCGGGCGGCGAAGTGGTCGCGCCCGTAGCCTCAATTATAGCCCTCGACACCCCGGAATCCTCCGCGCCATTTGCCAAAACCTAACCAGAACTTGCGCCGGCCTTGACTGCGCGACCGAGGGCGCACCGGAACGTTCCTTCGTGGCCCGCCCCACGATCCCATCCCTTCAGGAATCGCCCGGGATCCGTTCGGCTCCCGTGGCCCATCGTGCGCCCACCGTTACGAGCGAGGACGCGTCTCCGCGGCGGGATTCAGCAGGCCAAGTCGCGTGGCGTGCAAGGCGGCTTCGGCCCTCGTGCCGATGTCGAGCTTGCGGTAGATGGCCTTGATGTGGGTGGTGATCGTGCCCTCGGCCAGCCCGAGGGTCTTGGCCGCGTCGGCGATGCGCAGCCCGCGTGCGATCAGGCCGAGCACTTCGCGTTCGCGCGGGGTCAGGTGGGACTGCGGGGGCGTGCGCGGTCCCGTCAGTCGGAAATGCTCCATGATGCGCCTCGCCACCGGGGGCGAGAGCGGCGGGATGCCTTCCATCATCTGCTTCAACTGCGAGGCGAGCACCTCGGCGGGTTGTTCCTTGAGCAGGTAACCGGTCGCCCCGGCTGCCAGCGCCGCGACGATGTGGGCGTCGTCCCCCATCACCGTCGCCACCACGCAGGCCATCGCCGGATACTCCGTGCGCAGCGCGCGGATCACCTCGAGCCCGGAGCCGTCCGGCAGCCCGAGGTCGACGACCGCGAGGTCGTGGCCGCCGGCGGTGCCGCGCGCGATGCCTTCGTCCCGTGTCGCCGCATGCTCGACGCTGCAGTCGGGAAAGGCGGAGCGGACCAGTCCTTCCAGCCACGTCTGGGTCTCGGGCAGGTCTTCGACGATGAGGACGCGTTTCATGAAACCTCCTTGGCGTGCGACCAGGGCAATTGCAACCCGACCCTCACGCCGGCGCCTCCGCGGGCCGGCTGCCAGACGATCTCGCCCCCGAGGGCGGCCACGCGCGCGCGCATGTTGGCGAGGCCGTTGCCGGCCTTGATCGCGGCAAAGTCGAAGCCGGTGCCGTCGTCCTCGACCGCCACGCTCAGTCCATCCGGGCGTGGCGCGACCGTCACCTCGACGCGTCGGGCGCGCGCGTGTTTCACGATGTTGCTCACCGCCTCGCGCACGAGCGGACGCAGGGCGTGGACGACCTGAGCGGAGAACGGAGAGGGCGCCCCGCCCGTCTCGACGCGCCACTCCAGCTCGAGGCCCGCCGCCGCCAGGCGCTCGGCCGTCTCGTAACGCAGCTCGGCCAACGCCTCCTCCAGGGACAGGTTGGGATTGGCGGCGTCGTTGATGATGCCGCGCAGGTCGGAGAGGGTCTCGCGCAGGAGCGACTCGCGCCGTCCGTCCTCACGCGTGTGCAGCGCGCGCAGGAGCTGGGCGCCGACGTTGTCGTGCATGTCGCGGGCGATGCGCGCCCGCTCGACCTGCACGCCCTGTTCGTAGGCGTCGCGGCTCTCCAGCGCGTGGCGCAGCATGCCCAGCAGCTCGCCGGCCTGGGCAACATCGCGAGGACCGAAGAGGCCGCGTCCGCCACGCGCGTATTCAAGGCGCAACGACGGGAGTCCACCCACCGCGGGCAGCAGCAGCGCCAATCCGTCCTCGGCCATGGCCGCGTCCTCGCCCTCGCGCGCGGCCGGTTCGATGCGCAGCGGGTCGAAGGCCAGTCGCAGGCAGTCGCGCCAGCGCTCCTCCCGCCGGTCGGCGGTCGGGGCGAGCGCCGCGCCGACCACCGCCTTGAAGAGACCGGGCCGATCGTCTTCGCGCCGGCCGAGCATGCGCGACGAGAGATAGCCGCGCAGCGGCAGCCAGAGCAGCCCGCAGACCACCAGCGAGAGGCTCAACGAGGCACCGGCCGAAAACTGCAGTTGCAGGAGAAAGACGAGGTCGAGGGCCACGAGCAGCAGCAGCGCGCCGAGCCAGGTCACGATGCGCACCCACCACTCGTCCAGACCGAAGAGGCGGAACCGCAGGATGCCGAACGCGAGCCCGACATAGACCAGCACGAAGAGCAGGAACGCGTACGGCTGCACCGCCGTCGTATCGAAGCCGAACATCTGCGGCAGCAGGACGAGCAGCGCGAACACGCCGCTGCCGACCACCCACGAAAGCAGAAACCAGCGCAGCGAGGCCCGCCCCACCGGATCTCCCCGCGTCCTTCGCCATTGCAGGTAGGCGAGCAGGAAGGTGCCGGCGACCATGACCATCACGAGTAAGCGTCGCGCGAGGATCATCGACTCGAAGACGCCCACCTGCTGCGCCACCCACCACGCGGCCTGCGCGAGCACGGCGGCGAGCCCGAGCCAGGCCGGACCCAGGCGGCGCGGATACACCGTGAGCAACGCCACCATCGTGCCCGCAAAGAGACTGCCTCCGAGAAAATTCAGGTCGCTCAACACGCGGAGGAGCCCCTCGTCCAGCCCGAGTTCGCGCGTGCTGTACACCGCGGCCGTCGGCGCAAACAGACAGGTGCAGGCCCCGCTCAACAACAGGTACCGCGCCGCTGAATCTCGGCGACGAAACGCCCACACACCCGCCGCGATCAGCCACGCGATCGCGCCCACCGCGAGTTGCACCCAAAACTCCGTCGGCAACGTCACCGCCGGCCGCGAAGCCTCCGGCCGAACGTTCCAACGCCCGCCGTCGAGGTCCACGAACACGACTGTTTCTGCCGCCTGCAACGCCGCCAGCCGCGCCTGGCGCTCGAGAAACGTGTCGTAAACCTCGTAGGTCGGCAGCACGCCGTCCGGCTCGATGATGAAATCCGTCGCCACAAAGCGAAACTCCCCCTCGTCCGTCGCGAGCCCGCGCAGCGCGGTGCCCGTCGGAATCCCGGCGGCCGGACCTTCCGACTTTACGACCACAGCTGCCTCCGCGTTTGCATCGTACGCAAGCCGCAACCCGAGCCACGGCTGATCCGTGGCCAGATGCGTGATGAAAAAGCCCACCCCGAGTGCGTAGAGCACGGCGAGGAGCAGCAACCGGTCCGGACGAATCAAGCGCATGACCGCAGGACGCGCAGTGCGGCCGTGAACGACCGGCATCGGGGTTCTCGATAAAAAGTCATGTACGCCACCGCCGGCTGGATCGGCCCATGGCATCCCAAAGAACGATGAGCCCAAACGCCGTTTCAAGGGCTTTCGTGCCCCAAGCATCTTTTGGAGTGCGGAAACGTGTTTCCGCTTCTGACGGGCCGACGCGACGGCCCGCCCCCGCCCCGCCCAAGGCGCCGGTCCGCGGCCCGGCGTCGAAAGCGGCGACGCGTCGCCGCACTCCAAAGATTCGCCGCCGCCCCCTCCCGCGATCGGGATACGTAGTTGCGCGAGCCTGTTGGGGTTGCCATCCCGACGGACCGGAAAAGGCTGACGGTATCCTCCAAACGGACCCGTCGCCTTCCTCGTCGAAAGCGCGGGTTGAGATCGATCCGTTCCGCTTCGTTTCGCTGCCACGCCATGTCGCTTCGCCCGCTCCTCGCCCCGTTCCTCGCCTCCCTCGCCACCGTGGCCTTCGCCGCCGACGCCCCGCCGCCCCCCGCCCTCGCCACCTTCGACGACGCGACGTTCGCCTCGCACATTGCCTCGTCCCTCGAAGCCAAGCGAAACGCCGACGCCTACTTCTACGCGCGTGCCTGGCAGCACAAATCGCCCCGGAACTTCGGTGCCGCCGCCGCCCTCTCCCGCGTTTACCTCTCCTTTGGAGCGCCGGCCGCGGCGCTCGAATCCGTCTCCCACGCCTTCCGCCTCGCCCCCAACCTCGAGGCCGCCCGCGAGCTGCTCGCCTTCAAGGTCCAGGCCCACGCCGAACTGGGCGACTCCCTCGCCGCCCTCGCCAACGCCCGCGAAGCCCTGCGCCTGCCCGCCGAACCGGACGAGGCCTTCAACGCAAGCCTCGTCGCCCTGCAATGGGCCGCCTACGCCACCCTCCTCTCCGAACCGGCCCTCGCCGCCCACGCTGCTCGCACCGAGGCCCCCGGCTTTGCCCACCGCCTCTTCCTCACGAAGGAACGCCTGTTCAACCAGGAACGCGACCTGCACGAGTCCTTCCGCCAGCGTCTCGCCCGCCCTTCCGAGAATCGCGAAGCGATTTTCGCCGAGCTCACCCGCTACCTCGCCCTCAACGAGCACTTCGGTCCTTGGGCCGATCCGGGCGGACCGGCGGCCCCGCTCGCGGAGCATCCCGACCTGCTCGCGCTTTATGAGCCCTATCTCGAGGCGACAGACCTCCCGGTCTATGGCCGCTGGGTAAAGAACAACCGCCTGTCGGTGCTGGAAGCCGAATTCGCCGCCAAGTCCGCAGACGAACCCGCCGCAACCGGCAACCCGGCCGCCGACCTGCCGCGCTTCCTCCAGACGATCGAACCCGTCTGGTCGCGCCTGCGCCCGCAACTCGAACAGGAAGTCGCCCGGGCCGACGCCGCCCGTTCCATCGCCGAGATCGAGGCCGCCTGGGACCGGCTCGAACGCCTCATGAACGGCTCCGTAGCCAACGTTCTCAAACAGATCGATGCGCTCGCCGCCCAACTCGAGGTCACCCCGGACGCCGCTCCCGCGTCCGCCCTCGCCGCCTTCGCGAAATGGCGCGACCTCGCCAAGGATCCGCTCATTACCGCCACGCGCCTGCGCGGCGTGCAGCGCGCCTCCGGCAACGCCGTCGTTGCCGAAGCCGACATCCCCCAGCTCAAGGCCGACGGCGCCTGGATGGGCACCGAAATGACCGAGACCGAGGCCGCGCCCTCCCTCTTCCGTCGCTGGGCCCGCGCCGTCCTCGCCGAGGAGGAGGCCCGCCTCGCCGACCTGCAAACCTCGCTCGCCGAAGCTCCGTCGCCGCGTCTCGAAGAATTCGATACGCTCATCGCCCAGAGCCTCATGACCCCGGCAACGTGGCGGGCCCGCCTGCGCGCCGCCGAAGCCGGGGGTGACTGGTCCGAACAGGTCTGGTCCGCCTACCATGCCTTCGCCGAAGACCCGGCCGCCCTCGACGGGTGGCTATCCCCGCGCCTTCAGGAGAACGACGCCCTGCTCGCCGGTGCCATCGCCGCCTTGGCGTCGGATAACCCGGAGGCCCGCCTCCGCGCCCTGGACGATCTTTTCCGCGGACTCGACCGCGACCCGGCCCACCTTCAGGCCCGCACCGCCCTGATGCAGGCTTTCCTGCGCGACGGGCTCGACGAGTCCGCCCACGAGCAACTCGTGACGCTTTGGCGGATGCACCTGCCTTCCTTCCGCCCGGACACGGACGCGCTCAGCCTCATCGTGCGCCGCAGCGACTGGCCGTTACTCCTGGAGGTCGCCGACGACCGCGTCACGGCCGACGACACCGACGTCGAAGCGCATTTCTACCGCCAGCTCGCCGCCACCGCCCTGGGCCTTCCGCAGCTCGCCGCCGACTCCACCACCGCGCTCAACGGCACCGTTTATCACACGCGCACGCGCCTCCTCCATTGGATGGAGCCCGACTACGTCAGACGAAACCCAACCGTGGTCTCGTTTGACCGAGAATCCACCGGGTTGAAGGACGTCGTGAACCTGCTCGGGAACGAGGACGAGGACCCCGCCGCCCGCATCTGGCTCGCCCTGCTGCTCGACCGGCACCCCGCGGAGTTCTCCTCCTATGGCAATCTCACGTGGCAACGCCTCGAAACCGACGCCTCCCTCGCGACGATCACGCACCTCGATTTCATCCGCGGTCGCCTCAACGTCACCGACTACCGCGAGACCCATCGCGACACCGACGAGGACGCGGTCGCGCGCTTCGTTGAACACTACCTCGCCGCCTCGCGCTCGCCCTCCGACGACAACACGTCCCGCCTCACTGCCATGGCGGACGAGGTGGCCCTGCCTTTACTGCTTCGCATCGCGGCCGCCACGGTTGGCGGCCACCGCAGTGACGCCACCCCGCCCACCCAACGCGCCTCGGCCCGCGCACACGTCAACCCACGCACGAAGGACTGGACTGGGGTCTGGAGCAACCTCGCCCCCGGGCAGAAAGCGGTGGTCGCCACCCTTCCCGATCTGAAAGCCGCGCCCACTGACCGACCCCTGCGCGTGGAAGCACTGCCCAACCTGGGTCTTGTCCTGTCCGCCGCTCCCCTTGAGATCGGCCCTCTCTGGGAACTGCGCGGGCTTCACGTCAGACGCGAAGGCACTACGAGCATCGCGCCCGCCTGGCAGGTGCGCAACGGCCATGTGCTGGCCGTCGCGGACGCCCACGTTGCCGGTCTGAACCTCAACACCAGTGCCCGCAACGCCTTCCCCGGCATGAAAGGCCACGTTTGGCTCGAGGACGTCGAATGGGCCGCCGCGACGATCGCGGCGAACTGCCTCTGGCTCGACGACGTGTTTCTTTCCACAGCCCCGCTTCACATCGGTCGCAGCCTGGACGCCTCGACGGTGCACGCGCCCAACCTCAGTCTTTCGCTCGGCGGCCATGCCAATGTCTGGGGGCGCACCCATGCGCACGCACGCTTCGAGGACTCGGTTGTCCAGGTGACCACCCGGGACACGCTCGCCATCGTGCCAGGCTCGACGCTGCACTTCGAACGCTCGACGGTATTCGATAACCAAGCCACGGCCCAACGCAGCCAGGGTTTCGCCAGTGGTGCGGTTTCCGCCCACGCCAGCCGGCACATCACTTCCCGCACCGATGTGGCCTCGCTCCCGAGCGGTTTTGTCTCCCGCCTGATTGACCACCCGGATTCCGTCACGGCTCAAGTCGGCACTACGACCGAGCTGGTTGCCGCCCTCGCCAAGGCGAAGGCCGGCGATCGGATTTTTCTCCGCGGTGGCGTATACGAACTCACCGCCACGTTGCGCGTTCCTGCCGGCGTTTCGTTGATCGGCAATTACCCCACCGGCACCGATCAGCCCACCACCTTGAGCGTCGGCCCGCGCCGGCCGGTGGATCCCGTGGTACTCGTTGAAGGAGGTCTCAGCCGTCTGACGCGCCTGCGCTTCGATGTTCCCTCCGCCGGTGTCCATCAACCGACGGGGCTTAACCTCGGTGACCAAGTCCCCGACCGCAAAGCCATCGTCGTCCGCAGTGGCGCCCAGGTCATCCTCGAGAGCCTGCAGTTCCCGGGATGGAATGCGGCGACTCGCCCGGCCGTCGTGGCGGATCGCGCGCACATCATCGTGACCGACACCCTGGCCGCTCGTGCCGCCGTAGCCAATGACGGCACGCTGAGCCTGCTCGCCGGCTTCCAAGACAACGCCGACACATTCTCGGGACAGGGCCACATCTATGCCCCCTACCGAGGAGGGGAAGGACGCAGAGGAATAATCAGTGAGGGTCTGCATTTTCACTACCGCCCCCCTTCGCGCTCCTATGCGTTCTACTCTGACGGCGGTGCGCCTCCCCGCGATCTCGCGCGCCGCGCGAATGCCCGCGATCAATTGTTGACCGCACTCGCCAACGCTACGCCGGCCCTTGAGGCCGACTTCTCGCTCGCGAAGGACACCGACGAACGCGCCGCGCTGTTGAACCACCACGTGGGCTCGCTCAACTACCTCATCCGCGCCGCGCGCCTTACGCCCGACGAACTCGCCAAGGCCTTCGCTCGCCACCTCAATCCGATCCTGCTCACACAGCGCGACGAGCTGCCAATTCTGGTCGATCGCATGGTAATGGAGAATTACGCGCTCGATGTCACTTTTCTTGCCCGCTACGAAGAGACGTTTCCGGAAACGGAGCGCCAGCGCATCGCTGCGTTCGGTCGCATTCACTACAGTGGCTGGACCTCCGATGGCTCTTGGAAACCTGCAGACCGAAAAGCCAGCCTCGCCTTTCTCAACAAGTATCCGCCTGGCCAGCCTCTCCACGCGCGTGCCATGGAATTCCTTCGCGCCGGCCGGGGAAGCTTCGTCGATTTCGAGCGAATGCTCGCCCGGGAAGCGGCGGAGCAGGCCGCCCGCGTGGCCGCCGCCATCCGCGCCGAGGAGGATCGCAAGGCCCAGGAGGCCTACCAGGCCCGCCTGAAAGCCGAACATGCGGCAGCCGTCAAGCGGCAGGCCGAGCTCGCCGCCGCCGGCGCAGCCGCCATGGCGCGGAGCGTCAACTGGGGTGGCTCGTCGGGCAGCTGGTCTTCCTCTAGCTCCTCTTACCAACCCTCCGCCACCCGGCAGCTCCAAGACTACAGCCGACAGCTCGACAACCACCTCCACAACGTCGGCCGCGGTTACGGACAGGGCCGGCGGTACTGATCGACGTCGAAACCTTGGTGCAAAGCGTCACCACCGAAACCCACAGGAACGCGAAGCTAATCCACGCCTCCGTCCGTTGTGCGTTCACTTCATCGTTTGAGGATCGGTACCTGCGGAGGCAGCAAGCGGTCGGGGATCGCGTGCGGCGCAAACGTGCCCGGGCGATTCGCGCGCAGGAAGGCCCAGCCGATCGGCACCAGGCTGGCCACCGCAGCGAGCCGGACCCAGCCGGCCACTCCGCCCTCCGCAAAATGTCCGACGACATCGAGGGCCCAAAAAAGAAACAGGACCATCGCGATGATCAGACCCGCAAGACCGTAGTACTGCCACGCGGGCGTCCCCGCGAGAAAGTGGCATGAGGGATTCTCGCGGCCGACCCGTGCGAGGAGCTCGCGCACCACCACGGCATACGTCGCGCCACGATCCTCGAACTGGGCGAACCCCACGTAATGCGACGATACGAGGATGAGCCGCCCGCCGTCCCGCGTCCGAAGATCGCAGACAAAGCGGTTCTGATCCACGCGGGAGGGCGCGTGCTGCAACCGGACGAACACAATGTCCGCGTAACGGCAGAACCGCGTCGTGCGATCCGGCCGGGATTCTTCCAGTCCCTCGGGAAGCAACCGCCAACACGTCTCCTTCTCCAGAGCGCTGCGTCGCGCGACATGGGTTAGTGTTTCGTTCCCATCGATCGATGCGTTCATGAAGTTCTTCCTTGGGGACGCCGCCACAACGGTACCAACACCGCGAGCGCGATCACCGACGCCGCGACCTTCGCTCCGAGGATCAGCCAGCCGCGCATGTGCGCGCCACTGGCTTCGCGGGCCAGGATCGGTTCCCAAGGATCGCCCCAGATCTCCGTGACCACGGGCGAACCCAAGGCCGCGGCCTCGCCGCGCGCCCACACCGTCTCGCCCGCGCGAATCCCCGTGCTGGCGGGGTCCCAATCGTCCACCCGGGTCGTCCAAAACCATTTCCGCGGCCAAGAACGCGGCCGCACGGACGCGGCGCGTCCCAGATCGTAGCTGTTGGCCGAAAGCAGCCAGCTTCCATCCGCCCATTCGAAACGAAGCGCCGGCCGCCGTTCCGCCACCGTCTCGACCCGGATCGAACGCGAACTCCCTCCGACGCCGCCTCGATCCCGGCGCTGCTTGTGCACATAGGCGAACCGCCCCTGCCAGGCGTGGCGCACCGCGTCGTTCTCGTCGACCGGATACGCGCGCCCCTTCAGCAGGAAAGCTGCACCCGCAACCAGCGCCTGCAGGTCGGCCGAGGTGTTCACCTCGACAAAATCGCAGGGGACGCTGGCCACCGTCGGACGCCAGGCGCCCCAAACAAGCCCGAGGACCGCGGCCGCAACGGCCACCCGGACGGCGGAACCGACCGCCCTCATCGCGGATCCTCCCGTCCGTTTACCAGACCGAACCGGCGCGAAAACACATTGGCGAAGGCGTAGCCGGCGACCTGCCAGAACCAGACGCTCGTCACCAGAAACCCAATACCGAAGGCCAGCAGACCGGTGAAGGACAACGCCATCGCGGCCAGGGAGATGCCCCACGCATGCCAATAATCGGCCCCGCCCTGAAACACCCGGCGCATCGCCCGCAACGGATCGAAGATTTCCCGCGCGTCAAAGGCGCGGCAGTAGTGCGACATGTAACCGGGCACGGCGATCGTCGCCACGACCCAGAGCACCACCGCCACCACCAGCAACCACGGGAGATCGAAACGGAGCGCGAACCCGCCACAGATCGTCGCCGGCGCGTGGTAGTACACCATGCCGAGAAAGGTTAGCGTACCGTGACGGAGCAGCGACGGGTAGTCGCGCCACGCGGGCCAGGCCGGCTGCCCCTGCTGCATGCGGTGCACCATGGCAATGCGATGGCCCATGTTGAGCAGCCAGCCGACGAACGGCACCAACAGCCAGAGCGCGCCGATCAGCACCTCGCGTCGCGCCTGTGCCGTTTGCAGCGGAAACTGGAAGGCGGCACGCAGCCCCAAGGGCGTGCCGAGGTCGACGACCGGCGCGCTCATGGCCGGTGCCTCCCTGCTGGATTTACCGCGCGCGCCGCGTAGCGGTCGCCGCTCCAGTCGGTGATCAGCCCGCGCAAGAACCACGCCCCGATCGCTACGAACGCCATGCCGAGGGCAGCAAAGACGGCGGCCCGCCCCTGCCAGCCGGGCACGAGGACGGCGTCCGTCGGATCGTCCGGATTTACGAAGGCCGGGATGGACGCACCCGGCGCGTACCGCGTTGCCAGCCGTTCTTCGACCGAGGCCCGGTCAGCCGTCGCGTCGCTACCGAACGAGACGCGACTCGCGCTCAGAGTGTGTCCGCCCCGCTCGTAACGGTACCCCACGTCCGCCCGGTAGGCCGGGTTCGTCGACCGCACCTGGCTGACTTCGACGAGACGATTCGTTTCAACGACGGCATTGACCTGCGGCCACGACGCCGAGCGCCAGCCGCGATATAAGTCGTGTCCATTGCCGAGCAGCGCGGCCGCGCCGATCAGGATCAGTCCCACAGCCACGCCAAGCATCATCGTCGACATTTGATGCGACCATCGCGAGCGCTTGGAAAACATCCGCGACCACAGGGCCGCGGGTGTCGCGCCCGCAACGAGTCCAGCGATAAAGGCGGCGAGGCCGACAACGAGGAGAACGGTCATGGCGCCGAGGTCCGCTCCGCCGGCAGCGACGCCAGCGGAACATGGAGAATGTTCCCCGTATAGCCGGTCAGCACGAGGCCGGCCGGACTGAACCCAACATGCGAGAGCGGCGCCTGCAACGGACGCAGTACGACGGCCAGATCCTGCCAATGGACACCGTCCGCCGAGCGCCACAGCCCGTCGCGTTCGCCGTTCAGCCAGAAGACTCCATGCGCGAAGCGCACGACCGGACGCTCGTCCGGTTCGCCGACGGCGGTCCACGACCATTGGCGCTCTTCGACGTCCCAGCGACGCACGCCGCCGATTTCGGTGATCAAAACGCCGCCGGCCGCAGCCGCGATGACCCCGGGTTGTCGTCCGTTGAACGTGGCCACTGGACGCCATGTGACCAAATCGGGCGACTGGCTCAACACATGGCTGCCGTCGTCCGCATCCACCAACGCCCACCAGTCGCGGTTGCCCGCCGACACTTGGAAACCGTGGCCGGCCATGGCAAGCGGCCCGCGCCACTGCCGGCCGTCGCGCGTCCACCAGGTGCCGTCGTCGCGGTCGACGAAGAGCACGTCGCCCGCCCGGGCGACGATGGAGACGGCGGCGGTGCCGGGAAGGCGGACGCGCCGCGGACGAAACGAACCGGTGCCGCTGCGCCAGAGCGCACCGTCCGCCGCGAAGTACAGCGTCGCGCGACCGAAGGCGACCGGGGTCGACACGTCGCCTCCGCCGTGCACGCGCACGGCACCGTCGGGTGCCAGGCACCAGAGTCCATCGTTGGAGCCGGCGTACACTGTGCCCGCGATCTCCGTCGCCTCGTAGGCGAAGGCCGGCGGCGGCACGCGACCGAGGCGTTCCGCGGCGGCAGCGAACGCCGCCATCGGCACCGCCGCGGCCCAGCTGAGCAAGACCAGGAACGCCGGCCGCATGCGCGGGATCAAGCAACGCGCGGTCACGGCTGGCGAAGGAGCTCGCCGAGGATGCGCTGGGCGTCGGGATCGCCGGCGGTCCGCGCCCGTTGCAGCCACAGTTCGCCTTGTTTCGGATTCCTGGTGACATGCTCGCCGCGGAAATACGCCACGCCGAGGATGCGCATCGAGGGCCAATCGCCCGCCTCGGCGGCTTTCGTGTACCACGCCACCGCCTGGGCGTAATCCTGCGCGAGTCCGCCCTGCCCGTTGGCGTACCACTCGGCGCGGATGCGCATCGCCTCGGGACTGCCGCTTTCGACCGCCTGACCGATGAGCTCGACCACTTCGCGTTCGGTCTCGGCCACGGTCTCCGCGTTCATGCCGCCCTGCCCGATCTGGGCGAGCTTGACGCGCGCCAGCGCCACGTAGGCCGGGACCACGCCGGACTCCGACGCTTGATAGTAGGCGACCAGCGCGCCCCGGATCCGCTCCGGCACATCCTTGCCCAACCGACCCTGTTCATACTCGAGGCCTTCGCGGAACAGCGCGGTGCCATTGGCGTAGCGGATCGCACTGTTGGCCGAGCGTGGCCCGGCCTCGCGGGGCGCGAGTGCCTTGAGCGCGACTCCGCTGCGGGCGAACCACGTTCCCAACGTGCCCGGGTTTTCGGCGAGCAGGGTGCTGCCCTGCCACGCCAGCCCGGTCCACTCGCGGTGCCCGGCGCGATGCAGCGCCCACGCCGCACCGTCAGAACTCACGAGCAGCGTACCGGAACTGTCAGCCGCCACGATGGCGTCCTTCGTCACGCTCAGCGCGACGATCGAGCGGGCCTTGCGGTTGAACACGTCTTCCTCGTCGTCGGCGGGCCGGTAGGCCGAGGTCCACGCAAGGCCGTCTTTGGAGCGGTAGATCTCGAAACGGCCGCTCTCGTCCATCGCGCCGGCGAGCCAGAACTCGCCCCGTCCCACCGCGAGCAGCGGCGGTTGTCGCGGCGAGCTCCACGCCGACCGCTCCCAGGTCCGTCCGCCATCGGTCGAGCGGAGCAGTCCGTTGCCTTCACGCACGAGCAGGATGCCGTTGCCGGCCACGATCTGATCGAGCCTGGCAATCGACAGGACGCGCGGCTCCGTCTCGCCCGCCACCTTGACCCGCCAGGCCGTGCGATGGGGAAGTCCGGAGGCGAGCGCCTTTTCCTCCACGTCCGATGCCACGCGCAGGTCCTCGCCCAGCGCGAGCCGCGACCAGGTCCGTCCGTCGACCGACCGCATCACGAGGCCGCGCGTACCCACCGCGACATAGGCGCCGTCAGCAAACGTCGCCGAGGTTACGCCGCCGATACGTTCAAATGCGGCCGTGGCGGCGAAACTGTACCCGCGGGCGTCGGCAATCAGCTCGGTTGCACGCCACGCCTCGCCATCGTCAGAACGCCAGGCCTGAATCTTTCCGCGGTCAGGCGAGTCCGTCGTCGTAACGGTGGTGAAGCCGATCCAGTCGCGGCCGTTCGTCGCCACACCGGTCAAGATCGCACCTTCGGGCAAACCGCGCAAGGGTCGGACCTCGCCGCTGGCGAGGCGCACGACTCCACCGAACACCGGTCCGGCCCGCACGGCACGGTCGCCGCCGGCTACCCAGGTCCAGTCCAGCGAATTCCCGCCCAGGGCCAGCGGTCGTTTGTCGGCGTCGTTGATCCACACCCGGCCGTCCTTGCTCGCGGCCAGCCCGGACGAGCCGGCAGCGTACAGCGTGCCGTCGGCGGAAGCGAGAAGGTGATAGGTGGCGAAGCGTGTCGTCTCCATCGGCATGCCGGCGAATGCCAGTCGCATCGCCTCCTCCGCCGGTGCGTTCTCCGGGCGCAGCGACTCGGGCGTCCAGCTCACGCCGTCGCCCGATATCGCCGTCCAATTGCCATCCGGCGACGGCACGGCCACATAGCGGTCGCCCACCTTCGTCGCACCCATGAGTTGCCAGCGCACGGGAGCGCCCGTCATGCGGACTTGTTCCCAGTCGTTGATCCCGTCGCGGCTGGTCAAGGTCACGCTCTCGGTGCCCCCGTCCACCGTCAGCCTCCCGTTAAGGTAAATGCGCTCGCCCGCGACGAAGGCTGGCGGCCGCCAGTCCGCACCCAGCAAGCCCACGTCGCCGGTGGGCGGGCTGTCGACCATGAAGTCCTTGAACGGCGCAACCTTCGCCACCTCGGACCAAGTCAGGCCGTCGCCGGAGACAAGGCCGAGCCCCGATTGGAGGAATCCGCCCGGTGCGAAGAAGACGCTGCCGTTGAAGACCAGCGTGGTCCCGCGCAGGCTCGCTCCGTAGGGACCGGCCTCATACTCGCGCCGTTCCCAGGTCACGCCGTCGTTGCTCACCAGCGCTCCGTCGAAGTCGCCCAAGGCAACGAATCGTCCATGGCCAAAGGCCAGACCAGTGAACCGGGTCTCGCTCCATCGCTGGATCGTGGGAGCCTGAGGCTGCGCGATCGACCAGGTGACGAGGGTGCCACGGTTGCCGACCGCGACGAGACGGGTGCCGTCGGAGGCGAGACGCACAAAGGCCTCGGCCGTGCCAGCGGCGAGCGGCTTCCAGGCCCCGTTCGTCCACTCCGCCAGGAAGCCGTTTTCTCCGGCAGCGAAGAGCCGGCGGTTCACTTCGAGGGCGTGGATCAGGGTCGGCCATTGCTCCACCCGTTCCGGGGCGAACCGCCAGGCCTGGTCGGGGGGCACCGGCTGCGGCGCGGTGACCCCGCCGCGGGCAAAGGCGCGGGCCAGCACTTGGGCATCGAACGGCACGCTAGCCGCCGCCAACGTCGGCAAATTGGACGGCATCGGCGCAGCCGCCGGGCGGGCGCCGCCCGCCGCGAGTTGCGCCTTCACCTGGTCCAGCGAGGCGCGCGCGGTTTCAACGCCGAGCGCGAGTGCCCGCTCCAGATGGTCGCGGGCCTGCGCGAGGTCCACCGGTACGCCCACGCCTTCGCGGTAATACTCGCCCATGACGGCCAAGGCGACCGGGTGGTCGTGGGCGACCGCCTTTTGCAGCCATTTGAACGCCTCAGCCCTGCCCTCGTCCGTGCCCGTTTCGGCATGATACCGCGAAACGAGGACCGCCGCATAGATCACGCCGCGCTCGACGAGCGGCGCGAGCCCCGCGACGGCAGCCTCGCGCTCTGCAGCGGAAGCAGCGGTCGCGTAACGCCGCTGCCAATACGAATGCTCGGAAAGGATCGATCCCTTGGCACGATAGGCGTTGAGCAGTTCCTCATCCGTGCCTTCGGAGGGAATCGCGTGGCGGTTGACGTTCAAACCCCACCATTGCCCGGCCTCCTCCGACTTCGCGACCGATGCACCGGTGAGATAGAGCGTGGTCAGGTCGATCAGGGCGCCCGCATCGTCACGCATCGCCCGCGCCAGAATCGCCGCCATGTCGTAATCCTTCCGCCCCGTCGGGGCGGCGGCCGGAGGCGAAAAGCGCGTCACTGTCCACTGCGCCGTCACCTTCTGGTACTCGGCCCGTCCGGCGGGCGCCTGACGCGCCGCGAGCGTACGGCGCGCCCACGCCCGTTGAGCCTCGGGGAATCGGTTGACCACATACTCCTCCCCCTCTGCCAGACCGGCGGCGAGAAAATCGTCCAGCGACACCACGCGGGCCACGCGATCGTAGGCCCAGCCCCGCACCCGGCTCACAAGGTCGGCCGGGAGGAAGGGATCCTGCAAGCCGCCCTCGAGTCCGCGGGTCGCCTCCAGCCAGGCCGCGGTCGTGGACGCAGCGGAGAACTCCGCATCCCAACGGGCGAAGCGGGCCTCCAGGCTCATCACCGCCTGCTGCTCCGGCGTGGCCAGCAGGAGCGAAGCCGCATCGCGCGCCACGGGCGCCAGCGGTTCGCGCGAAGCGATCGCCGCCTTGAGTCGCGCCACCTCGGGGGCCGCCTGGGCGCGACCGGCGGCGAGCGCCTTCTCGTACCAGGAAAGGGCGAGGGCGAGGTCCGCGGCCACGCCCGTGCCGGCGCGATGCATCACGCCGAGGTTGAACATCGCATCGACGTTGCCGGCCTCCGCCGCCTCGGTCCACTTCGCCAGCGCCGCACTGAAGTTGCCGGCCTGGTAGGCCGCGAGTCCTTCGTTGAACCGCAGGGCCGGACGGAGGAGCGCCACCTGCGCCGGCGCGTCCTTCTGCCCCGCCGCGGCCGCCTTCTCGTACCAGGAAAGCGCGGCCGCGAGATCGCGGGGAACGCCTTCGCCGTTCCGGTGCAGCACGGCGAGATTGAACATCGCGTCGGCCGATCCGGCTTCGGCGGCGCCGGTCCAGGCCTTGAGGGCTGCGGCGTAGTCCTTCCTTTGATACGCCGCGCGGCCTTCCGCGTGCAGACGGCGGGCGGCGATGCCGGAGCGGAGGGCCGCCATGACCGTCGGCGTCGCGGCCACGATCTCCTGCCTCGTAGGAACGCGGGGGGTGGAGGCCAGCGCCGGGCCCGTGTCGGCCCCCTGACCTTCCGGCCAGAAATCCAGGCCCCGCGACCGCGCCTGCGCAATCCGCCCGTCGGGCAGGATCCAGATCGAGCCCGGGGGAGTGTTCGCCGGCTTCCAGACCAGCCCCTCGTCACCCTCGCTGATCAGGACGGAGTGGCCGTAGGCCAGCCAGTGCCTCTGGCCGTCATGGACCAGGCCGCGGAAGCTGTTCTGCGCCCACGTACCGGGCAGCACGAGGTCCGGCACGACGGTCCATTGACGGCCGTCCTCCGAGACGGACAGTGTCACGACGAGGGCGTCGCGCCCGTAGTCGCGCGCCTCGTCGATGCGAAAGAGCCGCTTGCCCGACCAGCGCAGTTCCGGAATGCCGGCGAGATGCGGCTCCAGGGCCTGGAGATCCCAGCGCTTGAAGTCCTCGGTCGAGAGAATGCCCTGATCGCGCAGGGCGAAGACGTAGCGCGCGCCAAGGCGGACCATGCCGTCAACCACCCCGGGGACTTCATGCGTCAGCCAAGGTTCGGTTTCGGAGGCACGCTGCAGCAGCAGATAGCGCCCCCCGGCCGATACGGCGGCGAAAACCTGGCCGTCGATCGCCCAGAGGCTCTGAAACTGCGTCGCGCCGGCCGGAAGGGCACGACGCCCCCGGAGGGCACCGGTCCGCGCATCCAGTTCCACCAACTCACGCCCGGAGCCAACCCGGGCGAGCAGGGTATTGCCAACCGCCGCAAGCTCGTCGATCTGCTCGCCCTGGAGCGCAAAGCGTTGAAACGGAGCGCCCGGATCCGCCACCCAGATGCCGGGCGCGTTGCCCCAAGAATAGAGGAACAGACGGCTGCCGGCCTGGACCCACTGCGAACTGGGATTGAGAGGCAGAGACGAGGGCAGGCGATCAAGGCGAGGCAGCACGGGCGCGCCGATCGAGAGGATCGGATCGCCCGCGGCCACCGGCGGTGTCCACGCCGTGGCCAGCACGCGCTGACCTGCGTTCACCGCGAGCAGCCGCCCGTTCGCCACGCGCAACTCCGACAGTTCATCGCCCTGAAGCGCAGCAAGGGGTGTCTCGCCGCCATACCAGGCGCGGCCGTCCTCCGACCAGAGCAGGGCAGAGCCACCGCGCAGCCAGAACCGCCCGCTGCCGTAACTGACGGCCGGATACGCCCACGCGCGATCGAGGGCGGCCCGCAGGACGGCGCCCGCCGGTTCGTCCGCCGTGAAGGCCTGCACGTGACGTTGATTGCCGGCGATCGTGAGGACCACCGCCCGGCCGTTCCCAGCCGCGAGGTCCGACGCTGCCGCGCCCTCTGCCAACGTGGCCACGGCGGACCAGGTCCGCAGGTCCTGCGTCGTGTGGACGACGGTCCGGCCGTCGATCCACGGCGTCGCCCACCACCGATCTCCGTCCCAGACGAGTTTCCCGAGGTTGGGATCCCCGGCCGGACCGGACACTCGGCGCCAGGCGTTCAGGTCGGCGCTTTCCCAATACTGGATAGGATTGGCCGTCGCGATCCACCGGCTGCCCTCGCGGCGCAGACCGATAGCCAGGGTGTCGTCCGGCCACGAGGTGATCGGCGTGAAATCCAGGGTATCCAATGGCGCCCGCCAAAGGCGGTTCCCGGCGGCCACCACGATCTGCCCCTCATGCACGTCGACGCTGGTGACCTGGGCCTCGTCGCCCCGCCAGACCTGGGTGAAACCGGGCTCGCCATCCGCGCGGCGCCAAAGTCCGTTGTCCGTGGCCAGCCACCACGCGTTCGCGGCGTAGGTGGAGGCGACGACTGAGAAAGGCACCTGGAAAAGATCGTCCCCCAGCCGTTCAACCGCGGGCGCCGGCGGCGGCGGAGCCGACAAGGCGAGGCTGCCCTCGAGCACCGCGTTCAGTTCGACTGCGGACAACCGCAGGATCTGGCCATCGGTCGTCGCCACGACCACGCCGCCTGGCACGTCGGTGATGGCGGCGAGTTGCACCGGGCCTTCGCCATCCGCCATCGCCATCGGCGAGGCGGTCGCGACGAAGCCGTGCAGGAGCGCAGTGGCAGGGGTCCACGTCAGGCCGTCACTCGACACCCGCAGGCCCTCCATCGCACCATCGATCCACAGGCGGTCGGCGGCCACCCAAAGACCACGAATCTCGAACAGTCCGTCGAAGGTCTGCGGCTCGGCGGGAGGCTCGGCGGCCGGATGGGTCCGCACGGTGCCGTCCACTGCCATGACGAGGCGATCCTGATGTACGACGAGCGTCCCGCTCGCGTTCTCCACCTCCATGGGCTCACCCCAAGTCCATGCCTTCAGGTCGCGGGAGCGCCCGAGTTTGAGGGTCCAGTCCGGCGTGGGACCCAAGGCCCACCACCAACCGGAGGCAAAGACTACATCCGCCTGCGCGGGTACGTCGTCAGGCAACCGCTCCCAGCGTCCGTCACCGCTTCCTGAATACAGCGCGGTGCCGATGGAAAGAAACCAACGGTCATGCACCCGCTGGACCCGGCTGGCCGCCGGATCGGCGTCGGCATGGGGCAGCGGCTGCCGCTCCCAGCGATCGGAGCCGGCCGACGACGCCCAGAGACCGTCTTCGGCCATGGCCAGGCGCCGGTTCCCGTCGGAGGCAAACGACGACACGAAGCCGCCCTGCGCCAGGACCGGGGAGAACGCCGGGGCGCCCTTGCCCATGCGCCAGAGGCCCCCGGACGACCACGCGTACCGGGCGTCCGGGTCTTCGGCCACGCCGAGCAGCAGACCCGCCTCGGCCGGGAGCACCGTCCGTTCGACGGCGAACCCGATCGGCATCGCAACCCAGGCCAACAAGGCACCCACAACCAGACCACGCCAACGCCGCGAGACCAGGGTACGATTCACCATATGGATACAGGCAAGGGTCGGCCGTTGCCGTGTCAAAACCGCACGCGTACAAAAACTTGGAAAACGGCAGACCCTCCTCCCCTGAACGCGGTAGGCCGATCGCCGGCGGGAACATGCTTCCACGCTGGACGGGGTGCCAATCCAAGATGCGGACTCGAGAGCGAGCCGGCGGCCGGCAGTCCGGAGTCCGAAGACGCCAGGTGCTCCAAGAAAAAGGCCGGCCCGCGAAGGGGCCGGCCTGGGAAAACCTGGGAAACGACGGTGGGCGCTCAGAGCGCGGACTCGCCGCGTTCGTCGGTGCGGATGCGGATGACTTCCTCGAGGTTGGCGACGAAGATCTTGCCGTCGCCGATCTTGCCCGTCTTGGCGCCCTTCACGATCGCGTCGATGGTGCGGCCGACGAGGTCGTCGGCCACGGCCACCTCGATCTTCACCTTGGGCAGGAAGTCCACGGTGTATTCGCTGCCGCGGTAGATCTCGGTGTGGCCCTTCTGCCGGCCAAAGCCCTTCACCTCGGTCACGGTCATACCCTCCACACCGATCTCGGCGAGGGCAGCTTTCACTTCCTCGAGCTTGAACGGTTTGATGATGGCAATGATGAGTTTCATGGAGTGTGGGTGGTGGGAGGTTGGGCTTAGGCGATGTATCCTTCTTCGCCATGTTCGGCCTGGTCAAGCCCCTGGCGTTCGACCTCGGGCGAAGGCCGCAGGCCGATGACCGCCTTGACGAGGTAGGCAATGACCACGGTGGCGAGCACGCTCCAGACGATGGCGAGGCCAACCGACTTCAACTGCTCGATCACCAGACCCTCTTTAAGCGGGCCGACGACCGGATTGACCTCCGCGTTGGCAAAGACACCGGTCAGGATGGCGCCCATGGTGCCGCCGACCCCGTGCACCCCGAAGGTGTCGAGGGCGTCGTCATACCCGAGCCACTTCTTCAGATATGCCACGGCGAAATAGGGCACGACGCCCGCCAGCAGGCCGATGCCAACCGCGGCGCTGGGCGAGACAAACCCGGCACCCGGGGTGATGACAACGAGGCCGCCGACGATACCCGAGCAGAAACCGAGCACGCTGGGGTGTCCGCGCGTGATCCACTCGGCCATCGCCCAGGCGAAACCGGCGGTGGCGGCAGCGAGTGTGGTGGTGGCGAAGGCGTTCGCGGCGATACCGTCGGCGCCGAGCGCAGAGCCGGCGTTGAAGCCGTACCAACCGACCCAGAGCATGCCGGTGCCGACCATGCACAGCACCATCGAGTGCGGCGGCATGGCCTCCTTGCCGTAACCCCGGCGCGGCCCGAGGATCAGGCAGAGCGCGAGCGCGCTCCACCCCGACGTCATGTGCACGACCGTGCCGCCGGCAAAGTCGATCGCCTTGATCGCCGCGTCGGGATTGAGCGGCCCGGCCATCAGGCCCGTGGTCGACCAGACCATGTGAGCGAGCGGAAAATAGACGGCAAACATCCAGAGCGCGGTGAAGAGCAGCACCGCCGAGAATTTCATGCGCTCCGCGATCGCACCGACGATGAGCGCGGGCGTGATGATGGCGAAACTGAGCTGGAACATCGCCCACATCAGGTCGCTGATCCAGTAATAGCCTGCGCCGGTGGCATGGGCCGAGACCCCCTGCAGGAAGGCGGCCGCGGTGTCGCCGATGAAGGCGTTGCCGCCGGAGAAGGTCAGGCTGTATCCGATTGCCCACCACAGGATGGTGACCAGGCCGGCGATGCCCATGCACTGGGCCAGGACCGACAGCACGTTTTTGCGCCGCACCAGGCCGCCGTAAAACAGGGCGAGACCGGGCAGGGTCATGAAGATGACCAGGGCAGTGCTCGTCATCTGCCAGGCGTTGTGTCCCGGGCCCGGGCCGGGAATGCGTGACGCCTCGCCGGACGGGCGGGCGACATTGTTCACGTAGGCCTCGAGATCCGAGAGGCGTTGATGGTAGTCACTGTCGGCGACCGGTTCGGCCGCCGCGGCAGGCGCGGCCGCCCAACCGGACACCAGGACGAAGGCGCCGATCAGGCAGGTCAGACGGAGACAGATGAGCAGAGGGGTTTTCATCCCCTGCCGAGAAGCAGACCCGATGCCATGAATCGGATTCATGCCGAGAAAGCTCAGACTTTTTCGCGCACAAAAAAGCCGGCCCCCCGCCAAGAGGGGCCGGCTTTGCAAATCGAAGGCAGGGCGCCGGTCAGATCGCGGCTTCGCCGCGCTCGTCGGTACGGATGCGGATCGCATCCTCCAGCGAGACGACGAAGACCTTGCCGTCGCCAATCTTGCCCGTCTTGGCCGCCTTCACGATGGTGTCGACCGTCTTGCCGACGATCTCGCTCGTGACGACGATCTCAAGTTTCACCTTCGGGAGAAAATCGACCGTGTATTCACTGCCACGATAGATTTCGGTGTGACCCTTCTGACGGCCGAAGCCTTTGACTTCGGTCACGGTCATGCCCTCGATGCCGATTTCGGAGAGCGCTTCCTTCACTTCCTCCAGCTTGAACGGCTTGATGATAGCGATGATGAGTTTCATGCGGTGTGTGTTTGAGGGATGTCTTTAGGATAGGATTGCCCGCCTCCCGGGCGCAAGCCCACCGGGGCGTGCGCAGGAGGCGGAAAGGACCTCACGACTTGTGGGCGGGGGTGAAGTCCGGATAGGCCTCGTTGCCGTGCTCGCCGATGTCGAGACCTTCGGTCTCTTCCTCGGGGCTGACGCGGATGCCGATCGTGACCTTGAGGATCAGGAAGAGCACGTAGGCGAAGACGAAGGTGAAGACACCCACGCTGACGATGCCCTTAAGCTGCGACATGAGCTGCGCGCCGCCCGCGAGGTTGCCGAAGAGGCCGACCGCGAGGGTGCCAAAGATGCCGCACACGAGGTGGACGGCGATCGCGCCGACCGGGTCGTCAATCTTGACCTTGTCGAAGAAGATGACCGCGAAGACCACAATCGCACCGGCGATCGCGCCGATGAGAACCGCATCCATGGCGGACATCTGGTCGGCACCGGCGGTGATGCCGACGAGGCCGGCGAGGATGCCGTTGAGCGCCATCGAGAGGTCGGGCTTTTTGATCACGGCCCAGGAGACGAGCACCGAGGCCACACCGCCGGCGGCAGCAGCCAAGGCCGTCGTGACGAGCACGAGCGACGTGAGCGCAGGGTTGGCGGAGAGTACCGAACCGCCGTTGAAGCCGAACCAGCCGAGCCAGAGGAGGAAGACGCCAATGGTGGCGAGCGGCATGGAGTGGCCGAGGATCGGCTTCACGCGACCGCTGGAGTATTTGCCCAAACGGGGCCCGAGCAGCATCACACCGGCCAGCGCGCCCCAGCCGCCCACGGAGTGAACGAGGGTGGAACCGGCGAAGTCGTAGAAGGGCGTCTCAAGGTTGTTCAGCCAGCCGTTGCCCCACTTCCACATGCCCGTGATCGGGTAGGCGATGGAGACGAAGATCGTCGAGAAGATCAGGAAGGAGCTGAGCTTGACGCGCTCGGCCACGGCGCCCGACACGATGGTCGCGGCGGTGGCGGCGAACATGCCCTGGAAGAGGAAGTCGGTCCAGTAGGTGTAACCGGCGTTGTAGACGTCGGTGAGGTTGGCGACTTCGTCGCTTACGCTCACACCGAAGCCGGCGAAGCCGAACCATTTTCCGGCGAAGTCAGCGCCCGGGTACATCAGATTGAAGCCCACGATCGCGTAGGTGAGCAGACCGATGCACGGGATCAGCGTGTTCTTGAACAGAATGTTGACCGTGTTCTTGGACTGGGTGAGGCCGGTCTCAAGACTGGCGAAGCCAAGGTGCATGATGAACACCAGCGCCGTAGCGACCATCATCCAGATGTTGTTGGCAGTGAAAATCGCGTAGCCGCCCGAGGCAGCGAAGGCGTCGAGATCGGCGTATTTCGGCGCCTCGGCGGCGGCAGCCGCCTCCTGCGCGTAACCCGTCGTGATCAAGGCCAGCATGCTGAAGACGCCTGCCGTCTTCAGGATACCGGTCAGTGGCTGGGACCGTAGCTTCATAGTGTTTGGGTGGTGGATGTAATGTTGAGGGACGTGGACCGCACCGACCGCGTGCGGCCGTGCGGGGGCAAAAAAGCACGGGCTATGCCAAGGGGTCCCGACTCACTGAATTATTTTCATGCCGCGCCTAACCGTCTCGTTTTCAGGCGCCAACAAAAAGGCCGGGGCGCTTGCGCACCCCGGCCGGGAAGCCAGTCAAAAGGCGAGGCTCGGCCCTTACTCGGGCATGACCGTCTGGATGTGCAGTTCCTTGAGCTGCTTCGCCGTCACGGGCGTCGGGCTCTGCGCCATCAGGTCCTGCCCCTTTTGGGTCTTGGGGAAGGCGATGACGTCACGGATGCTGGTGGTGCCGCAGAGCAGCGCGACCATGCGGTCGAGGCCGAAGGCGATGCCACCGTGCGGCGGAGCGCCGTAGGTGAAGGCCTTGAGCATGTAGCCGAAGCGGCTCTCGACGACGTCGGACGGGATCTTGAGCACGTCTTCGAAGACCTTCTTTTGCAGCGCGGGCTGATGGATGCGGATCGAACCGCCGCCGAGCTCCATGCCGTTCAGGACAAGGTCGTAGTGCTGGCCGCGCACGGCCTTCGGGTCGCTGTCGAGCAGGGCGACATCCTCCGGCACCGGCGCGGTAAACGGATGGTGGGTCGCCGCGTAGCCGCCGCGCTCCTCGTCGTACGACATGAGGGGAAAATCGATCACCCAAAGGAATTTCCAGTCGTCGTGCCGGATCGTGAGCTTGCCGCGGCGGGCGAGCAGTTGCGCGGCTTCGAGCCGGATGCGACCGAGGATGGCGCAGGCCTTTTCCCACGGAGCGGCGGCGAAGAAGACGACGTCGCCCTCCTCGATGCCGAGCTTGGCCGTGAGGGCGGCCTTCTCCGCGTCGCTGAAGAATTTCACGATCGGCGATTTCCACTCGCCCTTCTCGGCCTTGATGAAGGCGAGACCTTTCGCGCCGAGCGATTTGGCGATGTCCTCAAGGTTCTTGAGTTCGCCCTGGGTGAGATCGGCGAGGCCCTTGGCGTTGACGGCCTTGATCACGCCGCCGCCGGCGACCGTGGCCTGGAACACCTTAAAGGCGGAATCCTTGAAGGTGTCCGACAGGTCGGTGAGCTCGAGACCGAAGCGGAGGTCGGGCTTATCGACGCCGAAACGGTTCATCGCATCGACGTAGGCCATGCGCTGGAACGGCGTGGGGATGTCGACCCCGAGAACGTCCTTCCACACCTTTTTGACCATGCCCTCGAAGAGGCGGTAGACGTCCTCGCGGGTGATGAACGAGGCTTCGACGTCGACCTGGGTAAACTCCATCTGGCGGTCGGCGCGCAGGTCCTCGTCGCGGAAGCAGCGCGCGATCTGGAAGTACCGCTCCACGCCGGCCACCATGAGGATCTGTTTGAACTGCTGGGGCGACTGGGAGAGCGCGTAGAACTGGCCCGGGTGGATGCGCGACGGCACGAGGTACTCGCGCGCGCCTTCGGGCGTGCTCTTGAAGAGGGCGGGCGTCTCGACCTCGATGAACTCCTGGGCGTCGAAGTAGTCGCGGATGGCCTTGGTCGCGCGATGGCGGACCTGGAGGTTCTTGCGCATCTTCGGACGGCGCAGGTCGAGGTACCGGTAGGTGAGACGCAGGTCCTCGTTGACCTTGTCGCCGCCGGCATCGTCGAGCGGGAACGGCGGGGTGTCAGAGATGTTGTGCACCGTGAGCTCGGTCGCATCGACCTCGATCGCGCCGGTGGGCAGGGTGGCGTTGGTCGTGCCGGCCGGGCGGGCGACGACCTTGCCGGAAATGCCGATGACGGACTCCGGCTTGAGCTGCGCGGCCTGGGCCCCGAGCGCGGCGTTCACGTTGGGATCGAACTTCACCTGCGTGATGCCTTTGCGATCACGCAGATCGATGAAGATGATACCGCCGTGGTCGCGGATGGAATCCACCCAGCCGAGGAGCGAGACGGTCGCGCCGAGTTCGGCCGGGGAGAGCTGGGCACAGTGATGGGTGCGCTTCATGGGAGAAAGTGAAGGGAGAGCAAAACCCACCCCGGCCCGCACGGGCAAACCAAATCCCGGCGCCCGGGGCGCCGGGATAAGGACGAATGCCCAATGACGAATGCCGAATGACGCCGACGGGCGGGCGACTCCCGCAGCCCTTCGTCACTCGTCATGGGTCATTCGCTCATCGCGCGGCGATGAGCGTCTGCCCGCTCATTTCGGCGGGCTTGGGCAGGCCGAGGAGGTCGAGGACGGTCGGGGCGATGTCCGCGAGGCGGCCACCCGAACGCATGCGCGTCTTGCCGGCGGCGAAGCCGGGGCCGACGACGAAGACCTCGACGAGATTGAGGGTGTGGGCGGTGTGCGGGCCTTGGGTGGACTCGTCCCACATCTGCTCGCAGTTGCCGTGGTCGGCGCAGACGACGGCCTGGCCGCCGACCTGCTCGAGGGCGGCGAGCAGCTCCCCCACCCCGGCGTCGGTGGCCTCGACCGCCTTGATCACCGCGGCGAGATTGCCGGTGTGGCCGACCATGTCGGGGTTGGCGAAATTGACGACGATCAGTCCGTACTTGCCGGAGAGAATCGCCTCCTTGGAAAGCCGCGTGACTTCCGCGGCCGACATCTCGGGCTGGAGGTCGTAGGTCGGGACCTTGGGGCTGGGCGGACAGGCCCGTTCTTCACCCGGAAATGGATCCTTGCGGTAGTTGTTGAAGAAAAAGGTCACGTGCGGGTTCTTCTCGGTTTCCGCGCAACGGAACTGCGCGAGCCCGGCGTCGCTGACCACCTTGCCGAGGATGTTCTTCAATGGCTCCGGCTTCGGCGAAACCACCTGCACCGGCAACCCGCTCTCGTACTCGGTCATGGTGGCATAGTAGAGATCGAGCTTCGGGCCGCGGTCGAAGTCCTTGAATCCGTCGATGACGAACGCCTTGGTGATCTCGCGCGGCCGGTCGCCACGGTAATTGTAGAAGAGGACGGCGTCGCCGTTTGCGATCGTCGCCACCGGGCGCCCGTCCGCGCCGACCACCCACGTGGCCGGGATGAACTCGTCGCCCTTTTGCGAATCGTTGAGCGGACGGTCGTAGTAGGCCTGCACCGCCGCGGCGGCATTCGGGGCGGTGGCCTCCGCCTTGCGGCCGGTCAGCATGTCGTAGGCCTTTTGCACGCGTTCCCACCGGTTGTCGCGGTCCATCGCCCAAAACCGCCCACAGACGGACGCGATGCGTCCGAGTCCGATGGCGCGGCACTGCTCTTCCACCTGGCGAATGTAGCCCAGGCCACTCATCGGCGGCGTGTCTCGACCATCGGTGAAGGCATGGATGTACACCTCGGTGAGGCCCTCGTCCTTGGCGACGCGCAGGATGCCGTACAGGTGTTCGAGCATGCCGTGAACGCCGGCGTCCGAGACGATGCCCATGAGGTGGAGGCGGGATCCCCGGGTCTTCACCCGCTCGACGATCGCGCGCCAGACCGGGTTGGTGACGAGGCGCTTTTCAGAGAACAGCTTGTTGAGGCGCACCAACTCCTGGTCGACGATGCGGCCGGCACCGATGTTCTCGTGTCCCACCTCGCTGTTGCCCATCACCCCGTCGGGCAGCCCGACGTCGAGGCCGGAGGCGGCCACGAGGGCATGCGGATACTTCGCGTGCAGGGCGTCGTCGCACGGCTTCCGCGCAAGATGCACGGCATTGGAGGCGTTTTGGGCGGGGTGCGGATTGCGGCCCCAGCCATCACGGATCACGAGGAGAACGGGTTTGCGCGGAGTGCTCATGGTGCGGGAAACCTTCACCGATGACGGGGGAAGGCGCGGGACAAAAGGCTAATTTCGCCGCCCGGCGTGCCGATGAAGATCTTGAAAACGCACCCGCAACGGCAAAATTGGCAGCGTTGATGCTAAGGAGACTTCCGCGATGACCCTCATCATCCGTGATCAGCTGGTGAACCCGCCCACGTGGTTCGCGTCATTTCGAGACCTGACTCTCTATTGCAGTATCTTCCTGAAGGACGACGTCGTCATTGAATCCGAGGATCCCGATCCGTACTACCAATGGATCAAGCCGCGCGGGGGCATGGACTTTGTCGAGGACTTCGTCCGGCCCGGCAGCGAGCGCGGCGTGCACCTCGATTGCGAGCACAACTACCCGCTCTCGGTCGTGACCGACCGCATCGCACCGGAGAACGTCCACCGGCTCATCGCCGAGCTCAAACGGCTGCGGACGCTCGTTTGACTTTGCCCGGAAATGACCGACCAATAGCGGCGCATGTCCAAGCGCGCCGTCCTTTTGGTCAACCTCGGCTCCCCGGCCTCCACCAACGTCCCTGACGTCCGGTCCTACCTGCACGAGTTCCTCGGGGACGACCGGGTGATCGACAAGCCCGCGTTCACCCCGCTGCGCCGCCTGCTCGTGCATGGCATCATCGTGCCGCTGCGCGCACCCCGCTCGGCCAAGGCCTACCGGGAGATCTGGACGCCCGAAGGCTCGCCCCTGATCACCATCTCGCGCAGCGTCCGGGACAAACTTGCCGGCCAACTCGGCGCCGGGACGCCCGTGTATCTGGCCATGCGATACGCGCAGCCCTCCATCGCCTCCGTGCTGGCGCAGATCGCCGCCGACGGGATCGACGAGATCCTGCTGTTCCCGCAGTACCCCCACTACGCCATGTCGTCGTGGGAGACGGTGGTGGTGAAGGTCTACGAGGAGGCGAAGCGCCTCGCGCCGAAGCTGCGGATCGATTGCGTGCAGCCGTTCTACCAGGACGCCGACTACATCGAGGCGTTGTACACCGTGTCTGCGCCCTATCTCCAGCAGCCGCACGATTTCATCCTGTTTTCGTACCACGGCATTCCGGTGCGGCACCTGCGCAAAGGCGACGCCTCGCGGGCGCACTGCACGCTCGTCGACGACTGCTGCAACACCTGCAGCGCCGCCCACGCGATGTGCTACAAAGCGCAGATCACCAAGACCACCCAGGCCTTCGCGCGCCGCGCCGGACTCGACCCCGCCCGCTGGTCGATCGCGTTCCAGTCGCGCCTCGTGGGCGAGCCCTGGCTGTCGCCGTACACGGACAAGCGCCTCGAGGAGCTGCCCAAAGAGGGCAAGAAACGCCTGATCATCTTCACGCCCGCCTTCGTCTCCGACTGTCTCGAGACCCTCGAAGAGATCGCCGGCGAAGGGAAAGAGGAGTTCCTGCACGCCGGTGGCGAAAGCTTCCAGCATGTGCCCTGCCTCAACGACCAGGCGCCGTACATCGATTTTCTCGCCGGGCGGGTTCGCCATTGGCTGGCGGGAGACAAACCCGTCCGCACCCAAGTCGAAGCCAGCGCACGCATGCTCACCCATGCTTGAGGCGCCGGCCGTCGGATTTGCAGTTGTCGCCCCCCGGAGAACCCGCCTAGCTAGGCCGGTTTGGGTGAGTCGACGGGAGTGACTCGCCCGCCCTCCTCCCCGCCTCCTTGTGAGTGACGTCCTGTCCGCCTCGCCGTTCGCCCGTTCCGCCGGCCCCAACCGGGAAGCCGGACCGATGGTGCTGACCCTGGATCGCGCCGGAAAAATCCTGCACGCCAGCCAGGCCGCCGGCACATTCTGGCAGGTGGCGCCGGAGCGGCTCTCCGGCACGCCCTTCCCCACCTTGTTTGCGTTCGAGGTCGTTTCCCAGGCGCCGGACTGGCTGGAGGCGCAATGGGAGGTGCTGCTCGCCAGCTCGCTCGACCGCCCCCTGCCCCTCGAGGCCCAACCGTTTGAGTCCGGCCCGGTCGCCATCCAACTCCGACTCGAACCGGCGGCAGGCGGTGACGCCGCCTACTACGCGATCATCACCCGCAGCCCGCCGGCTCAGGCCGCGATGGCCGCCGAGACTCCGGCCGGCGGTGCCGACCGCCCGTTCGTGCCGCCCCTCCTGCTGCCGGAAAGTCCGGTGGGATTCTTCGATCTCAATTTCCAATCCGGCACGGTCCTCTACTCGCCCGCGTGGAAATGGTTGCTCGGCTACGCCGACCACGAGCTCGCCGACACGTATGACACGTGGCTGCGGTTGATCCATCCCGACGATTCGGCCGCGGCGCCCGACCAACTGCGTCGGGCTGGAGCGGCCGGCTGGCGCAGCTTTGCGGTCGAGTACCGCATGCAGCACAAGCGCGGCCACTGGATCTGGGTGCTCGGCACCGGCGTGCAACGCTTCGCCGCCGACGGCAAACTCGAGCGCGTGACCGGGCTGCACCTCGATGTGACGGAGCGCAAGGAGTTCGAGGAGCAGACGCTGATCGGCGACGAACGCTTTGCCCACCTCGCCGACCATCCGACGCTGGCCTTGTTCGATCTCGATTTCGCCCGCGGACGGTTCTGGTTCTCGCCGGCGTGGCTCCGGCTGACCGGACGCGAAGACGAAGCCGGCGCCGGCGAACAGCTCGAGAGCTTCACCGGCGCGCTGCCGGCCGAGGCCGCCGAAGCCGGCGTCGCCGCTTTCCTGAGCGAACCCGCACCGGGCGAGGCGGCGATGGAGCGCCGCGTCACCCTGCACCGCACCGATGGCACGGCGTGCGATGTCCTGCTGGGCGCGCATCGCCACTACTCGCGCAAGCGCGAACTCGTGCGGGCGGTGGGCTATGCCCTGCCCGCCCCCACCGCAACCGAGTCGGGGCCGGCGCCCGCCGCGGTGCTGAGGGAACTGTTCAGCGCCCTCGGTGAGGCCGTGATCCTCGCCGACGCCCGCGGCCGCGTGCTCCATGTGAATGCGAAGGCCGAACGCCTCACCGGCTATCCGGCCGCCGTCGCCACCACCCAGGGCGTACGCGACATCTTCACGCTGTTGACCCTCAACGGCGAACGCCCCGATGCCGAATCGGTGGACATCGCGCTCGCATCGAACGATCAGACCCGCCTGCACCTCGACCACGCCCTCGTGCCGGCCGGAGGCGGCAAGCCCGTCCCGATCGTGTGGAACGCGCGCCAGGCTTGGGATGCGGACGGACGTGCGCTGGGCATGGTGATCGTGTTTCGCGATCCGAAGGAGATGACCCTCACGCCGGAGGAGCTCATCCGGGCCAACCGCTTCGACAGCCTCGGCCAGCTCGCGGGCGGCATCGCCCACGACTTCAACAATCTGCTCACCACCATCCTCGGCGCGATCTCGCTCGCGAAAGAAAGCCGGGATTACTCGGGACTGGGTGATGCGGAGAAGGCCTGCTTCACCGCCAAGGCGCTCACGAAACAGCTGCTCACCTTTGCCAAGGGCAGCGCCGCCAACGCCCACCAGGTCCTCACACCCGCCGAGCTCCTGCGCGACGCCGTCCGCGTCGCCGCCGCCGGGAGCATGGTGGAGATCACGCTGGAGGTCGACGAGGACAGCGGTCCGATCAAGGTCGATCGCGGCCAGATGCTGCAGGTCTTCCAAAACCTCATCATCAACGCGATCCAGGCGATGCCGGATCCCTCCGAAGGCGTGATCGTGCTGCGGGCGGTCAACCTCGAACTCGGTCCGGACGAACTTCCCCCGCTGCACGCCGGCAAGTACGTGCAGGTCGATGTGCAGGACAACGGCAGCGGCATCCCGGCGGATGTGATCGAGCGCATCTTCGACCCGTTCTTCACCACCAAGAAGCACGGCACCGGCCTCGGGCTCGCGACCGTGCTTTCGATCGTGCGCGCCCATGGCGGCCAGATCGGCGTCGACTCGACAGTGGGCAGCGGCACGACCTTCACCGTCTTCCTGCCCGTCACCGACGAGGCGGTCGCGACCGAGGCTCAGCGCGCCCCGGCGCTCCGTTTCGGCACCGGCCGCGTGCTCCTGATGGACGACGATCCGAAGATCTGCGAATTCACCGGCACGATGCTCGGAAGCCTCGATTACACCTACGACGTCGCGCGCAACGGCGAAGAGGCGCTCGCCCTTTACCGCCGCTACTTCAACGTCAACCGGCCCTACGACGTGGTGATCATGGACCTGACCATCATCGGCGGCATGGGCGGCGAAGAGACGTTCAAGGCCCTCAAGGAAATCGATCCCGATGTGCGCGCCATCATCTCGTCAGGCTACGACAACGACGACATGGCAAAACGGTTCCTCGAGATGGGATTCTGCGGGTATCTGACCAAGCCCTACCGCGTGGGCGACCTCGGCCGCATCCTGAAGACGGTGCTCGGCCGCTAAGCGCTCCCGCGTGGGCGAAACCTCCGGAGGGATCCGCCGGTCCACCGTAGCAACGGGCCTGGGCCCGGGCGGGGCGGTTTCGGGATTGCGCTTTCCGCCTAGCCGTCGGTGGGCCAGACTCCGGCCGTCGCCATGTTCACCAAGCAGACACCCGCCTGGGTCACCGCCGGCGGCCTCGCCCTTGCCTGCAGCGCGGGCTGCATCAATGCCGTGGGGTTCCTCGGCCTGCACCATCAGGCCATCACGCACCTGACCGGCACGGTGACCATCCTCAGTATCGAAATGATCGATACCCGGTACGGCCCGGCCGCGCGCGCGCTGCTCGTGATCGCCTGCTTTTTCTTCGGGGCGGTGCTGAGCGGCGCCATCATCCGGCAGAGCACCCTCCGCCTGGGCCGGCGCTACGGCGTCGCGCTGGCGCTCGAGTCGGCCCTGCTGTTCGCGGCGGTGGCGTTTCTGCGCCGCGGCGCCTTTGCCGGAGACTGCCTCGCCTCGATGGCCTGCGGCCTGCAGAACGCCATGGCGACGAGCTACAGCGGGGCGGTGGTGCGCACCACGCATCTCACCGGCGTCATCACCGACCTGGGCATCGCCTGCGGCCACTGGGTGCGGCGGCAGCCGGTCGACTGGGGCCGTTTTCGCCTCTACGGCGTGCTCCTGCTGGGATTTCTGCTCGGCGGTGTGCTGGGCGCCCTCGGATTCCAGCGGTTCGGCTACGACACCCTGCATTTTCCCGCCGCCCTGTGCGGAGTGTCGGGCATCGCCTACGCCGCCTACAAGCATCACGAGCGCACGCGGCCTCCCGGGCACTGACCTGCAGGTTATTCGCGCCAGGTGAACGCGTGACACAGCGCAACGCCGGCCGCGTCGGCCTCGTCGAGCGCGAGGGTCCGACCATGACCGAGCAGCGCCATGACGGTGCGCGCCATCTGCTCCTTGCTGGCCCGGCCGGCGCCGACCACGGCCTGTTTCACCCGCAACGGCGGATACTCAAAGACCGGCCGGTCGAGCAGCGCCGCCGCCGCGATCGCCGCACCGCGCGCGGCGCCGAGGATTTGCGCCGTCTGGAAGTTCTGCACGTAAATCGTTTGCTCCAACGCCACATGACGGACGTCCGTGCCGTCGAGAAACGCCGTGACCGCCCGGTGGATCTCCGCGAGGGCCACCGGCAGGGGGTGTCGTGCCGGCACGTTCACCGTCTGGCAGCGCAAGAGCACCGGCTGCCGTGTGCCCGCAAACTCGATCAGCGCCAGCCCCGTGCCGCGGAGCGAAGGGTCGATGCCCAGCACGCGTCCCTGAAACGGTGTACGCTGCCAGCCGGCGACCGCGCCGGTACCGGACGGACGGCCGCCTACCGCTGGCGGCAAGGCCGGGCCCGGCAGGGTCTTGCCCGCCAGTTTCGCCGCCCACATCTGCCTCACGTTCATTCGCGCCACGACGGGATGGCGACAAAGGAGAGGCCGGAGCGCAAAGCCGAAACTCCGGCCATCGCCCCGTTGACCACAGGCCATTCCTCGCTTACCGATGAGTTCAACCCCGCCGGATGGCACGCGCCCGGCTTACAACCCCACGACCTATGTCAGGCACCGGTCTCCTTAAGTCATTGTTCGCCCTGTGCGTCGTCAGTCTGGCGCTGGCCACGGCCGGCTGCACGAGCAGCCAGCTGAAAGGCCAGCGGTGCACCGTAATCCTGCTTGTTGGCGGCCATCAGGTGCGGCCGACCTACGAGCAGTTCAAGGCGATCGACAAGGCGCTCGGGCCGGCCATGGAACAGCGCGGCCTCGTCCTCATTCACGAGATCAACGAAGCCGACATGGTCGCGACGGTCGAGGTCGTGCCCCGCCAGAGCGATCCCAGTCAGACTGATCTCTTCGTGCGCTCGATCACGCAGAACGACATCAGCCGCGCCGACGACGCCCGTTTCTCGCCGTCGATCATCGAGTCGATCCGCGAGCACAACGAAGCCTTCCGCGGTTTCACCCGGCCCGGCGACGAGCCGCAGCGGTAGCCGCCCGGCCGTTCAACGGCTTCAAGGCCTCGCGCCTTCCCGCGCCGCCTGCCTCCGCGCAACGTGACCGGATGCCCCCGGCCCTTGCTGCCTCGTCCGATCCCGTCGCCAACACCGCCGCCCTGCAGCAGGCGATCGACCACGCCGCCCGCTCCGACGACACCCGCGTCGTCGTTCCCCCGGGACGGTGGGAGATCACCACGCTGTTCCTGCGCAGCCGCGTGCAACTCGAGCTCTCCCTCGGTGCCGTGCTCGTCGCCCATCCCGACCTCGACCGCTACCCGGTCCTCGAGGCCGGCCACAACATCGACCGCCAGCCGTTCCACCTGCTCTGCGCGGTCGACTGCGACGACATTGCCATCACCGGCCGCGGCACGATCCACGGCAACGGTCCCGTCTTCTGGCAGGGCCTCGTCTACCCGGACCTGCCATGGATCAAGGCGCGGTCGCGCCGCATCTCTCCCCTCGTGGAGATCCGCCGCTGCCGGCGGGTCGCCTTGCGCGATTTCTCCATCCACGACAGCCCGGGCTGGACCGTGCACCTGTTCAACTGTGACGACGTGCGCATCGACGGCGTCACGATCGACAACCACCTCTTCGGCCCGAACAACGACGGCTTCGACCTGAACGGCTGCCGCAACGTCACGCTCAGCAACTGCACCGTGCGCGGCTGCGACGACAACATCATCATCAAGTCGACCTCCGACGCCCGCAGCAGCGAGTACATCACCGTCACCAACTGCGTGCTTGAGTCCAACTGCTCTGCGATCGGCCTCGGCGCGGAGACATGGAACTCGATCCGCCACGTGACCGTGAGCAATTGCGTGGTGCGAAACGCCATCCGGGTGATCCAGATCATCATGTGGGACGGCGGCATCGTGGAGCACGTCGCCATCACCAACATCACCGGGCGCGCCCTCACGAGCCTCGGCACCGACCGCGTCATCCACTTCGACATCCAGCAGCACAACGGCGAGAATCCGCAGCTGGGCACGATGCGCCACATTCTCGTGAGCAACGTGAGCTGCGAAACGCGCGGCCGCATTCTCCTGACCGCCCAGGACGGCGCCGTGATGCGCGACATCACGCTGCGCGACATCCGCCTCGCCTGCCCGGAAGTCGAGGATCCCGCCGTCACCGTGGCGAAGAGTCGCAGCACCCAGCTCTCCAACTTCTCCCCGGCCGCCCGCGTGGCCCGTGCCGCCGTTGTCGCCGACAACGTCGCCGGCCTCGTGCTGGACAACATCGCCGTGACCTGGCCGGACGACCCGTCGCGCATCGCCGCGCCGATGCATGGTCTCTGGACTCGCCGCCTGACCGGCGCGCGCATCCAGTGCCCCGGCCTCCGAGCCAGCCACGCCGGCATCCCCGACCATCACGACGAACCCTGAGGGCCGCCCGGCCGTTGACGTCGGCCCGCCGTCCGGTAGTGCTCGACTCACCCGATGTCCTCGCGCCCGTCGATTCGTTCGCTGGCCGGCAGCCTTGGCCTTTCCCCCGCCACGGTGTCCGAGGCCCTGCGCGGCAGCCCGCGCGTCGCCCTCGTCACCCGTGACCGCGTGCAAAGGGCCGCGGAGAAGGCGGGCTACCGGCCGAACCGGCTCGTCGGCCAGGTGATGGCGGAGATCCGGCGCACCCACAACCCGAGTTTCCACGGCACGATCGCCGCCCTCATCACCACCGAGCCGCCCAATCCGCGCCGGGTCCGTTTCCACGAACACATCCTCGCCGGCGCCCGCAGCCGCGCCGACGAACTCGGCTACTCGATCGAGATCTTTCGCGTCGGCGAGGGCGGACTGTCGCTGCGCCGCCTGGCCGAGGTGCTGCGCGCCCGGGGCATCTCCGGCCTGATCGTGATGCCCTTCGAATCCGCCCGTGACTGGCTCGATTTCGAGTGGCAGCACTTTTCCGCGGTGAAGATGGATTACTGCCTCAGCCGGCCCCGCCTGCACACGGTGTGCCCCGACCATCACGTCACCACGCTCAACGCCCTGCATCGGATGCGCGATCTCGGCTACACCCGGATCGGGCTCTGCCTGAGCGACCTGCTCGACGTGCGCATCCACCGCAAATGGTCCGGCCCCTACATCGCGTTCCAGCAGGAACTGCCGCCCGGCGACCGGATTCCCGTTCTCTTCTACGATGAACTCACCGCGCCGCAGTTCCTGCGCTGGTACCGCCGGCACCGGCCCCAGGTGGTGGTCAGTCACGACCGGCGCATCGTCAACTGGTTGGAGCAGGACGGAGTCGCGGTCCCGCAGGAGACCGGATTCTTCAACCTGAACTGCATCGAAGATCCCACCGGCTCCACCGGTTTCGACCTCGTCCCGTCGCTGCTCGGCGCCGCCGCCGTCGAATCCGTCGTCGCCCAGCTCTACCGCAACGAGCGCGGTGTGCCGCCGCATCCCAAGACCATCATGATCGAGGGACGCTGGCAGTCCGGCCCCACCTTCCTTGAGTCGCCCGCCGGCGCGCCGGCCGCGGTTTCTCCCGCGCCCGCGCCGTGAGACCTCCGGCCGCTCACCGCCGCGGCTTGAAGGTCTCCAAGTGGTATCGGCTGCGGAAATACAGATCCTCCCGGTGGGTCTGCGCCTCCCACAGCTCGCTCAGGCGACGGTCCGACAACAACGGATCCGTCCCGTCCGTCCGCCGCGCAAAATCGGCCGCCTGCAGGGCGTCGTAGGCCGCGAGCGACGCCACCGTCTCCCGGGTCTCCTTCAGTTCGTCCCGGATGATCGCCTCGTCCATCAGCGGCTCGAGCGTCTGCGTCAGCCGCTCCACCCCGTCGTCACCGGCGAAGAGCAGGTAGGCATAGGTTTCCCACAGCCGCACCGTGTCGACGCCGGGGGAAAACATGAATCCGGGCGGATACCCGTCGAGGATCGGATAGAAGGCCTTCACCTCCTCGCGGGGCTGCACGCCGCGGACGGCCGGCAGCCAGCCCGAGCGGTCGGCGAACCGCTGGTGCGCCGCCTGGCTCGTCAGGTAGCGCAGAAAGTCGATCGCGCGCTCGGCGTTTGGCGACTGCTTCGTCAGGGCAAAGGCGCCGCGCATCGAGGTATTCGCCTCGGACGGCGGGCCGTACATGTTGGCTCCATAGCGCGGGTGGTCGGTGGTCGGCACCGGTACGGGAAAGACGCCAATCTCGAAATCCGCCTGCGCCACCAGGCTGGAGAAGTCCCAGCTGCCGGACGGCATCATGAGGGTGCGTCCCTGCAGAAAGTAGAAGATCGCGGCGTCGCGCTCGGACTGCAGAAAGCCCGGTTGGAAATGACGGCCGACCTCCCGCACCAGCTCGAAGCCCGCGCGGATCTCGGGCGAGCGCAGGTCCCAGACTCGACGGAAATAGGCCTCGCGCGCATGGTCGCGCACCTCACCGGCGCCCGTACCAGCTCCGCCCAAGGTGTAGCCCGCATCGACTTGCTCGACCAGGCGCTGGGTCTGCGACGTGAGCAGGCGGTAGAACAACGCATCGAACGGCGGCACCGGTCGCGCTCCAGCCACCGGATACAAGGTGCGCCCGGTACGCGCCGCAAAGGCCTCGACCTCGCGGCACAGGGCGATGAAGGCCTCGTAGGTCTCCGGCGGGGCGTCGTTGCCCGTGATTTCACGCAGCAACGCGCGGTTGTAGTAGAGGCGGATGGTGAAGAGCGTGGTCGGGACCGAATAGTGGCTCAGGTAGAGCGGCCAGTAGGTGGGCGGGTCGGTGAGCGGGGCGATGAACGTGTCCTTCCAGGGCACACCCGCGAGGTCGGTGCCGGCATTGTAGGGGTTGGGCTGGTTGACCCACGCGTCGATCGGACGGAAATGGCGGAGGATCGGATTGGGGTCATTGTTGACCAGCTGGATCAGGTCGGGCGCCGTGCCGCCGATCAGCTGGGTTTCCATCCACGAGGCCCACGCCCGCCGCGGGATGGCGATCTGCTCGACCGTCACGCCCGGGTGCAGCGCCATGTACTCGCGCGCCACCGCATCGAAGGCCTCGCGCAACCCGGGCTCGAGCTGGGAATGGGCGAACCGGATCACCACCGTGTCGCCTCCGCGATCGCGCTGTGTGCGCTCCCACACGCGCCAGCCGGACAGCACAAAGCACACCGCCACCAAGGCGAAGCCGATCAGGTTCATGGCGCGGCCGGTCTTCATGGTGCCACCGCCGCAGTACCCGACGGCAGCGCCGCCAGGCGTTCGCGTACGAGCAGGACGCGGCCGTCGCGCCCGGCCTCGGCCAGAAACTGTTCGTAGAATGACCGCGCCTGCGCGACGTCGCCCAGCACCCGCGAGAGTTCGGCAATGCGCAGGATGTTGGACAACCGCCGGACCGGGTCAGTGAAACCGAGCGCGTGTGCCGCCAAAGCGTGACGGCGCGCCGCGCCGAGGTCGTCCGGGACGTGACGCAGGTAGGCGTGGGTCATGACCGCGTGGAAGTCGCGCCGCGCCGGGGGATAGGTCAGGCGGCCGGCCCAACCCTCGAATTGTTGCAGCGCGGCCCGTTTCGCATCGGGTGCCGTCACCGCATTGGCCGCAAGCAGGACGATCTTCACCGCCGCGACCTGGGCCAGCGGGTCGTCGGGATGCTCGTCGAACAGGCGCTGGTAATGCCGGCGCGCGAGCGCGAGGTCCGGCTCCCGTTCGTGCAGCTCGGCAATCCGGCCAAGAAAGTACCGGGCCTGGCGCGACCAGCCGTCGGGCTCCGCCGCATCCGCCAGCGGAGTGAGCAACTCACGCGCGGCGGAAACGTTGCCCTGCGTGCGCGGCTGCAGTCCGAGCAGGGCCAACGCGAGCCCCAACCGGGCCTCCCGCGCCTCCGCGCCTCCGGCCGCGAGCCGGCGGGCAAACACCTCCCGGGCCTCGGCATGCCGCTGCTCGGTCAATCCGGTCCACGCCTCCGCCAGGTCCGCACCCGCCACCGGATCCGCTCCGCGCAGGACGGCGCAGGGCAGCATGCTGGTCAGCAAGAGGATAGGGACGAGGCGCATCGCAAACCGCGGAGGGGTCGCCCGCAGACAAGAGCCCGTACCCCACCAGCTCCATCCTCGAATCAGTCAAACCGTTCAACGCGTCCAATCCCGCCGTCATCCGGCCAAAGCACGGAAATTCAAACTGTTCGATTCCCGGCCCGTTTGCGCATCGCGGTCCCGGGCCTTCCGCTTTCGGCGTTACCCGCCAGCCCCGCCGCCGCCCTACGTCCGGCGCGGGTCCCCCCCAAGCACCCTCTCGCCGGCGTTGGCGCGCCGGATCGGGAGAAACCCACCACCATGAGCACTCCCCAGCAACCCCGGCGGGGTTCGCGTCCGGCCACCCGGCTGACCGCGGCCCTGCTGTCCTCCCTGCCCGTTCTGCTCGGCGCCCAGACGGCGCCGGCGCCCGCCCCGGCCGAGCCCACGGTGGAATTGTCCCCCTTCCGGGTCGATTCCTCCAAGGACCGCGGCTACCTTGCCACCAACACCATTTCCGGCACGCGCCTGAACACCGCGATCAAGGACCTGCCGATGCCGATCGAGGTCGTGACGTCGGAGTTCATCCGCGACATCGGCGCCTCCGATCTGAAGGAGGCCCTCGCGTTCAGTTCGGGCATCTACGGCAGCGACAACTTCACTCAGGACAGCGGTGGCCCGGGCCTGTTCGACTTCTCGCCCTCGCGTCCGACCAACAAGCCGCTCTCCCAGCTGCCGACCGCGGTCAACATCCGCGGTTTCTACACCGGCACGCAGCTCCGCCTTGGCTTCCGCAACGGCACCCAGGTTGACGCCACGGTGCTCGGCTCGCCCGCCGACACCGCCGAGATCGACCGCGCCGAGGTCGTGCGCGGCCCGGCGGCCCTGCTCTACGGCGTGAGCACGCTCGGCGGCGTGGTCAACGTCCTGCCCAAACTGCCCCTCGGCCAGCGCCGCTACGAACTCGCGTCGTCCATCGGCAGCTTCGACTTCTTCCGCTTCTCGGCCGATGCGACCGGCCCGATCCTCGACAACGGGAAGCTGAACTACCGCCTGATCGCCGCCCGATCCGAGACTGGCAGCGAGGTGGACTTCTACAACCTCGAGAACTCCTTCGTCTCCTTCAAGCTCGACGCCCGGCCGTTCCCGCAGACCAGCGTGCTCGCCGAGTACCGCTACCAGGAGACGGACGAGCGCGGTGTCGGCTTCAGCGGCGGCGCGCGCGACATCTTCGACAACAACGACGTCACGATCGCCCGCAACCGCTACGGCGAGCTCTTCAACTGGACGCGCGACGGCGGCGGCCTCTCCCGGCGCACCTTCAACCTCGCCGGTCCCGACGTCGGCGAAGACACCACCAGCTCGGCCTACCTGATCCAGGTCGAGCAGACCCTGCTGGACAACCTCCGCCTCGTGGCCGGTTACCAGAAGGCGAAGAGCGATGTCGACACGCTGCGCATCTTCAGCCGCGGCACGGTCTCGGTCACCACTGCCCAGGCCGACCAGATTCCCGATGCGGCCGACCGCACCACCTACGCCAACGGCGTGGTCAAGGCGCTCCGCTACGACTGGGACAACGATCCGTTCGAGGTCGACAGCGAACAGTACCGGCTCGAGCTCAACTACCGCCTCGAACTCGGCGGCACCACGCACAACCTCCTGCTCGGCCGCCAGAGCACGCGCGACGAGGTCTTCCGCCCGAACAACAATCCCACCATCCAGAACGCCTCGACCAACAGCGCCTGGCGCATCTCGGAGTTCCAGAACGTTAATGACTACACGCCGATCCGTTATGACGGCACGACCTTCGAGCGCCTGCGCGACACGACCCAGACGAACTGGTTCGGCGGCGACTACCTGGTCTATCAGGGCAAGGCCTTCGACAGCCGGCTGCACGCCATCCTCGGCGCCCGCCAGGACCGCTTTGCCTCCCGAGTCCTCGACTTCGACTACGTGAACGGCGTGCGCAACGCCGCCCCGACCTTCCCCGACGAGGGTCCGGGCACGAGCCGGCCCTTCAACGCCCCCAAGCGCAACGGCTATCGCTTCGGCGGCACCGCCCCGACCGAGACCACCTACACCGCCGGACTCAACTTCGCGGTGCGCAAGGACGTCTCCGTCTATGGCCTCGTCGCCCAGGGCCTGTTCCCCAATCCGGGCCAGCGCAACGGCGCCGCCCAGAACTTCGACGCCGAGAAGACGCTGTCGAAGGAGATTGGCCTCAAGGTCGACCTGCTCGATGGAAAGATCTCCGGCACGATTGCCTGGTTCCAGATCGAGCGCGAGAACGCCACGTACTTCTACAGCAACGCGCCCGCCCCCCGGAACAACTTCGCCCCAACCGTGGCGCCGGGCCAGAACGTCAATAACTTCGACCCGTCCCGCCCGCGCCTGTACGCCGTCCGCTCGCAGTACTTCCCGGTCGGATACAACGGAATGACCGTCAACGACCTTGGCCAAGCCGTCGGCGCCGGCTACTTCCTCGTCAACTACGACACCCTCGGCGCCAACGCCGTCGAGCGCGCCGCCCTCGAGGCCGCGTTCGCCGACACGAGCACGACCAACCCGATCGATTACGGCGCCGCCGCCAGCAACACCGCCAACAAGGGCCGCGGCTCGGACGTGTCCTACGAAGAGGAGGCCCGCGGCATCGACGCCCAGCTCATCTTCACGGTGAAGCCGAATTGGCAGGTCACGTTCAACTACGCCTACATCAACAAGGAGGTCTCGGACGGCTTCACCCTCGTTGACGCGGTCGATCTCAACAACGGCACCAACTACGGCACGGAGTACGACGCCTGGCTGCTGGAACTGGGCCGCGACAGCTTCAGCGATCCGAAGCGCGCCTCGACCTGGAACCGCCAGAGCCTCGTTGGCCGCACGCTCGACCTCGGGCCCAAGCAGACCGCCTCGATCTTCTCGAACTACGTGATCGAAAACGGTCCGTTCAAGAATCTCAGCCTGCGCGGCGGCCTGATCTACACCGGCGAACGGCCGACCACGGTCGACTTCGGCGGCGGCAACACCAACGTCAACTCCCTGCGCACGCCGGACGTCGACGACCGCTACGAGGTGCGCGCCGGCCTCGGCTACAGCCATCGCTTCGGTGACTACACCTGGCGGTTCAACCTGTCGGTGGACAACCTGTTCGACGAGCAGAAGAACGAGACCGCGGTGACCTACACCCTCGCCAACGGCACCACGGCCGACCGGCGCCAGGTGACGTTCTACCGCCCGCGTTCGATTCGCTTCTCGGCCAGCGTAAACTTCTGACGCCAGCGTCGCGATTCGCCTCCACCCCGGCCGGCTCCCGGCCGGGGTTTTTTGTGTCCAGGCGCGGCGGTGAAAAATCTCTGTTTTTATCCGTCAACTCTCATGGCATCGTACCGTCAGCTTTGAGTATACTTTCGCGTCGGTTCCCCGTTTCCCAGTACTTCGTCGGAAGGCCGCCTCTCTCAAATGCCCCGCCGCGGCCGCCGACCACCTCCTTTCTTCGAACGTCATCATGCGCCTCCTCCCCTCCGCCTCCCTGGCCAGTCTCGTCCTGACCGCCTGCTCCGCCTTTGCCCATCTCGACGTGCGCGAGGACCGGGAGCAGGGACGCCTCACTGTCTGGCGCGAGGGCGCGACCGAGCCTCTGATCGTCCAGTCCGCCCGTCCCGACCACCGTCCGTACCTGCACCCGCTCGCCGCCCCCGACGGCCGGGGCGTGCTCACCGAGTTCAGCCCGGGCCACCACCGGCATCAGACTGGGGTCTACTGGGGCATCACCCGGCTGAACGGTCGCGACTATTTTCACAACCCGGGCGCCGACCACTGGCGGCGCGTCGCCCTCACCGTTGATCGCGATCACGGCGACACCGTCGCGTGGACCGCCGTCTATGATCTGCTCGGGGCCGACGGACAACCGGTGTGGCGCGAGACCCAGCGCTGGGCGGCCCGCGACGGGGGCGACACGTATACCCTCGACCTCGAATGGACCGGTGAGGCGCTCACCGACGTCACCATCTCCGAATATGCCTACGGTGGTCTCTTCGTGCGCATGCCCTGGCGGCCCGGCATCGAAGGCTACGCGATCAACAGCACCCGCCAGCGCAACGAACGCGCCAATGGCCAGCGGACCACCTGGGTCGACGTCGGCCTGCGGCTCGACGGACGCGACGACCTCGCCCACCTCGCGGTGTTCGACCATCCGGCCAACCCCGGCTATCCGCTGCCCTGGCGCGTGGACGGCCAGCTCGGCTTCGGACCGAGCCCCGCGACCCTCGGCGACCGGACGCTCACGCGCGGCCAGTCCGAGACGTACCGCCACCGGCTCTTCGCCTACACCGGTCCGCACGACGACGTGAAGGTGGACGCCGCCTGGCGGGCGTACACCGGCGAGCGTTCCGACAGCGTGCTCTGGCGCCTCGCACAGGAGGAGAGCCGAAAGGCGGTCTTCCTCACCGGCGAACAGGCCGTGCAGAAGATGACCGTGCCCGCGGGCATGGAGGTGACGCTGTTCGCCGGCGAGCCGGACATCACCCAACCCATGGCTTTCTGCTGGGACGACCGCGGACGGCTCTGGGTCGCGGAGAACCGGGACTACGAGTCGCGCGGGGCCGGGTTCTCCAACTCGGGCGACAGCCGCATCGTCATTCTCGAGGACACCGATGGTGATGGAAAGATGGATACACGCAAGGTGTTCCTCGACGGCATCCCCTTCCCCGCCGCCATCGCGGTCGGATTCGACGGACTCTGGCTGGGCGCCCCACCGAACCTGCTCTTCGTGCCGGACCGCAACCGCGACGACCGGGCCGACGCCGACATCGAAGTGCGCCTGACCGGCTGGGGCATCCAGGACCGCCACGAGACCCTCAACAGCCTCATGTGGGGTCCCGACGGCTGGCTTTACGGCTGCCAGGGTTTTGCCACCCGTTCCGAGGTCGGCAAGCCCGCCGACGGCGGCCGCATCTACCGGGCCGGTGAACCCTTCCCAGCCAAGCTCGCCGTGATCGATCCGCAGTACATCGACGGCGGCGTCTGGCGCTATCATCCGGTCAAGGACCGCTTCGAAGTCGTCGCCCACGGCTTCAGCAACCCGTGGGGACTCGATTTCGACGACCACGGGCAGATGTTCATCACCGCCTGCGTCATCCCCCATCTCTGGCACGTCATCCCCGGAGGCATCTATCACCGCCAGGGCGGCCGGCACATCAACCCGCACGTCTACGACGACATCAAGACGATCGCCGACCACCGCCATCGTTCCGCCCACGGAGGCGCCCGGATCTACCTTGCCGATGCCTTCCCCGCAAAGTACCGCAACACGATTCTCATGGCGAACATCCACGAGCATGCGCTGCTCGCCGACGTGCTCGAGCCGAGCGGTTCGGGTTACATCGGCCGCCATGGTGAGGACGTCCTGCTCGCCAACGACCCGCAGTGGGTCGGATTCAGCGTCGAGATCGGTCCCGACGGCGCGGTCTACATCCTCGACTGGCACGACGCCGACATCTGCGGCAAGGTCGTGGCCAACAAGGACACCGGCCGCATCTTCCGCCTTGCGCCCCAGGGTCTGCGCAGCCCCACCGGCTTCGACCTCGCCGCGCTATCCGACCTCGAACTGGCGCGGATGCAGACGCATCGCAACGACTGGTACGTGCGTCGCGCCCGCGTGCTCCTGCAGCATCGCGCCACCCGCGGACCCATCGCCCCGGAGGCGGTCGCCCACCTCGAGGCGTTGCTGCGCGACCCGGCCGCCGCGCCGGTCCGGCTTCGTGCGCTGTGGGCCCTGCATGTGACCGGCAACCTTTCGCCCGACCGCCTGCGCGGTCTGCTGGCCGACGCCGCGCCGCACGTCCGCGGCTGGGCGGTGCAGCTGCTCTGCGAGGACGGCTCCCCCGGCGCCGACACCGTGGCGACGTTCACCCGCCTCGCCCAAGCCGATCCGTCGCCGGTGGTGCGCCTCGCGCTCACCGCCGCGCTGCAGCGTTTGCCGCACGATCAGCGGTGGGATCTGGCCGCCGCGCTGCTCGCCCGCGGCGAAGATGCGAACGACCACAATCTGCCCAAGATGCTCTGGTTTGCGGTCGAGCCGCTGGTCGCCGGCGATGCCGCCCGCGCCCTCGCCCTGACCCACACGAGCCAAATCCCGTTGGTCAATCGCTTCCTCGTGCGCCGCGCGGCCGCCGAGAAAAGTTTCGCCGCGATCGCCCGTCAGTTGACGGCGGCTCCGGTGGCGGTGCGCACCGACCTGCTCACCGGGCTGCGTGACGGTCTGGCCAGCCTTGGCCGCAATGAACTCGCCACCCCGCCCGGATGGGACGCCGTCGCGACCAGTCTGGCCGCCGAGGGCGATGAGACCGCCCGTGCGCTGCTGGTCGAGATCGGCCGACTCTTCGGTGATGCCCAGGCCGCAGCCGCCGCGTTCGCGCGCCTGACCGATCCGGCCACGCCGGCGGCTGAGCGCCGGACGCTCCTTCGCGGCCTCGCAGCCGATGGTTACGCGCCCGTCCTGCCCGTGGCCCTCGCCTGGCTCGATGATGCGGAGATGCGCCGCGACGCGCTGCGGGCGCTCGTGTCCTTTGACTCCGCTGCCATCGCGCCAGCCATTCTGACCCCGTTCACCACCTGGCCCGCCGCCGATCGCAGCGAAGCCGTGCTCACCCTCGCCGCCCGTCGCACCACGGCAACGCCGTTGCTGGAAGCGCTCCGCGACGGCCGCGTGCCCAAGCGCGAAGTCTCGGCCTTTGCCGCGCGCCAGTTGCAACGGGTGCTCGGGCCCGCGTTCGTCGATTGGTGGGGACCCGTGACACAGCCGGACGACGCGCGCCAACAGGAGATCGCCCGCTGGAAACAGGCCCTCACACCCGCTGTGCTCGCCGGCGCCGACCTCCGCCAAGGCCGGGCGATGTTCGAACGCACCTGCGCGGCCTGCCACCAGCTCTACGATCAGGGCGGCAAGATCGGACCCGACCTCACCGGGTCCAACCGCACCCAGCTGGATTACCTCCTCTCGGAGATCATCAATCCCAGCGAGGTCATCCAGGATGCCTACCGCCTCGTGACCGTGACGACGCGCGACGGTCGCACCTTGGCGGGCAACGTGGCCGCCGAAGACGACCGCCAGCTCACGCTGCGTCTGATCGGCGAGGATACGCGGATCGAAAAAGCGGACATCCTTTCGCGTGACACCTCCTCCGCGTCGATGATGCCGGAAGGCCTCCTGCAAACGCTCAGCCCGGACGAAGTCCGCGATCTGATCGCCTACCTGCAGACGGCCGCACCCACTCCCTGAACCATGCCCCCTCGCCGACCGTAAGGCGGCGAGGGCCAAGCAGGTCGGATCTCAGAGGCCCTTCTTGACGAAATCCACCACCGGATCCGTCTCCTTCAGCTTCACCGTCTGCTTCGAGCCGGTGTCCTTGCCGATGTAATCGACCGACGCCGAGGCGAGGATCGGCAGGTATTTGCGCAGATCGTCGCTCTCGTCCTCGCTGCTCACGTTGACGCTCCAGATTTCGGCCGGCGGCTGCCCTTCGACGATCTCGCCGTTTTCCCGCGCCGAGATGCGCAGGTACTTTTCGTACTTGGCGACGGGCGTCACCATTTCCTGGTAACCGATAAGCTCGGTGCGCGACGGCTCGTAGACGGCGACCGTGCGGTAGATCGGATTACCACGGCTGTCGACGCCGACCATGACGGTCTCATAACGCACGCCACCGCCGACCTGGGCGTAGATGGGAACGCTGGTGCGTTCGAGCACGACCCGCGGCGGTTCGACGCCGTAATCTACTTCGACGATCACGTCGGCCGCCTCTGCCGATGACGCTTCATGCAGGCCTTTGCCGGACAGCGCCGTCTTGATGTAGTTCGTCGCCTCCTGATGCCGGAGGGAGGCTTCCTCGTCGGCGCCGCCCTTCGTCATGATCTTGTAGGAGGTGACCTCCTTGGACTGCGGTTGGCTGATGGAGTCGACCTTGACCTCGTACGTTGTCGCGCAGCCGCCCAGCAAAAAACCGAGCGCAGCGAAAAGCATGACCGGAAGTGAGCGGTGAACGGAGTGCGGAGTCATAACCCAGGGTATGGGGAGCAGAAGTTGAACCAAGGAACCGAAAAAATGGGAATGACGGCCGCCCTGCGGCCGGACCTTACGGCAACGTCGAACGAGTCGGGGCGAACGAAGCGGGACCGGAGGCGGGCGAGGTCGTGCCGGTCGTACCGGTCGAGCCCTGCGGCTCGCCCTTGAGACGGGCGAGTTCCTCCTCCAGCCGGGCGATCTCGGCCTCGGTCATCAGCAGGCGCTCCTGCGCTTCGTCGAGGGCCTTCTTCTTCGCGATGGCCGCAGCGCGCTCTTCGCGCAGGCGGGTCAGTCGCTGGGTGGCGTCGTCGACGAGGCGCTGCGCCTCGGAAAGTTCGTTGTCGGAAATGCGGAAGCCCTGGGCGGCGGCGAGTTCTTCTTCCATCGCTGCCTTGAAACGCGCCTCGGCCTCACGCGTCCGCGCGAGCTCCTGCTGGTACGCGCGCTCCTGCGCAAGGCGGTCCTGCTCCTTCCGCTCCTTCATGTCCTGGGTCATGCCCACCACGGCGCCCACCAGCGCACCCGCGGCCGCGCCACCGAGGACGCCTGTCGTGGTGCCCATGCTGGAGTTGCTGCCGACGATCGCACCGACACCGGCGCCTGCCGCCGTACCGACGCCGGCACCAGTCGCCGTGCGCGACGGCGCCACTCCGGACGAGCACCCGGAGAATACCACGGCAAATCCGAGCAAAGAAAGTGAGACGAGCGAGGAACGACGGGAAGCTTTCACGTGACGAAGGCGCAGGGAGGACATGGGGGAAAATGACAAAAGGTTCGTTGCGCTAATACAGACTCGCACTACCGTACCGGAGTTCGCACTTTTCTCAAACGCTTATGCTGCTTTGGTGGATGCCCCTTCCCAGTCCGGTGAGCCGAGGCGGTGTGGGGTGCTTGACGAACGGTTTTTACCGGGCGGATTCGCCGCAAAATTTCCTGCGGAAAAACTAGACCCATGATCTCAAGAAACAAGGGAATTTTTTCCCGCAACTTCATCGTTCCCAACCTCGGATTGGTGTTCGCCGTTGTCTCCGTTCTTTTGCTCTACCGCATGGTGATCACGCCGCGCGCCGAGCAGGACCTCATCACCGAGCAATTGTCGGCGGCCCAGGCGGGTGATGGCGCCTACACACCGGCCCGTTCCATCTACATCGTGATGAAGGACCCGGAGCAGGCCGCCGAGTGCGTGCTCTTTGTCTGGGCGATGGTGATCCTGACCTACAAGCTGTGGAACGTGGCTCAGGAGCGGAAGCTGCTCCGGCACGACTTCATCCGGCTCAACCAGGGCGAACGCATCATTCCCGACGACGCCCTCGACCGCTATAAGGACCTGCGCGCCTCGGTTGAGCGCACCCCCGCTTGGGGCGAACGGCTGCTGCCGGAGTTCGTCCTCGCCGCCCTTCATCGGTTCCATGCCACCCACTCCGTCCAGGACGCCGCCAGCGCGGTGAAGGAGCACGCGGAACTCGCAGCCGACGATCTCGACTCCGACCTCTCCCTGGTGCGCTACATCGCCTGGGCCATCCCGGCGGTCGGCTTCATCGGCACGGTCCGCGGTATCGGCGACGCCCTTGCCCAGGCCCCGCAGGCGCTCAAGGGTGACCTGAGCGGCGTCACCGGTTCGCTCGGACTGGCGTTCAATTCCACCCTCGTCGCCCTCGTCCTCTCGCTCGCGCTGATGTTCATTATGCACATGCTGCAGGCCCGCCAGGAAGGGCTGATCCTCGAACTGCAGACCTATTGCCGTGACAAGCTGATCGACGTAATGAAGGTACCCTCGCAGGAAGAGGCCGGCACGGTGCTCTGATCGACGACTCCCCTACCTATGAAGGTTCTCGGTCTTGAAGTATGTGATGCCGGACTGATCGCCGCCGGCGACGGCAACGGTACCCTGGCTCTGATCGGTCCCTCCGCCACCGCGGATGCACCGGGTTGGCCGGCCGTGGCGCTCCGTCGCGGCGAGAAACTCGTCTTCGGCCCGGAGGCGGAAGCGACGTGGTTCGAGCAGCCGCGGTGCGTCAGCCACCTGTTCCTCGAGAAGCTGTCTCACGAGCCGGCCGATTTCGCCGATCCCGGCAGCCAGCGGTTATCGTTCTCCCAGGTCGCTTTCTATTTCCTGAAGGATTACACGGACCGGCTGCGCCAGCAGGGACACACGCCGGAGAAAATGGTCCTCGCCGTCCCGGGTGCGTACCTGCGCGACACGGCGACTGAGGAGGAAAAAATCGGCCTGCTGCTGGGCATCGCCGCCGAACTGAAGCTGCCGCTCGTCCGGATCATCGACCAAGCCTGCGCCGCCCTGTGGGAGCCGGCCGCACGTGAATTTCCGCGGGGCCTGCCCATCATTCACGTGGACGTGAACCTGCACGGCACCGAGATCTCCCTGCTCCGGCAGGAGGGCGTCCTCGCCCGCGCCCATTATCACCACGTGCCGCTCTCGGGCTACGCCCAGATCCTGCGGCATCTGAAGAACGCCATGGGCAACCGCTTCCTGCGCCACACCGCCTTCGACATCCATGAAGACCGGCGGTTGGAGCAGGCGTTCTACGAGCAGACCAAGCAGTTCCTGCTCGCCCCGGTGCGCAGCGACAAGGAGTTCCTGTATCAGCTGAACACCGGGAAACGCTCGTACCAGATGGCCGTCACCCGCGCCCAGCTGGAATCCGATCTCCTGGGCTTCGACCAGACGATCGTGCAAGGCGTCAGCACCGTCGCCCAGGAAGCCTCGGTCGCGCCGTCGCGCTGCGTGCTCGCCCTCAGCGATCGCGCCGGCCGCCTCGACGGGCTCAAGCCGCGTCTGCGCGACGCCGGTTTCACCCGCGTCTTTACCCTTCGTCCCGGCGCGGCCGCGCTCGGCGCCGCAGCCCTCGCCGGGGATTTCTCCGACGTGGCGGATCTCGCCGACGTTCCCGTCGACCTCACCGCACCTCTGCACCATGCGACCGGCCATGACCGGCCGGTGGAGTCGGTGCTGCACCGGCCCGCGGAGACCGCCGAACGCCCGGCGCCGTCGCACGTCATCGTCGACGGCATCGGCCACGCCATTGGCGGCGCCGGTCTCACGCTCGGCACGCGCCACGCCCTCTCGGGGGTCGACGTGCCCCTGCCCGAGGCGTTCGACGCCGTGGGTGACTACGTCGTCCGCGTGGTGCGCGACCGCACCGGCCTGAGACTCGAACTGCCGGGCGGCGACGCTGGCGACGCCTCGTCGCCGCTGTGCGCCGGTGACAGGCTCGCCCTGCGCAGCGGCACCCTCTCGGCCGAGGTGCTGTTTGCCCATTGCCGCGACGCGCAGGTCAACGGACGTTCCTGACCCGCCGCCCCAACCGGTTCCGCCCAGACGGCCACCGCCATGCTCGCCAAGAAACGCCGCGACGTTGAGGTCTTCAGCCTCTCCTTCATGGACTGCATTTGCTGCGGGTTCGGCGCCGTCCTGCTCCTCTTCATCCTCACGACCGGCCAGCGCACCGACTTCAACGAGCGCGACCTGACGGAGCTGCGGGACCGGATTGCGAAGATGGAGCGGGAGATCAACGAAAACAAGGAGGTCATCGAGCGGCTTGCAAAATCTGTCGCCATCAACGACCTCGACCTCGTCAGCCTGCGCGAGCAGGTCACCCAGGACGAACTGAAGATGACGCAGCGGAAGAACGAACTGCAGGCGCTGCTCCAGCAGGTATCGACGCTGAAGGACGCCATGGCCAAGCTCATGGAGGAGAAGGAAGCGGTGCCCACACAGGAGGAACCGCCGCCACTGCCGATCCCCAACGTCGACCGGCGCCAGTACCTGACCGGCGTGCGGATGGATGGCGAGTATGTGCTCTTCCTTGTGCGCGCCTCGGGCAGTATGCTCGACGACACGATCGACGCGGCCGCAGCCCGGATCGCCGACCCCGATTTCAAGAAACGCGAGGCGCCGAAGTGGCAGCGCGTGATGCGCTCGCTCGAGTGGTTGATTGCGTCGCTCGATCCGGAGACGCGCTTTCAGATCCTGCTCTTCAACGAGGAAACGGTGCCCATCCTGCCCGCCCGCGCCGACGAGTGGTTCAGCCCCCGCGAACCCCAGACCATCGCCGAGGTGGTGACGAAGCTCCGTACGATCGTGCCCCAGGGCGGCGCCAACATGGAGCGCGCGTTCACCACCATCCGGTTCATGCCGCGCCTGCCCGACAGCATCGTGTTGCTCACCGACGGTCTGCCGACCCTCAGCGACAGCTTTGTCTCAGGCGGCGACGTGCGCGAAGAGGACCGCGTGCGCTTCTTCGAGATCGCCGTCCGGCAGCTCCCGCCGCGCATCCCGGTGAGCACGATTCTCTTTCCGTTCAGCGGTGATCCCGCGGGCCCCGCCCTCTTTTGGGAACTGGGCAACAACACGCGGGGCACGCTGGTGAGTCCGTCCAAATCCTGGCCCGACACATGATCCATCGCCGTCCCGTTTCCATCTTCAGCCTGTCGTTCCTCGACTGCATCTGCTGCGGGTTCGGCGCGATCATTCTGCTGTTCGTGCTGACCATGGGTTCGCAGACCCAGACGATCCGCAATGTGCGGGACAGCCTGCAGCGCATCATGCTCGCCCGCATCGCCGAGCTCGGCGAGACGACGACCCGGAAGGACGAGCTGCTGCGCCAGGCCAGCGCCCGCGCCGCCATTGAGGCCGAGATCAAGAAGAAGGAGACCCTGCAGTCCCTGCTCGCCGATCTCGAGCAGCAGATCCAGTATCAGGAGGCGGGTAAACAGGCGCTGCTCGTCGATGTCGATGCAGCCAAGAAGTCCCTCGCCGCCGTGCAGAAGAAGCCGGAGATGATCCTGCCCGAGGTAGACCCGGCCCCGGTTGGCCTGCCGGTCGGCAGCAATCACATCGCCTTCGTGATCGACACCTCCGGCAGCATGCGCGACCCGAACAGCGGGCTGTTCTGGCCGGCCATCCTCGAAAAGTTCACTGACGTGCTGGAGGCCTACCCCCAGATCAAGGGTATCCAGCTTTTGGATGCCGATGGCCGGTTTGTGTTCGGCGGCCGCGGTGCCTCCTCCAGCTGGCTGCCCGACAGCCCCGAGGTGCGCAACGCGCTCCGTCTCGCCCTCGCCCGCTACGACAATTTCTCGAACAGTAATCCGGTACCGGGCATCTATCAGGCGATCACGCGCCTGCACAACCCCGAGGACCCGGAGATGAAGATGGCGATCTACATCCTAGGGGACGAATTCACCGGCACGGCCGACGCGGTGATCCGCCGCCTCGACCAGCTGAATCCCGCCGACGAACAGGGCAACCGGAAGATCGTCATCAACGCGATCGGCTTCCCCACCGCCGTGCGTTACTACCTTTCCCCCGGCAATACGGGCCTCAAGTACGCCAACCTGATGCGCGAAGTGACGTATCAGCACGGCGGCGCCTTCATCGCCTTGCGCGATCTGTGAGCCGGGGCCGGTTCGGCCAAGAACGTTCTCTCAACCGAAACGCCTCGAGGAAAACGGCCGGCTGAAACAGCCGGCCCGACGATTACAGGCCCAAGGCGCGGCGCAGGAGACCGAAGAGCGCCTCGATCGGATTCGGCGCACTTGGACTACCGGGTTGACCGGGCTGACCTGACTGCGAGGGCTGTCCGGGCTGACCTTGTTGCCCCGACTGGCTTGATTGCGACGGCTGTCCTTGTTGACCCGACTGCTGCTGACTGGGCTGGCCGGGTTGCCCCTGCTGCCCCTGCTGGCCGGACTGGTTCATGGAACTGGGCTGCTGCATGCCCTGCTGGCCTTGCTGACCCTGTTGTCCCTGCTGCCCTTGTTGGCCCTGCTGCCCTTGTTGGCCCTGCTGGCCCTGTTGGCCTTGTTGGCCCTGCTGACCACCCGGGCTCCCCTGGCTGCTGAGGGTGCCGTCGTTCGTACCGTAAGGATAGGGGTCGCCCGCGTTCGCCTGGCCGTCGCCATCGGCATCGCCGTCCTGACCGTTCGGTATGCCATCGCCGTCCATGTCGCCGTCCTGAGCGTTCGGCACACCGTCGCCATCCATGTCGCCGTCGGGACCGCTGCGTCCGTCGGCGCTGATGCGATTGCCGCCATCCTGCGTTCCGGCCTGGTTGCCGTCTTGTCCGCCTCCGAGGCCGGCCGCGTTGCCGTTACCAAAGGGATAATCGTCCACGTCGTTTGGCACACCGTCGCCGTCGGCATCGGTGTCCTGGGCGTTGGGCACGCCATCGCCGTCCATGTCGCCGTCCTGGGCGTTCGGCACACCGTCACCGTCAAGGTCGCCATCCGGGCCGTGACGGCCGTCGGCGCTGACCCGTCCGTTGCCGTTGCCGCGCGCACCGTAGACGCCGGAGAAATCGAAGCGCACCATGTCGACGACACTCGTCGCGAGGGTTGCGCGCTGCCGGATCACAGCCGCGCGCACTTCCTCGAGTTCGAACATGCGCGTGCGCGCTTCTTCGCGCTCCGCAATGGGGCCGAAGAGCAAGGTGAGGTTTTCGTGGCGGTAGCGGATGTACCAGCCTTCGTCGCCCACCCCCATACCGGTGATGTTGATGCCGCTGAACTTTTCCTCGAACGCCTTGGCATCGAGGTTCCAGAAATCGCCGATTGCCTCAACCGGGTAGATGAGGGTGCGGGCCGAGGCGGGAACGACGACCACGAGTGCCGCGGTCGGGAGGAGCCAGAGAGAAAGAGGTTTCACGCAGAAGGAGAGGTCAGAGGCCGGAGGGAACCGCCTGGCCCCGCTCGACACCCCGGTTGTTGTTGTCGCCCTTCTGATTACCCTGAGCGGCGCCCTTTTCGTACTGCTGGGCGTTCGAGGCCTGCTGCTGCTGCTGTCCGCCCACCGTATTCTGTTGGGCTGCGGTCTGAATCTGCATCGAAGCGTCGCCGATCTGAACTTCCTTGGGCCGTGCCTGGGCGGCGCTCTGGTCGGCCTGGGCGCCTTCGGGAATATTGAGATTGGACGCGGAGGCTCCTTCGGCCTTCGCGTTGGGGTCGTCCTGAATCCCGCTGCGCCCGGCCGCATTGGCGGACTGCTCCCGCGCCGCGCCTCCGCCCTGCGGACCGCCGCCGGCCTGCATTTCCCCGCCTTGACCGCCACTCTGGCCAGCGGGGCCGCCCACCCGGTCGCTCTTCTGTTCGCTACCCGGAAGCTCGAACTCGGCCAACATGCCGCGATCCGGACGCTTCTCCGGCTGATCCTTCGAACCATCGAACAGGACGGGGTCGGGCAACGTGCCCTTGGCCGCCGTAGCGGCTGCGCCGGTCCGGGCCGTCGCGGGGGTGGCCGTGGCCCGGGACGACGACGATGGGGTCGTCGTCGCGGGACGGGAGGATTGGGCGGACAAGAACGCGGCGCCCGGCAGGGCCACGGCAACCATCACGCACAGGGCGGCGTAGGGACGGGTAAGCATGGGGACGAAGGATCAGGGATCAGCGGTCGGCGCGGAGCTTGCAGACCACGGAGACCGTGGGTGGAGGCGTGCCGTTCCGCACCTGGAGCAAAAGGAGCACGTCCTGGTAACCCTTGCGGCGTCCGATGATCTCATAGTCGCCGGGCAAGATCTTGACTGTCTGGGACGAAATCTGGCCGAGCAGGCGGTACTTGGAGATCGAGACCCAAGTCTTGCCGTCCGACGTGAAGGTGACGTCGACCGGCTGGCTCTGGGACATGAGCAGCTGGTGCAGCTGATTCACGCGCTCGGAATTCGCGAGGTAGGACGGCTTCACCGCCATGGCCTCGTTGAAGGTGCGAATGGCGGCCTGGAACTCCGCCCGCGAGGCGCGCTCCTCGGCCACTTCGATCAGCTTCTCGTATTCAATCAGGGCGCGGATGATGCGGCCCGAACGCGCGTAGCCTTCCTTGGCCTCCGCATGATTAGGGTCGAGTTGGAGGGTCTTGTCATAGGCCACGCGGGCGGCGGCCCACTCGTAACGGTTCTCGTGCTCGAACGCCTTGGCGAGCGCGGTCTGCACGGCGTCGGCGTGGGCGTTGTCCTTCGCCGACTTCAGCAGGTCGCGCACGTCCTGCTTGTCCGGATACACCTCAAGCGCGGCCTCGTAGCCGGCGATCGCAGCGGGCCACTCGCGCTTCTTGAACGCCGCCTCGGCGTTGGCGAAGGCGGTGTTGAAGCGGGTCTCCTTGTCGAGCCGCAGCGCGCGCGCCTGGCCCTGCTGGGCGACGGCGGAAAACTTGTCGAGGGCGAAGGCGCGGCCAAAGGCGTCCGCGGCTTCGACGAACTTGCTCTGACCTTCGAAGGTCTTGGCCTGCTGCAGCAGGGCGAAGACCTGGTCGATCGTCTCCGCCCGGGCCATACCCTGGAGCGCGACCTCGTTGCCCGGCGACTTCTCGAGCGTGGCGCGGAACGCCGTCATCGCCGCCGCGCGGTCGCCGCGGCTGAGCGCAGCCTGTCCGGCCATCAGGTTCGTCTGCACGAATTCATCGAGCAGCGTCTCGGCCTTGGTGAGCTCGGCAAACCCCTGCTTGAAGCTCGATTTCGCGGCGTCGAAACTGCCGGTGGAGAGGAAACCTTGGCCGGTGCCGGCGAGGGTAAAGGCGGCGTCGAGCAACTCCGGCGCGAGGCTGCGCGCGCGGTCGAGTTCGCGGATCTTCACGAGGATGGCGTCGTAGGCTTCCTGCGCCTCCTGCTTCGTCTTCACCGACTGGCTGAAGCGCTCGATCTGGCGGTTCAGTTCTTCGTAGTGGGCGTAGGCCCGGCCGTACTCCCCGGAATTGATCAGCGTCTCACCGCCCAGGAACGCGCGCTGCAGATTGACCAGCTGCTGGAGCAGCGTCGGATGATCCTGGGGCGAACGCCGCAGCTCGTTCAGCGAACGATTCGCCGTTTCCCGCGCGAGCTCCGCCTTCGAGCGGCTCACGAACGCGAGGCTGGGATCGTTGGGCGTGGCGGAACCGGAGGCGACGGCGGACGGGCCGCCGAAGACGTCGGGACCGAAGACCGCCTTGACGCCGCGAATCGTGACCGCGGCCACGAGGAAGAGGCCGACCAGGCCGCCGGCGCTCCAGGCGAGCACGCGTTGCCAGGTCCAGCGGCTTTTCACCGGGCCGCTCCCGGCTTCAGGATTCCAGTGGATGATGCGGCGTTTCTTGCCGCCGGAAGACTCAAGTTCGTCGGCCATAAAAGTTCAGGGCTGGATACGTTTCAACGACGGAGGGGGATTCATTCGATTCACCGCCAAATGCGGGACGCGCGAGTCGGACAGCGCGCCGGAACGAATGAGCCGCAAAATGATGAAACAAGCGGCAAAAGGCAAACGTCTCAGAGGCAAAAGTGCAGCCCGCCGGCCGGCCGACGCCGGGGCGTCACTTGCGAATCGCTCCCTCGCCGCTACCGTTTCCGACCTTCGCCGACATCGCCATGAAGCGTCCAAACCTCGTCTCCCTCGCCCTTGCCAGCCTTCTGGCCGCCGTTGTTTCCGGGTGCTACAAGGTCCCGGTCACCGGCCGGAAGGCCGTGAATCTCGTGAACGAAAAACAGGTGACGCAGATGAGCATCGCCGAGTTCGACAAGATGAAGGCGCGCTACCCGGTCTCGCGCAACCGCGACCAAGTCGCAGCCCTGAACCGGGTCGGCGAACGCATCTCGAAGGTGGTGTTCTGGGACATGCCGGACGCCGAGTGGGAGTTTGTCGTGTTTGATGTCCCCCAGCAGATCAACGCCTTCGCCATGGCGGGCGGAAAGGTCGGCGTCTTCTCCGGGCTCTTCAAAATCATCAAGAACGACGACCAGCTGGCCTCGGTCATCGCCCACGAGATTGCCCACGTAACCGCCAAGCATGTGCACGAGCGACTGTCGCAACAGATGCTGGTCGAGACCGGCAGCCTCGCCGGCACCGCGGCGGTGATCGGCACCGGCGTCAACCCGCTCGCAGGCTCGGCCGTGCTGGGTGCCTACGATTTGTCCACCGGCGTGGGCGTGCTCGCCTACGACCGGCAAAAGGAACTCGAAGCCGACTACATCGGGCTCATCTACATGGCCCGCGCCGGTTACAATCCGGAAGAGGCCGTCCGGGTGATCGAGCAACTCGAAGCCGAATCCGCCGGCAAGCCGCTGCCCCCCGCCTGGCTTTCCACCCACCCGACCAACCCCGAACGCATGCTGCGCCTGCTCGACGCCATGCCCAAGGCGCTCGAGGCCTACCGGGACAGCGGCCGCAAGGTCGAACCGGTGCTGGTCCGGTAACCGACAGGGACGAGTTCGCCGCACGGAGCCAAGGTGGACGCGCGGGTCCCTCCGCGCGTGGTTTGGGTGCGCGATCGGCCGCCGCATGGCATACACCCGCCGTCCGACTGCGCCGCGGGCGCCCAGACGCGCCCGACCACCTCGTTTTTGCGTTGGACAACCGCATCCTTCTCCGCCTCCTTTCGCGCCATGGCCCAGTCCGAAACCAAGTACGTCAAGCCCTTCGATTTCGTCGTCGACGCCGTTCTGGTCGCCGCGTTCTTCGCGTTCATGTACGGCATTCTCCGCCCGCATGTGCCGTCCAACGAACCGTCCAGCATCATCATCTGGGCCGGCCTGACGTCTGCCTGCATGAGCGGGGTGTTCTGGCTCTCGTGCTGGATGTTCCGGATGGTGTACCGGCACCAGAAGGTGCTGAACGCCGCGAAGAAGTGAGTCGCCCGCGATCCGGGCTTTGGCTTTGACTGACTGCCCCGCCTGACTTCCTTTCGGCGCGTGGCCGAGCAACCGACACCCCCTTTGCCGCGGACGACCGCGGCGGTTGAGGACTACCTCGAGCGGATCAGCGAGCTCATCAAGACGAAGGGCTATGCTCGCGTCGTCGACATCGCCGCCGAGCTCAAGATCTCGCAGGCGAGCGTCACCACCATGGTGCAACGGCTCGATGCCGAGGGCCTCGTCAAATACGAGAAATACCGCGGCATGGTGCTGACCGGCGCCGGCGAAGAGGTGGCCCGCCGCATCGCCCACCGGCACGAACTGCTGACGCACTTTCTCCGCCACCTCGGTCTCGACGAGGCCGTGATTGGCCATGACGTCGAGGGCATGGAGCACCACGTGAGTGCCGAGACCTTCGCCGCGCTCGAGAAGCTCAACCGGTACCTCGACGAACACCCCGACGTGGTCGCCCAGCTGAAGGGTTGAACGTCATCTCCGCCCGCGAGCGGCCGGCGCCGGCCGCCGCCGGCCGGACCGTCAGGACGCGGTACGCTTCTCGACGCGCGAGCCGATGATGATGGCGAGCCAGTACAAAGCGTACAAAGGCAGGGCCAGCATGGTCTGCGTCACCGGGTCAGGCGTCGGCGTCACCAGGGCCGCGATCACGAACACGATCACGAGCGCATGGCGCCACCAGCTGCGCAGCTTGGCCACCGTCACCAGGCCCATGTAAATGAGCAGGACGATGAGCAGCGGAAACTCGAAGGCCGCCCCGACCCCGAGCGTCAGCCAGGTCAGCAGGCTGTAGTACGCGCCGGGCGTCCAGCGCTGGGTGAAGCCGAAGAGTTCGTTCAACTCGAGAGACACGCGCAGCGTGCTCGGCACGAGCAGGAAAAAGCTGAACGCGGCGCCGGCGAGGAACAGCACCAGACCAAGAAAGGCCGTCGGCAGCACCATGCGCAGCTCCTTGGGATTGAGCGCCGGCGCGACAAACTGCCCGATGAAATAGAGCATGAACGGCGCCGACATCGTCAGCCCGCCCATCAAGCACATCTGGATGATGATGGTGAAGGGCTCCATCACCGACGTCGTGCCGAGATCGAGCGTGAACACCTTCGGCAGCATCTGCTCCTGCACATGGTGCAGCGGCCACATGATGACGTCGTTGAACTGCTTCATGAACACGCCGATCAGGATGGCGAAGGCCATGAAGACCATGGCGCATTTCACCAAGGTCCAGCGCAGCTCTTCCAGGTGGTCGAAGAACCCCATCGGCTTCTCGCGCTCCGGCACCGGAGGTTCAGCCTCGGGTACAGGATAGTCGTGGTCGGGAAGGTCGCTGGGCTCGGCCATGGATACGTGGGAGCGTGGATGTTGCGGGTTTTGGTCCGGAGGGGAAGCGAGGAATTGCGCCCGCACGCCCCACCCCTCCTCGAAATCGTTCTCGTAATCGTAATCGTTCTCTTTCCCCGTCTATCCGCCAAACGGTAGCACGATCCGTCGCGAAGCGAGAACGAGAACGAGAAAGGCTCCGAGCCCTTTAAGCAGGCCAGGCGCGCGGTCCCGCGCGCGCTCCGCCGTTGACAGCCCCCGGGCCCGCCCTATTGCGTGAAGCCTTTGTGCCGTCAGGCAACGCGTTCCTTTTTCCAACCCTCCACCACCTAAAACATGGCCGTTAAATCCAAAGCCAAGAAGTCCGTGAAGGCCTCGCCTTCCAAGAAACCCGCCTCGTCCAAAGGCCCCAAGTACGTGTACACGTGGGGCGCCGGCAAAGCCGACGGCAATGGCGGCATGAAGAACCTGCTGGGCGGCAAGGGCGCCAACCTCGCCGAGATGACGCGCATCGGCCTGCCGGTGCCTCCGGGCTTCACCATCACCACCGAGGTCTGCACGTACTACTACGCGAACAAGAAGACCTACCCCAAGGAGCTGCAGGCCCAGATGGAGGCCGGCGTGGCCAACATGGAGAAGATCATGGGCACGAAGTTCGGCGCCACCTCCGGCATGCCGCTGCTCGTCGCCGTCCGTTCCGGCGCCCGCGATTCCATGCCGGGCATGATGGACACCATTCTCAACCTCGGCCTCAACGACCAGTCCGTCGTCGCCCTCGAGAACACCACCAACAACCCGCGCTTCGCCTGGGACTGCTACCGCCGCTTCATCCAGATGTACGGCGACGTGGTGCTCG
>CAYZBG010000022.1:0-63157 GCA_964476565.1 uncultured Opitutus sp.
GCGGCTGGGGACAGCCGCTGCTACATCGGAGGCTTGCGGCGGGGCGATTTCTTGGGGGATGACCCGGTTACGCGAACGTACACGACGCGACCGTCCTTCCAGAAAACCAAGGGGACCTTCGTCTGCCTTGCGCGCTCCCGGGCTGCTTTCGCCGCACGTCGTAGGGAATCGGCGGCGGCTTCGGCCAGGGGTTCATCGAAGTTGTTCGATTTCATCGCGATTTCTCAATGAGTCGGCTCGGAGAAGCCGAATTGTCGAACACGCTCCACGAGTCCGCAAGTCCGACGTAGATTTGCCGAAAGTTTGCCCATCCACGTTCATACCGACGTTCGACGTCGAGATCGGAAACGTTGTGCCCTCCCTGACGAACGCGGGCCGCGACACGGGCCTTGGCCAGGTCGACCGACGGCAGCGAGAGGAAAACGATCTCGATTCGGTATCCCCGCTTTTTCCATAGCCGGAGGCGGTTGACGTACGTCCGACCACTCAGCGTCGATTCAAAACCGAAATCAGCACGCCGGTCGCTGAACTGATCGATCTCCCGAAGGAAAATCCGCCCGGCCGTCACTTGCGCAAACGCGGGATCGAGGGGCGACAAGCCTGCGGCTATCAGGTCAGCATTTACGAAATGGGTTATACCCCGCTTTCTCGGCAGGAAGTCAGTGGCAAACGTCGTTTTTCCCGCACCATTCGGCCCGGCAATGATCACACATCGCGGGTGTCGCATGGCGCGGGAAAAGTCGGATTGATCCGCAGCGAAGCCCCTACTGGCAGGCTTCGCACTCCTCGCCCCGCTTCATCGCCTCAATGGAGCAGACGCGTTTTTCTTCGGCGGTGTAGGTCTTCTTGGCGCCTGCGGCGTGGCTGCCGCCGGCGTCGCCTGAGTTCTGGCCGCCGTCCTGGCCTTCCTTGATGGCGCCGCGGACTTCCTTCTTCACCGCGACCGTGGCTTTCTCGATGTTCGAGGCACCGAGGCTGCGGAGGTAGTAGGTGGTCTTGAGGCCGGCGTGCCAGGCATGACGGTACATGTGGCTCAGGGTCTTCAGGTCCGGGGTCTTGATCCAGAGGTTCACCGACTGGCTTTGGTCGATCCACTTCTGGCGGCGGGCGGCCGCCTCCACCACCCACTTGGCGTCGATGTCGAAGGCGGTCAGATACTTCGCCTTCAGGTCGGCCGGGATGGCGTCGATGTCCTTCAGCTCGCCGTCGAAATACTTGAGGTTGTCGATCATCTCCTGGTTCCAGAGGCCGCGGGTCTTGAGGTCCTTCACGAGGAAGGGATTCAGGACGATGAATTCGCCGGAGAGGTTGGATTTGACGAAGAGGTTCTTGTACGTGGGCTCGATGCAGGGGCTCGTGGCCGTGATGTTCGAGATCGTGGCCGTAGGCGCGATGGCGAGCACGTTGCTGTTGCGCATGCCGTGCTTGGCAATCTTCGCGCGCAGGGGCGTCCAGTCCATCTTGCCGCCGCGGGGAACCTCGACGGGCACGCCGCGCTCCTGCTCGAGGATGTCGAGCGTATCCTGCGGGAGCAGGCCGCGGTCCCACTTCGAGCCTTTGTAGCTGGAGTAGGTGCCGCGCTCGGCCGCGAGGTCGGAGCTGGCTTCGTAGGCGTAGTAGGCGATGGCTTCCATGGCCTCGTCGTTGAACTCGACGGCGGCGTCGGAGGCGAAGGGGATGCCCTTGATGTAGAGGGCGTGGGCGAGGCCCATCACGCCGAGGCCGATCGGGCGGTGGCGGCGGTTGGAGGTCTCGGCGGCCTTCGTCGGGTAGAAGTTGATGTCGATGACGTTGTCCAGGGCGCGCACTGCGGTCTGGATCGTCTCGCGCAGCTTCTTGTGGTCGAGGGTGCCGTCGGGCAGGAGGTGGTTCTCGAGGATGACGGAGCCGAGGTTGCAGACGGCGGTCTCGTCGTTGCTCGTGTTGAGCGTGATCTCGGTGCAGAGATTGGACGAGTGGATGACGCCGACGTGGTCCTGCGGGGAGCGGAGGTTGCAGGCGTCCTTGAAGGTGATCCACGGGTGGCCCGTCTCGAAGAGCATCGCGAGCATCTTCTTCCAGAGCTCGAGGGCCTCGATCTTCTGGCCGAAGAGCTTTCCTTCCTCGGCGAGTTGCTCGTAGCGGAGGTAGGCCTCCTCGAACTTCTTGCCGTAGAGCTCGTGCAGGTCCTTGACCTCGTTGGCGCGGAAGAGGGTCCAGTGCGAGCGGGCCTCCATGCGCTTCATGAACAGGTCGGGAATCCAGTTCGCCGTGTTCATGTCGTGCGTGCGGCGGCGGTCGTCGCCGGTGTTCTTGCGCAGCTCGAGGAACTCGAAGATGTCGTTGTGCCAGGACTCGAGGTAGGCGCAGCCGGAGCCCTTGCGCTTGCCGCCCTGGTTGACGGCGACGAGCTGGTCGTTGTGGAGCTTGAGGAAGGGGATGACGCCCTGGGATTCGCCGTTGGTGCCGGCGATGTGCGCGCCCGTGCCGCGGACGGCGGTCCAGGAACCGCCGAGGCCGCCGGCCCACTTGGAGAGCTGGGCGTTTTCGGCGATGCCGCGATACATGATGCCCTCGAGGCTGTCGTCGACGTAGTAGAGGTAGCAGGACGAGAGCTGGGAGTGCAGCGTGCCGGAGTTGAAGAGAGTCGGCGTGGAGCTGCAGAAGCGGCGGTTCTTGTAGAGGTCGTAGAGGCCGGCGATGCGGGCCTCACGGTCGCCCTGCTCGCCGAGGAAGAGGCCCATGGCGACGCGCATCCAGAAGAACTGCGGCGTCTCGAGGCGGCGCGACGGCTTCACCGTCTTGTCGATGATGAGGTAGCGGTCGTAGAGGGTCTGGATGCCGAGGAAGTCGAGCTCGAGGTCGGCCGACGGATCGAGGGCGGCGGCGAGGCGGTCGAGGTTGAAGGAGAGCAGCGCGGGGTTGAGGCGCTTGATGGTGACGCCGCGCTCGAGGTACTTCTTGAAGGCGGCGACGTGGGCGGCCTTGAGCTTGCCGATGCCGTCGCGAACGATGTCCCAGCCGAGCACCTCTTCGTAGATGTAGGTGAGCTGGATGCGGCCGGCGAAGCGGGCGAAGTCGGCATCCTTTTCGATCAACGTCTTGGAGTTGAGGATGATCGTCTGGTCGAGGTCCTTGCGCGTGATCTGGTCGAAGACGGAGCGGAGCAACTCGGCCTCGATCTGCTCGTTGGTGAGGCAGAGGTCCAGGCCGATGCGGGCAAACTCGATGCGCAGGCGCAGGTCGGCGCGGTCCCAGAAGACGTTCTCGCCGTTGGGCTGCTTGACCATGATCATGGACGGCTGAGCCGGGGCAGCTGCGGAGGACCCCTCGACTTCGCTCGGGGCGATCGCCCCTTCTGGGGTCGATCGCTGCTCAGATCGGAGCGCGCGGTAGAGGATGTAGGCCTCGGCGACCTTGTAGTGGCCGGCCTTCATGAGCTCTTCCTGCACGATGTCCTGGATCTCCTCGATGTGGACGAAGGACTGGCGCGAACCGAGCACGCGGGCGGCGACGGCCTTGGTGATCTCGATGGCGGGGGTGGAGTCGCGGTGGAGGGAGAGGAAGGACTTGCGGACGGCGATCTCGACCTTCTGCTCGATGAACGGCACGACCTGCTTGTTGCGGCGGATGACGCGCACGGCGGAGGTGGCGGAGTGGGCCGCGGCGGTGCCGAGCTTGCGGGAGCGGTTGAGCAGAAGGCTCTTCGCGACGTCGTAGGCGTTGTTGTCGACGAGAGTCTTCTCGATCAGCTCGTAGAGGTCGTTGAGCGAGATGCGGAGCGGAGACTGGCGCAGGGACGCCTCGGCGAGGTTGCCGGCGACCTCCTTGACGATGCGGCCGACGAAGGTGCGGGCCTCGGCGGTGTAGATGTTACCCGTCTCGCCGCGGGCGAGGTGCACGTTGGTCACGGCCTTGCCGATGGTGTCGGCGATCTCGCCGAGGTCGAAACGCGTCTCGCCCTGCGGGGCCAGCAAAATGATCTCGGGCAGCAGCGGGGTGTCAGACGGGACGGCCTCCCGCCACGGGTGGTTGGGCTTGTGTTCGACCGGAGTGTGGGTGGCGCGTTTGAGGGCGAGGTCGTGCGAGAGCGAAGGATTCATCGAAGGAAGGGGAAGAAGGAGTCGGTAGACAGGAAACAGGTGACAAAAACCAGGAGGCGGAGGCCGGCGGTCGAACGGAGGGCGGGAACGGGAGAATAGAGAACCCGGGCGGCGGCGGTGACCGACGATCGGGACAGGGGATGGAGGGGTTGGGGTAGAAACAGCGGCGGGCGACCGGTGCGGACGCCCGCCGGAAAGCTTAGAGCTCGTCGTCGGAGACGACGTTGAGGGCAGAGGCCTTCTGGTACTCGGTGACGCGACCCTCGAAGAAGTTCTGCTCCTTCTTGATGTCCATCATCTCGGCGAGCCAGGGCAGCGGGTTCTTCAGGCCGGCGTTGAGCGGGGCGAGGCCGACGCCTTCGAGGCGGCGGTCGGCGATGTAGTCGATGTAGGTGACGAACTCGTCGACGGCGAGGCCCACGGCGTTGACCGGCAGGCAGTCACGGATGAAGTCCTTCTCGAGCTGGACGGCCTCGGCCATCGTCTGGCGCAGCTCTTCCTTGAAGTCGGTGGTCCAGATCTCGCGGTTCTCCTCGACGAGGTCCATGAACAGGTTGCGGAAGACCTCGATGTGGTTGGACTCGTCGCGCAGGGTGTAGCGGAACATCTGGCCGATGCCCGGGAACTTGTTCTGGCGGTAGAGCGACAGGACCATGCCAAAGAGGCCGTAGAACTGGGTCCCTTCCATGCACTGGCCAAAGACGAAGATGTTGCGGGCGAGCAGCTTCTTGTTCTCCGGCAAGGTCAGATCGAGGTCGCGGCGCAGGTCGCGGGAGATGCGGGTGACGAACTCGTTCTTCTTCACGATCGTCTGGACGTCCTCGAACATCGCCTCGCACTCGTGCGGGTTGATGCCCAGCGACGAGATCATGTAGAGCAGCGAGTCGGCGTGGATGTTCTCCTCGTGGGCGTGACGGCCGAGCACGAGCTTGAGCTCCGGGGCGGTAACGAGTTCGCGGACAACGTGTTGGATGTTGTCACCCACGATGCCCTCGGCGGCGGAGAAGTATCCGATGCCCATGCGGATGATCCAACGCTCGACATCGGACACGACCTTCTCGTCGCGCCACTGCTCGATGTCCTTGCCCATCGGGATGTCCTCCGGCTCCCAATGATTCGCCTTCATCTTGCGATAGAGATCGTAGGCCCACTGGTACTTCAGCGGCAGGAGGTTAAAAGTCATGGTCTCGCGACCGTTGATGACCTTCTTGGCCGCAAAGGCCGCCTCGGCCTTGTCCTGATCGAGTACGAATGTTTTGGCGCCTACTTGAAATGTCTTCTGCATGATGAGTTACGAAAGATGAAACGGTGAAAAATGAGACGACGATGACGCGCGACTCAGGCGCGAAATGAAGGTTTCAGACGCAAAAAAGCCGTGAGCGAACAAAAGTTGTTAGAACTTACTGACGCGTTGTTGACCACAACAGGTTGTGGTTTCCTCCCCGACAGGCCACTACCCATGGGCGAAGGAAAAATACCGTCAACAGGTTTGTCGCGAAAGGGTCGTTAATTTTTTGTTATTTCCGGCTTGCGGCTAAAGTCCGCATTTCTCCCCGACGGGAGAGGGACGGACGGTGGCGTAAATCGCGGAGACAGGAAGCCCGAAACGCGCGGGCAAACCGGGTCCGGAAACGGCAGCAAAACCGCGCGGCGATGGCGGCATCCACTTGCCGGATACCGTGTAGTGCCTCCACCCTCACACTGCCATGATCGACGTCGCCGTTTACGACACGAAACCCTATGATCGCGAGTACCTCGGGGCGGCCGGCGGCGGGGCGCTGCGCTTCCGTTTCCACGAGTTCCGGCTGGGCGCCGCGACCGCGCCGAGCGCGCACGGGGCGCAGGCGGTCTGCGTTTTCGTCAACGACACGCTCGACCGGCGCTGCCTCGAGGCGCTGCGCGAGGGCGGCGTCCGCCTCGTGGCGCTGCGCTGCGCGGGTTTCAACAATGTGGACCTGCCCGCGGCGCAGGCGCTCGGTCTCGCGGTGACGCGCGTGCCGGCGTATTCGCCGCACGCGGTCGCGGAGCACACCGTCGGCCTGCTGCTCACGCTCAACCGCAAGATCCACCGCGCGTACAACCGCGTGCGCGAGCACAACTTCGCGCTCAACGGCCTGATTGGCTTCGACGTGCACGGCCGCACGGTCGGCCTGGTGGGCACGGGGAAGATCGGCCGGCTCGTGGCGAAGATCTTTCTCGGCTTCGGCGCGCGCGTGATCGCGCACGATCCGCGGCCGGATCCCGCGTGGGCCGCGGCGGCGGGCGTGACCTACGGCACGCTGGACGAGGTGCTCGGCGCGAGCGACATCCTCAGCCTGCACACGCCGCTCACGCCCGACACGCATCACCTGCTCAACGCGGAGACGCTCGCCCGGTTGAAACCGGGCGCCTTCATCGTGAACACGAGCCGCGGCAAGCTGATCGACACGACCGCGCTGCTGCAGCAGCTGAAGAACGGCCACCTCGGCGGCGTCGCGCTCGACGTGTACGAGGAGGAGGAAGGCATCTTCTTCGAGGACCACTCCGGCACGCTCATCCGCGACGACGAACTCAACCTCCTGCTCTCGTTTCCCAACGTGCTCGTGACCGCGCACCAGGCGTTCTTGACCCGCGAGGCGCTGACCGAGATCAGCCGCGTGACGACAGAGAATATCCGCCGGCTGGATACAGGCGACTACCTGCCGGACACGAGACTGGCCTGAGCGGAGGCGGCAGGCGGCGACGAGGGCGGCGGGCGGGAGTATTTCTTCAACGGTGTCGCGTGGTAGTCGGAGGACGCCATCACCCGCGAGGGATGGACTCCGCTCCACCGCCACGTCAGCAGCGCGTGGGGGAATGGCGAACCGTGTCGTGTCGTGCTCGTCGCGGTGATGCGGAAACAGTTCGTGCATCCGAACTTGGTGGTTGCGACCCCAGACCACGCGGATCCGCCGCCCCTGGGAAGAACCAACCAGAACCGGCTCGCCCAAGGCCTACCGGGCCCGCGGTCGACGTTTTTGCAGAAATGCGGCCAGCTTGGGCAACGTCTGATCCCCGAGACCGGCGAACAAGGCGGCGGAATCAATCTTCAAACGCTCCAGCACCTTCTTCGCCTTCGCGGTGGTGATCACTCCCAGCAAGCGCTCGAGGTAGTCGATCAATTGGCGCTCTGGCAGTCCGCCCGCAACCGCGGCTTGCTGCAAATCCCGCAGGTAGGCAGGAAGGAGCTGCGCGAGGATCAAGACATGCCGAGCATCTTGGCGACCGGACTGCGCAAGATCGGCGACATTGGCGATCTTGGCCTGGAGCAGCGCGATCGGGCTGGGTACCTGCACCTTCACGTCGCCCAAGGCGACCGTATAGACCGGCTCCCGCAGTTCCTCGTTGGAAACGCCATGCACGTAGCGCAGCACCTCGATCAGAAGCGGCACCCCGTGGGAGTCCTTGGCGATCACCACCCCCACCTCGTTGGTCGACGGCTTGACCGGAAAAAACTGCGGCTTTGCGCCGGCAATCTGCCCCAGCGCCGTCAACGTTTCACGGTCACCGAGCACGTCGACATCGCGGGACACGAAGGGCGCCAGGTTCGCCGTATGCGATTGGTAATACAACGCCCAGAGATTGACCGCCTGACCTCCGACCAAGAGCACCGGTTCCTGGGTCGCCAGCAATCCGGCGAAGTCCTCCGGCGGCCTCGGCTCGGCGTCAGACGGCCGCGGAGGCATGGGCGGAATGGAAATCGATCATCCGAACCGGACGGGACGCCGGCGCGACGGAGTTACGTTGCTGGATGGCTTGGGGACTGACGAGGGCCAGATCGAGCAGCACCTGATCGAATTCGCGTTGCGCACGTTTGAAGCGCGCCACCTGCGCAGGGGTCTTGAAGCGAGCAGGCATCTTCGGTGCCTTGGCGAGCACCAACTCGCGCAGCTGCAGATCCGCTGCCGCGGCTTTTTCCCGTACCAACTGCCGGGCCGCACGACGCAGCAGGGCCATGACGGTGGTGTCCTCCCGACGCGCAATCTCCGTCAAAGCCGTCAACACGGCTTCGTGCTCCGCCAGGCTTTGGCGACGCTTGGATTTGGAGAGTTGGTTAGGCATGAGAAAAGGTTGATTCAACCCTAGCTCGCCATGGCACACTGACAAGCTTGGTTTGGTCTTGGGGAACTCGACCGCTCCAAAACCGCGCCGGCCCACAGCCAAGCCCGGATGAGGTGTTTATTGATTTCCACGCCCGCACGCGGCCATCTCGCGGGAACGGGCCAGCTGGCGGAGGGCGACGCCATCGCCCCGGACCAGCGCCTCCTTCTTGGCGCGCGACCAGCGCTTGAGTTGGGCTTCGCGGGTCACTGCCTCGGTGAGGGTGAACGGCCCTTCGCAATACACCAAACGCGGCTCTCGGTGGTCCTGGGTGTGTTTGCTGCCCAGACCGAACCGATGTTTGCGCAAACGCTCGGTCAGATTACTCGACTGCCCGACGTAGAGGGAACCATCAGCAGATTGAAGCAGGTACACCCACACTGATCCGGCCACGCCGGCCGGCACGGGGATGGTGGGGAAGATGGAACTCATCAGGACACAGACCTCAACACACATGGAGGCTACGACAGAGCGAAAAGCCCATTCGACGCGGCACAAACCATCGGTCCGGCGGGAGATCGAAGCCGAGGGCCCTAGAAGCGGAAGGCCCATTCGACGCGCTTCGCTTGCTCAGGGCACTCGCCGCGGCCCAAACCGTTGATCCAAGGGGGTATCAAAGCCGTAGGACGTCGAATGGCCTGCCACGAGCAAGGCCCAACAGGGCCGCGTCGAGTGGCTGCCCGACATGGATTCGAACCATGACTAGGTGAGTCAAAGTCACCTGTGCTGCCATTACACCATCGGGCAGTGAGTGGCGGAGGGGGCAGGTTGAAACGAATCGGGCACGGGTCAAGGCCTGACCATGGGACAGGGATTCGTTCCGTCCTCCGTCGTCGACGCATTCTCCAACCGGTTGGACGACGGTGGTTTGTCCGACTCTGGATCTTCGCCCCACCTCAAAGCACCGGAGTTCAGAGGCATTTCCCAGTGAGGATCGGGCGCCGCCGTGCCGATAGGGAGCGTGGCCGACCTTTCCCGACCATGCGCTCTCTCCTTGCCGTTCCGGTCGCCTTCGGGCGCGCGGCCGCCGCTGTTTTGGCGCTGGCAGGCCTGTTCGTGACCCTCGGATGCGCGACGGCGTCAGCTCCGCAACGTCCACCGGTCCCGCCCGCCGTGGTCTGGCTCGAGAACCTCGCCCCCTATGCCTGGTACATCACCGCCACGCGCGCGGACGGACCGGCACACGCGGTCACGGTGGCGGTGGGCGCGACGGAGCGCCTCGAACTGCCCGCCGGCACCTACGCCATCGCCCAGGAAGCGCCCGCCCTCGCCCAGCGCGGATCGGCCCCCGCGGTGCGCCATTTCGAATTCACGGTCGCCGCCGGTGAAGCCTACCGCTGGCGGCTGGTCACGCTCGCCACCGTGGCCCGCGGCCTCGAGCGATGACCGACGCGGGCAAAGTCCGCCACCGGTGCGCGGTGCTGCCCGCCGGCCCCGGCCAACCGGCACGGCCGATGGCCGCCGCCCGGTCACTGTTCAGCTACTGGACGCTGCTCGCGCCGCACTTTCGCGGCGTGCTGCTGCCACCGCACAACCGCCCGGACGAAAGCGTGCAATGGACCTGGATCGAGCCGGCCGGCGCCACCGCTCCCGCCGCCGCGGAACTGGCGGCGATCCGGCAGCGGCTCTCGGTCAGCCAGCAGGCCTTCGACGAAGCCTGTATCGCCAATCAGGATACGAGTGCGCGGACGGCGACGATCGAGGCGGTGCGCCTGCGGATGGGCGAGATCGTGCGGGGGCTCACCGCCCTGCCCGACTCCGCCCTCGCCGGCTATGCAGCCCGGACCGAACGCGGCGTACACCTGCACAGCTGGGGGCTGACCAAGCCTCTCTCCGCCCGCGATCCCGGCGCCGACCTCAAGGTGGCCGGACACGTCTTCGTGGGTGGGCGGGCGGCGTCTGGCCACGACGTGCGACTCGAGACGCCGGACGGCGGTCCGATCGGCCAGACCACGTCGTCGGGCGACGGATCCTTCGCGTTTGCCCAGGTCAAACCCGGCCGGTACCGCGTGCGAGCGGTGTCGCGTCCGCCGGGAGTGATCTTTTCCCCGGAGGGCGTACCTGTTGAAATCGCCGGCGAGTCCGTGACGGGCTTGGAGCTGCGCGACCACGACGAGGCCAAGCCGAGGGTGGCACTGCCCCGTAGTGGCCGCGGGCGAGCCGTGGGGTGGACCGTCGCCGGACTGATCGTCGCGGGGCTGATCACCGTCCTCTTCTGGCGCCGCGGTACCTTCGGCGCAGCGGCGGGCGACACCGCAGCGCGCCAAGCGTGGGACGCGAACGTGGCGCCACGGACCGTGGCGGACGCGCGAGAACCCGAGGACGAACCCGTCGCGGCGAAGAAGCCTCGGCCGCCCGCGTCAGCTGCGCCCGCCTCAAACCCAACCGCAGCGTCATCCGCCTCCCGGCCCGAGCCACGTCCCTCGCCTCGGGCTGCGTCGGAGCCAAACCAAGCGAGACCGTCTCCCCCGCCCCCAGCCCCACCCGCGGACGCCGCACCGCCCGGTCCGTCGTCCGCCTCCTCGGAGGCAGAACGGGGCGGCGCCCCCCCCCTCGCCCAGGCGCCTGCCAGTGGAACGGGCGACACGGCCAGAGACGGGGCGGCCAACGAAGCGGCCGGCAACGCGCCCGCAGCCGTGTCCGCCGCTGCCCCTGCCGTGACGGCGCCCGAGGACTCGTCCAGGCACGGGACGACGGCACGTAGTGACAATTCCCCTACCGCCGACCGTGGCACACGCCAAACGTCGGGCGACGACGTGGCCCCTCCGCCCGCCCAGGACGACGGTCCGCGCGCAGCAGACGCGTCGGCAGACCCATCCGGCCCGGACACCGAGTCCGCCGAAGCCCACGCTGGAACAGTCACACCAGACCGGCCCGGGGCCACCCCACGCACGAGAACGGAAACCGAGATCGTCTGGCCGCAGGAGACATCGCTCCGCCTTTCGCCGTGGCGACTCGAGCTGCTGCACGACGCGATCGTGCCCACGCTGCCCACGCCGATCGGACAAGAGGACACCGTCGGCACAGCCGGCGCGCGGATGCTGGCGGAACGGGAAGCAGGGCGACCGGCCCGCCTGAACCCGGAACGGGTCATCACCGGCATCCACTTTCAACAGCGAGGCCCCCGCCGCGGCGACGGTTGGCAATGGCAGGGGCTCGACCGCACGGCGGGGATTAGCGCCACCACCAATGGCGACCAGGCGGAACTCACCTGGCGCGGCCGACCGCCAACGGGGCACTACCGGCTCCGCGGGCCGGACGGCACCCCATCGGTGCAGGTTGAGATCGATGCGACCGGTGGCCTGCGGATCCGGACCCATGATGCCGTCACGGCCGTGCCTTGGCTGGCGTGGGCGGGCGACCCGGCGGAGCCATCGCGCTTGGCCTGGCGTTTCGTGGGCACTGGCTCGGCGCCGGTTACGTGGACCGAACGCAGTCCCACCTCATCGCCCTACGAGCGACGCCTCGAGCTTCACCTGCCGAAAGGGAGCAGCACCACGGTGGTGCAAGGCCTCGGCATTCTGGACGAAATCAGCGGCTGGGGCTTGGTCAGTGAAATCGAACAACGGCAGCTGATCGGGCCTTGAGCGGGCCAAAGCCCTCACGGCCCTTATAGCGGATCCTTATTCCGATTACAGCACATCAATCTCTTATTCAACGGTTTAGTCCTAATGAAGCGAGAGCCTTTCCCAGCCAGTAGACGCTCGGGCTTATGTGGGTGAGTCCTCCAGCTACTGACCTGCACAAGCTAAAGATCGTCCTTGAGTGAATGGCAGGGTGGGCCGATATTCCTAACATCTCCTCCGCTTAGCGGGGGATTTTTGGGGTAACTAAGAAAGCAATGCCCGCCGTGTAGGGGTACACGGCGGGCTCTTTTTTTGTCCGGATTTCAGGCCCCGAGCCGTTCCGGATGGGTGTACACGTTGAAGCGGTCGTCCCTCAGGAAGCCCACGACCGTGACGCCCCCGCGGTGGGCGCAATCGAGGGCAAGCGTCGTTGGCGCACCGATCCCGGCGATCAGGCCGATGCCGGCGGCGAGAGCCTTCTGCACCAACTCAAAGGCAATCCGGCCGCTCACGAGCAGGCCGTGTCCGCCCAGCGGCAGCCGGTGCGCGAGCAGGGCGTGCCCGATCACTTTGTCGAGGGCGTTGTGGCGGCCCACATCTTCGCGAACGACCAGGAGGGAGTCATCCGGACCAAAGAGCGCGCAGGCATGCACGCCGCCGGTGGCACCGAAACCCGGCTGGGCCTCGCGCAAACGGCGCGGCCAGGCGGAGAGGGTCTCCGGCAGAAAGCGATGAGTCATGGGCACCGGGGGAAACGCCTGCAGGACGGCGTCGAGGGTGGCCTTACCGCAGAGTCCGCAACTGGACGCGCTGAAGACGTGGCGCGTGAGTCGTTCGAAATCCACCGGCACGGACGGCGCCACCACGGCGTCGACCACGTTGCCCGACTGGCCGTCCGGCAGGTCGCGACAGACGAGCACGTCGAGCAGATCGTCCGCGGAGCGGATCACGCCCTCGGTGAACAGGAAGCCGGCGGCCAGCTCGCGCTCATGTCCGGGCGAACGCATGACCACGGCGACGCTGCGTCCGTTGACCCGCAGTTCGAGCGGCTCCTCCACGGCGACCCGGTCGGTGTCAGGCGCAAGCGGTGCGCCTGGGCGCCAGCGGTGGAGGCTGACGTCATCCGGGGTCATGCGCCGACGGGTGTCGCCACCTTTTCGATACGCACCCGTGTGGTGTAGTCCGGCGTGTCGCTATCGGCGTCGCGGCGGTCGCGATCGATGAGGTGGTTGCCCTCGGGCCAGTGGATCTGGAGGTTGCCCGCGGCGATGGGCGCGAGGAAGACCCGGCCCTCGAAGGTGCCGAGGGCATTGCGGAGCACGATCGGATCGCCGTGCACGAGGTGGAGGCGCGCGGCGTCGTCGGCGTTCATCAGCACGGCGTCACGGGCGGCACCGTTGAGCGGGTCGACCTCGGCGTAAATGAGGGTGTTGAACTGCTTCCCGCGGCGGCTGCGCAGCGAGAAGGTGCCATCGTCGACCCGCGGCGGAGGCGGCAGGTCGGGCGTGGCGAAGACCGCGCGTCCGCCGGGCAAGGGAAACGCACCGCCGGCGCACAGGTGGCGTCCGCCGTACTGGAACGCGTCACCCGTCTTCCGCAGGTGTTGCACGCCGTCGTAGAAGGGCACGATGCGCGCGATCTCCTCGCGCAGGGCCCAGCCATCGGCGCCGCCGAGCAGGTGAGCCCGCTCGGGCCATGCGGCAGCGGCGAGGTCGCGCAGGATCTTCCACTCCGCGCGGGCCTCGCCGACCTGACGCGGGATTTCCGGGGTGAACATGATGCGGCGCTCGGTGCTGGTCTCGCAGCCGCCCTCGTCCTGCTCGTAGCGCGTCTTGGCCGGCAGCAGCCAGACCTCCTCGCCCGGTTCGATGAACATCTGGTCGTTGAGAATGATGTCCTGATGAATACGCACGGGGATCCGGGTCAGGGCCTCACGCACGTGATCGGGGTCCGGCAGCGTGCGCAGGAGGTTGCCACCGAGGCAGTGGAACACCTCGAGTTCGCCGCGATGGGCGGCCTCGACCATCTCGGGCGTGGTGTAGCCGAGGTCGCGCGGGATGGGAAAGCCATAGGCCTGCTCGAGGGCGTCCGCGTTGGCCGCGGTGATCGGCTTGCCGCCGGGCAACGCGGTGGCGTAACAGCCCATCTCTCCCCCGCCCTGCACGGAAGAATGGCCGCGGATCGGCACGGCCCCGCAGAAGTCGCGACCGATCCAGCCGCGGGCGAGCGCGAGGTCGAGGATCAGGCGCACTCCGTCGGCGCCGGCGGACGTCTGGGTGATGCCCATGCTCCAGACAAGCACGCCGGTGCGCGCGCCGCCGAGCAGGTCGGCAAAGCCCTCAATGCTCGCCCGCTGCAGGCCGGCCGATTTCTCTAAATCCTCCCACGAGAGTTCGGCCACCTTCGCGACGAGGGCCTCAAAGCCCGTGGTGTGGGCGGCGATGAAGTCGCGATCGACGGCGCCGCGCTCGAGCAACGCTTTCAGCGTCCCATAGAGAAACGCGACGTCCCCGCCCTGCGCGACCGGGAACCAGTAGTCGGCGAGGTCGGTGCCGAAGAGCGCGCTGCCCGCGTTCGACGGCACCCAGTAGCGCTTCATGCCGGGTTCGAGGTACGGGTTGACGATGACGATCTTGGTGCCGCGCTGCTTGGCGAGCAGGAGGTACTTGGTCGTGACCGGCTGGTCGTTGGCGGGGTTGGAACCGAAGAACACGAGCACGTCGGTGCCGATCCAATCCTGATAACTGCACGTCGACGCGGCTACACCGACGACCTCCTTCATGGCGGACGTCGACGGCGCGTGGCAGAGGCGAGCGGCGTTGTCGATGTGCGGCGTGCCGAGGAACCGCGCGACCTTCTGGGCCATGTAGTAGACCTCGTTGGTCACGCCGCGGGCGGTGATGAAGAATGCGAGCTTGCGCGGATCCGTGCGCCGCAGCCGGGCGCCGAGGCGGGCGTGCACCTCGTCCCACGAGACGCGCGTGAAGCCCTTCTCGCCCCGACGACGGACGAACGGATACGGCAGCCGGCCGAGCTCACGCAGGGCGCGGTTGTCCATGCGCGCGAGGGCATCGACGTCCGCGAGCAACGCGGGATCCAGCGGCCCCACCGTGTTGAGACGCAGCAGATTGAGTCGCGTCATGCACAGGTGCACGCCCGGGATGGTCCAGTCATGCAGGCCCGCGACGCCGAGGGCGCAGCCATCGCACACACCCTTGCTCAGCACCTTCCAGGCGTAGCCGAGGTTGTCGCGGTTGCGCCACGCGACGGAAACCATGTCGCGGAAATGCTTCGGCTTGCGCACGCCCACCCCAAAGGGGGCGAGGCGGGCCAAGGCGGAGCCTTCGGGTTGGACGCGGTGGGATTCGAGGCGGTCGGGCATGGGGAGCGAGGAGAAGATCGGGCCACAGTGAAGGCAGGCGCACCCGCACGGCAATCTTGCGACGCGAAACCTTTCGTCACGTACTGCCGGCATGACGCCCCGTCGATCCTCTGTCGCCCGACGCGTGCTTCGTCTCGCAGCGCTCCTGATCCTGCCGTACCTGTTGGTGATGGGCCTGCTCGCCGGATGTCAGCGCCATCTCATTTACTTTCCGCGCACGGCGACGGAGATGAACCAACGCGCGGAGGCCGCCGCGACCGGCCTGCTCCCCTGGGTCGATGCCGCGGGACAGACCATCGGCTGGCGCGGCGAGCCGCCCGCCGGCCGGCCCCGTCCGGCAGCCCGTCTGCTCGTGGTGCACGGGAATGCGGGCTCCGCCGTCGACCGGGCCTACTTTGTCCGCGGCTTCGGCGCCGTGGGCGGCGGCGGCATCTGGGAAGTTTCAATCCTCGAGTACCCGGGCTACGGCGCGCGCCCCGGGCAACCGGGTGAAGCTAGCCTGATGGCCGCCGCACACGAGGCCGTGCAGCAGCTGCAGCGCGAGGACGACCGGCCGGTCCATGTGCTCGGCGAATCCCTCGGCTCGGGCGTGGCCGGCGGTCTCGCGGCCGCCTTCCCCGACGCGGTGAAGGGACTCGTGCTGATCACGCCGTTCACGCGCCTGCCCGACGTCGGCTCCCATCATTATCCATGGCTGCCGGTGCGGCTGATCCTGCGGGACCGTTACGACACGGTGGCCGCCCTCGAACGTTACCGCGGACCGGTGGCGATCGTGGTGGCGGGGCGCGACCAGGTCATACCGGCGGAGTTCGGACGGCGCCTGTATGCCACCTACGCTGGCCCGAAGCGCCTCTGGGAACAGGCCGCCGCCGGACACAACACGCTCGATTACCATCCCGGAGCCGCGTGGTGGTCGGAGGTATCGGAATTTCTCTTACACGCGAAACCGGTGGCGCAGACTCCGTAGGCCAACCGGAGCGGCTCGCCTTCGCGGCTGGGCCGGACGCCCCGCCCTATCGCCGTCCCGCCGCCCAGAGCAGTCCGCGGGTGAGCAGGTCGATGAAGGCCTCGTCGCGGAAGGTATCGTCGGAGTGGCCGTAGGTCGTACCGAAGACGCGCGTGCCCTGGTAGTCGTTGGTCCAAACCACGGCGTGCTCGCGTCCGTCGCGCTCGCTGGGCGAGACGGCGAGGACGGTGGCCTTGGGCCAGACCTTGTCGATGATGTAGAGTTCATCCATCGGCGTGACCCAGTCGGTGCGGAAGCCCTTGATGGCCGGGTGGTCGGGGGCCACGAGCTTCACCGGATAACGGCTCTGGTGGTCGTGACGACGGCTGGTGACCCCGAGGAACTCGCGCCAGTCGTCGATGGTCGCAGCGCGGTAACTGTGCATCGCGCAATGGATCACGACGGCCGGGGTGCCGCCGGCGCCGTGGCCGGCCACAATCTTGCGCAAATAGGTCTCGTCAGTCGTGTCGGCGAAGCACTCGTTGTGCACGACGACATCGTAGCCCTTGGCCCAGGCAGGGTTGTCGTAAAGAGGGATCTGGGCGCGCGTGCCGCGGCCACCCTCATTGATGACCGTCCATTGCACGGGGACGGTGCGACTGATCCCCTCGGTCAGGGCCTGGGACTGAAATGCATAGTTGTGGCAACAACCTCCGGTGATCAGGAGGGCTTTGAGCGGTTCGGCGGCGGGGGCGACGGAAACGAACGCGAAGGCGGCGGCGCCGAGCCAAAGGGCGGCGTGCCGAAGGGTACGGGGTAGCATGGGTTGAAGGAAGTCCGGCGACGCCAGGAGGTCAATGCACGAGGTCGCGCAATTCCATGGCAGGAAGCAGCTTTGGACACAGGGGGTTCACCCGGGGAAACCCTACAGATCGACCGCGTTGTGCCGATGTTGAGCGCGGGCAAATCAGACGATCCATAACATGGAATGTCTTTCACGTAATGAACCATCGCGAACCAACGCGCACCCCCTCACGGGTGCGTCCGTCCTCGCGCATGCTCGCGCTGCTGCTCCTTCCGGTGCTGCTGCCCGAGTATGCCGTGGGCACGCCGCGACCCCGTCCTTCGGCGGGGTTACCGGTGCGCGTGGAACCCGAGGCTCCGTCGCCTTACCTGCGCCAAGTCGGTCCGGTGCCGCTGAGATTTCAGCTCGCACCGCCGCCGCCTGCGCCCTGGCCGGCGAGCCTCGCCCCTACCGACGAGACGACCGTCACTGGTCCGTCTCCGTCGGACGCAACGATCGTCACCCAAGCCTCCCTGCCCGTACAGGACCCGACACCCGTCGCGGCCACGGACGAGGAGTCGACGGCAACGGTCGCCGAACGGGGTCCAACCTCAACCGGGGGAGCAAGCTCCCCTCCGGCCAAAGCCGGGCCAGAGCGCACGCCGAGTCCCATCCTCGTCGACGAGCTTCACGCCACGGTCCGTCCGGAGGACTTTCTTCCCTTTTTCCTGCTGCCCGGCACGAAGGCCGGCGAAGCGGGCACCACCCTCATGGTCCCGGTGCCTCGCCAAGCCGTTCCCTCCACGCCGATGCCGCCCAGTTCTGCCACCTATAATCGGCTCCCTTAATGTCCACCGTCCGCCGCCTGCGTTCCGCCTCGTCCCTGCTCATCGTGCCCGGCCTGCTCCTGTCCGCCCTCCTTCGGGCGGAGACGGAGACGGCCGCCGCACCTGCCCAGGTCGAGGCGGCGCCGGCGCCGGCGGTGGAGGGAGCCGTGACGGAGGAGCTCGCGAGCCTGCTCAAGCTGGGCAAGGGGCTGAGCGACCGCGGCGACTTCGATGCCGCCGCCATCGCGTACCACCAGGTGCTGAAAAACACCCTGACCACCCCGGAACAGGTGCAGGAGGCGCTGCTCGGCCTCGCTCGCATGCACCGCAAGGAAGGCACGCTGACCAAGGCGGTCGCGGTCTTCGAACGCTTTTTGAAGGACTACCCCGGTGACGCCCGCGTGCCGGAGGTCCTGCTCGACCTCGGCCGGACGCAGCGCGCCATGGGCGCGCACCAGATCGCGATCACGCGGTTCTACAGCGTGATCAACTCGACGCTGAAGCTGCCCAAGGAGGGCTTCGACCACTACCAGCAGCTCGCGAAGACCGCGCAGTTCGAGATTGCCGAAACCCATTTCCAGTCGGGCAACTTCGCCGAGGCCCAGCGCTTCTTCTCCCGCCTGCGCCTGCTCGACCTCGTGCCGGAGGACCGCGCCCGCGCCCACTTCAAGGCGGCCTATGCGCAGCATCTCGGCGGCGACCTCGAAGGCGCCGTCCGCACCTTCCGCGACTACCTCGAGCAATGGCCGGACGACGAAAACGTGCCGGAAGCCCGTTACCTGCTCGCGGTCGACCTCCATGCCCTGCGCCGCACCCAGGAAGCCCTGGCGGTCACGCTCGACCTGCTGCGCGCGGAGAAGTCCCGCGTCGCCACCGACCCGAAGCGCTGGGCCTATTGGCAACGCCGCACCGGCAACCAGCTCGCGAACGAGTTTTTCCAGAACGGCGATCCGCTCAACGCCCACACCCTCTACACCGCGCTGGCCGCGCTCTCCGACGAACCCTCGTGGCAGCTGCCGGTCAGCTACCAGCTCGCCCTTTGCTACGAGCGACTCGGCATGACGGACCGGGCTGCGTCGACGTACGAACGCATCGCCGCCGCCATCGATCCCGCCCAGCTGCCCAATCTCGCGGAGCTCGGCCGCATGGCCTCGTGGCGACGGTCGCATCTCGACTGGAGGCAAAATCTCGGTCAACACATGACCTCCGTCTTCGAGACCAAGGAGCCCAAGCCGGCGCCGGTCCCGGCGCCGACGCCTCCCTCCACCGCCCCATGACCTCACCGAACCTCCTCGAGCAACACCAAGCCCTGTGCGACGACCTGCATCAGTGCGTGCTCGATGAGAACCGGTTCCTGCGCCAGCACCAGCGGACGCCCGACGCCGCCCTGCTGGAGCGCAAACGCCAGCTGCTGGAGCGCCTCGACGCCTCGCTGATCGCACTCCGCGCCCTGCCCGCCGCCTCGGCCAAAGACGGACCGACCCAGGCGCTGCTCGAGAAGACCCGCGCGCGCATTCTCCAGATCATCCAGCTCGACAAGGAAAACGAGCAGCTCCTGCTCCGCGCCAGCCTCGCTTCCGCGAAGCCTGCCACGCCGGTGCCGGCCGCGTCGGCCAGCATGCTGCAGAAGATCTACTCGCGCGTCTCGTGACGCGCCGGTGCGGCGCCCGCGGGCGCCGCGACTCACGGCAACGGGGCACCGCCTCAGGCGGCGTGTCCCGGCGGAACGGGGAACCGATGACGGCCTTCCGCGGCCTGGAAAGGCAGGGCGAGGTCGAGCAGCGAACTGACTTCCTTGAGCCGGCGGACCACATCGGGCACCATGACCGGCAGGACGGCCGGGTTGAGACCCAACGGTTGAAGATGGCCCGGATCGGGCAAGGGCGGCGGGACCGCCGTCGGTGCGCAGGCAGCGCTGCGCAGCCATTTGGCGGCGAGCAACAGGCTGGCCATGCGCACGTGGCCCACCGAGGCGCGCGGCACGTATTGCCAACGGACCGGCTCGGACATCGAAAGCGGGAATTCCCAGTCGCGCAGCAAGGCGGACCCCACCTCGGCGTGGGTGAAGCCGAAGAAGCTGCGCTCGGCCTCGGTGGCCTCGCGCGGCAGTCCGGCCGTGGAGAGCCGCAGCATGGGCGCATGCTCACGGGACCAGGCGTTGACCACGACCATGCCCAGGCCGTGCAAGAGACCGACCGTGTAGGCGACCTGACGGTCCTCGCCCGTGCGGGCCGCCAGGCACTCGGCGGCCAGGGCGCAGGCGACCGACTGGCGCCACAGCTCGTCCGCCTCGATCGAATACACCTCGAGGGGCCGGATCAGCACCTGGGATGCGACCGCGTACGACACCAAGTCGTAGACCTCGGCAAAGCCGATGCGCTGGACCGCCATCTCGATGCTCAACGAACGCAAACCCTGGCTGTAATAGGCGCTGTGCGCCACCTGCAGCACCCGGGCGGCGATGGCCGGATCGAGCCGGATCAAGCCCACGATCTCGTCGAGCGAGGCATTGGCATCACCCAGCACCCGCTTCAGGCGCGGCAGCACCTTGGGCGCGCACGGCAGGTCCTTTACCCCCCGAATGAGGTCTTCGGGAGACAGGCCGCTGCCAGACAGGGAGGAGAGCTCGGCGATCATGGGACGAAAAATCGTTCCCTCTGCTATCGGCACGAGACGGCGCGCCTTTCGTAAAATTCCGCCGGCCAAACGCCAGTGCCTTACGCATGTCCCCATCGGCCGACGGGGGCAGGAATGCCGGCGTATCCGACTCGGGCCTACGCGGGCACCCGGCGCGGCGGACATCGCGGGCGCGTTGCGGCGCGGCGTGCCTGCCCGAGCCGGACGACTGCCCACGGTCAACGCGGGGCCCTCCGCGCTTAGCTTGAACGGCGCGGTCGCAGGCCGGACGGTGGACGCGGGTCCGGCTGTGTTCGCTGCGGGCGCGGGGACGCGCCCTCCCACCCGGGCAGAATCAGAGACACGGTCCAAGGCCAGCCCTTGCCAAAATGCATCCGAGCACCAACGTTGGCGGCCTATGCATTTCGATCATCTCCAACCTGGCCTGAACGCTCCGTTGCCCCGTCTCGACGACGACGAGGACGATGACGAGGAGACGGAAACAAAGGAGAAGGCCGCCGCCGCTCCGGTCGGTGCGATCGTGCAGCGCAAATTTCTCGAACAGCGGAAGCTCTTCCTCTGGGGCGCCGTGACCGACGAGACGGCGAAGGACATGACGGAAAAGCTGCTCTACCTCGAGGCCGTCGACCCCGGCAAGGAGATCACCTTCTACATCAACACCCCGGGTGGCTCGATCACGGCCGGCATGGCGGTGTTCGACACGATGCAAATGATCTCGTCGCCGATCACGGTCGTGGTCACGGGCATGGCGGCGTCGATGGGTTCGATCCTGCTTAGCGGAGCGAAGAAAGGCCGTCGCCTGCTCTACCCGCACGCCCGCGTGCTCATTCACCAACCGCTGATCTCGGGCCGGTTCACCGGTCCGGCGACCGACATCAACATCCAGGCCCAGGAGATGGAGAAGATCCGGGCGGAGCTGAACCAGATCCTCGCCAAGGCCTCCGGCCAGCCCCTGGAACGCATCGAACGCGACACCGACCGCGACTTCTACCTCACGGCGAAGGAAGCGATCGAGTACGGCCTCGCCGATCGCATCGTCGAAAAACTCTGAGCCGCGCCCATCGGCGGTCGGCGCAAGGCGGACGCAACGAGCGTCCGCCTTTTTTGTTGCCCGCCCAATTTGGGTCAGCCCTTTTTCGCCGCCTCGAGCTGGACCCCGTAGGCCCGGATGCCGGCGGCGATGGCCTCGGCGAGACGGTCGCGGTACGAAGCGGTGCGCACCTTCTCGGCCTCGGCGTCGTTGGACAGGTACGCCGATTCGATCAAGACCCCGGGGCAGTCGAGCAACGTGAGCACCTTGAACCGGGCACGTTTGAGCCCACGATCGAAGGTTCCGAGCTGGTCGAGCAGTTGCCGATGAATCTGGTAGCCGAGCACCGCATTCCAGACATCGCGCGCGTTGCCCGGATACAAGGTCGGCACCATGGACTTATCGCGCTCGGGCTGGGTCGACGCATGGTGGCGCGGCGTCATGATGTAGGTTTCGGTGCCGCGCACGGTGGGAGCGTTGGCCACGGCGTTGAAGTGAATGCTGACGAACAGATCGGCCTTGGCGCGGTTGGCGATGGCGGCTCGTTCCTCGAGGTCGACGAACCGATCGTCGGTGCGGGTGAGCACGACCTGGTAGCCCTCGCGCTCAAGCAGGACCTGAAGCCGGCGCGCGACGTCGAGCGTGACCCCTTTCTCGTCCAGCTTCAGCCGCGGATTCTGCGTGCCGGTGTCGCGTCCGCCATGCCCCGCGTCGACCACGATGGTTTTCAACGCCGGCGCGGACGCCGCGTAGGTGGCGGGTCGCAGGATGGGCGTGAACAGGCGGTCGGCGTCGATCTTGCTCAGGTGCAAGGTGCGGCGGTGCACGAGGACCGGGGCGCCGAGAAAGACCCTCAGGCCGTTGACGAGTGCTTCGCGCCGGTCGGCCTCGAGTTCGATCTTGGACCACGCGCTCTCGAACCGTAGCCGGCGTCCGGCCTCGAGCACCACGGGCTTAAGTCCGAAGCGGGCGAAGACGGCGCGCGCCTCGACGTACTCCTCGCCGCCGAGGCGTACGGTCGCGGGCGGCGGGGTGCGGGTGCCGCTGTGGGCGGCGGCAGCGAGCGGGCCGGACGGCAGGATGCAACCGGCGACCAGCGCGACCAGCAGGGCCATCCAACCGCGGGCGAGGCGGCGACTCATCGCGGCGCCTCAGTCCGAGTGTTCGTGCGCCTCTTGCGGCGCGCGCTTCTGGAGTTCCTCGGCGGTGTGGAACTTCGGCTTGCGCTTGTTCACCGGATGGGGCGTCAGCATGACGTTGATCTGCTTGCCCATCAGCTTGGCCTCGTTGTCCGGGTGGCCCATGCCACTCAGCTCATCGAGCGCCTTCTGCATGACGGCGAAACCGATCTCGGTGTGGGCGAGCTCGCGGCCGCGGAACTTGAGGCGGAGCTTCACCTTGTTGCCATGGGCGAGGAATTCCTCGGCGTGGCGCAGCTTGGTGTGAAAGTCGCCGTCGGCAATGCGGGCGCTGAACTCGATCTCCTTGATCTTGCTCGCCGTCGCCTTCGAGTGAGAGCTCTTCTTCTGCTCCTCGTAGACGTACTTGCCGAAATCCATGATCCGGCACACCGGCGGGGTGGCGTTGGGGGCAACCTCGACCAGATCGAGGCCGACGCTGGTGGCCAACTGCAGGGCCTTCTCGGTCGGCAGGATGCCGAGCTGCTTACCCTCGGGGGAAATGACCCGGACGGACGGGACCCGGATGCGATTGTTGCGACGGATGTTCGCGAACGGGTCGTTGTTGCGACGCTGATAGTAACCAGGGCGGCCGCCGCTGGAGGGAGACGAGTTGGCCATCAATGAGAGGTTTTCTTGTGCTAGGGCGTCCTAATCCTGCCCCGGGATGCCGGGAAGACAATCACGAAGTGGGGATCGGCGGAGCGGAACTCCGTCGATAAAGCACAAATCACAAAGGTCCAAATCCCAAACCAGGGCGCGCCTGCGGCGCTGAATACTCGAAGCGGGCAGCGTTCCGAACATCGGTCCTGCCTTCGCCCCCCCTGCGGCGCCAAACGCGCCGCGCTGCCTTTTGGGATTTGGCCGCTTGGGGTTTGAGCTTTGCGCGTAAGCGCTCTCAGACGCTGAAGCTCTCCCCGCAGGAGCAGCTCGCCTTGGCGTTGGGGTTGGAGAACTTGAAACCGCCGGCGATGAGCTTGTTCGAGTAGTCGAGCACGGTCCCCTTCAGGTAGAGGGCGGTCTTGGCGTCCACGATCACCTCGATGCCGGCCGTCCGCACCAGGATGTCGCCCCGCTTGGGCTCCGGCGCAAACCGGAGCTTGTAGCTGAGGCCGTTGCAGCCGCCTCCAGTGATGGCAATGCGCAGGAAATGCCCCTTTTGCTCCCGGGCGATCAATGCCGTGACCTTGGTGCCGGCCGCCTCGGTCAGGCGCACGAGGTTCTCGTTCCCCAGGCGCACCCCCTCCGGCAACGCCGGCGCGGAGGCGGGAGCAGGCACGGGAGCGATGGTGTCGGACGCAGCAGACATGACGCCGCACTATCGCCCGGAGGACGGGCAACGCAAGCGCGCGGCTCGTCTATGCGGTACGCAACGCCACCAGCTGGCGCGCGACCGTGACCGCATTGGCGAAACTCGTGCCCGAGGCCTGGCCCTTGCCCGCGAGGCCAAAGGCCGTGCCATGGTCCGGACTCGTGCGCACATGCGGCAGGCCGAGCGTGACATTCACCGCCTCGTCAAAATCGATCACCTTGAGCGGGGCCAGCCCTTGGTCGTGGTACAAGGCGATCACCACATCGAACTCCCCCCGGAGCTGGCGGGCGAACAGGGTGTCGCCGGGTTGGCTGCGGGATAGGCCGGGGAACTCAGCCCGAAGGGTGTCGAGCAACGGATCCAGGATCTCACGCTCCTCGGTGCCCAGCAGTCCGTCTTCGCCGGCATGCGGATTGAGCCCGCAGACGCCGATGCGGGGCACCTTGACCCCAAAGGCGCGGGCCAGTTCGTCGGCCGCTCGCACCGACCGGACAACGTTGTCGGCCGTGAGCTGATCGGGCACCAACCGCAGCGGTACGTGCCAGGAGAGCAGCATCACGCGGAGGCGTCCCCCGCAAAAGGCCATGGTGGGCTGGCCGCCCCAGTGCGCGGCGAAGAACTCCGTCTGCCCGGGATGCCCGTAGCCGATCGCGGCCAGCCGGGCCTTGCTGACCGGACCGGTGACCACCCCGGAGAATTCCCCGAGCCGGCAGCCGGCCGCAGCGCGGTCCATGGCAGCCCACGCCACCAGGGCCCCCTGGGCCGTAGGCACGCCCGGGACGGCGGTGAACTCCTCCAACCCCACGGCAATCCTCTGATCGGCCCGCAACGGCAGGGTGTCGAGCCAGCGGTGCGGCCCGAGCACGGCCACGTCCGCGGCTTCCTGAGGATGGCGGGCCAGCCAGCCGGCGATGATCTCCGGCCCCACTCCGGCCGGATCGCCACAGGTGAGGGCCAGCGGTTTCATGCCGTCACTCCTGCACAGACCGTGCCGAATCGGCGCCGTCCGCACTGCCCTCGCGCCGCGCCCGGCCAAAGCCGCGTTTCCCGCCCGCGAAGAAGTCGAGGAAGTGGCGCGCCTCCGGGGTCGTGACCGTGGCCGCGTGGGCCGCGGCGATGGTCCGGATGTTGCCCGACGTGAAGAACACGACACGAAACGCTTCTTTCAGCTCACGGATCGCCTCGCGCGAAAAGCCCCGTCGCTTGAGACCGACCAAATTGAGCCCAATGACTTCGTCGCGCTCGGCCACCATGGTGAACGGGGGCACATCGAGCGTGATGCGGGCGAGCCCGGCCACCATCGCACTCGCGCCGATGCGCACGAACTGGTGAATGCCGGCGCCGCCGCCGATGAACGTGTACGCACCGACCGTGACGTGGCCCGCGAGCATGACGTTGTTGGCCAGGACCACGTCGTCCGCCACCACGCAGTCGTGGCCAACGTGCGAGTTCGCCATCAGAAAACAGCGGGCCCCGACCACCGTCGCCTGCCCGGCGTGGATGGACCGGTTGAGGGTAACATTCTCCCGCACGACCGAGCCGGCGCCGATCTCCACCCGCGACGCCGTGGTGCGGTCAAACTTGAGGTACTGCGGATCCCCGCCGACGACGGCGTGCGGATGCACCACCACCCGTTCACCGAGCACGCTGTGCCGGGTCACGATCGCGCCGGCCATGATTTCGCACTCGGCGCCGAGCACGGCGTTGGGTTCGACGATCGCAGTGGGGTGAATCACGGGAAAAATCTCAGACGCCAAAATTCCAAATCTCAAACAAAGGTTTCAACGTTCAGCCAGAAAAGCGCGGTTGGGCAACACGGGGACCTTGGCGTTCCTTGAGCGCCGGACCTTTGGCCTCGGTGATTTTCTCAGGACCTTCCCTTGCGCGCCCCGGGCAGATCCAACTGCGCATCCTTGAGCAGGTCGTAGTTCTTGAGAATCCGCATCACCTGCAGCGTATCACTCTTGGTGTAGTTCTGGTTGCTTTCGATCTTCTCGAGCAGGTCGAGCAGCATGGCGCGGAAGGAGATGATCGCGTCGACGCCCCTCTCCTTGAGCAAGGCCACGCTCTGGGAACGGAACGGCTCGGCCGTCGGGAGGCTGGGCAATACCAGGATCTTGGTCAGGTCGCCGGTGTCCTCGTCGCCCGACGCCGGGAAGAGCCGGGTGGCCTCCTTGACCACGTTCTCCTCGAGAAAACGGAAGATCTCCGGGCTGCCCTTGAGGATGGCGGGCGAGAAGACGTTGGTGTGCCACGGCTTGACCGACACCACGGCCCGGTGGAGGTAGGGCAATTCGCTCGAGAAGAGCAGGAAGTCGGGTTTGCGCGAGTCCCGCACCCAGGCCGGATTGTAGACTAGCAGGTCGATCTCCTCGTCACCGCTCTTCCGGCGGGCGGTCACCTGGTACTTGCGCACCTGGCGGACGAGGAAGCCGTTTTGTTCGAAGTACTCGCGGACGATGCCTTCGTCGATGGCAGACATGGAGGGTGGAAGCGGAGGAAGTCGGGACGCGGAGAAAAAGGCGGGAAGCCGGGAGGCGCGACCAAGAGCTGTCGCACGTCGCCGGGCGCATGTCAAAGGTCGGGCGCGAGAGGCGAGGGGCGGCGTCCGGGTCACGCCGCGCCGACTTCGCGGAAGGCGGCGGCAGCGAGGTCGGGGGCGATGCCGCCCTGGGTGGCGGCTTCGCCGAGACGGCGAAGGACGACAAAGCGGAGCGCGCCGGCGCGGACCTTCTTGTCGCGGGCCATGGCGGCGAGCAGCGCATCAAGCGGCAGGGGGGCGTGAAGGCGCACGGGCAGCGCGTGGGCGGCGAGCACCGCCTCGATCCGCGCCACCGCGGCATCCTCGATGTATCCGAGTTTCTGCGACAGCCGGGCCGCGGCGGCGAGGCCGATTGCAACGGCTTCGCCATGGAGGTAGGCGCCGTAGCCGGTGACCTGCTCGATGGCGTGGCCGAAGGTGTGGCCGAGGTTCAGCAGGGCGCGCCCGCCCTCCTTCGCCGTCTCGCGCTCGTCCGCCTCCACCACCCGCGCCTTCAGCGCACAGCAGGTGCGCACGATCGCCGCCAGGTCTGTGCTGCGGACGGTGAGCGGCTCGCGCTCGAGGCGGGCAAAGAGACTGGCGTCGCCCAACAGGCCGGTCTTGATGACCTCGGCCATGCCGGCGGCGAACTCGCGCGCCGGCAGCGAGCCCAGTAGATCGGTCGCAATGTACACCGCGGCCGGCTGATGAAAGGCGCCGACCAGGTTCTTGCCCGCCTTCAAATTGAGTCCGGTCTTCCCGCCCACCGAACTGTCGACCATGGCCAGCAAGGTGGTTGGCACCTGACGGAATTCGATGCCACGCAGAAAGGCCGCCGCGGCAAACCCGGCGAGGTCACCGATGACACCCCCGCCCGCGGCAAACAACACGGCCGACCGGTCGAGCCGGTGCTCCGCGAGGAAATCGAGCACCCGGCCAAACTCGGAAAGGGACTTGGTCTCCTCCCCTGCCGGCAACACCAACGCCGGCGCGTCGCCAAAGGCCTCGGTCAACGCGGCTCCCTGCGCCCGGGCCAGGTTGGCGTCCGTCACCACCGCGACCTTCCGCCCTGCCGCCCGCGCGGCCTCCACGTCGCTCCGGATACGGCCATTCAGGTTGGAGCCGAAGAAAATCGGATAACTGCGCTCACCTAGATTCACCGTAAGGCTCTCGACCATGCGCGGGTTAAACGAGAGCCCCCGTCCGGGGTCAATCGCGCCGACAGATCGGCCATGACGAGAAAGCTAGAGTCAGTCTCAATATCATACTGAATTTGAGACTCTGTCTCTTTTATGTTGACTGAGACCGAGTCCCAACTTCGCTTTAAGGCCTCATCGTCATGCCTACGTTCCGAGTCACCGGTCCTGTCGTCTTGATCACTGGCGTCGTCGCCAGTCTGGCAGCGTACACGGCCGCGTCCGCCCAAGAGGTGAAGACGCCGGCTGCGCAGGACGGTGCCGGGTTTGGCGACGTGGTCGCTCTCGCCGCGGTCAGCGTGATCGGCTCGAAGGAAAATGTGGAACGCCTGCCCGGCTCGGGCGTGTTCATCGAGGCGCGCGAGATTCGGACCTTTGCCTTTGATGACCTCAATCAGGTCATCCGCCGCACCCCGGGCGTCTACATGCGACAGGAGGACGGCTACGGCCTGTTCCCCAACGTCTCGCTGCGCGGCGTATCCACCACCCGGAACGGCAAGATCACGGTGATGGAGGACGGCATCTTGATGGCCCCGGCCGCTTACTCCGATCCGGCCGCCTACTACACTCCCAACACCGGGCGCATGAGCGGACTCGAGGTCCTAAAAGGCTCGAGCCAGATCAAGTACGGTCCGGAGTCCACCGGCGGGGTGATCAACTACCTGTCGACCCCGATTCCGCGGGAGGCCAGCGGCTACCTCAGCGCGTCGTTCGGCAGCAACCGCGACGTGCGCCTGCACGCCTCGTACGGCGGCCGGCTCGAGACCTCGTGGGCGACCGTGGGTTATCTGGTGGAGAACGTTTACCGCGAGACCGACGGCTTCAAGACGATCGACGCGTCCCCTTCGGGGGCGTACGCCGGATCGAACCAGACCGGTTTCGACCGCAACGAGCCGATGGTGAAACTCCGCTTCGACTTCAAAGGCACCCTGCCCCAGTCGTTGGAATTCAAATACGGCCGCACCGACATCGATGCGAACGAGACCTACCTCGGCCTGACCGACGGGGATTTCCGGGCGAATCCCTTCCGCCGTTACGCCGCGTCGCGTTACGACGAAATCATCACCGAGCAGGAACGCCTTTCCGCCCGCTATGTGGTGAAGCCCTCCGACACCCTCACGCTGAGCCTCACGGCCTACCGCACGGACTTCGCGCGCAACTGGTACAAGCTCGACGGCGCCAGCGTCGGCACCGGCACATATCTCAATCTCGGCGAGGCGCTCGCCGGCCAGCACGGCACCGAGATCATCAACGTGCTGAAGGGGCAGGCGGCGGGCCGGCTACGGGTGCGGGCCAACAACCGCGCCTACGGCGCCGAGGGCGTCGATGCGCTCGCCTTCTGGACCTTCCATACCGGCGACGTCGCCCACAGCCTCGAGGCAGGGGCGCGGTGGCACAACGACTTTGCCGACCGTTTCCAGTGGGATGATGTCTACACCCAGGCGGCCGACGGTTCCGCGGGCCGCTCCACCGCCGGCATCCCCGGCACCCAGGAGAACCGCCGGGCCGAATCAGATGCCCTCGCGCTGTTCGTGCAGGACCGCATCAGCCTCGGCGCCCTCACCCTCACGCCCGGAGTACGCTTCGAGACGATTGACTACACGGACATCCGCCGGAGCACGGCCGTCGCGACCCTGAGCCAGGAGACAGCCCGGTCGCGCAAGACCATCGAGTACTTCGCCCCCGGCCTCGGCGCCACCTGGCGCCAGTCGGAGAACCTCACCTGGCTGGCCGGGGTGCACCGCGGCATCTCGCCGCCGGGCCCGACCAGCGCCGGCAACACGCTGGAGGAAGAGACCTCGGTCGGCGTCGAAGGCGGACTCCGTTACCACAACCGTCGCGACTTCTCGGCCGAGCTCATCGGTTTCCACACCGCCTTCGAGAACCTCATCGTCGAGCAGAACGCGGGCGGCGGCGGCGGGGCCGGCCAGACCAGCAATATCGGGAAAGTGGATACGACGGGCGTGGAGCTGGCCCTGGCCTACGACCCCTCGGTCGCCCGCGGCTGGGGCTTCCGCAATCCCTGGACCTTCAGCGCCACCTACACCCGCGCGCGGCTCGGCAACGACGTGAATGCCACCGGCAACAGCGGCGGTGTGGTGGAGTCGATTTTCTCCGGCGGGCGCAAGGGCAACGCCCTGCCCTACATCCCCGAGTACCAGCTCGCCCTCGGCAGCGGGCTCGAACGCGGCCCGTGGGGCGTCTACGTGGACGCCTATTTCCAGCCCGCCACCTGGGCCTCGGCCAACAATGCGCGCGAGCTGATCAATCCGGATGCGAACGCCGCCGCCGGCCTGCAGCCGGCCGCCGACAGCCGCTATGGCCGGGTGGACGCCTTCCTGCTGCTCGATGCCGCCGTGCACTACCGCCTCAATGACCGCACCCGCGTGAAGCTCGCCGTCACCAACCTGCTCGACTGGGAGTATATCTCCTCCCGCGTGCCGATCGGCCCCCGCCCGGGCGCTCCGCGCACCTGGATCGGCGGTATCGACGTGCGGTTCTGAGCGCCGGGCTGACGCGAGCGCCTTGCAAGGCCCGCCGCTCGACTGCGAGCGCGGGCCTTTTGTGTTTCCATCGCTTGCCTTGCGACGTCTTAAACCCAAAGTCACCCTCCCTATGAAAGCCGGTCTCATTCTCGCCTTCCTGGCGGCCCTCGTCCTCCCCCTCACCCTTCCCGCCGCCCAAGGTTCGCCGGCCCGCGTCGTGATCGCGCTCAAGCCTGACAAGGACCCCGAGCTGATGGCCCAGGAGCGGAAAAGCCTCTCGGCCTACCTGTCGGAACGCCTCGGCAAGCCGGTCGATGTGATCATCCCGCTCACCTCGGCGGTCATTCTGGAAGGCCTGGCCAACGGCACGGTCGACCTCGGCTACCTGAGCGCCACCGACATGGTCAACGCGCGCAAGATCGGAGCGGCCGATCTCCTGCTCGCCGGCGAGATCAACGGCAAGCCGAGCTACCCGAGCTACTGGGTGGCGTTGAAGGACAAGCCCTACACCAAGGTCGAGGACCTGCGCGGCAAGCCGGTTGCCTTCGCCAGCCGCACGAGCACCTCCGGCTACGTCATCCCGATGTGGGACCTGAAGCAGAAGGGCCTGGTTGCCACAGCCAATGCCGAGGAGTTTTTTGGCCGCAACCACGTCATCTACGGCACCGGCTACGTGTCGGCGATCGAGCGTGTGCTGAGCGGCGAAGCCGAGGCCGCGGCGGTCAGCTACTACGTGCTCGACGAGGACAAGCACCTGACGGCGGAGCAACGCGGCCGGCTCAAGCGCATCGCCACCCAGGGTCCGGTGCCGACGCATGTGATCGCGGTGCGCGCGTCGCTCAGCCCGGCCGATCGCGCCAGCCTGAAGGCCGCCCTTGAGACGCTCAATGCGCCAGAGAACCACGCGTTGCGCGACCGCCTCTTCACTTCGAAGCTGATCTCCGTCGACGCCGACACCCACCTTGGCGGACTGCGCGCGGCCCTCGAATTCCTGAGCAACGCGCGCTGAGTCCGCCCGTGGAGGCCGCCGTTTCGAACTCCCATCTGACGCTGTCGAACGTCGGCCTCTGCCGCAACGAACGCTGGCTGTTTCGCAACCTCTCGTGGCAGGTGCCGCGGGGAAAAGTCATCGCGGTCGTGGGTGGCTCGGGCGCGGGCAAGTCCAGCCTGCTCGCCTGCCTGGCCGGGTTGCTCACGCCCTCCGAAGGCGAGGTGTCGTTCCGGTGCCGCCAGCAGCGCACGCATACGCCGGCGGCTTATCAGCCGAAGATCGGCATCGTCTTCCAGCATTTCGCGCTGAGCGGACAGAGCACGCTGCTGCGCAACATTCTCGCCGGCCGGCTCGCGCGTTACCCGTGGTGGCGCACGCTGATCGGCTTCCCCCGCTCCGACCGCGAGCAGGCGTGGCGGATGTTGCACGATCTTGGACTCGGCACCTACGCGCACCGCCGCGCGTGCGAAGTGTCGGGCGGTGAGCAGCAGCGCACGGCCCTGCTGCGCGCCCTTTTTCAGGAGCCGGAGATCATCCTCGCCGACGAACCGGTTTCCCAACTCGACGCCTACCTGTCGGGCCGGGTGCTCGGCCTACTGCGCCAGCAGGCGCAGGAACGGCAATGCACCGTGATCTGCGTCCTGCATGACGCCTCGCTGGTCGAACGCTTTGCCGACTATGCCCTGAGCCTCAACCCGCTCGATCCCGAGGCGTGGCGCATCCGCGCGGTCGGACCGGCCCATGCCGGAGTTGCATGAACGACGGACGCGACAAGCCCGCCGGCACGGCCCCGCCTGCGCCGACCCCGCCGCCTTACCGCGACCTGCCGTGGCACGCGCGCATCACGGTGGCGAACCTGTCTCTGGTGCTCTTCCTGGTGCTCGTGGCGGCCTCGGTCGGCGTGCTCGGGGGCTCCGGGCGCGAGCTCGATTACTGGGCGAACTTCACCCGGTTCGCCGGCCGGTTCTTCCCGCCGGATTTCTCCGTGCTCGGCGACGCGTTTGCGGCGTTGGGCGAGACGATCCAGATCGCCGCCATGGCCACGCTGTTCGCCATCGTGCTGTCATTGCCGCTCGCGGTCGCCGGAGCGCGGACCCTCGCGCCGGGGTGGCTCGTGTTCTGCACGCGCATGCTGATGAACGGCATCCGCACGATCCCCAGCCTCGTGTGGGCCCTGATCGCGGTGGCCATTGTCGGCGCCAATCCGTTCGCCGGAGTGATCGCGCTGACTTTCTACAGCATGGGTTATCTGGGCAAGTTCTACAGCGACGCTTTCGAATCGGTCGACGCCGAGGTCGCGCGCGCGCTGCGTGCGCTCGGGGGCGGCACGGTGCAGACGTTTCAGTACGGCCTCTGGCCCAACGCCCGCCCGCTGGTCTGGAGCACCTCGTTGTGGATGCTTGAATACAACATCCGCTCGGCCGCGATCATCGGCTACGTCGGCGCCGGCGGCATCGGCCTGCAACTGCATACCTACCAGGAGTACTACCAGTGGGACCGCTTCGCGACCGTGCTGCTCATGATCCTGGTGCTCGTGTCGCTGCTTGACTTCCTCGGTGAGCGGGTGCGCCGGCAGATCACGCGGCGCAGCGGCCTGCCCGGGCGCACCTGAGCCGGCCGTTGCAAATCCGTCGCGTCCGGCTAAGATGGTTGCATGAAGATCGAAACCCGGACCGCTCCCCTCGAAACCGAAACGCCCGTCGTCGCCGCACTGCGGCGCACGCTCGGCGGCACGTACGGCCTGATGGCCCTTGCCCATGAGGCCCACTGGAACGTCGAGGGCTCGGACTTCTTCTCGCTGCATCAGGCTTTCCAGGAACAGTACGAGAACCTCTTCGCCGCCAGTGACGAGATCGCCGAACGGCTGCGTGCCCTCGGCGCCCGCGCCCCCGGCGGCCTGCGCACGCTGGCCGACTTGGCCCAGCTCGAGGAGCCGCGCGGCCCATTGTCCGCCCGCGACACGGTCACCGCCCTGGTCGCGGCCCACGCGAAGGTGCTGAACGACCTGAAGAGCCTGCGCGACACCGCCGGCGAGCACGGGGATCCGGAGACCGAGGACCTCGCCATCGGGCGCATCGCCTGGCACCAGAAGACCCTCTGGATGCTCAAGAGCTATCTCAAGACCTGACCGTCGGCGGTCAGGTTTGCACGGCCGCCGGCGTGGCCAGCAACGCCCGGCAAAGCTCGGGCATGCGGACGGGCTTGCTCATGAAATCGTCCATGCCCGCCTCCAGGCAGCGGGTGCGGTCGGCGGTGGACGCATTGGCCGTCATGGCGACAATGCGCGGCCGCCGGCCCTCCACCCAGCGCACCCGAATGGCCTGGGTGGCTTCGAGGCCGTCCATTTCGGGCATCTGCAGGTCCATGAACACGAGATGGTAGGTCTTGCGTTCGAGGGCGGCGAGCGCCTCGTAGCCGTTGCCGGCGACGTCGGCCTCGTAGCCGAGCCGCTGGAGCATCAGCAGGGCCACGCGCTGGTTCACCACGTTGTCCTCGACCAGGAGGATCGCGAGCGGGTGGCGAAGCGCGAGTTTCTCGTTTGGCGCCGGGGCCGCAGGTTCGGCCGGGCGCGCCGCCCCGCTGCCCAGTAACTGGCGGAGCAGGTCGAACAACACGGCCGGCTTGAGCGGACGGCTGAGAAAGCCCCCCGCATCGGCTCCGACCGAAGCCCGGCCGCGACCGAGGGCGGTGAGCACAATTGTGGGCGTCGCCTCGCCGCGGCGGGCGAGCAGGCCGTTGAGCCGCTCCGGCTCGAGCCCGGGGAAATTCGGGTCGACGAGGGCAAGCGCGAACCCCTCGTCCTGACCGGCGGCCTCCAGGGCCTCGGCGGCCGTCGACGGGGCCGACGGCTGCAGGCCCCAGGCAGCCGTCTGCAGCGCGAGGATGCGCCGGCTGGTCGTATTTGCATCCAAAATCAGGATACGCCGGCCGGCGAACTCCGGCACGCGGTCGCTCGGCAGGGTGCGCGCCGGCGCCGGGGCGACCGGCGCCACGAGATCGAAGGAGAAGGTGCTGCCCTCCCCGGGCTGGCTGCGCGCCCAGATGCGGCCACCCATCAGTTCGACCAGGCGCTTGCTGATCGCGAGCCCAAGGCCGGTGCCGCCGTACTCACGAGTGGTCGAGGCGTCGACCTGGCTGAAGGTCACGAAGAGCCGGTCCATCCGCTCCGCCGGGATGCCGATGCCGGTGTCACGCACCTCGAACTGCAGCCGGCGTCCGGCGTCGTCGCCCCCGGTGACCGCCACCGTCAGACACACCTCGCCGCGCTCGGTGAACTTGACCGCGTTGCCGAGCAAATTGACCAGCACCTGGCGCAGGCGCGTCACATCGCCGGTGACCGCAGCGGGGACGTCCGCATCGATCCAGTAGACGAGATCGATGCCCTTTTCGCCCGCGCGGCCGGCGAGGAGGTCGAGAGCCGACTCCACACACTCGCGCAGATCGAACGCCACCTGCTCCAGCTCGATCCGGCCGGATTCGATCTTCGAGTAGTCCAGGATGTCGCTGAGCAGCGCGAGCAGCGAGTTGCCGCTCGACCGGATCGTCTCGGCGTACTCGCGCTGCTCGGGAGTGAGGCCGGTGCCGAGCAGCAGTCCGCTCATGCCGATGACGGCGTTGAGGGGAGTGCGAATCTCGTGACTCATGTTCGCGAGGAAGGCGGACTTCGCCACCGTCGCAGCGGCGGCTTCCTTGGCGAGCAGGTGGGCGCGATCCAGGGCATCCTCGAGCAGGCGGTTGAATTGCTCGGCTTCGTCGCGGGCGCGCGCCGTCTCGGCCTGCGCCCGGCGTTCGTCGGTCACATCCCAATTGACGCCCACCACGCGCAGGGCGCGTCCGTCGGCGGAGCGTTGCACGAGTGCGCAGGCCCGGACCTCGCGTTCCTCGCCTCCGGGGCGCAGCACGCGGAACGACGTGTCGAACGGCACGCTGTGCTCGACTGCGACGCGCAGCTCTTCGATCACGCGCTGGCGATCGCCGTCCGGAATACAGGCCGCCCAGTGGTCGACTCCGCCGCCGAAGCCGTCTGCGGTAAGGCCATAAAGGGCAAACATCCGCTCGTCCCAGACGACGCGCCGGGTGGACAAATCAAGGTCCCAGATGCCGATGCGACCGGCCTCGGTGGCGAGACGGAGGCGCTCGGAAAGCGAGGCGAGGCGAAGTTCGATCGTCTTACGCTCCGTGATTTCGAGCGAACTGCCGATGAGGCGGAACACCCGGCCCGCACTGTTGCGCAGCGGGACGAGCCGGTTAAGCGACCAAAATTCGGCGCCATCGCGCAGCCGCCGCGCTTCGAACTCGACCGGAGTCCCCTGGTCGACGCACCGCCGGCTCAGGCCGCGCAACGTGTCGAAGCCGGCGCTTGGGAAACGCAGCAGCAATTCATCGAGCCGCCGGCCGCGGATCGCATCGTTGGCCAGTCCGGTGAAGCGTTCGTAGGCAGGATTCACCTCAAGCAGGCGAAAGTCGCCTTCCGGGCTGACCTCGACGACAAAGATGCCGAGGTCGACGCCGGCGTAGATACTTTGAAGGAAGGCCCGGTTCTCCTCGAGGGCGTGCTGCGCAAGCCGATGATCGGTCACGTCGCCCACGTACCCGTGCCAGAGCACGGCACCATCGTCCTGGGGCTCGGGCTGGGCCCGGCCGTGATGCCACCGGACCGATCCGTCGCCGAACCGAACCCGGTATTCGCAGGTCCAGCGCGCCTTCGCCCGCGCGGCGCGGACCACGCTCGTCGCCACGCGCCAGCGATCGTCGGGGTGGATGATTCGCATCAGGCGCACCGCGTCGTCCTCGACCAGATCGATCGGGCTGATGCGAAACGCATCGCGAACGCCCTCGCTGACGTAAGGAAAACTCATCCGGCCGTCGGGCAGGCGTTGGAATTGAAACACCATGCCCGGGACATGGGAGGCGATCTTGCGCAGTCGCAGGTCGTATTCGCGCCGCCGCTCCTCCGCCTGGAGGCGCCGGCTGATGTCGCTCGCGAGGCAGACGTAACCGGTGAGGCGTCCGAGCGGGTCGCGCATGGCCGTGACGGCCACGCTCACCGGCACGCGGGTGCCGTCGCGCCGCAAGTAGGTCCACTGGCGCTCCTCCGGACGTCCGGTGTCGCGCGCCTTCTGCACAATGACTTCGAAGCCCGGCTCGACCACCCGGCCGTGGCGGGCGGAGCAGGCTGCCGCCTGGTCGGCGAGTTCGCGCGGATCGTGCAACTGGTGGAGGTGCATCCGGCCCACCACCTCCTCGGCGGGGTGACCGAGCAGGCGCTCGGCTCCGAGGTTGAACATCTCAATGCGGCCCTCGACATCGGTGGCCACGATGCTTTGCGCGGCGTGTGCGAGCACGCTGCGCTGCATGGCCTCTTCCTGGCGACGGCGGGTGATGTCGCTCAGCACAATGCAGAAGCGCGGCCGGCCGGCACCCGCATCGGCAATCGGATCGAGCTGGAGTTGGAGCCAGCGGGGTCGTTCCGACGGACCCTCGGCGGCATACTCGATTTCACAGGATGTCCGCCAGAGCAGCGCCTCGCAAAGACGGGCAAGGGCCATCGGTTCCGTGCCTGCGCCGGAAACGAGGTCCTCCAGCCGCCGGCCGACACTGGACCGTCCGCCGCCGTGCAGGCGGTCGAACGCGGGATTGGCCCACTCAATCGCGCCATGTTCGTCGGCCAGGGCCAGCGCAAGGGCCGTGTGTTGGGTAAAGACGCAATCCGCCCGCGCTGCATCGGCCCCCGCCGGCGCCACAGGGGCCGGCTCGGGGCGCGACGAAGGCAGGAGCTGGCGGAGGCGGCTGCGAGCGTGCGTCAACATGACATGGAACGGCGCCCGCGCGGGGCGCCTGAGGTTCAAATCGGTCGCGGGGAAGGACAACTTGAGCGCGGCTTTCGGTCCGCCCGGCCGCTTCGCCCAGGAAAAAGCAAAGGCCGCGCCCGGCGGGCGCGGCCTTTACGGACAGGCAAGGTGACTCCGGCCTCAGCTGAGGTCGTGGAACGACAGATCGGCGGGAGCGGTTTCCTTGGCCGACTTGGCCGTCTTGGCCATCGCCGGAACAGCGCGGGCGCGCACCACCGGCGTGACGACTTTGGCGGAGGGCGCCGGCGGAACGTCGGCCTCGACGTGGGATGCGGACACCGCCACGTCGCTGCCGCCACGCACCATGCGCATGAGATCGCCCACCGCGAGGCGGACCTGTTCGGCCTGCGACTTGAGTTCGTCGGCCGAAGACGCGGACTGCTGCGCGAGGGCGGCGTTGTCCTGGGTGATCTTGTCCATGCTGGCCACGGCGCTGTTGAGCTGGCTGATGCCCTCGCTCTGCTCGTGAGAAGAACGGGCGATCTCGGCGATGCGCTCGTCGAGCTGGCGCGTCTTCTCGACGATCGCGGCGAGGTTGGCGGCCATTTTCTCGCTGATGCGGGCGCCCTGTTCGCTCTTGCCGGTGGAGGCGGAGATCTTCTCAGCCGTCTCCTTGGCGGCGCCGGCGCAGCGTTGCGCCAGATTACGCACTTCGTCGGCGACGACGGCGAAACCGAGTCCGGCCTCGCCCGCCCGGGCGGCCTCGACGGCGGCATTGAGGGCGAGGATGTTGGTCTGGAAGGCGATCTCGTCGATCGTCTTGATGATCTTGGAAATTTCGATGCTGGAGCCCTTGATCGCGTCCATGGCGGATTTCATTTCTTCCATGTCGGCGGCGCCGGCGTCGGCGGTCTGGCGGGTCTGATTGGCCAGGGTCTTGGCGTTTTGCGCGCTCTCCGAGTTGCGGGAGGTCATGCTGGCCATCTCGTGCAGGGACGAACTGGTCTCCTCGAGGGCGGCCGCCTGCTGGGTGGCGCCGCGGGCCATGGCTTGGCTGGCGTCGGCCACCTGGGCGGCGGAGCCGTTGGCCTTGTCGGACTCGGTCGCGAGCCGGGACGCAATGCGGGTGATGAGGCCGGTGACGTCGCGGGTGATCATCCACGCGCAGAAGACGCCGAGCACGATGCCGACGCCGGTGACGCCGAGCATGATGACTTCGTTGCGCGCCTGGACGGAGCGGGTGCGCTCGCCCAGATCGCTCTGAAAGGCGTAGACGGAATCCTTGAGGCGACCGACCGCGGCGGTGAACTCCGGGGCGAGGCGGTTGATCCGCTCAGCGATAATCTTGTCGCGCGCCTGCTTGCCGGCCATGACCTGCTCAAGGCCTTCCTTGTAGCCGGCAGCGGCCTGCTGAAGGGACGTGATGAGCACCTTTTTCGCCTCATCCTTCAACGTCTCGTCGAGCCGCTCGAGTTCGAGCTGGGCCTTCTCGAGGTTGACCAGTTCCTCGGCGGTGACGGCCAGGGCCTCGCTGGCGGCGGCGGCCTTCGCCGGATCCGACGTGAGGAGGTAGCCGTTGACGTGGCTGGATGATTCGAAAAACGCCTTCAACGCATTCGAGATCTGGAAGGCGGCGTTCATGTCACCCTCGGTGCGGGACTTGCCGAGCATCTGCTGCAGGCCGTCCGCAATGCGTCCGGCCTGGGGCGCGAGAATCTCCTGCTCGACCTTCACGCGGGCCTGATGGTTGGCGACGAGTTCGCGAAACGCGGAATCGTACTGACCAAGCAGGTCGCGGGCCCGTCCGAGCTCCGCGGCACGCGTGGGATCGACCGTGAGTTCGGTGGCCTGGGCGAGGTTCGCCTCGAGCACCTTCTTCGATTCGGCATAGCCGTTCACGCTCTCCTGCGAACCGGTCGCGAGGAACTCGTTCACCTGCAGCTTCAGTCCCTGCATGGACGTATCCAAGGCCGCGGCGGCGTTGGTCTCACGGGTGCTGTCCGAGAACTGCGTGAGGCCGGTGCCTGCGCCGTTCAACGCGTTGTAGGCGATGCCTGCGACAATGGTCAGCAGGACGAAGAGCAGACCGAAGCCGAGGATGATTTTCTTGCCGATCGTGAGATGTCGCATGGCTGCAGGGGATCAGAGGGGACTTGGGCTGGGGAAACGGACGGCGCTCAGCTTTCGAAGACGAAGCGCACCGGAATCGAGACGCGGATCTGCACCGGGTTGCCGTCCTGGCGGGCCGGCTTGAACTTCCAGCGCTTGACGGCGTCGATCGCGGCCTGATCGAAGGCCTCGTTGGTGGACTTCTCGACGCGGGACTCGGTGACATTGCCCTTCTCGTCGACGAGGCAGTTCACGGTCACGACGCCCGAAGCCTTTTGGTCGCGCATGGCGGCCGGATACTCCGGCGGGACGGTGCGGACCGGAACCGGCGGCTCGGTCTTGGACTGGGCCTGGGCGGAACCGGCCAGGGCAAGGAGGAGGAACGACAGCTTAAGGAACGTTTTCATGAAGGAGGACGTTGGACAGAATAAGGTTCGCCCCCTTCATCGGCCGAATCGCCGACCACTTGAGGATGGGCATAAGGAAAGGACCTAAGGTCTTGCCCTCAGATCAGGGGCGGCGGCGCCCCCGGGAACAGGGGATAACCGAGGGCATTCCCCCATGCGTTGCATTGCAATCGGTCCGGCTGCGCCGCAGCCTCCCCACCCATCTGGTATGTCCCCGTACGATCGCCTTCGCCGCCGCCTGCACGTCTTTGCCGCTCTTGCCGGCCTGATCGCCGCCGGTGCGGCCTTCGCCGGTGCGGCCGCGGGCGATGCGGTGCTGCCGCGGGTGGCGTTGGGCGCCTTCGGTGCAGTGGCGTTGGCGCTGGGCGGGGCCAGTCTCCTGCCCCGGCTCGTCGAACTGGCAGCCGCACCCACCGCCACCGGAACGGCGTTGCGGCCGCTGCTGACGGCAGCGGCCCTCCTTCCCCTGCCCGCCCTCGCCGCCGCGCTTGCGGTCGACCTTCACCTGCTCGGCGCCGGCGCCGCTCTTGCCCTCTTTGCCCTCTCCGTCGGCGCCGGCACGCTCATCCTGCTCGCGCGCGCCGTGCCCGCGATCCAGCGCCTCGAGCACCAACGCCGCGAGGCCGAGACGGCCGGCGCCCGGGCCACCGCCGCGCTGCAGGAACAGGCGGCGCGGCTGCAGGAAACGATTGCGACGCGGACGCAGGAATTGCGCGACGCGAACCTCCAGCTGCGGGCCTCGTCCGAAACCAACGCCCGGCTCGCCCTCGTCGCATCGCACACGATCAACGGCGTCGTGATCACCGACGGCCGGGGACGCATCGACTGGGTCAACGCCGCCTACGAGCGGATCTCCGGGTTCGCTGCGGACGAGGTGAAGGACCAGGAGCTCGCGGAATTCCTGCACGGCACGGAAGCCGATCCGCAGGCCGGCGCGCAGGTGCAGGACGCCCTCCGCCTTGGCCGGCGGTGCAGCGTCGAGGTGCGCCAACGGGCCAAGTCAGGCGATCCGCGCCCGCTGCTGCTCACCCTCGAGCCGGTGCGCGACCGGGAGGGCACGCTGATCAACTTCATCGCCATCGGCACCGACCTCACGCCCCATTTGCAGGCGCGCCAGAAGGTCCAGGAATTGAACCGGCGCTTCGAACTCGCGACCCGCGCCGCCGAGCTGGGGATTTGGGAATGGTCCGCCGACGACGGTCGGTTTGTGGCTGACGAGGCCGCCCTGCGCCTTCACGGACTTCCGGGAGACGCCGAGGCCCCCGCGGACTGGACCGGATGCATCCATGCGGACGACCGGGAGCGGTGCCTCGCCGCCCTCGTGGCGCCCGATCCGACGCAGACCCAGCGCACGGTGGTCTACCGCTGCGTCCGCGCCTCCGACGGAGCGCTCCGTCGGATGGAGGCCTGCGCCCTGGTGCGTCTCGACGCCGCCGGTCGCGTGTCAGGCCTCACCGGCACGGTGCGCGATGTCACCGCGGCCTTCGAAGCCCGCCACCAGCTGGAGATGTTGAACGACCGCCTCCGCCTCGCCCTGCAGTCGACGCAGTATGGCGTGTGGGAGTTGGACCTCGTGAACAACCGCCTGATCTGGGACGACCGGATGTTCAAGATCTACGGCTTGAGCCGTGAGACGTTCTCCGGGGAACGCAGCGCATGGGTGGAACGGCTGCATCCGGACGACCGCGATGAAGCGCGCGAACTGGTGCAGAAGGTCGTAGCCGAGACCCTGCCGACGTACGACACCACCTTCCGCATCATCACCCCCGCCGGAGCTATCCGGCACATCGAGGCCCACGGCTACATGCAACGCGACGCCGAAGGCCGTCCGCTGCGCCTGGTCGGGCTCAATCGCGATGTCACCGCCGAGAAGGAGATGGCCGAAGCCCTGCACGTGGCCGAGCAACGCTGGCAGCTGGCGTTGAAGGGCAGCAACGATGCGGTGTGGGACTGGAACATCCCCCTCGGCCAGATCTACCACGACGAGCAATGGGCGCGCATGCTGGGCTTTGAGCCGCACGAGGTGCCCCAGGGAGTCGAAGCGTGGCGCAGCCTGGTGCATCCCGATGACCTCGGTCCGGCCGATGCAGCGGCGGCGGACCATCTTGCCCAGCGCACCGAGTTCTATCTGCACGAGTACCGTATGCGGACCAAGGCGGGCGGCTGGAAATGGATTCTCGACCGCGGCAAAGTCGTGGCGCGCACCGCCGAGGGCCGACCGGCCCGGATGGTGGGAACGCACACCGACATCACCGAACGCAAGAACCTCGAACAGCGCCTGCGCCAGATCGACGAACTCGCCTCCCAAGTCAGCCGGCTGGCCCAGATCGGGGCGTGGTCGCTCGAACTCAAGAGCTCGCGCATGATGTGGTCGGCGGAGGTGAAGCGCATCCACGGCGTGCCGGAGGACTTCGAACCCACCTTGCCCAAGGTGCTGGATTTCCATCCGCCCGAGGCGCGGGAAGCGTTCACCACCGCGTTGGAAAACACGGCCCTCAACGGTGTCGCGTTCGATCTCGAACTGCCGATCGACGTGGCCGGCGGCCGTCGGTGGGTCCGGGTCATCGGCGGACCTGAACGCGTCCGCAACGAGATCGTCGGCGTTCAGGGCGCGGTGCAGGACATCTCCGCCCGGCACGAGAGCGAAGCGGCGCGCCGCCAGCTGGAGAGCCAGCTGTTTCAGGCGCAGAAGATGGAAACCCTCGGCACCCTCGCTGGCGGCATCGCCCACGATTTCAACAACCTGCTCACCGGCATTCTCGGTTACCATGAGCTCGCGACCGAATCGATTCCGGAGGACAATCCCGCACGCGCCTGCCTGGAGGAAGCCCGCAAGGCCGGCATGCGCGCCCGCGAATTGGTTGAACAGATCCTGACTTTCGGCCGGCAGTCTGCCGGCGAAGGTCTCGGTCCGATCGATCTCGCCGGCGTGATCGAGGACGCCCGCCGCTTCTTGCGCGCGACGCTTCCATCCAACGTCACGATCGAGACCGACATTGATCCCCGCTGCCCGCAGGCCTTGGCCGACGCGACGCAGATCCACCAGGTCGTACTCAACCTCGGCTCCAACGCCGCCCACGCGATGCGCGCCTCCGGGGGCACCCTGAAGATCTCGCTCAAGAGCTCCGAGATCGAGCCCGAGCAAAGCGCGACCCTCGGCGCCCTGACCGCCGGTGGCTATGTGCGCCTGAGTGTATCGGATACGGGGCACGGCATGGACGAGGCGACGATGCGCCGGGTCTTCGATCCGTTCTTTACCACCAAGAATACCCGCGAAGGCACCGGCCTGGGACTCGCCGTGGTGCATGGCATCGTGCGCGCCCACCGCGGTGCGGTCGATGTGCAGAGCAAGAAGGGCGAGGGCGCCACCTTCCACATCTACCTCCCGGCCGCCAATGCCGCCGCACCGGCCACGGCGTTGCCCGAAATCGAAGAGCCCCGGGGCGCAGGTGAAGTCATCTACGTCGTCGACGACGAGGAGATCGTCGGTCGCTGCACCCGGATGACGCTTGAAAGCAAAGGCTATCGTGCGGTCGTGTTTCAGTCGGCCGAGAGCTGCATTGAAGCGCTCCGCCAGCGTCCGGGCGAATGCGGGGCCATCGTGACCGACCAGACCATGCCCGGCATGCAGGGCACCGATCTCGCCGGAGCCGTGCGCAAGATTTCACCCGGCCTGCCGGTGGTGATCATGTCCGGCTACTTCTCCAAGATCTCCCCGCACGCTTTGGACGAACTCGGGCAGGTCGAGCTGCTCGCCAAACCGTTCACGCCCACGGAACTCGTCTCCGCGGTCAACCGCGCCCTCGAGGCGTCGTCGCCGTCGTCCGGCGCGTGATCCGCACCGGATCGAATCGCGCCGCCCGGGCGTTCACGGCTGAGGCCGGGGTGGCAGCGTCGGGGCGGGAGGCGGCAGACGCAGGCCCTCCGGCGGCAGGATCGGAACCGGCGCGACCGGCCGGAGCGCATCGCCGGCCGGCACCGCCACCGGAGCCACCGCCGCAGCCGGCTTTGCGGTCGACGCCGCCGGCGTTTCGCGGGCCGCCTTGAGTTCCGCTTCGATCGCCTTCGCGCGGGCCTCGGCCGCAGCGATGTCCTGAGGCCGGCGGGCGAGGCGGGCGCGCAGACGTTTCTCGCCCTCGGGATCCACCGCGGAGTCTCGGCTCGCCAGGATGACCCAGGCCAAGCCCTCGACGTAATCGCGCTTCACCCCGCGGCCACTCGCCAGCATGGCTCCCACATTGTACTGCGCGAGTGGCAGCCCGGCGCGCGCCGCACGCAGGTAGCGTTCAAATGCAGCCGGAAGGTCCACCGGCCCGCCCAGTCCCTCGCTCAACAGACGCCCCAGGCGAAAATCCGCTTCGGCCAGTCCGCCGGCGGAGGCTTGCATGTAGAGGGTCCGCGCCCGCACCGGATTCTCCGGCACCTCACGGCCGAACTCGTACATCGAACCTAGCTCAAGCGCCGCATCCGCCTCCCCCAGCTCGGCAGCCTTCTGCACGTCCGCGAGCGTCTTCCACTTCGACGTCGCGCCCCCCGTCTTGGAAACAAGCACCGGCACCTCGTCGTCGGCTCCAATCGCGTCCACCGGAACCGCCAGCACCGCTGCCAACGCCAGGACCGCACCGATGCTTCGCTCCAGCCGGGGTTTCACCACAATTGCCATGGCACTTAAAGAAGGGCCACGGGCCCCCTGCCGCAAGGCCGCACCCCACTTGCATCGAATAAAGCCTGCGACCCTGCCTTGCGCCCGTTTCGCTCACGTGTCCTAATCGGCCACGTCACCCCGCCATGATTCGCCTGCTTTCCGCCCTGGCCCTGCTCGCTCCGTTCACTGCCCTCGCGCTGGACGCGCCGTTCACGCGGGAACGTCCGGGCTACGCACCGGTGACGCCCGAGCGGATCGCGTCGCTGGCGGACGGATCGCGGGCGGCGTGGGAGGCCTATTGGCAACAGTCGGCGCATCTGGCGGCGGCGGACGTCGCCGCGCTCGAGCGGGAACGCTCCGCCGCGGGCACACCCGCCCCGACTCCCACCACGGAAACGCCGGAACGGCTCAACACCCGCCGCCCGCCGGCGTGGTACGCGAGCGCGGAGGCCCTGGATCTGGCCCGACGCGTGATGTCCTACCAGACCCCGGCCGGCGGATGGAACAAGGCCAACCCCTATGTGCGCGTTCGCAGTCCGGGCGAAGAGTTTGGCCGCGAGGCGCGCTACCGCGGCACATTCGACAACGGCGCCACCGTCACGGAACTGCGGTTCCTTGCGCGCGTCATCTCCGCCCAGCCCGAAGCCGTCACGACCGATCTGCGCGCCGCCTTCGAGCGCGGTCTGCGTTACGTGATCGCCGCGCAGTTTCCCCACGGCGGCTGGCCGCAGGTGTACCCGCTGACCGGCGGGTATCATGACGCGGTCACGTTCAACGACGATGCCATGGTCAACCTGCTCACCTTGCTCGGCGATGTCGCCGCGGGGCGGGACACCTTTGCCTTCGTGCCCGCGGAGACGCGGCAGGCTGCCCACCAAAGTCGCGAACGCGGACTGGCCTGCATCCTTGCGGCGCAGGTGAAGCGCGACGGACGTCCGGTGGCGTGGGGCCAGCAGCACGACGCGATCACGTTGCAACCCTGCGCAGCGCGGGCCTACGAGATGGCGAGCCTCAGTTCCTCGGAAAGCGCGGCGCTGGTGACCTTGCTGATGACGGTGCCGTCGCCCACACCTGAAGTTATCGCGGCCATCGAAGGGGCCGTCGCGTGGTTCGAGCGCACCGCGATCCCCGATGTCGCTTATCGGACGGTCGACGGCGTTCCCCGGCAGCTCGTCGCCGCGACCGGGGAGGGCCCGCTGTGGTCGCGCATGATTGATCTCACCACCGACCGGCCGGTCTTCGGCGACCGCGACTACACGGTCCACCCCAGCCTGGATACCGTATCGGCCGAACGCCGTCGTGGCTACGCATGGTACACCAACCGGCCCGCCGACGTGCTGAAGGCAGTGCCGGCATGGCGCGCCCGCGTCGCCGCGACCGGAAAATGAAAAGCCCGGTCCGCCAAAGAGGACCGGGCCGGAGAGCGGACGAGCGTCGACTTACTTGGCGCGTTTGGCGGTCCACTCGCGCTTGGTCACCTCGCCACCGCGACCGGGGCCTTCGATCGTGCCGGTCAGCGTGTCGCCCGAGATCTTGCCGACGTACTTGGAGGTCCACGACGCACCGTCGCGACCGGCGCGGGTGACGGTGAACGACACGGTGTCATCCTTGAAGGTGCCGTCCTTGATCGCGATCGGTTCGCCGCGACCGCCGGCGAGCGTGCCCGTGAGCGCGCCGTCCTTCAGCGCCAGCGTGAGGGTGATTTCCGGCGGGGTGCCTTGTCCGCCGCCACCGCCACCACCGCCCCAGTTCATGGTCCATTTCCAGGCTCCGGAGGGATCGGCGGCTGAGGCGAGGGAAACTAGGCAAAAAGCGGCAACGAGGGCCGCGCAGAGGTTACGCAGGGATTTCATGGGGGTTGGGTGGTTCATGCCGGACGAATCCGGCAAAGGCAGAGGCTCGTCGGAGCCGAAAGAATGGACGCAGGCGGGGTAAGGGTCGGGGCCGGTCGGACCGGGTAACGCTGATGAAGACGATGGTGGGTTAACCCCGGTTTCACCGGACATCGCAGCCAGAGATTCCCCCCTCGGCCCCGGCGCGCTCGGCGGCCTTGCGCAGGTGGTTGTCGGCAGGTGGCAGGTCCGGGGCTCGATCGTGCGGGCCGCGGCGCGCTAATCCCGACGGCCCGCGTGGCCTACCCTGTGCGCACGAAGGCGGCATCGCAGTTGCCAACCGGAGCGTTCGCGCTAGCCTCCCTTCGCACCCGTCGAACTGCTGTCATCGTGAAGCGCCGCTCCCCTTTTCTCTTCCGGTTCCTCAGCCTGGGCCTCCTGCTCGCCACCGCGGGCTGCGTGAGCTTCCCGACGTATTTCCTCGTCGGGGTGGACGCGATCACGGCCCGCTCCGAGGTCACCGGTCTTTCCTACCGCTTGGTATCCAAGGACGCGACCACCTACCAAGACCCGGAGATCCACAAGCTGGCCCAGGCCTGCGTGCTCGCCGCCTTGGAGACCCGCGGCATGTTCCAGGCCCCCCTCAACACCCGGCCCGATCTGTTCGTCGAACTCGACTACGGCCGGGGCAACTCGATCCGCATCAGCGCCCGCGGCTCGACCCAGGAGACCTACCTCAGCCTGTCCGCGCGCATGAACATCGACGATCCCGCCACCCGCGGCCCCGAGGTCTGGAACGTGCGCGCCACCATGGCCGACGAGAGCGGCCGCCTGGCCGTCATTCTGCCCGTCCTCGCCTCCGTCGCCGCCGACCACGCCGGATTGGAAACCGTGTCCAAGAAGGAATTGAAGGTATCGGATCAGGCGCCGGGCGTGGTCATGATCCGCAAGACCATCGGCATTCGCGAGCGCTGAGCCGCCAGCGGCTCAGCGGAGCGGCGCGAATTCGAACGCCTGCTGCACGCGCACGCTCACGCGCTCACCGCGCCGCGTCGGCGGCGAGTACCGCCACCGCAGGAGGGCGTCGACGGCCGCAACCGAGAAGGCCGCATCGTCCGATGACAGGATGACGGGCATGCGCGGACGGCCTTCTTCATCGAGATAGAAATCCACCACGACGCGGCCGGCCGAGAGATCGTTGCGCTCCCCGCGTCCCGGGTGTCGGGGCATCACGGTCTTGATCGCAACAGGGGCTTGGTCGACTTCCGTGGCGTCCACGACCCGACGCACCAGCAGTTTGCTGCCCACCGCGGCGAAGAGCGCGTTCATCGTGTCGATGCCCATCACCGATACGACCTGCCCTTTCGCTTCGAAGTGAAACACCATCGAAGCCCGGACGCCGATCGGTTCGCCGTACTGCCGCGCGGGTTCATAGCGCCACGCCTGCAGGGCCCGCACCGCCTCCTCCGCGAAGGACACGTGGGTGTAGTGGGCCACGAGAAAGTCATCCAGCTTCCCGTCGGCATCGATGGTGAAGATCACGCGCGCCTCGCCTTCGGTGAGGCTCATCGTGTCCACGTTGCGCGGGAACTCCGGCGTCACCGTCTGGATGATCCGGAACGTCTGCTCGCCGACCCGTGGCGAATCACCGGCCCGCAACCATGGCACCAGCGCGGCCGCGGCCAGCGCCGCGCCACAGGACCACGTCACGAGTCGGACTGGGCGTACCATCACCCCCTACCTTGCGCCGTTTTGCCCGATTTTCAACGCAGGGCACCGGCCCCCGGCCGCCGCTGGGTGCGGACGGTCCGACGGCCGACAACGCGCCGTGCGTTTACACGCCCGGACAGGAAAGGAATCCTCCGTCCACCGGCACCGTCACCCCAGTGACGAAGCCGGCCTGCTCGTCGTTCAGCAGCCAGAGCACCGCCCCCACCAGTTCGCCCGCCTCGCCGAACCGCTTGAACGGGGTGTGCCGCATCACGTTCTCGCCCCGGGTGGACAAGCTGCCATCCGGCTGCATCAGGATCTTCCGACTGCGCTCATTCACGAAGAAGCCGGGCGCCACGCCGTTCACGCGAATGCCGGCCGGCGCCAGGTAGGCCGCGAGCCAGGACGTGAAATTCACCACCCCCGCCTTGGCAGTCGCATACGCCGCAACCCGCGTGATGGGGCGGTAGCTGGTCATCGACGCAAAATTCAGGATCGAGCCGCGCCCGAGGCTGGCCATATCGCGTCCAAACACCTGCGACGGCAGCATCGTACCCAACGTATTGATACGAATCACCTCGTCGAACTTCGTCGGGCTGAGGTTGAAAAACCCACGCAGCCCCGCCGCGCGGTCGGGCGACAGTTCCTCCGCCGTGAACTCCGTCGTGGTCGTGATCGCCTCGGCCTGGTTTCCGCCGGCGCCGTTGAGCAGGAACCATGGCACGCCGTATGCCGCCACGACCGTTTCCCGCGCCCGCTCAACCGCCTCGGCATCGGTGACGTCGCAGGCCACGCAGAGCGCTTCGCCTCCGGCAGCGCGGATCTCTCCCGCCACACCCTCGAGGGACGCCGGGGTGCGGCCCAGCAGGGCAACGCGGGCGCCTTCGCGCGCCAGCCGTCGGGCCAAAGCCGAGCACAGGGTGCCACCGGCACCGGTGACGACTGCAGTTTTGCCGTGGAAGAACGAGGAACTCATGATGAGGAAACAGACGTGGGTAGCGGCAGCCAGGTGCGCGCATTCTCGTAGGATAGCGCCCGCACGAGGCCGGCGAGGAACTCGACGTCGTCCGGCAGCGCACCGGCCCGGGCCTGCTCCCCAAGATAATCGCACAGGAGCCGGCGGAAGTATTCATGGCGCACCATTGAGAGCAGGCTGCGCGAATCCGTGGTCATGCCGACAAAGGTCGAGAGCAGTCCGATGTGCGCCAGGGTGTCGAGGTGCAGACGGATGCCATGGGCCTGGTCGTTGAACCACCAGGCGGGACCGAACTGCACCTTGGAACGCACCCCGTCTTCCGCGAACGACCCCGTGACCGCGGCAAGGGACGGAAAGTCCGCCGGATTCAACGAATACAGGATGGTGCGCGGCAGCGCTTCCTTCAGCTCGAGATCGTCGAGGTACCGGCAAAGCGCCGCGATGTCGGCCGGTCCGCCGATCGTCGCGAAACCACCGGCTCCGCCGACAAGCCGTCGCAACCGGGAACTCGTGCGGCGCTGCGCCCCGAGATGGAGCTGCAGGACCCAGCCCCGCTTCGCATAGGCCTCGCCGAGGTGGGCGAGCAGGAACGAGCGGAAGTCGCGGCTCTCCTCCGGCGTCACCGCCTGGCGCGCCAGCACGCGTTTCAATCCGGCCGCCGCTGCCGTCGCGGTCGCCGGACGGTAGTCGAACACGTCCACCCCGTGATCGGCGAGCACGCAGCCGAGGCTGGCAAAGTGATCCAGCCGGAGTGAGAGCGCGTGCAGGAGTCCGTCAAGGTCCCGCACCACCACTCCGGTCGAGCCCGCCAAGGCATCCAGCCAGCCTGAGTATCCCGGGTCGTCGATCGCCAGCGCATCGTCCGCACGCAAGGAAGGCAGCACCCGCACGCTGTAAGCACTCGCGGCCAGCGCCCGGTGCGCCGCGAGGTCGTCAAGCCAGCGGTCCGAGGTGCAGACCAACTCCACGCGGGCGGAGGCCAGCAACGCCTGCGCCCGATGCGACGGACGACGCAGCTGCACGCTGGCGGCGTCCCAGACGTCGGCGGCGTTTGCGGGCGACAGCAGGTCACGCACACCGAAAACCCGCAGGAGCTCCAACGCCGACCAATGAAAGAGCGGGTTGCCCGCGGTCTGCGGCACGGCGGCGGCCCAGTGGTCGAACTTCTCCCGCGGCGACGCCCCGCCAGTGATGGCCCGCTCCGGGACGCCCAGCAGGCGCATGGCCCGGTGCTTGTACTGGTCGGGTTCAATCCAGAGCTCGGCCAGATCGCGGAACGCCTTGTCCGCCGCCAGCGCGACCGGATCGAGGTGCGAATGAAAGTCGATGATCGGCAGCGTCGCCGCGTGCTCGTGGTAGAGCCGCCGGGCCACGGACGTGCGCAGGAGAAAGTGGTCGTCGGTCGAAGGAAGTTTCATGAGGACGAGGAAAGAGGGAGCCGGCGTCGGGCGCGTGCGATGAAGACGAACCCGGCCACGATGCACACCAGGCCGACCGCGAGCGCCCACCGGCCGCTGGCGGAAGCGAGGGCAAAGAGACTCGTGAGGACAAAGAAGCCTCCGGCCGCGATGAACGAGAGCCCGAAGAGCCGGCCGAGCGCCGTTCCAAAGCGGGCGTCCAAGGTCGGAATCTCCGTTGCATCCAGAGGACGGTCCAGACGCGCAAAGAACGCCGCGGCACGCGGCGACGGCGCCGTGCCGGCCGAACGCCGCGCCGGAAGGACGAACAACGCCACGCACACCACAACCACCACGGGCGTCGCCACCTCCCAGGAGAGCACGTTGGTGAAGTGCAGCACCGACGCGATGGCCGAGCCCAGAACGGCACACAAGAGGGCGCCGAGACTGGATGGCCGGCGCCAGAGCAGGCCGAAGATCAGCGGCACCGCGAGCGGCACGGCAAAGACGCTGGCGAACAGCTTGTTGGCCTCGAAGGCGCCGCCGAAGTGCCCGACAAACATCGCACCGACGGTGACCGCGGCCCCCACCCCGACCGTGGTGGCGCGGGCCATCCACATCAGATGCCGGTCATCGGCCGCGGGACGGAGGAAGCGTTGGTAGAAATCCTTCGTAAGCACCCCGGCCATCACGTTGAACTCCGAGTTGAGCGACGACATGGTCGCGGCAAACATGCTCGCCACCATCAGACCCATCATGCCGGCAGGCAGCAGTTGCACGCAGAGCGCCACGTAGGCCTGCTCCGGATCGGCCAGTTCCGGCAGAATGATGCGCGCCGCGAGCGGCGGCAGGAGGAAGATCGGCGGCGCAACGAAGAACAGAAAGGCGCTCAGGTAACCGACCTTCCGGGCCGCCTTTTCGTCGCGCACCACGTACAGGCGCTGAATGAACGCCCAGTTGCTGTTATACTTCAGCAGAATCAGCAGGTAGTAAGCGAAGAGCCAGAGCGGGGCGCCCTTCTCGCCGTGGAACCACTCCAGCTGGGTGGGAGCGGCGGCCGCTATGCCGGCGAACCCGCCCGCCGCGTTAAGACTGAGCGGCACCAAAATGACGCAGGCGCCCATCAGCACAATGAACTGGATCGTGTCCAAAACCGTCACGGCCCAGAGCCCACCGATCATGGTGAAGACGGTGATGAAGAGGCCGCTTGCGATAATCGCTTCCGGGTGGCTGAGCGGAGTGACCGTAGCGAGGAATAGCCCCGTCGCGTAGAGCCGCACGGCGTTGTCGAGGAAACGCATGAGCAGGCCGAGCCACGAGAACACCTGCCGCACGCCGAGGTTGAACCGCTGCTCGAGGTATTCGACCGGCGTGGTCAGGTTCGCCCGGCGCCATCGGGTGGCGAGCCACCGCCCCGCGACGATGCAGGGGAGGACCGTCGACCAGAATACCACGATCGCAATCAGGCCGTGCTCATAGGCGATGCCCGCGTACGCCACGAAGACGAACGTGCTGAACATCGACATGAAGTTGCTCACGCCGGCCACGCCCCAGGGAATCGTGTTGCCGCCTTTCAGGTAGCTGGCCGCGTCCTTGATGAACCACCCGAAAAAGCTCCCGATCGCCGCCATGAGCAGCATGAACGCGCCGAGCATCGCGTAATCGAGAGTTTGCAACTGGCCGAAAGATTGCACGAGGGTTCCTGGTTAGAAGTAGCCGCCCTTTTCCGTGATCTGGTGCACACTCTGACCTTCGGCCACCCAGCCGAAGATCTTCTTCTCGTTGGCCCGGATCTCTTCGGCGCGCACGAGCACCTCGTAGGCGAGGTCACGCGGCACCACGACCACCCCGTCGATGTCGCCGAGGATGACGTCACCGGGCTTGATCAGCACACCGCGGATCAGGATCGGCACCTGATAATGGGTGATGAGACACCGTCCGAGACTGCCGTTCGGGATGCGGTACTTGTAGAAGACCGGAAAATCCTTCTCGAGGATCTGGTGGGTGTCGCGAATGCCGCCGTCGATCAACGCTCCGCGCAGGCCCTTGCCCACCGCGGTAGCCGTCATGACGCCACCCCACATCGTCGCCTTCTCGTCGTTGCTCGCGTCCCAGACGACAAAGGCATCCGCCTTCATCTCGTCGAGCATCTGCGTGCGGAAGGTCATTTCGCCGGTGATCTTGACGTTCGGCGCGCTCTTCACGGTGAACGCGATCCCGGCGATCGTCTTCTCGGGGCGCAGCGGGATGAGGTGACCGATGGACTGGTCCAGCAGCGCATGCTCGCGCAGCACGTCGCTGATCGCACCCGTGTAGAGCTGCTCGTAGCGGGCGAGCAGTTCCTTGACCGGCACCGGGAACGGCTTGGTCGAGATCGTCTCGCGCGCGGCGATCAGCCGCTCGAGCTTCATCATCTTGGCCTCTTTCTGCAGGAGGCCCTCGTTGGCATCAGGCGTGTTCATGAGATTGAAGGTGGTGCGGCGCCTGTCTTAGGCGCCTGAACAAGGCGGCCGGGCACCGCCGCCGCTCTATGGGTTTGGAGTGAGGCGTTCATCGGTACGCGATTCCCGCGTCGTCGAGGATGCCCTTCATGTAGCCGACGGCGAAGAGGCGTCCCAGGTAGGCATAACCGTGCGGGAGGTCTTCCTCGCCAGCGAGCGAGGGCACGTGATCGACGCGGATGGGCCCGCGGAAACCCAGTTCGTGGTACAGGCGCAGCATCGCCGGCATGTCCGTCGGACCGTTGTCGTGGAACGTCTCCATGAAGTCTTGGGCCGTTCCTTCCACGTCGCGAAAGTGCACGAAGACAATCCGGGACGCGAAGCGACGTGCCGCCGTCGCCGGATCTCCGCCCATGAGCTTGAAGTTGGCCTGGCAGAACGTGACGCCGTGCGAGGGCGAGTCGCTCAGGGCCATCGCCCGTTCGAAACCGGCGACGGAGCTGAAGATGCGCCCCACCCCGCGCAGCGGCGAGAGCGGCGGGTCATCCGGATGCAGTCCCAGTTTCACCCCGGCCTTCTCTGCGGCGGGCAGCACGGCGTGGAGAAAGTAGCGATAATTGTCCCACAGGGCCTCTTCGGTCACGCGGTCCTCGAGCGCCACGGGAGCGGGATCGAGGCCGGCCAGCCTGAACCGGTTCGTGTGCGCTCCGCCTCGAGTTGGGACTGCGACATCGGTCCGGCACCAGCCGATCGTCGCCATGAAGTTATAGCACAGGAGGGGAATCCCAAGTTCGCCCATGTTGGCGACCATGCGGCGGTAATGCTCCAGATCCTCGTCGCGACCGGGCAGGCCCAGCTTGATCCGCCGCATGTCGAACTCATCGCCTTCGAGGCCGGCTACCGTCAGCCCTGCCTCGGCGAACGACCGTTGGACCGTGCGCAGCGCGTCGATCTCGTAGGGCGGCGGCAGCCCTGTGTCGCGGGGATGACAGCGCACGATCGCATGCGTCACTCCCGCCTGCCGGGCGTAGTCCCAGGAGCGGTCGCGCCGCGGAGGCAGGAAGTCGGCGAGGATCATGAGGGCGGCGTTCGCCGTCGCATCAACGGGCCGCCGGAGCCAACGGGACCGCCCGGCGCTCGGCGATCAAGAGGGGCGAGTCATAGAACGGAAGGTGGTGGAACGTGGCCCCGGCCGCATCCTGCGTCCAACCGGACTTCGGCAGGGCGTAGACCGTGCTGGTGCGCAGGTCGACGAGTACGGGCTCCTCGAAGCGCGCCTGAGGCAGCACCAGCCGGGCCTTTGTGACCTCGTTTCCTTCCGAAGGCGGTGCGTCCTTGAACCAGTACGCTACCATCTGGGCGCCGTCCGGGAGCGCATAGCCCGCCAGGGCCACCGCCCGCAGTGCCGTGGTGGAGAACGGAAAGTCCTTTCGCAGGCTCACCCGATCATCGAAGAGGGCGAACACGCTCTGCGCCGCCGTGTAGGACGGTTTCACGTGCGAGATGGTCATGTCCGGATTCGTGCCCAGCAGGCCCTTGTGATTGACCCGCAGTTCGCCGTGGCTGCCTTCGGGGCGCACGGAGCCATCCGCGGCGCGGAGATTGACCGTCGCCTGGGTGTAATGGAGGTCGCACAGCGTGAAGAGATTGAACGGCACCTCGAGCGCGCGGTGCGCGAGCATGCGACGAAGGTTCCACTTGGCCTGGAGATTCTCGGTCCAGCTGATCCGGCTCAGGGCAAAGCCTTCCTGGTACTTCGAGTTTGAGCCGGTCTCGCCCTGGCGCACGTGGATCTTGTCGGAGTACTTGGCGATCACGGCCCGCAGGCGGTCGATGTTGTTCGTATCGTCGGGGTTTCGTGGATACCCGTGGATCGTCACCGCGTCGACGAGGTCCAGGCGGCCCTTCTCCTTGAGTCCGGCGAGGAAGCGGTCGGCATAGTCGATGTCACCGGCGAGGCCCAGGGCCCAGATCTGGGACTGGGGCTGCCGGGCGCGCACAATCGTCGCCGTCCGGACAAAGAGGTCCACGTAGGCCTCCACCCCCGCGGTACCGGCGCGGTTGATGTCCGGCTCGTTCCACACCTCCCACTGGTGCACGCGGTCACGGTAGCGTTCGACGACGGCCGCCACCCAGCGGTCCCACGCCGCGAGGGCCTCCGGCGAGGACGGGAAGCCGCCGCCGAGTCCGGTGTCGCCGCCGCCGGGGTAGATGGGATTGCCGTAGTTGAACTCCACCCACGGCTGCACGCCCTGCGCACGGGCATCGTCGATCACGGCATCAAGCCATTCGAAGGTGTAAACCCCGGGCGAACGCTCGCATTTGGCCCAGCCCGCCTGCAGGCGAATGGCCTTCGCACCGAGGGGTCCGAGGAAGGGCTTGTAGTGATCGTAGACGGCGAAGTCGCGATCAAGCGTTTCTCCGCCAATCGACCAGGTCGATGACGCGATCTCGGAAGCGGCGCGGGGACGGACCTTCCCGAGCGGGGACAGGTCATGGCCGGCAAGAGCCGCGGCCGGCACGACGGGCGCGGCGAAGAGCGGTGCGGCAAGCAACGCCAGGCAGGGGGCAAGGATCGTACGCATAGAGGTCAAAGGTGAAGAGCTTTCAGGCGGGCAAGTTTGTCGGGCCAGTTCGCCTTTTTATCGCCGACGTACCATCCCTCCCAGGGGCCGGTGGCGAGGGCGGCGCGTTCCGCCAGGGCGCGCTCAAGGTGTTCAATAGCCATCGGAACATCGTTGCGGGTGAGGGACGCGGCCACCCGATGAAGCGCGGCTAGGTGGCGCCCTTGGATGATGTAATGGTCACGGGTCCAGTCGCGCCACCGTTCAGGCACCGTTGCCAGGTCGCCCGCGGACGCGACTGCCTCAAGCGCCGCCGCCGCCCGCTCCAGCAGGGCGGGATCGAACCTGCGTTGGAGCCGCTCCACGCCGGCTTTGCGCTCGGAGGCAGCGAGGAAGAGTTCGACCGCTTCGACGCAATCGCCGTCCTGCACCCAAGCGCCTTCCTTGTCCTGCACCAGGGCGGCGAAGTAGGCGCGGCGGAAGGCATCCGTGGCCGGTGGGGCAAACTCAGCGAGTGTAGCCTGAAGAGGACGCGCAGACCCGTGGAGCGCGGTGCGCACGAAGACGTGCGCGCCGAGGACATGCTCACGCACGTTCGACACGTTCACGATCGCGTACTCGGTGTCCCCCCGCGCCTCGAGCTCACGAAAAACCCGGTGCATCCGCTCGGGATCGATCCCGGGGGCAAGGTGCGGCCCGCGGCGCCAGAAGGCAGCGTGATAATAGAACCCGTAGCGGTATTCGGGCAGCCGCGGAGCCTTGTGGAAATCGCTCTGCATCTCCTGCGACGGCCCGTGGTCGGCAAAGACGACGGTCAGGCCAGCCGGGAACTTCAGCTCCCCCGAGGCCATCAAGTCGGCCCCTTCCAGGAACAAGGTGGAGGTCATCGGAGGATTCGGCCGCGGATCGACGGACCGAACAATGTCCGCCTGATCGGCCATGGCGCGAGAGATAAAGTCGCCGCCGGTGGCACGGGTGATGTTCTTGTCGTCGATCCAGATGGGGCGGTCACCCCGGCCACGCATGCCGAGCTGCCAGATCACCCGATCGCCAGCGATCTCATACCAGCGCTGCGTGTGCGCGCGCCAGACGGTTCGCACCGACTCCGGGTCGGTGGAATACCCGAACTTCTTCTCCTCTCCCCTCGCCCGCCAGTAGTTCTCGAAACCGAAATGACTCACCCCCATCGGCTCGACATGGTGCTGGGAAACATAAAGCCCGCGGGCGGCAGCTCGGCGCACGAGCTCGGCCTCGGCCGGATTGAGGATGTCGACGAAGGAGGCCGGGATGATGAGGTTGCCGCCGAGGCGAAGGAGCGCCTCATAAATCCGCTCCGCCATCGCATAGTCGATGACCTGCGCGTAGAAGGGATAGTCGATGTGACGCGGCCCGCCGCTCTGGCCAAACTCCGTCAGCAGATCCTCGTCATTGATGAACCAGCCGCGGTAGCGGAACTTTGCCGGCGGGGACTCCCACGTTTGCGTCTCAAGAACGAGGCGCTCCTTGGCCTCGGGCTCAACGCTCTTCCAAAACCACAGGGGATCCACGCCGAGAGCACGCTCGCTGAACGCATAGACGCCATGAACGGCCCCGAGCAGATCGCTGCCGGCGATGGTGACTCGATCGGCGGCAATCGTGATTCGCCAGCGCTCGGGCCCCTCCACCTGTGGATCGATCCGGACCATCACGTCGGCCTGCGCGGGCGAGACGCGGATCGCGCGCGCCCCCAAGACGCGTTCAAAGTCGGCGGCGAGATCAACCAAGACCCGGTCGATCGCCGATCCTTCCGAACCGGCGGCGAGCTTAACCACACCGCTACGCGTGAACGTGCCCCCGGATGCCGCAGCACCAAAGGCGGACGTAAGTCCGAACATCGCGACGACGAGAATCGTCGCGACATGACGGACAGACTGGAGCAACCGGTCCATGGATCGGCGTACGTTCGAAGGGAAGTTCAGCCTAGAAGGTGAACTTGGCCGAGAAGGTGAACTTTCTTCCCTCGGCGATCGACCACACCGGGATCGAACCGTCGGGGTTGGCCACCACCGGCACGAGCTCGTCCTGGGTGAACAGATTGCGCACGTTCAGCTGGAACTTGACCGGCACGCGGTCGCGGAACAGCCGGGTCGAGTAGGACACCCACGCGTCATAACGGGTCTCGGTGGGACCATAGTACGGATTGCGCACGTCGGAGATGCGCAGATCGCTGAACTCGGGGATCCCGTCGGAGGGGCTGAGATCGGACTCGAAGGTCGCCACCGGGAAACCGATCGCCGCCTTGTCCTGCCAACGCACCCCGGCGCCGACGCCCCAGCCCTTGAGGCGTTCTCCTTGGAACTGGTAGTTGCCGACGAAGTTGAAACGCCATTCGCGCAGTTCCTGCACCGGGGCGCCGTCGCCCGACGCAGCCACGTTGAAGCGGTTGAGGGCGTTCAGGAGGAAGGCGTTGCCGAGCAGGTTGATGTCAGTCGTGCCCTCCTTCCCAAGGGCGCCGGCATTGAGGGCGATCTGATTCGCCCACGGCTTGAGCCACTCGACCGCGAGCGGATCACCCGAGGCGGTCGGCGTGTCGAAGAGCAGACGACGCACAGCTGCGCCGGTGTTGCTGCGCACCGACTCCTGCTGGGCGACGTTGAAGACAAACGACAAGCCACGCGTCGGCCGGAACGACACCTCCAGCTCCTTGCCCTCGGTCACGAAGTCACTCGTGTCACGCACGCCCGGATTGGTCGACGTGATGAAGCCGCTCGGCTGAATCTGGACATTGAAGGTCTGCAGCAACGCCTCCGGAGGAGCCACATAGCCAACCGGGAAGCCGTTGCCGCCATCGGGCACGAGACCGGTGCGCACCATGTTGAAGGCGGTGTTGTGCAGGCCGATGATCGTGGCGGGGATTCCGCCCACCGGGGCATTGAAGCTCCCGGTTTGCGTGGTCGTGAAGGAGTTGAGGCGCACGGACACGCGGCCGTTGAAGGCCTCGAGGTAAATGCCACCTTCCTCGGTCAATCCGCTGGGCGGAGGAATCTCGTTCAGGAACGCATCCACCGTGCGCGTTTCCGGCGGGCTGAAGTTCTCGGATTCGCCGTAGTAAAGATTCAAGGCGGAGATCAAGGGGATGCGACGCACCCACTTCTCCGGGGTCTTCGCCACCACGCTCCACGCAAAGAGCGTCTGCTTGAAGTCCTGCGGAACGAGCGCCGGGTTGTCCAAGGTGTAGTTGGGGCTGTCGACCAGCACGTAGCCCTCGCCGCCCGGGGCAAACGGAGCGTTCGTGCCGATGATCGACGACTCTTCCTTGCGCCAGCCAACCGTGCCCACCAGCCCGTCGCCCAACAGGTAGCTCTGCAGGGAAATCGCCTGCGAGTCCAAGGTGCGCTCGTTCAAGCTGGCAAAGCTCGCCGTGTTCGTCACCTCGCGGTTCTCGCGCAGAATGGTGAGAGGCGCAAAGGTCGGTTGGTGCTGCGGCTGGTTGGCCACTCCGGCGGTCGGCGCCGGCACGCGCTGGATCAGCACGCTTTGCGCCGTGAGGGTGTCCTGGAAGTTCAGCAGGTTCTGCTGCAGGCCGGGCAGGTTGGCGCCGGACGGGCTGCTCGCACTGAACAACGACGGTCCGAGGTAGACCCACGTGACGATCTGCTTGCTCTGACCCGCGGTGCGCGCCTGATTGTTACCATTGGCCCAGAAGTCCGGCGTGTAATGCGTGGAGCCACCGCCGCGGTTCTCCGTCGTGAGGGTTTCCTTCTGCACCAGGCCTGAGACGATGTGGCGTCCGAGCAGCCAGTTCAGCCGACCTTCGCCGCGTTTCCGAAAATCGAGTTCATAGAACGCCTTGGCCCGGGCCGTTTCAGCCTCGACTTCATTGTAGGTCGCGCGGCCGGCCGTGGAGACAAAGGGGCGCCCGAAGTTCGGGTTCACCTCGCCGGTCCACATGTGCGTGTTGACGTCGATGGAAATGTAGGGCGCCGACTGCGGCATGAGGCTCTGCAGGCCCTCGTCCCAATTCTGGCGGCTGAACGCGAGCTCGAAGCCGCCCTTCCGATCAAAGACCAGCTGCTCGAGCGAGATGTCGTACGAACGCAGATTGGCGAGACCTTCGGAATTCGGGCCGATCAGGGTGTTGTTGAAGAAGTCGAAGACGGTCGGATCGGTCAGGTTCTCCGAGGTATAGAAGGCACCGTCCGGCAACCCGTAATCCGTGCGCAGGCGGCTCATTTCACGGGTGTAGGCCGCCACGGCGATGCCCGTGAGGCCCGTGGACGGATAGAACACGTTGTTCGAGACCATCGGGCGTCCGATCACGGTCTGACCGGCGGCATTGGTCGGGATGTTGTCCACCGGCGAGGTCGCATTGACATCCTGGAAAAAGAGGGTCGGCGACCGGTTCACGTTCTCGATCACGCCGATCGAGGCGTTGCGATTGGCGACATTGAAGACATTGAACGGACCGCGGGTCGGATCGTAGGTGACCTTCTCCCGGGCGCCCAGCGCCTCGAGGTCGTCCGGCAGTGTGGACGAGAACCACGACGACAGACGGTCCGACGGCGTGAGCGTACGGGGCCGGTTCGACCCGATGCGACCGTCCTCATAGGAGGCGCGGATCGTGGTAGAGGAAAGGATGCCGCGATCGCGGAGCGGCCGGATGTCCCAGGCACCTGCCACGTACTGCCGATCGGTATTGGAGTAGGCGAACTTCTGCTGGTACTTCTCCCGCCCGTGGACGAGGCCCACCCGCACCGCAAGCTCGTTGGGCAGGAGGACGTGGTTATACTTCAGCACGCCACGGAAGCTGCCGTGATTGTCTCCCGAGAAGTCGACGCTGCCCGCCTGCTTGCGCAGATCGGCACCCAAGGTCGTCGTATTGATGATGCCAGCGGGACTGCCGACGCCGAACAACAGGGCGTTGGCCCCGCGGTTGATCTCCACCCGATCGGTGTTGTAGCTGTCCATCGGGATGAAGCTGCGGAAGAAATTCCGCGCCTGCGTGGCTTCCGCGAGACCGCGCACCCGCGTGCCTGGTGATCCGGCCGACAGGCTGGGTTCGCCCGCGACGCCGCCGGGAGCCGCCTCGGTGCCCGACAGGTTGCCACCAAACCCCGTCGTTTCCATATTCGTCTGGTAGACGAGCAGTTCACGCAGGTTGGTGGACGCGGTATCCTCGAGGAACTTCGAATTGATTACGGATACCGAGGCTCCGAGATCGGTGAGCTTGGTCTTGAGGCCCGTACCGGCGAGCGACTCGGTCGCTTCGTAGCCCACGTCGGACGTACCTCCGACCACGAAGGGCGAGAGTTCGACCACCGGCTCATCGGCCGGCGTCGCAGGCGCGGCCGCCGTCGGGGCGACCGGTTGGGCCCCGGCAAAGGAGGAGAGGAAACCAAACGAGCCAGCGAGCAGGGCAGGCAGCACGCGGCGACGGAACAAGGGTGGGACGGGACGACCCACCGCCGGGGACGGAGACAACACGTTCATGGGTAAGGTAAGGTTGATCAAGCAAGGCACCCGCTTGCCTGAGATTGATAAGCGGGGCCTCAGGCGGGGCTCGCGAAACTCCGCCTAAATTAATGCATCCTCTCCGGAGTGTCTATGGTTGCACCTGACAACATTTGTCTGAAATTGATGCAGCCATGGCGATGACCTTTCACTCCATCGAACGCCTCGGTGCGCCATTCGCGGCCGTGTCCGAACTGGGGTTTGTCATCCCCGACGGCGGCGAAGTCTCCGTGGACAACATTGAACGGAAGATCCTGTTCTACCTGCAGGCCGACGCCGTGATGGAGATCGAAAAGGTGGGGGCCTTCCGGATTCGCACCGGCGATATCGTCGTGATCCCGTGCCGCTGCGTGCAGCACACCCGGGTCGTAGAACGCGGCCAGTCGCCCAAGGGGCACGTGCTCAAGATCGCCTTTGCCCTGCCCCCGCTGGCGGCGCCCGGTGCCGCAGTCAGCGAAGCGATCGTGCGCGGCAATCCTGAGGCCGATCTGGGCGTGTTCGTGCGTCATCACTTTCGCCAGATCCGGCATCTACCCAACGCACAAACGGCGCCGATGCAGGAGATCCTGCGCGCCATCCGTCGCGAGGCCGAGGAGCATCCCCCGGGACTGCGCCATCGGGTGCGCGCGCTGGCGACCAACCTCGTCGTCCACGTGGCGCGCATGGTGCACGAGCGGCCCGCCCCCACCCACCCTGAAGGACCGGATCAGGCGCCGCTGGTCGTGCAGGTAAAGGAGTATCTTCTGCGCAACTACACCCGCGAGCTTAGCCTCGGGGAGATTGCCTGGCACGTGCACAAGAGCGAGGAGCACGTCGCCCGCGTCTTCCGCAAGGTCACGGGCCAGACGGTCTTCGACTACCTGCGCACCGTCCGGCTCGAGAGCGCCAAGACGCTGCTGATCAACTCGGACAAGACCCTGACGGAGATCGCCCGCCTGTCCGGCTTTGGTTCGCTCGCCCTCTTCAGCCGTAATTTCTCCCTCTATGTGGGCCGAAGCCCTTCCGCCTACCGACAGGAGCGCGCGCGTGTCGTTACCTGGCAGCCGCCGTGAGCGGTCGCCCCGGGCGGATCCGCGGGGCTCTGCCGGGCACGCCTACTCTGACGACGCTCAGCCCGTTATCCGGGTGAACGCGTGACCTTCGTTCTGGTCGATGCGCTCCGGCCGTCCTTTGTGGTGGTACACGAGCTCGGTGTGGTCGACGCCGAGCAGGTGAAGGATGGTGGCGTGCAGGTCGTGGACGTGCAGCCGGTCCTTGACGGCATAAAGTCCCAACTCGTCCGTCTCGCCGATGATCTGCCCGCCCTTCACGCCGCCGCCGGCCATCCACATGGAGAATCCGGTGGGATTGTGGTCGCGCCCGTTGCCCTGCTCGCTCATCGGCGTGCGCCCAAATTCGCCGCCCCAGATGACCAGGGTTTCATCCAGCAAACCGCGCGCCTTCAAGTCGGTGAGCAGACCCGCGATGGGCTGGTCGACTGACCGGCAGAGCTTGCCGTGGTTGGCCTCAATGTTGCCGTGGGCGTCCCACTTCGAGCCCGCTCCGCTGTAGAGCTGCACGAAGCGCACGCCGTGTTCGATCAGGCGACGGGCGAGCAGGCAGTTCCGGCCGAAGACCGCAGTATCTTCGTGGTCGAGTCCGTAGAGCGTCTTCGTGGCCGCCGACTCCCGGCTGAGGTCGACGGCATCGGGCGCCTCCGCCTGCATCTGGTAGGCCAGCTCGTAACTGCGGATGCGCGCGTCGAGTTCAGTGTTGTCGGAGCGGGTCCGGCCATACTCCGCATTGAACCGCTGCAGCAGATCGAGCTTGGCCCGCTGCTGGGCCGTGGTCACGGCCTTCGGATGATCGAGGTGCCGGATCGGCACGCCGCTCGAGCTGAATTCCACGCCCTGATGCACGGCCGGCATGAACCCGGCGCCCCAGTTGCGCACCCCGTTGATCACCTCCGCCGGGCTGTCCTTGATGACCACGAAGCCCGGCAGGTTCTGGTTCTCGGTGCCGAGTCCGTAGGACACCCACGCGCCGAGCGACGGACGTCCGCCGAAAATCGATCCGGTGTTCATCTGACAGACCCCTCCGGCGTGGTTGATGCCGTCCGAGACGCACGAGCGGATGATCGCGAGGTCGTCGACGTGCTGGCCGACATGGGGAAACCAGTCGGATACCGGGATGCCGCTTTGACCGTAACGCGTCCAGGTGCGCTGGCTGCCCAGCAGCGCGGTGCCACCCTCGCCCATCGCGAGGATCGGCTGTTTGAAGCTGGGCGGCAGCGGCTGGCCCGCCAGCTGGTTGAGCAAGGGCTTGGGGTCGAAGGTATCGAGATGGCTGGGGCCTCCCTCCATGAAGAGGAAGATGACATTCTTCGCGCGTCCCGCCCGGACCCGCACGGTGGAGGGCGCCGCGAGGCTCGACGCGGTCGCACCGATCACCGGAGTGCGCAGCAGCGCGGAAAGGGCCACGGCGCCAAAGCCGCAACCCGCGCGGCGCAGGAAGTCGCGGCGCGACGAGGGCAGGTCGTAATGATGGCAAGGCATGGGACGTACGGGGGTCAGTGCAGGTAAAAGAACTCGTTGGTGTTGAAGAGCACGTGCCCCAACTCGGCCAGGGCCACCCGCTGCGGATCGGGGCGCTCGCCGGCCGGGGCCACGCCGTCGCGGACCAGGTCCGGACCGAACGATTGCCGCGCGAGCCAGAGGAAGGTGCCCGGCGACCAGTCTTCGGGCCTGAGGACGATTTC
>CAYZBG010000023.1:0-63088 GCA_964476565.1 uncultured Opitutus sp.
CCGACGCGCATCTTCAAGGCGCACGGTGGCATGACCCGCAAGGAAGTCTAAGTTGCTGTTCCACTCTTAACTGAAACCAAAAGGGCAGGGCGGCTCACGCTGCTGCTGTCGCCTCAACGAGGAATCTCTTATCATCATGGAAGTCCAAGCCCTCACCCGCTACGCTCGCATGTCGCCCAAAAAGGTGCGCGAGGTGGCCCGCACCATTCAGGGTCGCAAGGCCCCGGAGGCCATCGATCTGCTCTCCGTCATTCCGCGCAAATCAGCGCAGCTCATCGCCAAGACCCTGAAGTCGGCCATCGCGAACGCCGAGAACAACAGCAACCTGTCCGCTGACAGCTTGGTGGTGAAGTCGGCCATCGTGGAGATGGGACCCGTGCTCAAGCGCTTCAAGGCCGGAGCCCGCGGCACCGCGATGCCGCGCCGGAAGAAGATGTCGCACATCCGTATCGTCCTGTCGGACGGCAACTCCAACTGATCTACTCCCATGGGCCAAAAGACCAATCCGACCGGTTTCCGCCTCGCCGTCCGCCGCAACTGGCAGTCCCGCTGGTACGCGACCAAGCGCGACTTCCCCAAGCTGCTGCTCGAGGATCAGATTATCCGTGAGAAGCTGATGGAGAAGCTGAAGCAGGCTTCCGTCCCGCGCATCTTCATCGAACGCGCCAGCAACCGTGTGCGCGTCAAGATTTACACCGCCCGTCCCGGCATCGTGATCGGTCGCAAGGGGCAGGAAATCGAGAAGATCAAGGAGGAGCTGGCCAAGCTCACCGGCAAAGAGATCCTCCTCGACATCCAGGAGGTCAAGAAGCCTGAGATCGAAGCCCAGCTGGTGGCCGAGAACGTCGCCCTTCAGCTCGAGCGCCGCATCGCGTTCCGTCGTGCCATGAAGAAGGCCGTCGAAATGGCCATGGCTCTCGGGGCCGAGGGTATTCGTATCCAATGCTCGGGCCGCCTCGGTGGCGCCGACATTGCGCGTCGCGAATGGCAGCGCAAGGGACGTGTTCCCCTGCACACCCTGCGCGAAAACATCGACTACGGCTTCTTCGAGGCCCGGACGCTCTTCGGCAAGATCGGCGTCAAGGTTTGGATCTGCAAAAAGGAGTCTGACAACAACTGAGGTCCCGACGCCTGAATCGGGCCGGGTCTGGTGAAATTCGCCGACCTGCTCTCCGACTAATCCGGCGTCCGAACGGCTCAACCATCATTCCCTTCTCCCATGGCTCTCGCTCCCGCCCGTACCAAATACCGCAAAACGCAGAAAGGCTCCCTCAAGGGAAATGCCAAACGCGGTAACACCCTCGCCTTCGGCGAATTCGGCCTTCAGTCCCTGACCCGCGGTCCCATGACCGGTCGCCAGATCGAGGCGGCCCGTGTCACCATTTCCCGGCACCTCAAGCGCAAGGGAAAGCTCTGGATCCGCGTGTTCCCGCACAAGCCGGTCACCAAGAAGCCCGCCGAAGTCCGAATGGGCTCCGGTAAGGGTCCGGTCGAGTACTACGTTGCCCAGATCAAGCCGGGTGCGGTGCTCTTCGAACTCGCCGGTGTGCCCGCCACGATCGCCAAGGAGGCGTTTCGCTTGGCGGACGCCAAGCTGCCGTTCCGTTGCCGCTTCATCAACCGTGATGGTGGGGTCGTTTGATCCGTCACCTCGCCAAGCCCGCTTATGAAAACCAAAGAAATTCGTGAACTCGCCCCGGCGGAGCTGGAAACCCGACTCCGCACCACCCGCGAGCAACTCGTTCAGCTGCGCCTGCGCAAGCAGACCGGCCAGGTCGAGAAGACCCACGAGCTGCGCACCCTTCGCAAGGACATCGCCCGGCTCCAGACCCTCCTCCGGCAAAAGCAGCCTGCCTGAGGCCCCTGCGCCGCGGATCGATCGGTCATTTCGCCCGCCCGGCGCCCCTCATTTAAACCAACCATTTGTCCGTCATGTCCTCTGAGACCCGCAATCAGCGCAAGATCCTCGTTGGGTTTGTCACCAGCCGTTCCGGCGACAAGTCCGTCAAGGTCACCATTCCCTTCAAAGTACCGCATCCGCGCTACAAGAAGGTCATCAACCGTCAGACCGTGCTGCACGTTCATGACGAGAAAAACGAGACCAAGGTCGGCGACAAGGTCGAGGTCATGGAGACCCGTCCGATCAGCCGCCTCAAGCGCTGGCGCGTGATCTCCGTGGTGGAGCGCGCGGTCTCGGCCAACGGCGAAGCCATTTCCGAGGCTGATGTCGCCGCCGCGGTCCCCACCAAGACCACGAAGGCCTGAAGCCCTAACCCCCCAGGAGGTTCACCATGATCCAACTCCGTTCCATTCTAGAAGTCGCCGACAACACGGGCGCCCGCAAGGCGGCGATGATCTCCAAAAAAGGTCAAAACACCGACACCGCCAGCGTGGGCGATCTCATCACTGTTCACATTAAGGACAGTGCCACCGATGCCACGGTCAAAAAGGGCGAAGTGGCCAAGGCCGTGGTGGTTCGCACCAAGGCCCCGGTTCGCCGGGCCGATGGCAGCTACCTGCGCTTCGACAGCAACGCCGTCGTCATCATTGGCGCCGATGGCAACCCCAAGGGCACCCGCATCTTCGGCCCGGTGGCGCGCGAACTCCGCGCGAAGAACTACATGAAGATCATTTCGCTGGCTCCGGAGGTACTTTAACATGCAGACGTTTCACATCAAGCGGGGTGACGAGGTTGTCGTCATCGCGGGCTCCCACAAGGGCAAGTCGGGGAAGATCCTCGAAGTTCTCCCGGCGAAGCAGCGCGCCCGAGTCGAGGGCGTCGCGATGATCAAGCGGCACACCAAGAAGTCCCAGGAGAATCCCAACGGCGCCATCGTCGAACGTGAGGGCACCGTTCATGTTTCGAACCTGATGCTCAAGGCCCGTTACGACGCCTCGAAGAAGCGTCCCAAGGCCGCCGCTCCGGCCGCCTGATTCGTCCCCGCCTCACAAGTCCGTACTTGCCAAGCCGGCGACCCTCCTGCGTTACTTTTCCTCTTTTCCCTATCCACTTATGTCGCCGGGTCGGTAATCCGGTGGCCATGATCCATGAGCAGCACTTACACTCCCACGCTTAAGAAGGTTTACACCGAGCAGGTCGTTCCTGCCCTGGTGAAGAGCCGTGGCTACAAGAACGTTCACCAAGTTCCGAAGATCACCAAGATCACGCTGAACACGGGTATCGACGCCGAAGCCGACAAGAATCAAATCGCCGACATCGCCCGCGACCTCGGCGCCATCGCCGGTCAGAAGCCCGTGCTTTCGAAGTCGAAGAAGGCGATCTCCAATTTCAAACTGCGCCAGGGTCAGGTGGTGGGAGCGCATGTCACCCTGCGTGGCGACGCCATGTGGGAGTTTCTTTATCGCCTGATCGCCGTGGCACTGCCCACGATCCGTGACTTCCGCGGCGTCTCGCACAAGCTGGACGGCCAGGGCAACTACAACCTCGGCATCGCCGATTTCACGATTTTCCCCGAGATCACGGTGGAGAACGTCAAGAAGACGATGGGTCTGGATGTCACGATCGTGACCTCCGCACCCACGGATGATGAGGCCCGTGAACTGCTCCGGCTCCTCGGCATGCCGTTCCGCCGGACCGAGCCGACCGCCGTCAAGACCAACGCCGCCTGATTTTCACGCCGCCATGCCGAAAACCTCCGCCATCAATCGCAACGAGAAGCGCAAGCTGCTCTCGGCGAAGTACGCCGCGAAGCGTGCCGAGCTGAAGGCCATTCTCGCCAATCCCGACACCAACGACCAGGAGTTTTTTGCCGCGCAAAAGAAGCTGCAGAAACTCCCGCGCAATTCGTCCAAGGTACGCATTCGCAACCGCTGCTCCATGAGCGGTCGTCCCCGGGCCTTCATCGGCAAGTTCGGGGTCTCACGTATTCAGTTCCGCGAGCTTGCGCTCGCCGGCAAAATCCCGGGCGTCATCAAGTCGTCCTGGTAATCCCTTTGTCTGGCCGGAAGTGCTGGCGCTTTGGCGCCAAGGATATGATCCGGCCTGACCTCCCTCCAACCGACATCCACCATGACTGATCCGATTTCAGATTTCCTCACGCGGCTCCGCAATGCGAGCAAAGCGCGTCTCGACGAATGCGTCCTCCCGCACTCCGTGCTGAAGGAGAACCTCGCGTCCATTCTCAAGTCCGAAGGCTACGTTTCCGACGTGTCCACGGGCACGGATGATGCCGGCCACAAGACCCTCGTGGTCAAAATGAAGTACGTGGATGGCGCTCCCGCCATCACCGGCATCAAGCGCGTTTCGACTCCTGGCCGCCGCCTGTATTACGGCTACACCGAGATCCCGCGGGTGCTCAATGGCTTGGGGATCAGTATCCTGTCGACCTCCAAAGGTCTGATGAAGGATCAGGATTGCCGCCGCAACAAGGCCGGAGGCGAACTCCTCTGCAACGTCTGGTAAGGAGAAAACATCATGAGTCGTATCGGCAAACTTCCCGTTCTCGTACCGGACAAGGTCAAAGTAGACGTCAAGGGTCACACCGTGCACGTCGAAGGACCCAAAGGCAAGGTCACCAAGACCTTCGCTCCGGTTGTCAATATCGCGGTCGTCGACAAGAAGGTCACCGTCTCCCCGACGAAGGACACCAGCCGCTTTGCGCGCGCCATGTATGGCACCGCTCGCTCCGTGATCGCCGGCATGGTCAAAGGCGTGGCCGAGGGCTACTCCAAAGAACTTGAGATCCAAGGCGTAGGCTTCAAGGCCAACCTCAAGGGCAAACAGATCGACCTCGCCCTCGGTTACTCGCATCCGATCCTGTTCGATATTCCCGAGGGGATCAAGGTGACCATCACCGACCAGACCAAACTGAAGATCGAGGGACCGGACAAGCAGCTCGTCGGTGCCGTTGCCGCCGACATTCGGGCCTTCTATCCGCCGGAGCCGTACAAGGGCAAGGGCGTCCGTATCGTGGGTGAGCGCGTCCGCCGCAAGGAAGGCAAGACCGTCGCCTAATCATCGAACTCCATTCCAGACAAGGGCCCACCGCCATGAATACCGTTTACAAAGCCAACCTCCTTCAGAAGCGCAAATGGCGCATCCGCAAGAAGGTGACCGGCACCGCCGCTCGTCCCCGACTGAGCGTCAAATTTACGTCGAAGCATGTTTATGCTCAGGCGATCAACGACGAGACGGGTACCACCTTGGTGTTCCTCTCGAGCCTCGACAGCGATCTGCGCAAGCAGAAGGTTGCCGCGAACCTAGCCGGAGCGAAGGCTCTGGGCCATGCCTTTGCCGAAAAGGCGAAGTCTGCCGGCCTGTCGGCCGTGGTGTTCGATCGCAACGGCGCCCGTTACCACGGAAAAGTAAAAGTCTTCGCCGACGCCGCGCGCGAAGGTGGTCTTCAATTCTAAGCTCATGAGCCAACCCAATCACTCCAACCGCCGCGACAACCGCCGCGATTCGGCTCCGTCGGACGCCGGGTCCGAAATGGTCGAGAAGGTCGTCTTCATCAACCGTTGCGCCAAGGTCGTCAAAGGTGGTCGCCGCTTCAGCTTCTCTGCGCTCGCCGTGGTCGGTGACCGCAAGGGCAACATCGGTGTCGGCCTCGGCAAGGCCAACGAGGTTCCGGATGCGATCAAGAAGGGGACCGAGCATGCGAAGAAGCGGATGGTCCACGTCAAGCTGAAGGGAGACACCATCCCGCACGATGTGACGGGGGTCTACGACGGCGGACGGGTTCTGCTGCGTCCGGCGTCGCCCGGTACCGGTTTGATCGCAGGTGGCGGCGTTCGCGCCGTTCTCGAGGCCGCCGGCATCAAGAACGTGCTCACCAAGTCGATGGGCTCCAGCAACCACATCGCGGTGGTGCAGGCCACGATTGCGGCCCTGCGCAAACTGCGCCTTTCCGAAGACATCGCCCTCGTTCGCAAGACCTCCTAAGGTCTTCATTTTTTATCCGAGTCCCTGCGCCGTCTGGTGCAGGGGCGCCCCTCCTGAGGAATCCCTATGAAACTCCACGAACTTAAGAACGTCCCCGGTGCCGTGCATCGGAAGAAGCGCGTTGGCTGCGGCGAAGGCAGCGGACACGGCAAGACCTCCGGCCGCGGCGGCAAGGGCCAAACGGCTCGCTCGGGCGGAAGCATTCGCCCCGGTTTCGAAGGCGGTCAGATGCCCCTTTACCGCAAGCTGCCGCATCGCGGCTTCAACCAGGCCGCCTTCCGGGTGGAACCGGTCGTGGTGAACGTGGGCGACCTCGCCCGGCTCGCCGATTCCGTCTCCGAAGTGGATGCAAAGGTTCTCGCTGCCGCGGGCCTGATCCGCGCCGACGAGCAGTATGTGAAGGTGCTTGGTGACGGTGAGATTGCGCGGGCGCTGAAGGTGACCGCCAGCAAGTTCTCGGAGTCCGCCAAGGCCAAGATCGAGAAAGCGGGCGGCCAGGCCATTGTAGCCTGATGCTCACGATTGCAGCCTGTGGTGTCATCGCCGCAGGCTAAATTCGTGATGCCCGACAGATCCGCGGCGCCTCCATCGTAACTCCACCTTCGAAACCACCCGACCTGTGCTCTCTGCTTTCACGAACTCGTTGAAGATCCCTGAGCTCCGCCAGCGGATTTTCTACACGCTGTCGCTGCTCTTTATCGCCCGTGTTGCAGCGATCATCCCCTTGCCCGGGCTTGATCCCAAGCCGCTCCAGGCGTTCTTCGCCGATCAAACCGCCGCGGGCGAAGGAGCCTTGGTCGGGCTCTACAACATGTTTACGGGCGGCGCGCTGGTCAAAGGTGCGATCGGTGCGCTGGGCATCATGCCTTACATCAGCGCCTCGATCATCTTTCAGCTGATGACCGCAGTGGTGCCGTTTCTCAGTCGCCTCCAGCAGGAGGGGGATGTCGGCCGACAGAAGCTCACGCAGTATACCCGTTATGCGACCGTCCTGATCTGTTTGATCCAGGGCACGCTTTTGATTCTGGCCTTGGAGAATCCTGACCGGCTTTTCCCGGGCTACGATGTCAACCTGTACGGGGACATTGTGATCGTGAGCAAGACCTGGTTCCTGATCACGTCGGTGATCATCATGACCGCCGGCTGCATGCTCTTGATGTGGCTGGGTGAACAGATCACGCAGCGCGGGATCGGCAACGGTGTCTCGCTCCTGATTACGGTAGGCATTCTTTCCGATCTCCCCGGTGCTGCCGCGGCCACCTATCAGCTGTTTTTTGCTCCCATCGGCGTACAAACGCTGGGTGTACCCCAGGCGATTGTCATGCTCATCCTGTTCGTGGTCGTCACCATGGGCATCATCATGGTGGTGCAGGGCCAGCGGAAGATCCCGGTGCAGTATGCCAAACGCGTGGTGGGCAACAAGGTGATGGGCGGTCAGAGCTCGTTCCTCCCGTTGAAGGTCAACTACTCGGGCGTGATGCCGGTCATCTTTGCGAGCGCGATCCTGTTGTTCCCGCAGCAGATCTTCGCCCAGATCGGCGCCGCGTTCGACCTCAAGTTCCTCGTCGAGCTCTCCAACAACCTGCTGCGTGGTCACTGGATCTATTACGCCAGCATGGCGATCCTGATCCTTTTCTTCAGCTATTTCTGGGTCTCGGTCATGTTCAAGCCGATCCAGATCGCCGATGATTTGAAGAAATATGGCGGTTACATTCCCGGTGTTCGCCCCGGTGAGCCCACCGCCCAGTTCCTTGATTTTATCATGACCCGGCTGACGCTCGCCGGTGCCATCTTCCTGACCGTCATTGCGGTCATGCCGGATGTTCTTCTGTTCGAGCTGAATGTACCGCAGCGAATTGCGATCTTCTTCGGCGGCACCGGCATGCTGATCACGATCGGCGTCATTCTCGACACCATGCGCCAGATCGAGACCTTCCTGCTGCAACGTCACTACGACGGCTTCCTCAAGAAGGGCCGGATTCGTTCCCGCAGCACCACCAACCAATCGGCGCTGGGTGAGGCTGCCAGCTCTGATGCCGTGCTCAAGCTCACGGCCTTCATGGGTGGTATGCTTTTGCTCGGTCTGTCGATTTGGCTCTGGCGCTATCTCGGCAGCCAGTAATTAGGTCTTTACTTTGGTGGCGGAGCAGCCCACGTTCGCAGACTTTTCCTTTCGCGGCGACCCTGCGAAGGTAAAGATTGCAGTGCTGGGACCTGCTGCTCCGTCCGGGGTAGGGTACCTTCGTTCTTTGAATATTGAGCACGTCTCTCCGGCCCATCTGGTGCGGCCGGAGATTTCACGTCCTACCCAGGACGCCGTTTCACCCCGTTCTCTGGCTCAGAAGGAGAATATCTTGTCCGAACAGATAACGATTGGGGCGATGCGGCGCTGGTTCTGGATGCGGAAACCTGATGCGGGATTCATCCTCCACAATTTCCCGGCTACGTTGCTCCAAGCCAAATTACTCGACGAGTGGCTCGAGGCTCGAGGTGAGAACCTTACGGCCGTTGTAGTCTTTCCGTCAGCTCCTGCTGACGTCGTTGAGTATTATCACACCGTCGGCTGCGAGGTAATCGCTGCCGCGACCGCTGCCTGATGGCCATTCCGATCAAGAACAAGGAAGGCATCGCCCGCATGCGTGAGGTGTGTGAGATCGCCTCGACTGTGCTGTATCAACTCAAGGAGTTGGTGAAGCCGGGCGTGTCGACCTACGACTTGGACCAGGCGGGCAAGGAATTCATGGAACGGCTGGGGGCCAAGAGTGCCTGCTACGGCCATCCCAATGGATCGCGTCGGTTTCCGGCATACACCTGCATTTCTGTGAACGACGAAGTCGTTCATGGCATCGGTTCCCTCAAGCGCATTCTGAGCGACGGCGATATCGTTTCCCTCGACGTCGTCGTCTCGGCCAACGGCTATGTCGGCGACAATGCCGTAACCGTTCCGGTGGGGCAGCTTCCTCCGGAGCGCACTCGCCTCCTGCGCGTAACCGAAGAATCACTTCGGTTAGGGATCGAACAAGCCAAGGTAGGCAACCGCATCGGCGACATCTCTCATGCCATCCAGACCTTTGTTGAGGACCACGGCTTCAGTGTGGTTCGGGACATGGTCGGTCATGGGGTGGGGGTGTCGATGCATGAAGAACCGCAGATTCCCAATTTTGGACGAAAGGGACGCGGCGAGATCATCAAGGCGGGTATGACCCTCGCCATCGAACCGATGGTGAACATGGGGACTTATCGCACCAAGACGTTGTCCGACGGTTGGACGATCGTCACCGCCGACGGCTCTCCGGCAGCTCATTTCGAACACACGGTTCTGACCACGGATAAAGGCCCCGAAGTCCTTACCCGGCCCCGGTTGCCGGTTGCCGTTCACTCACTTTCGCCAGTTTCGGTCTGATTTTTCCTTTCTCAACCACACTCACTCTTAACTCAAACCCACATGCCACGTCTCCTCGGTGTAGAAATCCCCGCGAAGAAGAAAGTCGCGTTCTCCCTCCGTTACATTTACGGGATCGGTCCTGCGCGGGCCGACCTGATCCTCAAGGAAGCCGGTCTGCCCGCGGATCTCCGCGCTCAGGACCTCACGGAGGAGCAGCTGAACAAGATCCTGCAGGTCATCACCGAGCACAAATGGGTCGTCGAAGGTGACCTTCGCCGCGAAATCGCCGGCAACTTGAAGCGGCTTCAGGCCATCAATTGCTACCGTGGCGTGCGCCATCGTCGCGGACTTCCCGTCCGTGGTCAGCGCACGAGCACCAATGCGCGCACCCGCAAGGGCCCGCGGCGCACCGTCGGCGTCACCAAAGCCAAAGAATAATCCCTTACCGCCATGGCCGAAGAAAAGTCCGCTCCCAAGAAAGAAAAGGCTCCGAAAGCCGCCGCCGCCGACGCTGTCGCCAAGACTGCGCCTGCTGCCGACACCAAACCCGCCAAGGCCGCAAAGGAAGACGCTGCCCCGGTTGCTCCCGTTGCTGAAAAGCCGGTTGAACTGGTCGGTGGCGTCGCCAAGCAGCCCACCGCCGAAGAACTTCTCAAGGAGGAGCTCGGTGTCATCAAGGTTCGCAAAGCCAAGGGATCGAAGAATGTCACGTCCGGCGTGGCCAACATCCTCGCTTCCTTCAACAACACGATCGTCTCGATCACCGACCAGAAGGGGCAGGTCATCTCCTGGTCGAGCGCCGGCAAGTGCAACTTCCGTGGTTCGCGCAAGTCGACCGCCTACGCCGCGCAGGTCGTGGCTCAGGATGCCGCGCGCAACGCGATGGCTCATGGTCTCAAGGACGTGGTGATTCGCGTCTCCGGTCCCGGATTGGGTCGCGACAGTGCGATCCGTGCGCTCCAGGCCATCGGCCTTGAGATCGTTTCGATCGTCGACGTCACGCCTGTCCCGCACAACGGCTGCCGTCCGCCGAAGCGCCGCCGCGTCTGACCGCGCTCGTCCTCCTTCCCTTCCTTTCCCTCAACCCTTTCCAACAATGGCTCGTTATCTCGGACCAACCACCCGCATCAGCCGGCGCTTCAACCAGCCGATCTTTGGTGCCACCAAGGCCTACGAAAAACGTCAGTATCCGCCAGGCCAGCACGGCCCCAAGCTCCGCCGCAAGATGTCGGAGTATGCCGTCGGCCTGAACGAAAAGCAGAAGCTGCGCTACACCTACGGCCTGCTCGAGCGGCAATTCCGCCGTCTGTTCGAAATGGCGAAGCGCGAGCGCGGCGTCACCGGCGAACGCTTCATGCAGCTGCTGGAGACGCGTCTCGACAGCGTCGTTTACCTGCTGGGCTTCGCCAAGAGCCGCGCGGCCGCCCGCCAGCTCGTCAACCACGGCCATGTGCGCGTCAACGGACACAAGGTCGACATCGCCTCGTACAGCGTCCAGGCTGGCGATGAGGTGGAGATCAAGAACACCCCGACCTCCCGTCAGATCGCCACCCGCAATCTGGAGGAAAACCGGGGACGCAACGTGCCCGGCTGGCTGTCGCTGAATGCGGAGCAGTTCAAGGCGGTCGTGAACCGCCTTCCGAACCGCGACGAAATGGAGCCCTCGATCAACGAGCAGCTCATCGTCGAATTCTACTCGCGCTTCTAAGCGGCCCCGGCCTCCTTCTGCACCACAACTTCCACCCTCCCAGAGTCCGCCATGCCCAAACGCCTCGGTAAGTTCGAACTCCCCAACAAGCTCACGAAAGTCGAGGAAGGTTCCACCTCCACGTACGGCAAGTTTATCGCCGAGCCTTTCGAGGCCGGTTACGGTCATACCATTGGCAACTCGCTCCGGCGGGTTCTCCTCAGTTCCATTGAAGGCGCGGCCATTTCCTCGATCAAGATCGAGGGCGTGAACCACGAATTCCAGAGCATCGACGGCGTCGTCGAGGATGTCACCGACATCGTGCTCAACCTGAAGAAGATCCTGATCGTTTCCACGAAGCGCGAGCCGATCTCCCTGTCGATCAAGGTCAACCGGGCCGGCCCGGTCACCGCGGCCGACATTCAGGCCGATGCCAACATCACGATCGTCAATCCGGATCAGGTCATCTGCACGCTCGACAAGTCGCGCACATTTGAGGCTGAGATCGAGATCAAGACGGGCCGGGGATACTGCCCGGGCGAGCTGAACAAGAAGGAAGATCAGGCCATCGGGGTGATCCCGATCGATTCGCTCTTCTCTCCGGTGAAGCTCGTGAAGTACGCGGTCGAAGCCACGCGCGTCGGCCAGATCACCGACTACGACAAGCTCATCCTCGAGATCTGGACCGATGGCCGCATCACCCCCGATGATGCGCTCAAGCAGTCGTCCTCGATCCTCAAGCATCACCTCGACGTCTTCGATCGCGTCAGCGACGAAGCCTATGAGTTCGAAAGCCAGCAGAGCGAGGTCAGTGAGGAGCAGAACAAGCTGCGCAAACTCCTCAATATGTCGGTCAACGAGATTGAACTCTCCGTTCGCGCCGCCAACTGCCTCAACAACGCCAATATCACCACGGTGGGTGAGCTGGCGATGAAGACTGAGCAGGAGATGCTCAAGTACCGCAACTTCGGCAAGAAGTCGCTCAACGAAATCAAGGACAAGCTCGAGGCGCTCGGCCTTTCGCTTGGCATGAAGTTCGACGAGCGCCTGCTCGACGCCAAGAAGGAACTCTAACCTCGCGCTGTCGCGTGCTGACCGTGCACGCGGCTTCCCGGGGCGAGGCGATCCTCGCCCGCTCCGGATGAAGCTCCTCCGCACGTGTCAGTCGCGACGGTCAACCATGGGTTTTCGCGCCGTCCGCTGCCGCCCCACGCTGCGACCGGATTGCCGATCGGAAACCCGCCACAACCGATACCACTCCAATGCGTCACAATAAACACCGCGCCTCTCTGGGCGTCACCCGCGAGCATCGCGAAGCGATGCTGTCCAATCTCGCCGTCGGCCTGATCACCCATGGTCGCATCAAGACCACGCTGACCAAGGCCAAGGCCCTTCGTCCGTTCGTTGAGAAGGTCGTGACCAAGGCCAAGCAGGCCTCGGCCAAGACCGACAAGAAGGATGCGCTGCATCTTCGCCGACTCGCCCTCCGCGATGTCCGCAATCCGGCCGCGATCGATCTGCTCTTTGACGAGAAGGTGAAGGAATTCGCCAATCGTCCCGGCGGCTACACCCGCATCTACAAGCTGGGCGCCCAGCGTCAGGGCGATGCGGCCGAGATGGCTCTGATCGAGTTCGTGAAGGCGGACGATCCCGGCTACAAGAAGGCCAAGAAGAAGGGCGCAGCCAAGGCCCGCAAGGGTGCCAAGAAGCCGGCTGAAGCCGCCGCTCCCGGGGCAGCCGCCCCGGCGACCGAAGGCGAGAAGCAGGCCTGAGCTCGCGCCGTATCACTCCTCGAGCGCACCGGATCGCCGGTGCGCTCTTTTCTTTTTTGCACCCATGCCGACGCGACGACGGATTGCTTGTCCGGCCGCCGCTGCCAGATTGAAGCCGTGTTCGACTTAGCTTCAGGCGCCTTTGCCTTTTCCCTCGTGGTCGCTTTGGGATTTCTCGGGCTCTGGCTTTACTACGACCGCCGGGATTATGCCCGGTACGAAGCGGAGCGGAGGCAGACCTCGTTTCACTGCATCCGATGCGACCACGTCTTTGCTCTGCCCGGTCACCTTGACGGCGGAACGTGTCCCCGGTGCGGTCACGAAAACGGCCGGTTGCGTTTTTAGCCGGCTTCCGCCGGCGATCCTCGCTTGATTCCGGGCTTCGTGCCCGCTCTCTTTTCCTATGGCTCAGACGATTGCCGTTCTCGATTTCGGCTCCCAATACACCCAGGTCATTGCGCGACGCATTCGCGAGTGTCAGGTCTACTCCAAGATCTACCACTTTGCCACCACCGCCGAGCAGCTTAAGGCCGACGGTGTGATCGGCATCATCCTCTCGGGCGGACCGAGCAGTGTCTTTGCCCGCAAGGCGCCGATTCCCGATCGGAAACTGTTCGAACTGGGCGTGCCGGTCCTGGGCATTTGCTATGGCATCCAGCTCATGGGCCATCTGCTTGGTGGCCGAGTTTCCAAGAGCGATCACCGCGAGTACGGCCACGGCATTCTCAAGATCAGCAAACCGGGGCGCCTGTTCTCCGGCTTGCCGCGTTCACTGAAGGTGTGGAACTCCCATGGCGACCGCCTCATCAAGCTGCCGCCGGGTTTCTCGGCGATCGGCCGAACCGACAATTCGGAGTTTGCGGTCATCGAAGACCGTCAGCGGAACTTCTACGGTATCCAGTTCCATCCCGAGGTGTTTCACACCGAGCACGGCGTTGATGTGATCCGCAACTTCCTCGTGGGCGTCTGCGGTGCTCGTCAGGATTGGACGACGCGGGACTATATTGCGCACGCCATCGCCACGATTCGCGAACGCGTGGGCAAATCCAGAGTCATTCTGGGACTGTCGGGCGGCGTGGACTCGTCGGTGGCGGCAGCCTTGATCCACCGGGCCATTGGCCGTCAGCTGACGTGCGTTTTTGTCGACAACGGTCTGTTGCGCAAAGGTGAGCGCGAAGCGGTCGAGTCGCTGTATGCCCGGCACTTCAAGATCGACCTTCGCGTGGTCGATGCATCGAAGCTGTTCCTGCGGCGGCTCAAGGGCGTCGCCGACCCGGAGAAGAAGCGCAAGATCATCGGGGTCACGTTTGTCGAGGTGTTTGAGAAGTCGCTCAAGTCGATCGGGCACGCCGATTTTCTCGCGCAAGGTACGCTTTACCCCGACGTGATTGAGAGCGTGGCGATCGGCAACAACCCCGCGGCGTTGATCAAGAGCCACCACAACGTGGGCGGTTTGCCTGAGCGCATGAAGCTGAAGTTGCTCGAGCCCTTGCGTGAACTCTTCAAGGACGAGGTGCGTGCCGTCGGCACCGCGCTCGGTCTGCCGAAGGAAGTGGTCTGGCGTCAGCCTTTCCCCGGCCCGGGCCTCGGGGTTCGCGTCTTGGGGGAGTTGACCGCCGATAAACTCGAGATCCTCCGCAATGCCGATCACATCCTGCAGGAGGAGATGAAGAAGTCGGGACTCTACTGGAAGGTGTGGCAGTCCTTCTGCGTGTTCCTGCCCGTCAAGTCGGTCGGGGTGATCGGCGATGAGCGCAATTATGCCTACGTGATCGCCTTGAGGGTGGTCGAAAGCATCGACGCGATGACGGCCGACTGGTCGCGCGTGCCCTACGAACTGCTCCAGACCATCTCCAGCCGCATCACCAACGAGGTGCGGGGCGTCTCCCGTGTGGTGCTCGACATCAGCTCGAAGCCGCCGGCGACCATTGAATGGGAGTGAGCGGGTCTCCACTGCGCCGACGGTCTTTCCCGCCTCAAGGCATGTGATGCACCCATGACGCTGTTCCGCCGCCTCGGTCTGTTCCTCTGCCTGATGGCCGCTGCCGCGGACGTGCGTGGTGCGGATGCGGAGCTGGATCGTGTGATTGCGCTCGCGCGGGAATACCTTGGCGGCGAAGCGGCCCTGAACGCCGTCCGTTCTGTGCGGTTCGAAGGGACGATGGAAACGGTTGAAAAAACCGAGTCCGGCCTGCATCCGCTCCGCGCGACGTTGCGCATTCACTTTCAGGCGCCGTATCGCCAGCGGATCGAACTGGAACTGCCGGATCGCCTCGAGGTGACCGCATTGAACGATTACGAGGGCTGGCAACGCATTGAGGCGCGCGGTGAGCCTGGTTCCCGTCCCAGGATCACGTTATTGGGGAAGGATCAGATCCGCCGGCTGAGGGCCAATACCTGGGAGAATCTGGCCTTCTTCCGCGGCTTGGCCGAGCGCGGCGGGCGCGTCGATAACCTCGGACTCTCCGAACAGGACGGCCGGGTCCTTCGCAAAGTCGCGTTCGCGCACGCCGACACGATCATCTTCTACCGGTACTTCGACGAGCGTACGGGGCGCCTGGTCCTGACCGAGACCGAGAAGGGCGGGAGGATCCGCGAAGAGGGCGAACTGTGGGCGGCTGGCGTGCGTTTCCCGTCTAAGATCATCACTGTTAATACGTTGGCCGATGGTAGTCGCCGTGAGGTCACCGTTGTTTTCGACCGCGTGGTCGTCAACGAACTGCAGCCGGACAGCTACTTCGCCCTCCCGCCGTGGACCTCGCGCTGACAGTGGTACGGGCGGATTTCCGACTCGCCCCGTTCCCGCTGGCGCGGTAATCCTTTCCTGAATACTGTTTGCCGTGCGCCATCTTTCCATCTCCTCCAAGACCTTTGATGCCGAACTCAACGACTTTTGCCGGGGCTCGGTCGTGCCGCGTGAAATCAGTGACGCGGTGGCGTCCATTCTCGCGGACGTACGGACCCGGGGCGACGAGGCGGTGGCCTATTACGCGGCGAAGTTCGATGGCGCGAAGCTGCGTGCCCGGGACTTTCGCCTGAAGCCTTCCGAGCTCGCGGCGGCGGCAAAGCGCGTCTCGGGCGCGGAGATGAAGGCGATGATTGCGGCGCATGAGAACATCGTCGCGTTCAACGAAAAAGGCCTGCCCAAGGCCTGGACGGCGCGGAACAAGCAAGGTGCGGAAATCGGCGAGGTACATCATCCCATTCGTCGCGTTGGTCTGTACGTTCCGGGAGGCGAGGTGCCTTTGGTCTCAACCGTGCTGATGACGGCGACCTTGGCGAAGATCGCCGGCTGCCCTGAGATTGCGGTGTTCACCCCGTCCAATTCGCAAGGGCGGGTGGCGGACGGCCTGCTCGCCGCGCTCCATCTGGTGGGGGTTGAGGAGGTCTATCGCTTGGGCGGAGTTCAGGCGGTCGGTGCGATGGCGTACGGAACCTTCACGATTCCGGCGGTCGACAAGGTGTTTGGTCCTGGCAACGCCTACGTGTGCGAAGCCAAACGCCAGGTCTTCGGCACGGTTGGGGTGGATTCCCTGCCGGGACCGAGCGAGGTCATGATCATCGCCGATGAAACGGCGCGGCCGGATTTTGCCGCGGCGGATCTCCTTGCCCAGGCGGAGCACGGATCTGGTCGGGAGAAAGTCTACCTCGTCGCCACGTCCGGTGCGGTGCTTGCCGCGATCGAAGCGGAGGTGCAGGCGCAGGTGAAGTCCCTTTCGCGGGCGGAGAAAACCCGACGGGTCTTGGCTGACGGGTCCTTGGCGGTCCAAGTCACGACGCTCGCGGAAGCGGCGAAAGTCGCCAATCATGTGGCCCCCGAACATCTTGAGCTGATGGTCGCGCCGACGGCGCAGAAGACTCTGCTGAAGACGATCACCACGGCTGGGGCGATCATGCTCGGCAACCATACGCCAACGGCCGTCGGCGATTTTACCGCCGGGCCCAGTCACGTGCTGCCCACCGGCCGCGCCGGTCGGTTCTTCAGCGGCCTGCGCGTGGCGGACTTCATGCGCCGGACCAGTGTGGTGCGCTACGAAAAAGCCAGCATCAAGAAGGCGGCTCCGGTCGTTGCCGCCTTTGCGGCGATGGAGAAGCTCGACGCCCACGGCCGGTCCGTGGCGATCCGCGCCCTTTGACGAGCCTTTGGCCGCCGGCCTCTCGGACGGTGGCTCCAACTGCGCCTTGGACCTCATGTCACACGATCTCACCCGTCTCGCCCTGCCTCACATTCAGCGCCTGCATGCCTACACGCCAGGGTTGCAGCCGAATGAGCCGGGGTGGATCAAGCTCAACACCAACGAGTCGCCGTACGGACCGACGCCGCGGGTGACCGAGGCGCTACGTCGCGAACTCGGTAGCGATGGAGACGCGCTGCGGTTGTACCCCAATCCCCGCAGCACTCCGCTGAGGCAAAAGGTTGCTCAGGTACATGGGCTCACGGAGGACCATGTGCTCATCGGCAACGGTTCGGACGACGTGCTCAATCTGCTCGTGCGCAGTTTTTGCGGCCCGGAAGCCGCCGCTGGTCTGACCTTTCCCAGCTATTCGCTCTATCCCGTGCTCGTGGCGATCGAGCACGGGGCGGTCCGGACGATCGAGTTCAACCGCCAGATGACGCTGCCGGTCGATGCGATTGTGACCTCAGGGGCGAAGGTGTTCTTCCTCACTTCGCCCAATGCGCCGACGGGCGTTGCCTTTGGCAACCAGCAGCTGGCGGAGATCCTGGAGCGGTTTCCCGGAGTCCTCGTGGTCGACGAGGCCTATGCGCCGTTTGCTCAGGAGCATGCCGTGCCCCTGCTGGCCCAGTATCCGCGCCTCGTGATCACACGCACGCTCTCCAAGGCCCATGCTCTCGCGGGGATTCGCGTCGGTTATGCGCTGGCTCATCCGGGGATCATCGACGTTCTCGACCGGGTGCGGGACAGCTACAATGTAAACCGGCTTTCGCAGGTGGCGGCCCTGGCGGCGTTGAGCGATCCCGGCTATTACGATGCGATCATCGGCAAGATTATCCGCACCCGCGACTATTGGCTGGGCGAATGGTCCGGCCGTCGCGGTTGGTTCACGTACCCGTCGGCCACCAATTTCATCTTCACCGAGCCGGTGGATGCCGCCGGACGCAGTGGACCCGACGTGGCCAAATCGCTCTATCATCATCTGCTGTCGCGTCGCATTCTGGTCCGGTACTTCCCGAGCCACGCCTTGACCGCGAGCTTCCTGCGCATCAGCGTCGGCACCGACGACGACATGCTCGCCGTCAATGAAGCCTTTGACGCATGGCCACAGTCCGCAAAGTAACGCTGAGTCGAAAGACCGCCGAGACCGACATCACGCTGTCGCTCACGGTGGATGGCACCGGTGTGGCCAAAGTCGCGACGGGGGTGCCTTTCTTCGATCACATGCTGACGCTGTTCGCGAAGCACGGCCTGTTTGATTTGGAGGTGAGCTGCCGCGGCGATGTGGATGTGGATTATCACCACACCGTGGAAGACGTCGGCCTGGTGCTGGGTGACGCCTTCAAGCAGGCGCTGGGAGCCAAGCTCGGCATCCGGCGTTACGGCTTCTTCCTGCTGCCGATGGACGAGTCGCTCGCGCGGGTAGTGGTCGATGTCGGCGGGCGTCCGCACCTGGCCTATCAGGTGGAGGCGCCGACCATGTTCGTGCGCGACTTCAACATCATTCTGGTGAAGGAATTCTGCCGGGCGTTTAGCAATGCGCTGGGCGCCAACCTGCATGTGACGCTGATCTACGGCGAAGAGCCGCATCACATTGCCGAGGCGATCTTCAAGGGACTGGGGCGTGCGCTCGATGTCGCGACCCAGATTGACCCGCGTGCCGCGGATCAGTTGCCCAGCACCAAAGGTGTGATCTGAAACCCGCGCTCGGGCCACGGATGCGCACGGGCTCGCTGCCGTCCGCACCCGGGCCGATTGTCGCTGCGGTCAGGTCTTGCCGAGAATGCGGGAGAGTTCGCCGAGGAACACGTCCATCTGCTCCTTCGTCCCGATGCTGACTCGGCACCAGTTCTGGTAGGTGCCTTCGGGTACTCCGCTTTCGCGGGTGTTGCCGATGAGGATGTTCGCTTCGCGCATCTTTGCGTTGAGTTCAGCTCCGGGAATTCCGGCATGGAAGTAGATGAAGGCGCCCTGAGGGTCCTTCGCGTACTCAATGCCCATGCGGGTCAGCTCGGCGCAGACGTACTTGCGCACCTCGGAGTAGTTCTTGCGGTTCTGCTCGAGGAAGGCCTCGTCCTTGAGCGCCTCCTGGGCGGCGATGGCGGCGAGGAAGCTCGGACCGCTGGTCGAATACTCGCCCAGGCGGTCAAGGACCTCCGGGTGCCCCACGCCGTAGCCAAAGCGTAGACCGGCCATGCCGTGGCCCTTGGAGAAGGTGCGCGTGACGAGCATGTTTTTGCGCACGTTGACCAGCGGAATCATGGTGTTCGGCTTCAGGCCGGTGTCGGCGATCTCGAGATACGCCTCATCGACGAAGACGAGAATGTGCGCTGGCACGGAAAGGATGAAGCGTCGCAATTCCGCGGGGTCCGCGAGGGTGCCGGTCGGGTTGTTGGGATTGCAGATGTAGACGATCACCGTGTTGTCGTCGATTTCCCGGGCGAGGGCCTTGAAATCGTAGCCCATGTCGGCCCCGAGGGGAGCGAACTTCACGTTGCCTCCGCGTGCCTCGAAGCGGTTGACCAGCGAGGTGTAGCCCATCGCGGTCGTCACGACGTTCTTGCCCGGCTGGGCATAGGCGAGGGCGGCGAGCGAGAGCAGGGGACCCGAGCCAGCGGTCGCCATGATGTAGTTCTCCTTCACGCCGTTGTGGGCGGCGCAGAGCTTGATGAACTCGGCGATTTCGTCGCGGTTGTAGTAATTGCCCGTGGCCAGCTCGGCCTGAAGACGGGCGAGGGCCTTGGGCGAGAAGCCCCAAACGTTCTCGTTGCTGCTGATCTTGACCTTGCCGTCGACGGTGACGGGCTGGGCGATGGTGGAGGGCGGGACGAGCACGGACGCGGACAGAAGTGCGGCGGCAAGCAGCCGGCGCACGCAGGCGGTAGTGAGGAGGTTCATGACGGATTGGGTTGAGCCGCGGGAGCGGTTCCCAATCACGGAGCACTGCATGTGCCGTCCGGCTCTTTCGCTTCACGCAAATTAATCATGCGAGCGCACGAAAAAGGGGCCGGTCGACGACCGGCCCCTGCGCGACGTAAGGATTATTGGATACGATCAGGTCTTGCCGATCACGCGGGCGAACTCGGTGAGGAACATGTCCATCTCCTCCTTGGTGCCGATGCTCACGCGTGCCCACTCGCCATAGGCCCCTTCGGGAACACCGCTTTCGCGCGAGCCGCTGATGAAGACGCCTGCCTCGCGCATCTTGGCGACGAGGTCGGCGCCGGGCATTCCGGCCTTGAAGTAGACGAACGCGCCCTGCGGGGCGGCGTACTTGATGCCCAGACGGTCGAACTCCTTGCACACGTAGTCCCGGACCTCCTTGTAGTTCTTGCGATTGGCCTCCATGTGGGCGGTGTCCTTGATCGCCTCCTGGGCAGCGATCGCGGCGAGGAAGCTCGGGCCGCCGGTGTAGTACTTACGCAGGTTGGCGAGCACCTCGGGCTGCGCCACGCCGTAGCCGGCGCGCAGACCGGCCATGCCGTGGGCTTTGGAGAAGGTGCGCGAAACGATCATGTTCTTCCGGACCTTCACGAGAGGGGCCATGGTGTTGGCCTTGAGACCGGTGTCCGAGAGTTCGAGGTAGGCCTCGTCAACGAACACCAGGATGTGCTGGGGAACCGACAGAATGAAGCGGCGCAGCTCCGCCGGATCGGCGATCACGCCGGTCGGGTTGTTCGGATTGCAGATGTAGACGATGGTGGTGTTCTCGTCGATTTCGCGGCTCAGGGCCTTGAAATCGTAGCCCATGTCGGCCCCGAGGGGGGCGAACTTCACGTTGCCGCCGTGTTCGGTGAAGGCACGCGTGAGCTGGGTGTAGCCCATCGCGGTCGTGACCACATTCTTGCCCGGCTTCGCGTAGGCGAAGGCGGTGAGCATGAGGACCGGCCCGGAGCCGGGCGTCGGAAGGATGTGATCCTCCTTCACCCCCTCATAGGCAGCGCAAAGGCGAACCATTTCCCCGATTTCGTTGTTGTTATAGTAGTTTCCGGTCTTGAGCGCCTCCTGCATCCGGGCCAGGGCCTTGGGCGAGTAGCCGAAGGCATTCTCGTTGCTGCTCAACCGGGCGCGGCTGTCGGCCTGGGCGTGGAGGTGCGGGGTGGAGGCGAGGCTGGCGAAGACGAACGCGGCGGCTAGGGCGCCACGCATCGGCGAGGTGTGGGAGGAACGTTTCATTGGGTTGGGAGTCAGGCACCGGCGTGGCGCGCGGCACAGAGCTGCTGCGGGGGAGCAACCGGTATGCCGCACACCGTGCGACGCGCAGGAAAAAAACTAATGCGGCGATGCTCAGGTCTTCCCGAGGATGCTTTTGGTCGCGCCGAGGAAGAGCTCCATGTCCTCCATCGTGCCGATGCTGACGCGCACCCAGTCGGTGTAGTCCTTCTCCAGCGGTCCCAGGCCGAAGGGCCGCGTGACCATGATCTTTCGCTCGAGCATTTTCTTCACGAACTCCGACGATTCCATCCCAGCCTTGAACAGGATGAAGGCGCCCTCCGGCTGGGCGTAGCTCAGGCCCATCCGGTCGAACTCCTGGCAGACGTAGGCGCGCACCTCCTGATACTTGCGTACATTCTCCTTCAGGTGTTCCTGGTCCTTCACCGCCTCGCGGGCGGCGATCGCCGCCAGATAGCTCGGCGAGGCGCCGATGTTGTGACGCTGCAGACGGGCCAGCGTATCCGGATGGCCGATACCATAGCCGGCGCGGAAGCCGGCCAGCGCGTAGGCCTTGGAAAAGGTCCGGCTGACCACCAGGTTCTTCCGCACCTTGGTCAGCGGCGCCATGCTGTTGGCCTCGACGCCACCCTTCGACAGCTCGAGATAGGCCTCGTCGACGAAGACCAACACCGACGGTGGCACCGCGAGGATAAAGCGCCTGAGCTCGGCCGGATCGGCCAGCACGCCGGTCGGATTGTTCGGATTGCAGATGTAGACCATGGCGGTCTGGGCGTCGATGCTCAGGGCGAGGCTCTTGAAGTCGTAGCCGAGCTTTTCGTTCACGGTGACGTACTTGATCGTCCCGCCCCACTTCGCGAAGGTGGAGGTGAGCTGCGGGTAGCCCGGGGCGGCGGTCACGATGTTGACCCCTTCCTTGCCGAAGGCGGCACCCGTCATCTCGAGCAACGGACCGGAACCGGCGGTGGGCAGAATGTAGGCGGGCGTGACCCCCTCCTTCTCGGCGCAGACCTTCACCATCTCATCGACTTCGTTGCGGTTGTAGTAATTGGCGCTCTCCAGGTACTGGATCACGGCGGCTTTGGCCTTGGGGCTGTAACCGAACGGATTCTCGTTACTGCCCAGGCGGAGCGGGCTGGTGGTGTCGGTCGGAGCGGCCGAGGCGGAGGCGCAGCCGAGGAGAAGGGCGGCGCCGAGGGCGGGAAGCAGACGGGCAGGGCGGATCATGGAGTGGAGTGGGATGGGTTGAGGCGAAGGAAGAGCACTGCCCGTGCCCGGACCTCCGCGGGTTGGTTGCAAAAAACTCATGGCTCGGCCGGTCGATTTTTCGGATGGCGCCGGGCGGCGGCGGGCCTACGGTGGCGATCCCATGTCCGTTCCCGTCATCGCCGTCATCGACAATGGCATCTGCAATCTGCGCAGTGTGACCAAGGCCCTGGAAGCGGTCTCGGCCCATCCGCAGGTGGTGCGGACGCCGTCCGAGCTCGACGCTGCGGAAGCAGCCGGCCTTGTGCTCCCGGGCGTGGGGGCCCTGCGCGACTGCGTCGCGTCGTTGCGCGCGACGGGCTTGGCGGAGCGGGTGCGCGCGTGGATTGAAGCGGATCGCCCCTTCCTTGGTGTATGCCTCGGCATGCAGGCCCTGTTTGAGCGGTCGGAGGAGGGTGGCGTGTCCGGACTCGGCATTTTTCCGGGAGAGGTCAGACGGTTCCGTCTGCCCGCGCCGTTCAAGGTCCCCCACATGGGCTGGAACACCGTGACCTTCCGCCAGACCGAATCGCCCTTGCGTGCCGGACTCGCGGGCTCGGGCGAGTCATTCTACTTCGTGCACAGCTATCATTGTGTGCCGGCGGATCCGTCCCTCGTGCTCGCCGAGTGCGACTACGGCGGGCCGTTCGCGGCTGCGATCGGCCGGGGGCAATGTTTTGCCACCCAGTTTCACCCGGAGAAGAGCCAGGCGAAGGGTCTGGCTATCTATCGCAACTTTTCCCGGGTGGTGGCGGACACCGTCTTGGCGCGCGGCTGAGATTCAGCTTCCTAAACCAACCGACGCCGCTCACTTATGGTCGCAGCGGTTGCTTGATCACGGGCAACTTTGCTTTGCAAGGCGGGGGATTTTTGTTCTGTTGCCTGAAGTATGGCCAATAATGCTACCCTCAAGGTCGACAACAAGGAGCTCACCCTGCCCGTCGTGACGGGCTCCGAAGGGGAAAAGGCCATCGACATCTCCAAGCTGCGCGCCGAGACCGGCTACATCACGTTTGACGACGGTTTCGGAAACACCGGCTCCTGCACCAGCAACATCACGTACATCGACGGCGAGGCGGGCATCCTCCGTTACCGGGGCTACCCGATCGAGCAGCTCGCGGAAAAGTCGAACTTCGTCGAGACGGCCTACCTCGTCATGAATGGCGAGCTGCCGAGCCCCGACCAGCGCGCCCAGTTCTCGCGCCTGCTCACCCAGCATGCGCCGCTGCGCGAAGGCATGCTGCGCTTCATCCAGAGCTTTCCGCGCGATGCCCATCCGATGGCGGTACTGTCGGCGACGCTCAATGCGCTCGGCGCCTACTATCCGCACTTGGCGAGCAACAATCACCAGCGCGACCTCGAGCACTTCGACGAGGCCGCCGCGATTGCGATCTCCAAGGTGCGGACGATCGCGGCCCACACCTACCGTGTAAGCCGCGGCCTGCCGTTCAACTATCCCCGGCCCAATTTCGGTTACTGCGAGAACTTCCTGCACCTCATGTTCTCGGAGCCCTACAACGAGTTCGCTCCGACGGCCGAAGTCGCGTCGGCGCTCAACTTGTTCCTGCTGCTCCATGCCGATCACGAGCAGAATTGCTCCACCTCGACGGTTCGTATGGTCGCCTCGGCCGGGGCCAACCTCTTCGCGTCGGTTTCGGCCGGCGTCAACGCGCTCTGGGGTCCCCTGCATGGCGGCGCCAACATGGCGGTGATCGAGATGCTCAAGAACATTCATGCCGAGGGTGACGATGGCACCAAGTTCATCGCCGCGGCCAAGGCGGGCAAGGGCGAGCGCCTGATGGGCTTCGGCCACCGCGTGTACAAGAACTACGATCCGCGGGCGAAGATCATCAAGACGAGCTTCTACAAGGCGCTGGCCTCGCTCGGCATCAAGGACGACCCGCTGCTCAACATTGCCATGAAGCTCGAGGAGGTCGCGCTGAGCGACGACTACTTCGTTTCGCGCAAGCTCTACCCGAACGTCGACTTCTACTCGGGTCTGATCATGCGCGCGCTCGGCATTCCGGAGAACATGTTCACCGTCATGTTCGCCATCGGACGCATGCCGGGCTGGATCGCCCAGTGGCGCGAGGTTGCGCAGAACCCGAAGTTGAAGATCTACCGCCCGCGTCAGATCTACACGGGCGCCACGATGCGCAACATCGTGCCGATCAACCTGCGCTGAGCGGCTCCGTTCACTTCCGGGCCGCGTCGGCCCGGAAGATGTCTTCGAAACCCAGCCCGGTCAGGCGGCGGATGCCGCCGATCAGACGCCAAAGGGCGTACATCATCATGATCATGCTGGGCACCACGATCACGGGCCAGCTGAGGAGGTTGAGCCGGCCCAGTTCGGCGTTGAACTCCGGTGATCCCGAAGGACTGCGCAGCAGGTACCGGGCGAGAGCGTAGTTCAGCACGGCACTGACCAGAAACGACAGGGCGAGCAGGTAGCTGGAACTGCGCAACAGCTGATCGAAGGCCGAACGATTGCCGCGTTCCGCGAGGGCCGCGTCGACCCGGGGCAGATCCATCACGTGCTCATTGAGCAGGAATTGCCGCACAAGGGGGCGTTTGCCGCGCATGGACGCGAGAACCGCGAGGCCGATGATCGACGGCACGGCGGCCTCCTTCACGGCGAACCAGAATCCGTCCATCTTCATCAGGCCGAGGCCGCCCGTCAGCAGGATGCTGACGAACCCGATCACGGAGATGAAGTTCGTCTGGCGCCGGCGGGCGAAATCCCAGATCCCGTAACCCAAGGGAAAGAGGAGTGCGATCACGAGGCCGGTCACCGGCCCCAAGTGCTCCGGCTTGCTGAAACGCGTGAGAATCAGCGAGGGCAGGGCGATGTTGCACACCAGGTTGAGCAGCAGGTTTTCCTGTTTGGGCGGTGGTTGGGTCACGGTCGGCGCGGCGTTGGGCGGATAAAGTCATGAAATGAGGACATGCGGCGATTCATTTCTTGGTTTCCCGGCGCCGGGATTTATACGTGCGGATCGTCATGATTCTCCTCGGCTTCAACATCGACCACTCTGCCACGATTCGTCAGGCCCGCTACCGGCAGGCTCCTGCCACCGTCGGCGGCCCGGTGGAACCGGATCCGGTCCTGTGCGCGGTGCTCGGCGAGCGGGCTGGCGCCGACGGCATCACGGTCCACCTGCGCGAGGACCGGCGTCATATCCAGGAGCGCGACGTCTGGCGGTTGCGCGAAACCATCGGAACGCGACTCAACCTCGAAATGGCCTGCACGCCCGCCATGATCGACTTTGCCCTCCGCCTGAAGCCCGAATCGGTGTGCGTGGTGCCGGAGAGCCGCGAGGAAGTCACGACGGAGGGCGGCCTCGATGTGGTCGGGCACCGCGACAAGGTGGCGGCCTGCGTCGACGCGATGAATGCCGCCGGCATCATCACCAGCCTGTTCATCGACCCGGACGAGGCGCAAATCGAGCTCAGTGCAAAGTTGCGTGCTCCGTGGATCGAGCTGCACACGGGGGCCTACGCCAACGCCTACCACGGTCCCGGTCGCGCCGCGGAATTCAAGCGTCTCCGTCTCGGGGCTACGTTTGCCCATCAATGCGGGCTGGTCGTGAACGCCGGGCACGGCATCAACTACGTCAATGTCGCGGAAGTGCGCACGCTGCCCCACCTGCACGAGCTCAACATCGGGCACAGTATCATCAGCCGCGCCTTGTTCACCGGAGTCGAGGAGGCCGTGCGGGAGATGAAGGTCCGCATGAACCCCTGACCCGGTGGTTTTGCGCTCGCGCCGGGCCGGGAATCGGCGGCACGCTCCGGCCATGAACCTCGACTTGCCCCCGGGAGGCATTTTGCTCGGTCTTGGCTGCGATCTGATCGAGATCGATCGGATTCGTGGCGTGGTGGAGCGGCAGGGCGCCCGGTTTCTCGACCGCGTCTTTACCGAAGAAGAACGTGCTTATTGCCTGGGCATGAAGCATCCGCACAAACACCTGGCGGCGCGATTTGCCGCCAAGGAGGCAGTCTCGAAGTGTTTCACCACCGGCATTGGCGCGGAGCTCGGCTGGAAGTCGATTTCGATCTACCACGGCGCCCGGCATGAGCCGAAGGTTCGTCTCGACGATAAAGCGTCCGCGTTGCTGCGTCAGATTGGCGGGACCGATGTCCGGGTCTCCCTTTCGCACAACGAATCCTCGGCCATGGCCGTTGCGGCGATCCTGCGCTGCGTATAGGGTACCGCCATGGAAGGTACCGACCCAGCGCCGTCCCGAGCCGAGTTGTCCAAGACTCCGTCGTGGATCATGGTCGGTTTTATCCTCGGCGTGCTGGCGGTTTGGGGCTTTCGGCGTGACGACCCGGCGCCGCCACCGGCGGCGGCTGCACCCGAGGTCAAAGCGACGCCGGCACCGGCCGAACCGGCCAAGTCGGTCACCTCGCTTGAGAATCGTCCCAGCCTCGCGGTGATCGAGGCGGTCTTTGCACAGTGGGGCGATTACGCCCTCTGGGAAGATGACCGGACGGAGGTGGCCCTGTGGAACTCGGTTACCGCCGACTTCACGGATTTCATCGAGGTTTCGCGGATGGCCGGTGTGTATTATTTTCGTTCGATTCCTCGGCTCACGCGGCCGTTTACCGACGCCAAGCCTCCGCGGGAATCCCCTCTGCGCTTCACCGAGCCGATTGCCCAGCGGCGTGCGCGGCTCGAAGGACGCCTCAGTCCGCAGGCGCCGGCGCCCACCGGCCCGACCGGGCCGTGGAAGGGACCGGCGCCCGCAGTAAGTCCATCGGTGGAGATTATGCCGCTCACTCCGCCGCCGCCCGAACGCCCGCAGCTCTGAATTCCATATGGATCTCCCGGGCCAGCCGATCTTGACCTGCGACGAGGCCCGTCGCTTCGAAGCCGCCTACTTTGGCGGCGACGAAACCCGCGAATGGTCGGCCATGCGGCAGGCCGGCCGGCTGGTCGCCGAGTCGATCCTGGAAGATTTTCGAGAGCGGGGCGGCATGCCGCGCGGTGCCCGCGTGTTGGTCCTCGCCGGTAAGGGCCATAATGGGGGGGATGCCATGATCGCCGCGGAGCGTCTGCTGGCCGCACGCCCGGGCTGTCGCGTCGATCTGGGTTGTCCCCACGGACCGGCGGCATTCAAACCCCTCGCGGCGCGCGCGTGGCGGGAGTTGATCCACGCCGGAGGTGCGGCGGTCGAAGCAGTGACTCTCGGTCGCCTGGCGGACCGTTACGACCTCGTGCTCGACGGCCTTTACGGATTCCAATTCCGGCCCCCGCTCGACGAGCGGTCCCGCGCGTGGTTGCGGGCGGTCAACGCCCTCCCCGTCGGCTTGCGCGCGGCGGTTGATCTGCCCAGCGGTCTCGCCGACCCGGACGCGTTTCGCGCTGATTTTTCGTATGGGACCGGCTTGCTCAAGAGCCCCGTACTCGACCTTGCGGGCGCCGGCCGGCTGCGTTGGCTCGATCTCGGTTTCGACACGGCGGCAACCTTTCCCACCTGCGCCGATTGGGTGCTGGATCCCCGCGTGCTGGATCCCCTTAGGGCGCTGCGGCCAGCCGCCGTGGACAAACGCGCCATGGGCCACGTCGTCCTCGTAGGCGGTTCGCGGCAGTATCCGGGAGCGATTTTGATGAGCGTGCTCGCGGCGCTGCGCAGCGGCGTCGGCCTCGTCACGGCGATGGTGCCGGAATCGTTGGTGCCGGCGTTTGCGGCGCGCGCGCCGGAGGCGATGTGGGTTGGTTGGCCGGAAACGCCCGAGGGCAGCCTCGCGTTGGAAGGCGTGCATCTGTTTGCCGCCTTGCGGGACCGCGCCACGGCGGTGCTGGTCGGACCGGGTACGGGGAAGGAAGCCGAGACCCGTGCGGCGCTGGGCGAGGTCGTGCGAACCAGCACCTGTCCGTTGGTGATCGATGCCGACGCCCTGGTTCCCGAGGTTGTCGGCGCGGGTGCCGCGCCGCGGGTGCTCACGCCGCACGCCGGGGAGTTTGCGCGCATCAGCCAGGGCAAGGCGTTGCGCGCGTGTGCCGCCGATTTGCGGGCGGCGATCGTTCTAAAGGGCCCAGTCACCCGGGTGACCGACGGCGGTCGGGTTTATCACAGTCTGGCCGGCGGGCCGGTGCTGGCGCGGGGCGGGAGCGGGGATGTGCTCGCGGGCTTGTTGGCAGGCCGGCTGGCCCAACGGCCGGCGATACCCCTCGAGGCGGCCTGCCAAGCCGTGGCATGGCATGGCCGTGCAGCCGACCTCCTGGCCCGGGCACGAGGACAAACGGCCGTGTCCGTCACCGCCCTGCTGGATTTCCTTCCCGCCGCGCTGGGCTTTAACGCGGGGGAGCGGAGCGGCTCGTCAGACGAAGCTTTACCTTAGGGATTCCGGGATCATGGTCGCCATTTATTTGCGACAATGCCTGAGCTCTCCCCCCGTCAAGCGTTCCTGATCCTCAATGCGCTGCCCAACATTGGTCCGATCACGCTCAACCGACTCTTGGCGGAGTTGGGCGGGAATCCGTGCCACGTGCTGACGGCCGAGCCGCGCCGGCTGGAAGAGGTCAAAGGGGTCGGGCCGGTCATCAGTGCCACGCTGCGGGATTGGAGGACGCATTTCGACTTGGCGCGGGAGGAGCTGCGCATGGCGCAGGCCCGGGCGGCGTTCGTTACGACGGGCGACCCCAGCTATCCCCGCCTGCTCAAGGAAATCTCGGATCCTCCGATCGGCCTGTATCAGAAAGGGGAATACACCTTTGACCTCCCGGCCGTTGCCTTGGTGGGCAGCCGGCGCACGACGCTGTACGGCCAAGGAGTCGCAAAGCGATTCGCGGCCGATCTGGTCCGCCTGGGCTTCTGTGTCGTCAGCGGCCTCGCCCGCGGCATCGACACGGCGGCGCACGAAGGAGCGCTCTCGGCGGGCGGGAAGACCGTGGCGGTGCTCGGCACGGGGATCGACCTGATCTATCCCCCGGAGAATCTCGCGTTGTACCGGCAGATCGAGCAGTCCGGGGCCCTTGTTTCCGAGTTTCCCTTCGGCCGGCGGGCTGACCGGCAGTCGTTCGCGATGCGCAACCGCATCATCTCTGGCATGTGCGAGGCGGTGATCGTGATCGAGACGGATGTCAGCGGCGGCTCGATGATCACCGCCCGGTTTGCCGGGGAGCAGGGCCGCCTGCTCTTCGCGGTTCCCGGGCGCATCGACCAACCGTCGAGCGCCGGGTGCCACCAGCTGATCCGGGACGGCGCGACGCTGTTGACGAGCATCGACGATCTGCTGGCGGAACTGAGCTACCTGGACGGGTTCCGGCCGGCCGCCGCGGTACCGCGGGACGCTGCGGCTGTCCCGTCCGGTCAGGGAGGCCTTCCCGCCGACGAGCAGGGCGTGATGGACGCGTTTCGCGGCGGGGCGATTCTGTCGGTCGACGAACTGGCGTCCGTCACCCGCCGGCCGGCCTCGGTCGTTTCGGCGACGTTGATGATGCTCGAAATCCGGCGGCTCGTCGCCAAGCGGGCGGACGGACGCTTCGAGGCGCGCGCCTGAGACCCGGACGGCTCAACCGGGCGGCCAGGTCATCTGGCGCCGGCCAAGCAGGTGAACGTGAAGGTGGGGCACGCTTTCGCAGGCGTCCGGGCCGTGGTTGATCACGAGGCGGAATCCGCGGGCCAGGCCCAATTTGCGGGCCACCGTGCCAGCGGTGAGCAAAAGATGTCCCAGCACGGCCTGGTCATCCGCGGCGGCTTCGCCGACCCGTGGTATCGGTTTTTTGGGGACGATGAGCAGGTGCACCGGAGCCTGCGGCTGGATGTCGTGGATGACGACGCATTGATCGTCTTCGTGTTCGATCCGGGCGGGGATTTCGCGGTCGATGATCTTTTGAAACAGGGTCTTGGACATGGGGATCAGAGGAACAGGAGTTGCAGCCTGGCGTTTCGGGCGGTGCGGGCGGCGGCGAGGTCGTGGATGAAGGCCAGCGCCTCTTCGTACTCCCGTTTGCGCCGCGGGGTGGCCCGGTGACTCGGTGGGATCAAGGCCGGGCGGAGGTTGGTGATGAGCAGGGTGGACTCGCGAAAACGCGCGAGGTGACGGAGTCCGGTCATGACCTCAGCCCGTGTGAAGAGCGGCGTGGCTGCGGCCAGGGTGAGGGAAGCGTCCCAATGGTAGAACCCATGCCTCGGCAGGTGGGTGAACAGCTTGGCGAGGAGGTCGGCGGCGGCGGCGTTGAACGCAGCGTCGTACTTGACCACGAGTTCGGGCTGTTCCCGGGTCTGTCGCTCCAGGTCCGCCAGGCTGAAGGCGATGGCCTCCTTGATCTGGCGCGCGAGGAAGAGGTCGTTTCCCGTGACGTGCGCGAAGAGGCCGTTGATCAGATGGAGGCGGCGCAGGTCCTCGCGCGGCGTCATTGCTTCGGTTTGTCGAGCGCGTTGATCTCGTTCATGAATTCCGCGACGTCGCGGAATTGCTTGTAGATGCTGGCGAAGCGGACGTACGCCACCTGGTCGATCCGGCGCAGGCGTTCCATGACAGCATCGCCGATCGCCCGGGAAGGAATCTCGTTTTCGTACTGGGCCTCGAGGATGTCGATGACGTCCTCGACCAGCATGGCGATCTGCTCGGCGTCGACCGGCCGTTTGTGGCACGCGGCGCGCACCGCCCGCACGAGTTTCTCCCGATCGAAATCCTCGCGACGTCCGTCGCGCTTGATCACCACGATGCCTTCGCGGACCAGCAATTCCGTGGTGCTGAAACGGTGGCCGCATTCGAGGCATTCGCGGCGGCGGCGGATCGAACTGCCTTCCCGGCTGATCCGGGAGTCGATGACCTTGTCCTCGATGGAGGTGCACTTGGGACAGCGCATGGCAGGAGGGAGTCAGTTCAGGCTGAGAAAGTTCCGCAGAATCTGCAGGCCGTTCTCGGTCGCGATGGATTCGGGGTGGAATTGCACGCCCCAGACCGGGAGGGTCTTGTGGCGCAGGCCCATGATCTCGCCCTCGGCGGTCTCGGCGGTGATTTCGAGGCAGTCGGGCAGGGTGGCCCGTTCGACCAGCAGCGAGTGGTAGCGCGTGGCTGCGAAGCCCTGGGGCATGCCTTGGAAAAGATCGGTGTTGCGATGCAGGATCGGGGAGGTCTTGCCGTGCATCAGCCGGCTGGCGCGGACCACCTTGCCGCCGAAATGCTGGCCGATGGACTGGTGGCCAAGGCAGACGCCGAAGATGGGTTTCTTACCCGCAAACGCCGCGATCATGTCGAGGGAGACTCCCGCTTCGGACGGAGAGCACGGGCCCGGCGAAATCAGCACACGATCGGGCTTGAGCGCAATTGCCTCCGCCGGCGTGATCTCGTTGTTGCGGAACACGCGTTGGGTCACGCCCAGCGTGCCGAAGTATTGCACGAGGTTGAAGGTGAAGGAGTCAAAATTGTCGATGACGAGCAGCACGGCGGTTTGCGACCAATCTGCTCGCGGATTGACAGGAGGGTCAAGCATGCCGGTAGGGTGTGGCCTCCGATGCCCGACGCTTTCGAGTTGCTCAAAACCGACACCGCCACGGCGGCCCGACGCGGGCGGCTGACTACCCGCCACGGCGTGATCGAGACGCCCATCTTCATGCCGGTGGGCACGCAGGGCACGGTGAAGGCGCTGACGCCCGCCCATTTGCAGGAGATCGGGGCCCAGATCATTCTGGGTAACACCTACCATCTTAATCTGCGTCCCACGAGTGAGTTGATCAAGGAGTTGGGCGGCCTGCACCGGTTCATGGGCTGGGACCGGCCGATTCTCACCGACAGCGGGGGCTTTCAGGTCTTTTCCCTCGCGAAGCTCAGGGATGTGCGGGACGACGGGATCGCCTTCCAATCGCATCTGGACGGCGCGAAGCTCTTCCTTGGCCCGCGGGAGGTCATGGCTATCCAAGCCAACCTCGGCAGTGACATCGCGATGGTGATCGATGAGTGTCCTCCTTGGCCGTGCGAGCGCGAGGCGTGCGCGTCGGCCGTGGCGCGGAGCGAACGCTGGGCGAGGCAGTGCCGTCAGATCGCCGAGGATTCTGGTTTCCTGGCGGCCGGGCATCACGTGTTTGCCATCGTGCAGGGCTCGACGTTTGACGACCTGCGGCGGGAGGCCGCCGAGAGTCTCGCGGCCATGGATTTTCCCGGCTACGCGGTGGGGGGCGTGAGCGTCGGCGAGCCTGAACCGGAAATGCTCAAACAGGTCGGCGCCACGACGCCCTTCATGCCGGCCCACAAACCGCGTTATGCGATGGGGCTCGGCACGCCGCCGCAGTTGCTGAAGATGATCGCCCTCGGGGTGGACATGTTCGATTGCGTCCTGCCTTCGCGGGTCGCGCGGAACGGCCTCGTGTTTACCCCGGACGGTCCGCTCAACCTGCGCAACGAGAAGTTCCGGGCCGATCCGCGACCGATCGTCGACGGCCTCGACAACTACACCTGCCGCCGATTCAGCCGGGCCTACTTGCGCCATCTTGTGTTGGCGGAGGAGATGCTCGCCGGCACCTTGCTGACCCTGCACAACCTGCACTTTTACCTCGATCTAATGACGCAGGCGCGGGCGCATCTGGAAGCGGGTGACTACGGACCCTGGCATCGGGCCTGGATCGCGCGGTACGAAGCCGGGGTGGCCGCCCGGAAGCAGGCATAAAAAAGCCCGCCGGCGCAGGGCACCGGCGGGCGGAGACCAGAACAAGAGACGAGTTAGAAGCGGAAGGCGACGCCGACGCCGTAGCTCACGGCGCCACCCTCGAGCCAGGTGGCCGAGCCAAGTGCGGCCACTCGCTTGGTGACCCAGTAATTGACGGACGCCGTGCCGTCCCAGGCGCCGTTGTTGCCGCTTTCGAAGTCGTCATCGTAGCCTGCGCTCACGCGTACCGCGAGATTGGCGGTCACGGGGAACTCGGCACCGGCCCGGGCGCCCCAGATCACCGACTCTTCCTTCTCCGGCTCCCACACGTGCCCGAGCGAAAGGGTCGTGTAAGTCTTGAAGGTGTCAGCAGAGTAGATGAACGTCGTGTAGGCGTCGACGATGTCGAGGTTGAAGTCGCTGTTGGACTCGATCCAGTTGCGAGCGTAGGACACACCCACGTCGATGTTCTGCCGGATCGGCAGATTGACCCCGGCGCCCGCGGCGAAGAGGTGATACTGGAATCCGGAAATGTCCAAGTAGCTGAATCCGGCACTGGCGTAACGCTGGCCCAGGAGGCCGGCCGAGTTCGAGGCCGGCTGCTGGGCGGCCGGCGTCTGTTGCGCAACGGCAGCGGAACCGACGGCGAGCGCCGACACCACTGCGAGGAGCTTGAGGGAGTTAGTCATGGTATTCTTAGTTGGGTTGTAGTCGTCCGGTTAGTCAGACCGAACGGGGGGCGGATAACGCGCGCCGCGCCGGGATCTTCAAACAAAAAAGTTTCATTTCGTGACGGAACCAACCGGCCGGATCGCGGTCGCGCCGCACAGACGAACACGTTGTGAACGTGTTGATGGAACGTGTTATCGCGATTTGGCGGGGCACTGTAACGGTGCTCCGCCGCGAGGTTTTTCTGGCCAAGGCCGCAGCGCCCTTCCACGCTCGCGCCCCGTATGCGCATTCTCGTTACCGGCGGTGCCGGCTTCCTCGGTTCCCACCTCTGCGACCGCCTGCTCGGCCAGGGGCACGAAGTCATCTGCCTCGACAATTTCTTCACCGGCCGGAAGGCGAACATCGCCCATCTGCTCGGCAATCCCGCGTTTGAACTCGTCCGTCACGACGTGATCGACCCGTTCAAGTTCGAGGTCGACCAGATCTACAACCTCGCCTGCCCGGCCTCACCGCCGCATTACCAGTTCAATCCGATCAAGACGACGAAGACGTCGGTGATGGGTGCGATCAACTGCCTCGGACTCGCCAAGCGCGTCCGGGCCCGCGTGTTTCAGGCCAGCACGAGCGAAGTCTATGGCGACCCGACCGTGCATCCGCAGCCCGAAAGCTACTGGGGCAACGTCAACCCGATCGGGAAGCGTTCCTGTTACGACGAGGGCAAACGCTGTGCCGAGACCCTCTTTTTCGACTATCACCGCGAGAACAAGGTCGATATCCGTGTCGTGCGCATCTTCAACACCTACGGTCCGCGGATGCATCCCAACGACGGCCGCGTCGTTTCCAACTTCATTGTGCAGGCGTTGAAAGGCGAGGATCTCACCGTCTATGGCGACGGCTCGCAGACCCGCTCGTTCTGCTATGTCGACGACCTCATCGAAGGCTTTCTGCGGCTGATGAACCAGACCGAGACCGTGGGACCGATCAACATCGGGAACCCGGGGGAGTTCACCATGCTCCAGCTCGCCGAGCTCACCTTGAAGATCGTCGGCGGCAAGTCGCGCATCGTGCACCGCCCGCTGCCTTCGGACGATCCGAAACAGCGGCAGCCGGACATCACCCTGGCGCGCAAATACCTGAAGTGGGAGCCGACCGTGCCGCTGGAAGAGGGCCTCAAGCGCACCATCGCCTACTTTCGGACGCAGGTTTGAGGTCGCCCTGCGCGTGTGACGCGATGACCCGGTGCCCGTCGCACCGTGGGTCGGTTGCCGCCATCGGGGCCGGTTCGGCGGGGTGGGGCGGGCGGTCGCGCCCCGGGCCGACTCCCCTCGGCGCAGGACCGGTTTCACGAGGTATTTGTCGTTTGCCAAGCCGGTGGCGCGGCCTACGCTCTCGCGTCTTTCATGCTTTCCTTTCTCTTCAAGCGCCTCGCCGGCCGGCACTATCGTAAGTTCCTCGAAGCGACCCGACCCATCGTCGCGAAGATCAACGAAATCGAGGTCTCCTACCAAACCCTCACCGACGACCAGCTTCGCGCCAAGACGGACGAGTTCCGTGCCCGGATCAAGCAGGGCGAAACGCTCGACCAGCTCCTGCCGGAGGCCTTTGCCACGGTAAAGAATGCGGCCCGCCGCCTGTGCGGGCGCAAGATCGTGGTCTGCGATCACGAGCTGACGTGGGACATGGTGCACTTCGACGTACAGCTCATCGGCGGCATCGCGATCCACCAGGGCAAGATTGCCGAAATGGCGACCGGCGAGGGCAAGACGCTGGTCTCGACCCTGCCCCTGTACCTCAACGCCCTCAACGGCCGCAACGCCCAGTTGGTCACGGTCAACGACTACCTCGCCCGCCGCGACTCCGAGTGGATGGGTTACCTGTATCAGTTTCTCGGTCTTACCGTCGGCTGCATCCAGCAACAGATGCCGTCGAACCTGCGCCGTGAGATGTACGGACGCGACATCACCTACGGGACGGCCAGCGAATTCGGCTTCGATTACCTGCGCGACAACGGCATGGCCACGCGCAAGGAGGACCAGGTGCAGCGCGACCACTGGTACTGCATCGTCGACGAAATCGACTCCATCCTCGTCGACGAGGCCCGCACCCCGCTGATCATCTCCGGTCCGGCCCCGATCGAGCGCGAGCAGCCGTTCACCCGCCTCAAGCCACCGATCGAGCGCCTCGTCAGCGAGCAGGGGCGCCTGTGCAACCGGTTCGTCGGCGAAGCCAAGGAGCTGCTCGAAAAGGCAGGGGCGTCGGCCGACGACCGGGGGGCCGCCTACCGTCGTCTGCTCCAGGTCAAGATCGGCCAGCCGAACAACAAGCAGCTGCTGCGGCTGATGGAGAATCCGGAGTGGCGCAAAGGCCTCGACCGCCTCGAGACCGAACTGCATTCCGACCTGCAGAAAGCGGAGCTCTACCGCCTGAAGGAAGAGCTCTACTATTCGATCGACGAGAAGCAGCACCAGGCCGATTTGTCCGAAAAGGGCCGCTCCTTCCTCCGGCCCGACAACCCCAACGCTTTCGTCCTGCCCGACCTGGCCACGGAGTTTTCCGATCTCGACAAGGACAGCGCGCTGGCGCCGGAGAAACGCGAGGAGCGCAAGCGGGAATCGCAGCAGGTCTACGCCGCAATCTCCGAGGAAATCCATGCGATCTCCCAGCTGCTGCGCGCTTACTCGTTGTACGAGCGGGACGTCGAGTACGTCGTGCAGGAGGGCAAGGTGATGATCGTCGACGAGAACACCGGCCGCGTCATGCCCGGCCGCCGTTGGTCCGACGGGCTGCACCAGGCGATCGAGGCCAAGGAAAACGTGACGATCGAACGCGAGACCCGCACCTACGCGACCATCACGATCCAGAATTACTTCCGCATGTACGACAAGCTGGCCGGCATGACGGGCACAGCAGAAACGGAAGCGACGGAGTTCAACGACATCTACCGCCTGGCGGTTCAGGTCATCCCGACCAACCGCCCGTGCATCCGCGTCGACGCCAACGACTCGATTTTCAAGACCCGGCGCGACAAGTACAACGCCGTGGTGCGCGAGATCGAGGAGGCGCACAAGCGCGGCCAGCCGGTGCTGGTCGGTACGGTGAGCGTCGAGTCGTCCGAGGTGCTCTCACGCATGCTCAAGCGCGCCGGCATCGTGCACACGGTGCTGAACGCCAAGTTCCACCAGCAGGAATCCGAGATCGTTTCCCGCGCCGGCCAGCGCGGCGCGGTGACAATCGCGACCAACATGGCCGGCCGCGGTACGGACATCAAACTCGGGGAGGGCGTGCGCGAACTGGGCGGCCTTTACGTGGTGGGCACTGAGCGTCACGAATCCCGCCGCATTGACCGCCAGCTGCGCGGCCGCTGCTCGCGTCAGGGCGACCCGGGTCGCACCAAGTTCTTCCTCTCGCTGGAAGACGACCTGATGCGCCTCTTCCTCCAGGGCAACCTGGCCTCGAAGCTGATGGAAGGCTCGATGAAGGAGGGTGAGGAGCTTGAACATCCCTGGCTGAACCGATCGATCGAAAGTGCGCAAAAGAAGGTCGAGCAGCAGAACTATTCCATCCGCAAGCGCCTCCTGCAGTACGACGACGTGCTGAACAAGCAGCGCGAGGTGGTCTACGGCATCCGAAACGCGGCGATTCATGCCGACCGCTCGAAGGACATCATTTTTGAGCAGGTGGAAGAGGAGCTCATCCATCGCATCGAGGCCGCCGGCTTCGGGGAAAAGAACGGGCCGACGTCAGCCGCCCTCGACAGCCTGATCGGCTGGATCAACACCCATTTTCCGATCAGCCTGCACGCCGAGGATCTCAAGGGCGACGATGTCGAGGCGCTGGCCCGTCTCGTCCTCGACCGCATCCGCGAGGCCTACGCAATCAAGGAGTCGGTCGAGATCCCCGAGGCGCTCGGCTCGCTTGAGCGTTATGTCGTGATCAACGCGATCGACCATCACTGGCAGGAGCACCTGACCGAGATGGAGGAACTGCGCCGCTCCATCGGCCTGCGCAGCTATGGCCAGAAGGATCCGCTGGTTGAATACAAGAGCGAGGCCTTCAAGTACTTCGAGGAGCTGATGCAGAACGTGCGCCTGCAGATCTGCACGGGCCTCTTCCGCAGCGCTTCCAACCTGCAGGCCTTCGAGAACATGCTGTCGCTGCTCAGCCGCACCGTGCGCACGCAGGGTCCGGCGAACGGTCCGGCGCCTGCCGTTCCGCCTCCGCAGGTGAGCACGACCATCACCACGAGCGGTCCGGCGGCGGCCTCGTCCGGTGAGCCTGAGATCAAGCTCCCGTCCGTCACGATCCGACGGGAGATGCCCAAGGTCGGCCGAAACGACCCGTGCCCCTGCGGCAGCGGCAAGAAGTTCAAACAGTGCCACGGCGCGTGAACAACGCGACGATCCTAGCCGCCAATCCCTACGATCAACCGCCGCCCGCCTGGCGGCGCCACACGCCGGCGCTGATCGCCCTGGGCGTGTTCCTCGTCACGGTCGTGCCGACGGTGCTGATGTTTCCGCCCTTCGACCTCGCCCCGTTTGCGTACGTCTTTGCCGCGCCGGCGATCCTCTGGGCGTACCGGCGGCCCGCCTTCAAGCTTTATGCGGTCACCGTGCTCGGCGCCCAGATGGTCGCCTGGACGATCATCCTCGCCTGGTTGCACCACGTCACCTGGGCAGGCCTGTTGTTGCTGGGGCCGTTTGTCGGGCTGTGGGTCGGGTCCTGGTTCTTGGCCGTGCACTGGCTCGTCCCACGCATGCCCGGACGGTCCGCGCCGGTACGGATCCTGGCCCTGCTCGGCCTTGCCGGACTGTGGGTGCTGATCGAGTGGAGCCGCACTTGGCTGTTGAGCGGGTTTCCTTGGCTGAGCCTCGCCGCCAGCCAGTGGGAGCGGACCAGCATCCTGCAGATCGCCGCCTACACAGGGGCAAGCGGAGTGTCGTTTGTGCTGATCGCGATGAACCTGGGCTTCGCCGCCTACGGGCACCGCCTTGGTTTTGAGGATGCCAAAGGATTGAACCGGCGCAGCCAGGAATTTTTTGCCACGATGTTCCTGCTGCTGGTCTGCCTCAGCATCCACGTGCAGGAAACGTTCCGGCGCTCGTCGTTCACCGTTCCTCTGGCCCGGGTGGGCTTCGTGCAGCCCTACATCCCGCAGTCGGTGAAGTGGGATGCGGAACAGGGTCCGGCGATCCTCACCATCATCGACCGCGCGACGATGAACATCGCGAGCCGGCGTCCCGATTTCATCCTTTGGCCGGAAGCCGTCACGCCCCTCGCGGTCAAGGGCGACCGCCAGGTCCAGGAATGGACCGAGGCGCTGGCCCGGAGGGCCGAGGCGCCCATCGTCCTGGGGTCGATCGGCCTCGAGCAGGCGCGCCCGGGCTCCGAAACGATCTGGCGCAACGGAGCCTTCGTGGTCGATCCACAGTCCGGCCTGTCCGAGACGTCTTACGCCAAGCGCCGGCTGGTGCCGTTTGGTGAGTTCGTGCCGTTTCGGCCGGTCCTGGGCTGGCTGGAGAAAGTCGTGCCGGTGGGCGGCGACTTCACTCCGGGCGAATCGCCCAGTCCGCTGCTGCTGCCCACCCGGACGGGCGTGTTCCTGGGCGGACCTTTGATCTGTTACGAGGACATCTTTCCTCAACTCGCCCGCGACAGTGTCGCGGCCGGAGCAGATGTGCTGCTGGTGCTGACGAACAATGGCTGGTTCGGCGAGGGTGGGGCGGCGAAACAGCATGCGGCGCACAGCGTGCTGCGGGCAATCGAGACCCGGCGTCCGGTTCTCCGGTGCGGCAACGGGGGCTGGAGCGGATGGATCGACGAGTTTGGCGTGGTGCGCTCGGTGCTGCAACGCGTGACGCGGACCGACCCCGACGGGGGCACGCGTCAGGTCGTTTCCAGCAAACCCGAAGACGAGGGTTCGATTTATTTCCGCGGTTCGACGGTGGTGGATGTTACCCGCGATTTCCGCTGGATCGGGCGATCCAGCTTCTACGTGCAACATGGCGATTGGTTTGTGGGAGTGAGCGCCTTGCTCTTTTGCCTGGGCGCCTGGGTGCTCACCCATGGCCGGTTCGCCTCTCCCGCGGCTCCGGCCGCGCCGGAGGACGTGCCGCCGGCGGCACCGAAAGCCTGAGCGGCATCGCTTTCGCCCTGCGGGTTGCACGTTAACGATATTAGGTTTGCCTAGGGTATTTCCGGCGGGCGACCCTGCTGACTGAATCCCCTAAGCGTGAATCAGGAACGTGTAACGATGCGGCATATCGCCGAGCGGGCGGGCGTCACCGAGGCGACCGTCTCGATGGCGTTGGCCAACAATCCCCGCATTTCCGCGGCGACGCGGACCCGGATCCAGGAACTGGCGCGCACCCTCAACTATCAGCCGAATCCCTACGTCTCGGCGCTGATGCGCACGCGGCGGCAGGGGCGTTTGCTGAATGACCGTCCGGTGCTCGCCCTGGTGTCGTGTTTCCCCACCGCCGACGGTTGGCGGCGCGCCGCGGATTCACCGACCGTCCGCCAGATGCGGGAGGGGGCGATCGAGCGGGCGGCGATGCGCGGTTATCAGGCGCAGGAGTTTTGGCTGCATCAGGACGGGATGTCGCCGGAGCGGTTCAGTGAGGTGCTGCGCACCCGCGCGATCCGCGGCCTGCTGCTTGGCCCGGGCGGGCCGGGGGCCCCGATCCCGGCGTTGAAATGGGAGTACTTTGCCGCGGTGAGCCTGAGCGTGCCTTCGCCGACGCACACCATCACGACGGTCTGCAACGATCATTTTTTCTCCAGCCTGCGGGTGGCGCGGGAATGCTTCGTACACGGTTACCGACGGCCCGGTCTGGTGATCCTTCGCTCGCACCGCGCGCGGTTTCAGGGCCGCTGGGAGGCCGGCGTGCTGATCGCCCAGCGCGAGCACCCCGAACTCCGGCTGGTGGAACCGTTGCTCCTCGACGACTGGTCCGAGGCGGCGTCGGCCTTGCGGCCGTGGTGCGAACGGGAGAAGCCGGACGTCATCATCTCGCCAAGCGCAGAGGCATTGCAACCGGTCTTGCTCAAGCTGGGCTGCCGCATCCCGGAGGAGATTGGCCTGGTGAGCCTGGCCTGCTCCGAACTCACGAGTCCGTGCAGCGGCATTTTCCAGAACGGCAAACTGATAGGAGCGACGGCGATCGATGTCTTGATCGGCATGGTTGAGCGCCACGAACGCGGCCTGCCGGATCAGGCGACCACCCTGATGGTCGAGGGGGTGTGGAACCCGGGGCAGACGCTGCGGGCGCCGGCTCCCGGCCGTGCGGCGTGACGTCGTTTCCGGTACGGGGCGTATCCACCGGGCACATGCAGGCGGCTGGCTTTCGGCTTGAAGGGCTGTCTGCCCGACGCTATCTCCCTCGATGTCCGAAGGCGTTTCTTCGGCGCCCTGTGACGTCTTTCTCCCTCCCATGAAATCCCGTTCCCGCCCCGCGTTCCGCCTCTCCTCCGCCTCGCTGCGCCGTGCCGCCTGCGGGGTCCTCGCCCTGGTTGCCGCCGCCGCCTTCAGCGGATGCGAAACGACGGCCGTGGTGGGCAACAATCCTCCGCCCGCGCCGTCCGACGCCCGCCAGATGCAGTCCTTGGTGGTTCGCGAGGGCGATACGTTGAAGATCAGCTTCCCTGGCGCACCCAACCTCGACACCACGCAGCAGGTCCGGCGCGACGGTCGCATCACGCTACCGTTGATCGGCGAGTTCACGCCGGTCGGCATGACCCCTTCGGTGGTCGAGCAGGAGCTCGCCAAGCTCTACGCCTCGCAGATCGTCTCCAATGAAGTGACGGTCACGGTGGTGTCCTCGTCGTATTCGGTGTTTGTAAACGGCTCCGTGCTGCGTCCGGGCAAGATCACCACCGACCGTCCGCTGTCGGCCCTTGAGGCGGTGATGGAGGCCGGTGGCTTCGATCCTGCGCGCGCCAACATGAAGGCGGTCGTGATCATCCGTCAGGTCAACGGCCAGACCCGCAATTACACGATCGATCTGCAGAGCGTACTGGCCGGCCGTAGCAGCGAACCGTTCATGCTGGAGCCCTCCGACATCGTGTTCGTCCCGGAGCGCTTCTCCTGGCTCTGAGGGCAAACCCCTCCGTTTCCCGCCGCGCCCTTCCGGGCGCGGCTTTTTTTCGCCCCGCGGCGTTCGGCCGGGTTCAGGCCGGCGCGGCGCCGGTGTGGAGTGCCGCAACCTTCTCCCGCAGGTGGGTGATCCGGGTCTTTGCCTCACTGTTGCGCACCGCCATGGCATACGCGGCGGGCTCACCGACGATGAACACCTTCTTCTTCCCGCGGGTGATTGCGGTGTAGAGCAGGTTGCGCTGCAGCATCATGAAATGCGCCTTGAGCAGGGGAACGATCACCACGGGGTATTCGCTGCCCTGTGACTTGTGGATGCTGATCGCGTAGGCGAGGGCGAGATCGCCGAGGTCGCCCCGGTCGAAGGTCTGCGGCGTTCCGTCGAAATCCGCCTGCAGGGTGCCGGCCTCCGCGTCGACGGCGACGATCCGGCCGATGTCGCCGTTGAACAGGTTCTTGTCGTAGTTGTTGCGCAGCTGGATGACCTTGTCGCCTGCTCGGAACTCGCCGGCAGGACCGCGCACCGCGGCCTGCCGTTGACCGGGCGAACCCGGGTTCAGGGTGGCCTGGAGCTGGGCGTTGAGGTTGCCTACGCCGGCGGCGCCCTTGTGCATCGGGGCGAGAATCTGGACATCGTTGACCGGATGGAACCAGGCGTAGTGCTGGGGCACATACGCGGTGCAGAGCTCGAGCGTCTTCCGCACGCAGTCCTCGGCCGACTCCGCGACCACGAAGGTGAGATCGCTCCAGGCCTGGGCGTCGGCGACTTCGCGCACCGCGGGTGGGAGCGACGGATCGCCGGCGTTGATCGCGTGGGCGGTCGTGACGATTCCGCTCTGGCCCTTCTGCCGGAAAATGACGTCGAGCCGGGTGACGGGCACGCGGTCGGTGGCGATCAGGTCCTTGAGCACGTTGCCGGCACCGACGGAGGGCAGCTGGTCGGTGTCGCCCACGAGCAGCAGGTGGGCGCGGGAAGGAACGGCGGACAACAGTGCGGCCGCGAGGCGCGTGTCGAGCATCGACGCCTCGTCGACCACGAGGAAATCGGTGGCCAGTGGCTGGTGCTCGTTCGCCTGGAAGCCGCCCTTGGCGGGATCGAACTTGAGCAGGCGATGGATCGTCGACGCGAAACCGCCGGTGGTTTCGGCGAGGCGTTGGGCCGCGCGCCCGGTCGGAGCCGCGAGGTGGAGGCGTACCTTCTTGGCCTTCAGGATGTCGACCAGGGCGCGAATGATGCTGGTTTTGCCCGTGCCGGGGCCGCCGGTCAGAATGGAAAGCTTGTGGCCGAGGGCGTGTTTGAGCGCGGTACGCTGATGCTCCGCAAAGGCGAAGCCGGCCTTCTTCTCCGCCCATTCGACCGCGGCGTCGATTTTGATCGGGGGCAGTCCGCTGCCGACCTTCTGCAATCGCACCACAACCCCGGCGATGCGTTGCTCGGCCCGATCGTTGACCGGCAGCTGGATCAAGGCAGAGCCGGGCAGCGGGGCGCCGCCGTGCGGGGACGGCATCGCCTGACGCACCAGGTCGCGGGCGCCGATCAGGGCCTCGATGCGCCGCTCCACGCGGTCGACGGTGGTTTCGAGCAGCCCGGCGGCGTAGTCGCGCAGGTCGGCCTCCCGGATCGCCGTGTGGCCCTCCTCCTGAAGCGTCTCGAGGGCGAAGAGCAGACCGGCGTCGAGGCGGGGCGCCGCATCGTTGGCGAAGCCGAGGTTGATGGCGATGCGGTCGGCGGTCTTGAAACCGATGCCGTCGATCTCCCGGGCAACCTTGTACGGCTCGGTGGTGAGCACGCGCCGGGCGTCGGCGCCGTACTGGTTGATCAGTTTGACGCACTGGCCCGGGCTGACCCCGTAGGTCTGGAGAAAGATGTAGAGCTCGCGGAAGGCGCGCTGGTCGTCCCACGCCCGCTTGATGGCCGCGGCCCGGACTTTGCCGATCCCCGGCACCGTGCGCAGCCGGCCGGACTCCTCGCTCAGCACACGGAAGGTGTCCGTGCCGAAGGCGTCGACAATCTTGTTGGCATACACCTTGCCGATACCGGGCACCAGACCGCTGCCGAGGTATTTGCGAATCCCATACACGGACGACGGCAGGGAACTGGTGAAGGTGACGATGCGGAACTGGTCGCCGTGCTGGGCGTGGCGGGTCCATTCCCCGGTCAGCTCGAGGGTCTCGCCGCACTGCACGCTGGGCAGGGCGCCGACGATCGTGACCTTGCCGTCCGATTCGTCCGCGCGGAATTCGGCGATGGTGTAGTGGTTCTCCTCGTTGAGGAAGATGATGCGTTCGAGGACGCCCTTCAGGGTGCTGGAGCTCGGGGATGGCACGGACGGAAGGGATGAACACGGGTTTCGCCCGGATTGCAAATGCGCGGAGTTGCCTGCCGGCGCCGGTTGTGGCGGAGTGGGGGGCATGGACTTATTCCGGCAGGAGGAGCTGTTGCCGATCATCCAGCTGGCGATCACGCCGGTGATCCTGATCACGGGCCTGGGTTCGTTGCTGCTCACGATGACGAACCGGATGGCGCGCATCGTAGACCGGTCGCGCACGCTGGCGGGGCAGGTGCGGGCGGCGGGGCCGGAGGACCGGCCGCACCTCGAACAACAGCTGCGGATCATGTTTCGTCGCGCGCGTTTCATCCGCCTGGCGGTGACGCTCAACACCCTGAGCATCTTTTGCGCAGGGCTGCTGGTCGTCCTGATTTTCGTTGGCGCGATCTGGCGCCTCGAAATGGCGGCGGGCATCGTCGGCCTGTTCTTTACCAGCGTCAGCCTGTTGATCGCCGCGTTGGTCGCCTTTCTCCGCGACATCTTCATGTCGCTGGCGGCGCTGCGGCTGGAAGTCGACCGGGCGCTGTCGAGCGAGCGCCGGGCCGGCCCGGGTTGATCAGGCGGGCCGGACCGACGAGTCGCGGGCGACCTTGCGCTGCCGGGGATAGTCGGCGATGGCGTGCAGGCCGCGGCTTTCCTTGCGCTGCAGGGCGCAGGCGACGATCAGTTCCGCGACGGCGCAGAGGTTGCGCAATTCCAGCAGCTGGGGATCGACGGAGAAGTTCCAGTAGTACTCCTTGATCTCGCGCGAGAGGGTGGCGATGCGGGTGCGGGCCCGTTCGAGGCGCTTGGTCGTGCGCATGATGCCGACGTAGTCCCACATGACATGGCGCAGCTCGCTCCAGTTGTGGGTGATGACCACCCGTTCGTCCGAGTCGTGACCACCGAGGTCGACCCACTCGGGCAGCGGCTCGCGTTCGCCGGGCAGTGGACGCTGCAGGTAGCGGGCAACGGAGGCCGCCCCGCGATGGGCCATCACGACCGCCTCGAGCAGGGAGTTGCTCGCGAGCCGGTTGGCGCCGTGCAGGCCGGTGCAGGCGACTTCGCCGCAGGCGTAGAGCCCGGGCAGGGATGTCTCGGCCGAAAGGTTGGTCGCCACGCCGCCGCAGGTGTAATGCGCCGCCGGAACGACCGGGAGGTAGTCCTTGGCGAGGTTGTAGCCGAGGCGTTTGCAGGTCTGGTAGATTTGGGGGAAACGTTCGCGCAGGAAGGCTTCGGTGCGGTGCGTGATGTCGAGCCAGACGTGCGGTGAACCCGACTTCTTCATCTCCGTGTCGATCGCGCGGGCCACGATGTCGCGCGGCGCGAGATCGGCGAGCGGATGGTAGGCCCGCATGAACGCCTCGCCGGCCAGGTTGCGCAGGATCGCTCCTTCGCCGCGCACGGCTTCGCTGACGAGGAAGCGGTCGTTGGAGGCCGAATACAGGGTCGTGGGGTGGAACTGGATGAACTCCATGTTCCGGACCTCGACGCCGGCCCGGTAGGCCATCGCGATGCCGTCGCCGGTCGCAATGTCGGGGTTGGTGGTGTACAGGTAAACCTGGCCGGCTCCGCCGGAGGCGAGGACGATCACCGACGTTTGGAACGTCACCACCCGTCCGTCGCGCACGTCGAGGGCGTAGAGTCCGCGCACCCGGTCCGGTCCCGGACGACGGCGGCGTCCGGGCTTCCGGCGGGTGATGATGTCGATGGCGAAGAAATGTTCGAACAGTGCGACGTGGGGTTCGAGGGAGATGGCGCGCAGCAGGGCCTCCTCGATCGCCTTGCCCGTCATGTCCTTGACGTGGAGGATGCGCCGTTCGCTGTGGCCACCTTCGCGGCCGAGGTCGTAGGCGCCGCGCTTGTTGCGGGAGAAGGTAAGGCCGAGGTCGACGAGTTCCTGAACCCGGGCCGGACCCTCGCGCACGATCTGCTCGACCACCTTCCGATTGCAGAGCCCATCTCCGGCCACGAGGGTGTCGGTGACGTGCTTGGCGAAATCGTCCTTGCGGTCGGTGACCACGGCGATTCCGCCCTGGGCCCAGTTGGTGTTGGAGTCCGCCTTGTTCTTCTTCGTCAGGATCGCGACCGAGCGGCCCTGGCGGGCGACTTTCAGGGCGAAGCTGAGACCAGCGATGCCGCTGCCGACGACGATGACGTCGTAGTGACGGGACATAAAGGGTAGGCGGGATGCGCCGTCAGAGGATGATGTTGTCGATCAGACGCACCTCGTCGACCCACGCGGCGATCGCCATGATCGCCTTGCCGGGAATGACATCGCGAATCGGCTCCATTGTGCAGCGGTCGACCACCGAGGTGTAGATGATCCGGACGCGCCGGTGTTCGCCGAGCAGGTGGGTGGCCTCGGCGATGAGCCGGTCCGAGCGGCATTCGCCGGACTCGACCATCGACTTCGCCTTCTGCAGGGCGCGGTGCAGGACGAGGGCTTCCTGGCGCTGGGTGTTGGTAAGGTGGCGGTTTCGCGAGCTGAGGGCGAGGCCGTCCGGATCGCGCAGGGTGGGGGCGGTGACGATGTCGACCGTGAAGTGCAGGTCGTTGACCATCTTCTTGATCACCGCCACCTGCTGGGCGTCCTTTTGTCCGAAGACCGCAAAATCGGGCCGGACGATGTTGAACAACTTGGCGACGATTGTGGTGACCCCGCGGAAATGGGTCGGACGGGAGACGCCTTCGAGCGGCTTCGAGATGTACTCCTCCTGCACGTAGGTGGAGTAGCCTTTCGGGTAGAGCTCGTCGGCCGACGGTGCGAACACCACGGCGGCGCCGGCAGACAGGCATTTGTCGAGGTCACTCCCCAACTCGCGGGGATAGCGCGCGAAGTCCTCGTTCGGTCCGAATTGGGTGGGATTGACGAAGATCGAAACCACGACGGTGTCCGCCCGTTCTGCCGCCAGCCGGATCAGGCTGAGGTGCCCCTCGTGCAAAGCGCCCATGGTTGGCACCAACCCGATGATCTGGCCCTTGGACCGGAGGTCCTCGGCGAGGGTCTGCATTTCAAAAACCGATGTGAGGGTCTGCATGAGCTCGGGAGTGCGGCAACGCGAGGCTTGAACTAAGCCCCGCCCCGCCGCTTATTCAAGTTTTTCGCCTCATCTCCCGCCCATGATCCGCATCAACGAAAACTACCTGAAGCTCAAGGCGTCGTATCTGTTCTCCGACATCGCCAAGCGGGTGTCGGCCTATACCCAGGCCAACCCGGGCAAGAGCATCATCCGCCTCGGCATCGGCGACGTGACCGAGCCGCTCCCACCGGTGTGCATCGAGGCCCTCCACGCCGGCACGAACGAGCTGGCAGCACGGGCGACCTTCAAGGGCTACGGTCCCGAGCAGGGCTATGCCTTCCTGCGCGAGGCGATCGCCCAGCACGATTACGCGGCGCGCGGCTGCAAGATCGAGGCGGACGAGATCTTCGTGTCCGACGGCTCGAAGTGCGACTGCGGCAACATCCAAGAGATCTTCGCCACCGAAGGTCTCCGGCTCGCGATCCCCGATCCGGTGTATCCGGTGTATGTCGACACCAACGTCATGGCCGGCCGCACGGGCGCCAATATCGACGGCCGTTACGCCGGCATCACTTATCTCGAGTCGACGCCGGCCAACGGCTACGTCCCGGCCATCCCCGCCGCCGCGACCGACTTGATTTACCTGTGTTTCCCCAACAACCCGACCGGCGCGGTGGCCACCCGCGAACAGCTGGCGGCCTGGGTGGCGTACGCCCGCGCGAACCAGGCGATCATCCTGTTCGACAGCGCATACGAGGCGTACATCCGCGATCCCAAGATCCCGCACAGCATCTACGAGATCGAAGGCGCCCGGGAGTGTGCGATCGAGTTCCGCAGCTTCTCCAAGACCGCCGGCTTCACCGGCACGCGCTGCGCCTACACCGTCGTACCGAAGTCGCTGATGGCGTTTGATTCCGCCGGAAACCGCCACGCGGTGCACGCCCTGTGGAATCGCCGCCATACCACCAAGTTCAACGGCGTGTCCTACCCGGTGCAGAAGGCCGCGGCCGCGATCTTCACCGATGCCGGCAAGGCGCAGGTGAAGGCCATGACCGACGCCTACCTGGGCAATGCCGCCCTGATCCGCGAGGCGATGACGAAGCTCGGGTTCTCCTGTGTGGGCGGGGACAATGCTCCGTACATCTGGGTCAACACGGGACGCGATTCCTGGGAGTTCTTCGATCTGCTGCTCAACCGCGCCCAGGTCGTGTGCACGCCCGGCGCGGGCTTCGGCAAGTGCGGCGAAGGTCACGTGCGCATCAGCGCCTTCAACAGCCGCGAGAATGTGGTCGCGGCGCTCGAACGCATCGCGGCGGCGCTCAAGTGAAGCCGACCTCCGGTCAATGAGCCGGTCACGAAAAAGGCGCGCCCTGCGGGGCGCGCCTTTTTTGGCTATGGCGGACGAAGCGGCCGATGGCCGCGGAAGCATCAGACGGGCTGCAGCGCCGCCGGCTGGGAGTCGTGCACCCAGAAGCGCATGACCGTGAGGTGCTCGACCTTCACATCGTAGCCCCACTCGGTGTCGGTCAACGTGACCCGACCCGGACGGCCGGTCTCGCGGATCGACTTGGCCGATTGCTCGGCGAAGGCCTTGGCCGCATTCAGGCGCGCGACGGCGAAAGCCGCCTCAATCGAGGCAAAACGACCGCAAGGCGTGACCTTCTGGTTGGCTTTGCCCTGGTTATCCTGTTCCAGCGAAAACTGTAAAACGGTGTAGGCGGTGGCGGAGGGTGTGTCGCGCTGTTCCATGTTCCAGACCCTAGCCAAATTTGAAAAAAATGTAAGGAGAATCCCCCAGAAAACGGCCGGTATTATTACTTAGGTACGAGGCGTATCCCTCGTCCGATCACTGCGGCCGTTCGGCGGGCAACTGGGCCGTCACGGCGTCCGCCAGCTTGCCGACGGCGTCGCTCAACGCTGCGACGAGCGCGGCATGATCCTGCCCGTCCCACGCGGCGTCCGGCGTCACGAAGGTTTGCCGCGACACGACCGTGCCCGTCGCGGCGCGCGTGATCTCGACCACCGCGGCAAAGCGTGCGGCCGCATTGCCTGTCTCGCGCACGCCTTCGCAGCGAATGACGGTCACGCTCACGTCGAAATCGCGGTCGCGGTTGAACGGAAATGGATGGGCGTACACCCGCTCGACCGTCGGTGCGGCCGCCAGCCGGGCACGCAGAACGCGCGCAATCCCGTCATCCAACGGCTCCGCCCAGCGGGCATAGTCGTCATAGACGAGCTCGTTGCGGCCGTTGCGCGTCAGGAGCGAGCGGCTGCGCAGGTAGGCCGGCAGTTCGACGGAGCGCAGGCCGAGGCGCAAGGTGCCCTGGGCCGTCGTGGTCGCGGCCGGCAGACCGGGACCGGTGAGGACAAAGAAGCGCGTCGGGTCGGGGGCCGGATCGGGAATGAGCTGGCATCCGGCGGTCAGGGCCACGGTCGCGGCGAACGCGAGGCCGGCCAACAGGCGCGACGAGGTGAAACGGGAGAGGCGGGAGGACGCGATCATGGCGACGGAGGCGTGGCCGGCGGCCTGCGGCCGGTGAGGAGGGCGCCGGGGTTGCGTTCGAGGAAGTCGGCGAGGCGTTGCACCGATTCCGCCGCCTCGGCAAGGCGGTTGAAGGCATCGTTGGCCCCATCGCCCAGGCCTTGCTGGGCGTTGACGAAGGCGCCGACGGTGGCGAGCACCTGTTCAAAAGAGTCGAGCGACGCGCGCATCTCCGCCATGGTGGTGTTGATGCCGTCCGCGGTGGGTTGGACCTGGGCGTCGACCTTGGCGAGCGTGGTGCGCAGGTCGGTGATGGCGCCGTTGAGGTTGGCGACGGTGGCCTTGATCTCCGGGTCGCTGGCCAGCGTGTTGAGCGCACGCGCCGTTTGGGTCCATTCCGCGACGAGCGTGCGGCTGTCGATCTGGTTGAGCTGGCTGCGCACGTCGGTGAGCAGGCCTTGGAGTTCGCGCGACAGGCTGCCAAAGTCGACCTGGTTGATGTTGGCCAGAATCTCGGTGAAGCTGGCCTGGAACTGGGAGATGGTCGAAGGCACGGCGGGGACCTGGGCGTAGCGTTCGTCGCGCACGGTGATGCGCGGCGTATCGGCCGGATTCTCGACGAAATCGAGCTCGACGTAGAGCAGGCCGGTCGCGAGGCCGATGACGCCCAGTTGCGCGCGCAGGCCGCGATCGATGAGGCGCTCGAACTCGGCCCGGTTGGATACATCGAGGGGCGCCCCGTTCTCGTCGCTGAGGACGTTGCGGTTGAGTTCGCAGACCACGACAACGAAGGACTGGTTGGCCTGCGCGTTGTAGCGCAGATTGATGCTGGCGACGCGGCCGACACGCACCCCGCGCAGCTTCACCGGCGAACCCTGGTCCAGGCCGTGGATCGTTTCGTCAAAATACACCACGAACCGCTGCGGCTTCGAAAAGAAATTGATGCCGCCGAACGAAAGCAGCGCGATCAGCCCAAGGCCGAGCGCACCCAGCACAAACAGACCGACGACTGCGGGACTGACCTTCGTTTTCACGGCGACGGAGTGGAGGGCAACATGGAGGCGGATTCAATGCAAGGTCTTGGAAAGTTTCGCCCGGCCGGCGTTATGCCTGGGGCTCTCCCCGGCTGAGAAACGCGCGCACCCGCTCGTCGGCGCTCGTCTCGAGCAGGGCGCGGGGCGCGCCGCTGGCAATGATGCCTTTCGTCTCCTTCGCGAGCATGATGACGCGGTCGGCGATGCCGAAGATCGAGGCGAGTTCGTGCGAGACCACCACACAGGTGGTCCCGAGGGTGTCGCGAATCTCCACGATCAGCTCGTCGAGGCTGCGCGACATCAGCGGGTCGAGTCCGGCCGACGGCTCGTCGAAGAAGACGATCGCTGGGTCGAGTGCGAGGGCGCGGGCCAGGCCGGCGCGTTTCTTCATGCCGCCGCTGATCTCCGCCGGATAATAGTCCTCGTAGCCGCTCAGGCCAACTTGCGCCAGCTTCAGGCAGGCCAGTTCCTCGCGCTCACGACGCTTGAGCGGCGTGTACTCCTCCAGCGGCAGCATCACATTCTCCCGCAGCGAGAGCGATGACCACAGGGCCCCGCTTTGGTAGAGAACCCCGAAAGTCTGCTGCAACTGGCGCCGACGCGCCGTATCCGCTTCGAGGAACGACTCACCAAAGAATGCCACGCTGCCGGCGGTGGGGCGTTGGACGCCGATGAGATTCTTCAGCAGCGTGCTCTTGCCGCAGCCGGAGCCGCCGATGATGAAGAAGATCTCGCCGCGGGCGACGTGGAACGTGATGTCCTTCAGGATGACGTTGCCGTCGTAGGCGCATTCAAGGCCGGAGACGTCGATCGCAGGGGAAGTCGCCATGGTCACCAGCCGAGGATGTTGAAGATCACCGCGTAGAGCGCGTCAGCCACGATGATGAGCAAGATGGCGGTGACGACGGCTGACGTTGCCGCCTGGCCGACGCCCGAGGCGCTGCGCTCCGCCTGCAGCCCGCGCAGGCAGCCGGCGAGCCCGACGATGAGGCCGAAGGTCAGGGCCTTGATCAGCCCCGTGCTGATGTCGGAGAGGTCGACCATCGTGAGCGTCTCGACCCAGTAGGCGGTCGGCGGGATGTCGAGGATGGCCAGCGACACCGCCATGCCGCCGAGGATGCCGAGGCCGTTGGCATAGAGCGCCAGCAGGGGCATCATCACGCCCAGGGCGACGATGCGCGGCATGACCAGAAAATCCACGGCACGGATACCCAGGGTCTCGAGGGCGTCGATCTCCTCGTTGGCCTTCATGTTGCCGAGGGTTGCGGCGTAGGCCGCGCCCGTGCGTCCGGCCAGGACGATGGCGGTCATGACCGAGCCCATTTCTCGCACCATGGTCAGGCCGACGAGGTCGGCCACCCAGATGTCCGCGCCAAACTGCCGCAGGATGACGGCCCCGGTGTAGGCGAGCGTGAGGCCAATGAGGAACGCGATCAGGCTTACGATGGGCAGGGCCATCGCCCCGCACTGCTGCATTTCGTACAGGCAGTCCTTCCAGCGGAACTTGTGCGGATGTTTGGCGAGGTGGACGGCGCTCAGGGTGCATTCGCCGACGAACTGGATGATGTCGCGCGCCTTGGCGGCCACGTCATTGGCCGCGAGTCCGACCGTGGAGAGAAAATCGGAACACCGGTCGACGGGCACGCTGTGGTCCTGTGCACCGTCAAGTTTGGCCAGCAGCCGGTTGACGGCCGGCAGAAGGCGTTCGCCGTCAAACGTCGCGCTATGGGCCCGGCACCACTGGCGTATCTCGTGGACAAACAGGACCAAGGCGCTGTCCCAAGTCTCGATGGCGTCCATCGACACCGACACCCGCGTCGGGGTTGCGGCGTTCAGAATCTCGGCTGCGGCCGGCCGCGGCCGGGTGATCTGCCAGCGGCCGCCCAAGGCAAGTTCGAGGCCTTCAGCGGTGTCGCGGCGAGCGACGGTCGGAGGCAGCTCTGCGGAGGACACGGGCATCGGGGGCGAGAATCGCTGCGGGCCGGTGGCGCGCAAAGCCAAATTTCTTGCCGGCAGCAGGCGGGTGGGGAAGGGTCGGCGGCTTCATGCCTCCTGCTTTCGTGTTGTTCGACCTCGATGGCACGCTCATCGAGCACCTGCCGGCCATTCATCGCAGCTACGCCCATACCCTGCCGCAGCTCGGCCTGCCCGCGCCGACCCGCGAGGAGGTCAAGCGGGCGATCGGGGGCGGACTCGAGAAGGCGATGCGGCGGTTTGTTCGTGAAGATCAGCTGGCGGATGCCCTGCGCATCTACCGGGCACACTGGGATGTGACGATGCTGGAGGGCGCCAGCCTCATGCCGGGCGCGGGTGAGTTGCTGGCCGGGCTGCAGGCCCGCGGCACCGTGTGCGCCGTGTTTACCAACAAGCTGGGCGAGTCGGCCCGTGCGGTGTGCGCCCATCTCGGCCTCGGCCCTTGGCTGAACGGGGTCTATGGCGCCAAGGACACCCCGTGGCTGAAGCCCGAGCTCGCCTTTGCCGAACACGTGTTGGGCGCCCTCGGCGCGAAGGCGTCCGATACCGTGCTGGTGGGTGACTCGCCCTACGATGTCGATGCCGCCCGCGTCGCCGGTCTCGGCTTCGCCGGGGTGACCACCGGCACCCATACGGAATCGCAGTTGCGCGCAGCCGGAGCCGAAGCGGTCTACCCGGATCTGACCGTGTTGCACCGCCTCTGGCTTGGGTGAGGGGCGTTGCCCCGGGTTGTGAGTAAGTTGTCAGTCAGATGCGGAGCAAGCAGATCAGGGGAACTGATCGCATCGGTGACGGTTCTGTTTAGTCATTGTAAGACAGGGGTTAGTGGGATTATAAGCCTTGGGTTTTGGCCGTGAATATCTCGGCCGAGTTTCGCCTTGCGCGTGTCAATACCGCGCACGTTTGGTAGATTTTGAGAGATTTTGGTGGAAACCTCTCATCGATTGGCGTGTGCTCCGGGTTTTATGAGTAAAGCCGCTGGTCTAGCCGAGTTGAAGACGCGCCTCTTGGGGCTGTCGCATCAACTGGGCCGGGAAGAACGGGATCTGGCGATTCTTGGGGAGGGCAATACCTCGGCCCGGGCGGGCGACGGCACGTTCTGGGTGAAAGCCAGCGGATCCAACTTGGGCTCACTCACCGACGCCGGTCTGACCGAGTGCCGGTTTGACGGGTTGCTGCCGTTGTTGAAGGTCCGCTCGCTGCCCGATGCCGCGGTCGATGAGGCCTTGCTCAACGCCCGGGTCGATACGTCGGCGCGCAAGCCTTCCGTCGAGGCGATCTTCCATGCCTACCTGCTCACCTTGCCCGGAGTGAACTTCGTCGGGCACACCCATCCGATCGCGGTCAACGCCCTGCTTTGCACTCGGCACGGGCGCACATTCGCGAAGCGCCGGCTCTTTCCAGATGAAATCGTGTGCTGCGGGGTCGAGAGCGTGTTTGTTCCTTACACCGACCCGGGCCTAAAGCTGTCCCAAGCCATCAAGCGTGCGGTCGAGGAGTACATCAAACGCGTGCAACGCGCCCCGCGGGTGATCCTGTTGGAGAACCACGGTCTGATCGCCTTGGGCGGCACGCCCGAGGCCGTGCTTGCGGCGACGCTCATGGCGGTGAAGGCTGCCCGAATCTTCGTGGGTGCGGCGTCCACCGGTGCCGCCCTGCGTTTCCTTACCCCTGCCCAGGTCGTCCGCATCGCCGGCCGTCCTGACGAACACTATCGCCAGAAGGCCCTCGGTCTCTGAGCGCGTCCGCCTCCCCCGGAATTTTCCCACCATGTCCACCTACAAGTACGTCAACTACCTCTGGGACGACGCCAAGGCGGCGTCCCTCGATGCCGTCGGTCGCCTCGTCTACCGCTCCAACCTGCTCGGCAGCGACCAGCGCATCACCAACACGGGCGGCGGCAACACGTCGTCGAAGATCATGGAGAAGGATCCGCTCACCGGCAAACCGGTCGAGGTCCTCTGGGTGAAGGGCTCGGGCGGCGACCTGCGCACGAGCAACCGCGACAACTTCTCCTCGCTCTACCAGCAGAAGCTGATCGACCTGCAGTCCCTCTACGCCGCGCGCTCCGACAAGGGCCTCAAGTCGCAGGCCGAGGACGACATGGTGGGCATGTATTTCCACACCACCTTCAACCTCAACCCGCGCGCCTCCTCGATCGACACGCCGCTGCACTCCTTCCTGCCCGGCAAGCACGTCGACCACATGCATCCGAACGCGATCATCGCGATCGCCGCCTCGGCCCGCTGCGAGAAGCTCACGCAGGAGATCTTCGGCGGCGAGATGGCCTACGTGCCGTGGATGCGCCCCGGGTTCGAACTCGGTCTCGCCATGCAGGAGATCGCGAAGAAGCACCCGAAGGTGAAGGCCATCATGATGGGCCAGCACGGGTTCATCTCCTGGGACGATGACGAGAAGGTCTGCTACACGCGCACGCTCGACTTCATCGAGAAGGCCGCCGCCTACATCGAGGCCAAGTACGCCGCGAAGGGCGGCGACGCCGCTGCCTTCGGCGGCCAGAAATACGCGGCGCTCGACGACGCCGGCCGCCGCTCCGCCTTCGCCGCCATCCTACCGTGGCTGCGCGGCCAGGTTTCCCAGCAGCGCCGCTTCATTGGCACGGTGCAGGACGACGCCAAGATCCTCCGCTTCGTCAACTCGAAGGATGCCGCCCGCCTCGCCGAACTCGGCACCTCGTGCCCCGACCACTTCCTGCGCACGAAGATCAAGCCGCTCTACGTCGACTGGAATCCGCAGGCCGAGGACCTCGCCGCGCTCAAGAAGAAGCTTAGCGCCGGACTCGAGCAGTACCGCAAGGACTACGCCGCGTACTACGCGAAGTGCAAACACGCCAACTCGCCGGCGATGCGTGATCCGAACCCGACCGTCGTGCTCATCCCCGGCCTCGGCATGATTGCCTGGGGTAAGGACAAGTCCGAGTCCCGCGTCACCGCCGAGTTCTACAACTGCGCCGTCGAAGTCATGCGCGGCGCCGAGGCGATCGACACCTACATCGCCCTGCCGCAGCAGGAGGCCTTCGACATCGAGTACTGGCTGCTCGAGGAGGCGAAGCTCAAGCGCATGCCCGCCGAGAAGGAACTCGCCCGCCAGGTCGTCGTCGTGGTCGGCGCCGGCTCCGGTATCGGCAAGGAGACCGCGCACCGTCTGGTGAAGGAAGGCGCCCACCTCGTGTGCGTCGACATGAAGGTCGAAAGCGCGCAGGCCACCGCGAAGGAAATCACCGACCGATACGGTCTTGGGATCGGCGTCGCCGGCACGGGCCTTTCGAGTTGTGGCCCTGCGATCGGCCTGGCTGCGAACATCACCGACCGCGCGAGCGTACGGGCGATGCTCGACGACGTCGCACTCGCCTACGGCGGGTTCGACTCGATTTGTGTCACGGCCGGCGTCTTTTGGCCGAGCGATACGACCGGACACATTCCCGACGACAAGTGGGCCTTCACCTTCAACGTAAACGTCACCGGCAGTTACATTGTCGGCGATGAGGCGTACAAGACCTGGAAGGAGCAGGGCCTCACCGGCAACCTCGTGCTCACGACCTCGGCCAACGCCGTCGTCGCGAAGAAGGGTTCCGTGGCCTACGACACCTCCAAGGCCGCCGCCAACCACCTCGTGCGCGAACTCGCGATCGAGCTCTCGCCGCTCGTGCGCGTCAACGGCGTCGCTCCGGCGACCGTCGTGCAGGGCTCGGCCATGTTCCCGCGCGACCGCGTCATCGGCTCGCTCGCGAAGTACAAGATTCCGTACACCGACGATGAGGCCACCGAATCGCTCGTGACGAAGCTCGCGCAGTTCTACGCCGACCGCACGCTCACGAAGTCCCCGATCACGCCGGCCGACCAGGCCGAGGCCTACTTCCTCCTCGTGACGAAGCGCCTGAGCAAGACGACCGGCCAGGTCATCACCGTCGACGGTGGTCTGCACGAGGCCTTCCTGCGCTGACGCAAAAGCCCCCGGCGAAACCGCCGGGGGCTTTTTTTGGTACCGTGGCGTTCCCAAGGTTGGTTACCGAAACCGCCGGTACAGCTCCGGGTAAAGTTTCGGCAGATCCTCCTCCTGCCAGGGTTTGCCGGCGGGTTCGGTGGGATACGAGACGAGACCGTAGGGTGGCAGCCGGCCGGTCTTTTTCTGGTAAACCTCCATCGACGGATAGAGCAGCTGTTCGCAGTCGAATCCCATGATCGGCGAGGGCTTGGTCAATCCTTCGACCGCTGCGGGCGGATGCTTGAGGGCGGACTCAAAGCGTTCGCGGCCTTGTCGGATCAACCAGGCCCGGAAATAAGTGAAGCCATCGTCGGATGCACCGCCGTTGGCGATATAGGCGACCGCCCAGAGGTCATAACGATAGCTTGCGGTCATCATCAGCTGAAAACGCAGCTCGAAACCAAGCACTTCGTCCTCGCTGAGCCGGGCGAGCGAACGCTTGAGCGCCTCGGCTGTCCTGAGGCAGTCGGCCCGTCCTTGTTGCCGGGCATCGTCGATCAGCTGCCAGAACCGCTCCTCCGAAAGGCTGTCGCGATAGCGGGCGATCTCCGTCTCGGTAGCTTGGCGTCGTTGCGTAGCTTGCTGTGGCGGCTCGGCTGCACGAAACGCCACGACGCCCCGGCCCAGCTTGACGACCGCGACGCCCTCGTACGGCAGGTGCGAATCGAGGCTCCAAGTGACATACCCGTAGGCGACATTACCGCCCATTGTGCCTTCGGACTGTATTCCGGACCCCAACGGGAGGGCTGCGAGATCTCGAGGTACGCGAACTTCCGCACCGGAGAAATCCGCATAGATCTGCGCCGCCTCGGCGACCGTGCGGTACGTGACATTGACCAGATCGAACCTCGGATCCGGCTTCTGCCCCGGGATCATTTGCGGTGTTCGCCTATACGTTTTGCCGGACGGATGGTAGACGTGTTCGTCCGCACCAGCCGGCGGCGGTTTGCAGCCCGACACCGTCGCGGCCGCGATCAAGTTCAACGCAAGGAGCGCGGCGATCAGCCATCGAGGTCGTAGTACGATTAAACGAAACACCATGGATGCCTTTCGTTAGGACGGTAAGGCGGTGCGCGTTGGGTTGGCGAGTGCTGACCGAGACACACCCAAAGCAAAAAGCCCCGGCAGATGCCGGGGCTTCGGGAGTCCGCATCAGGCGAGGCACCTCAACTCAGCACGGCCGGGAGCAGGTCGCGCTTCACCAAGGTGGTCCAGAGCTGGTCGGAGGCGTTCCGGGCCGCACCTTCGAAGGCGTCGCGCAGGTCCCACCGGTTGCCAAAGCCCCAGGTAATCTGGGAGCCGGTGAAGATACCCAGCGATTCCGTGGTGCCATCGGGACGCCGCACTTCCGCGGTGAAGGTGCAGTCGACGAAGCCAGCCGCATTCCGACGCCAGCGGATGAGGTTCAGCGCGAGAACAGGGCGTTCCGTCTGCACATCGTCGGCGTAGAAGACGTCGTCGACCCGACCATCGAAACCGCGCCGCTGGAAGGTCTCGCCCAGATACTGGGACAAGGCTTCGGCGACATCGCGCTCGTAGAACAGATCAGCCGACGGCGGCAGCTCCACCTTCAGCTGAAGGGCCGCGGGCTGGGCCACGGTCGTGGCCGTTTCCTTGGCGTGGGCCAGGCTGCCGAAGGCGAGCAGGCCGGTGACGGAGAGGAGGGGAAGGATGATTGTTTTCATATCAACAATGACGATATCAACGATCTTTTGGTTTCATCGGTTTGGTCAGCGTTTGTCCCTTATGAGCCCGTTAGGCGGCCTTTTGTTTCCGCATCGGAGCCGAAATCGGACCGGTCCGCCTTGCCGGACCGGAGTGGCCGCGCTAGTTGATTGACCTGTCAGGCTCGGGTCATGGTCGTCGCCCTGCGGAGGCCGGCCCGGGCGGTTCTTCCATCACGTTCCCTTCCCATGAACACCCCGTCTCTGCCCCCGTTCGTGTCTGGTATGTCGCGTCGCCGCTTCCTTCAAAGCAGCGCCGCCCTGTCCTCGCTGCCGATCCTGAGCTCGCTCACCCCGGCCTTTGCGGCGTCGAACAACGACCGGTTGCGCATCGGCCTGGTCGGCTGCGGCGGGCGTGGCATGGGTGCCCTGCGGGACTGCCTTGCCGCCGATCCGTCGGTGCAGGTCCGTGCGATCGGCGATATTTTCCCCGACCGGGTCGACGCCGCCTACAAACAGATCAAGGAGGGGCGTCCGGAGGGCAACAATCCCATCACCCCGGTGGCCGCCTCGCAGATGGACGTGACCCCGGAGCGCTGTTTCTCCGGCTTCGACGCCTACAAGGGCGTCATCAACTCCGGCATCGATCTCGTGTTGCTGGTGACGCCGCCGGGCTTCCGGCCGTTGCACCTCCAGGCCGCGTTGGACGCCAACCTGCATGTCTTCATGGAGAAGCCCGTGGCGGTGGACGTCGCCGGCGTGCGCAAGATGATCGAACTCGCCAAAGTCGCCGAGGCCAAGAAGCGCTCGGTCGTGGCCGGGACGCAGCGTCGCCACGCCAACAACTACCTCGAGGCGATGAAGCGCATCCACGACGGAGCCATCGGCGAGCTCGTGGGTGGGCAGTGTTACTGGATGCAACAGGGGCTCTGGCACCGGGGACGCGACCCGCAATGGACGGAGATGGAGTACCAGATTCGCAACTGGCTCTACTTCACGTGGCTGAGCGGCGATCACATCGTCGAGCAACACATCCACAACATCGACGTCATGAACTGGGCCTTCGGTGGCGCGCCGGTGAAGGCCACGGGCATGGGTGGCCGGCAGAGCCGCACCGATCCGAAGTACGGCGATGCCTTCGATCACTTCGCCATTGAGTACGAGTACGCCAACGGCGCCCGGGTGCAGAGCTTCTGCCGGCAGGTCGTTGGAGCGTCGTCGCGGGTGAGCGAGCGCATCGTGGGCACCAAGGGTGTCTCCGATCCCTCACGCAACATCGAGGGCGCCAATCCGTGGACGTTCGCCGGTGAACCGGTGAACAGCTTCCGCCAGGAGCACGTCGACCTCGTGCGCAGCATCCGCGAGGGCAACCCGATCAACCACACCCAGCGCATCGCGGAGAGCACCCTGACCGCGATCATGGGCCGCGTCTCCGCCTACACCGGGCGCGAGGTGAGCTTCAACTGGCTCCTCAACGCCTCGCAGCTGGACCTGACTCCGTCGGCCTACGCCTTTGGCGACGCCCCGGCCGTCAAGGTGCCGGTGCCGGGCGAGACCCCGCTCGTGTAAACGCAAGGTCCCCGAAGACATACATCAAGCTGGGCCCGGCAGACTTCCCTGCCGGGCCTTTTGTTTGCCGGCGGGGGGTAAGGCGCCGCGTCGCCCCGTCGGGGCCGGTCGGCGTCAATGCCAGACAAGGGTTGTCAGGCCGGGCTATATACACCGGAGGCCGGGCTCGGGTATGCTGGGGACGTTACCCTCTCAAATCCCGGATCCGGTTCATCGGTGCTTTCCGGTTCGAGGCGGGCTGACCCGACGGAAGCTGTGGCGTCCGCCGGGTTGCCTTGTCCCGGATCGGGCAGCGCCGTGCGTGCACCGTCCGTCGATGTGCCCCTCTCTCCCATGCCTGCCGCCTCTCCGTTACGATTCACTCTGCTGGCCCTCTGCACGTCCTTCGCTCCGTGCGGTTGGGCGGCGTCCGGCGGGGTGCCGGACGCAGACTTCCATTTCTTCGAGAACGAGATCCGCCCCATTCTCGCGCAGCGTTGTTACGAGTGCCACGGCGAGGAGAAACAGAAGGGCGACCTCCGGCTGGACCGGGCCGAGGATTTCAAGGCGAGCGGTATCGTGGTGCCCGGCGATCTCGAGGGATCGATCTTCGTGGAGGCGATCCGTCGTACCGACCCCGACTTTGCCATGCCGCCGAAGCATCCTTTGCCCGAGGCCGAAGTGGCGTTGCTCGAGAAATGGGTGTCGCTCGGTGCGCCGTGGCCGGTGATTCCGGGCGCCCGTCCGGCGGACGAAATCACCGACGGCTTCACCGAAGCTGATCGCCAGCATTGGGCCTTCCAGCCGGTGCGCGATCCGGCGCCGCCGACGGCAGCGGCTTCGTCGTGGGCGCGCAATGAGATCGATGCGTTTGTCGCGGCGAAGCACGCCGAGTTGCAGCTGACCCCCGCTCCGGAGGCCGACCGCCGGGAGCTGCTCCGCCGGCTGACCTTCAACCTTCACGGCCTTCCGCCCACCCCGGCTGAAGTCGAGGCCTTTGCGAACGATCCCGATCCGCTGGCTTACGAGAAGCGGGTCGACGCTCTTCTCGCCAGTCCGCGGTACGGCGAGCGATGGGGGCAGCACTGGCTCGACCTCGTTCGCTATGCGGAAAGCGACGGTTACCGTCAGGATGCCTTCCGGCCCGAGGCGTGGCCTTATCGCGACTGGGTGATTCGCTCCCTCAACGAGGATATGCCGTACGACGAGTTTGTCCGCCGGCAGCTCGCGGCGGACGAACTCGATGCGAAGGATCCCGCCGTCCTGATTGCGACGTCCTACCTGCGCAACGGCATTTACGAGTACAACCTGCGGGACGTCCGGGCGCAGCACGACACCATCCTCAACGACATCACCGACGTCACGGGGGAGGTCTTCCTGGGCCTCAGTTTCAGCTGTGCGCGCTGTCATGACCACAAGTTCGACCCAATCCTCCAGAAGGACTACTTTGCCTTGCGCGCGTTCTTCGAACCCCTGCTTTGGCGCACGGACCTGAAACTTGCGACCGAGGAGGAAATTGCCCGGCACGCGGCACAACTCGCCCGCTGGAATGAAGCGACCGCCGATGTGCGCGCGCGCATCGACGCCCTGGTGGGCGCGAAGATCGAGGAGGCGGTGCAGGACGACCGTCGGCGGTATCCCGATGATATTCTCGCGATGATGAACAAGTCGTCGGCCGAACGTACGCCTCTCGAGCGCCAGCTCGTCATGATTGCAGACCGGAAACCGCAGTCGGTGCGGGAAACGTCGCCGCTCCGCTATCTCAAGACGGATGAAGACAAGCAGCGCTACCAGGCGCTGCTCGATGAGCTGAAGACCTTTGACAGCCTGAAGCCGGCGCCGCTGATGAACGCCCTGGTCGCCACCGACGTCGGACCCGAAGCGCCGCCCACCGTCATGAAGACCCGCCGCGGCGAACGGGTGATCGAGCCTGCGTTCCTGACCGTGCTGGATCCGTCGCCTCCGGAGATCGTGCCGCAGCCTCAGTCGACCGGACGACGCACGGCGCTGGCCTCGTGGATCACCCGGTCCGACAACCCGCTCTCGACCCGGGTCATCGTCAATCGGGTCTGGCAATATCACTTCGGCCGTGGACTGGCCGGCACGCCCAGCGATCTGGGCAATCTGGGCGAGGAGCCGAGTCATCCCGAGTTGCTCGACTGGCTGACCCGACGCTTCGTCGAGGACGGCTGGAGCCTGAAGCGTCTGCACCGCCGCATCCTGCTCTCCGCCACCTACCGCCAGACGACGCGCCGGAGCATGCCCGAGGTAGCCGCCCGGGTTGATCCCTCCAACCGTTACCTGTGGCGATTCAGTCCGCGCCGGCTCGATGCCGAGCAGGTGCGTGACGCGATGCTCATGGCCAGCGGGGAACTCGACCTCACCATGGGCGGACGGCCCACCGACGCCGCCACGTCGTCGCGGCGCAGCATTTATACGATCAAGAAGCGCAACAGTCAGAACGAACTCCTGCGCGCCCTCGACGCGCCGAACGGTTTCCTGAGCAGTTCCGAGCGCCAAAGCACCACGACGCCCACCCAGGCGCTACTCCTGTTCAACGGCGACTGGCCCCTGACCCGTGCCGGGCGTCTGGCCGCCCGCGTCTCTTCCTTGGATGACCTCTGGTCGGGTACGTTGGGACGCGCACCGGACTCCGATGAAGCGGGCCTCGCCCGGGCGTACCTGGAGCAACGGCGGGCCGAACTGGCCGCCGAGGCGGCCACGGCGCAGAGCGAAGCCGCCACGCCGGGACGTTTCCGTCCCGAGTCTCCGCTCGAACGCCTGACGGCGCCTGCCGCCGAGCGCGAAGGGGAGGACTTCACCGTCGAGGTGATCGTGAAGGTGGGGAGCCTCGATCCGGGCGATGGCGTCCGTTCCATCGTCTCCCGCTGGAACGGCGGCCGCAATGCGCTCGAATCGTGCGGCTGGAGCCTGGGCGTCGCCGGCCAGGCTGGGCGCCATCCGCCGGGCACGCTGCTCATGCAGTTCCTGGGTGAGAACGAGAATGCCAATTTCGCCTATGAGACGGTGGCGTCGGGGGTCGTGCTGACGCCGGGCGTGACCCACTTCGTCTCGGCCTACGTCTCCAGCTCGGATCACTCCGTGACGTTCCGTATCCAAAATCTCGATCAGCCGGATTCACCGATGACGACAAAGGTGGTGGCGCATCCCCCGCTGGAAAAGATCGGTGCCGGCGCCGCACCGCTGGTGCTCGGAGGTCTTGCCGGCGCCAAGGCACAGTTGTTCGACGGACGGATCGAGGCGGCGAGGGTGGCGATCGGTCCGCCCCGGACAGAAATCGTCCTCAGGCCCGAAGACTGGTCGCCGGGCACCTTCCTCTGGCTCGCGC
>CAYZBG010000024.1:0-18617 GCA_964476565.1 uncultured Opitutus sp.
CAAAAAAGCCCGTCGCAACGGGTGCGACGGGCGTCAGACCAGAAAAGCGTGGGAAGGAAGATCAGCCAGCCTTGCTCAGGGCGGCCACCGCTGGCTGGTCTCCTGGTACCAAGCGGCGCTTCACTTTGAAGTAACGGGAGCGGCGTCGGAGCATCCGATCGAGTTTGTCGATCAGCAAGGCCACCGCCTTGTGGCATTCGTCCGCTTCGACCGAGGCGTTCATGTCGGGCCCATGGATGATGATGTGGCCCTTGGCCGTGAAACGCTTGTCAACGGCCTGTTTGGGATCGCATTCCAATTCCACGCGAAGCCGCACAATGCGCTCCTCGTGGCGAAACAACCGCTCCGATTTTTCCAGGACGAACTGCTTAAGCGAGGGGGTGAGTTCGAGGTGGATACCGGACACGATCACATCGTTGGGATGGCTATTATTGTTCATGGATTTGGTTTCCTTTCGGGTTGAGGACCGAAAATGGTGCATAGCATGTCCGCCATGGCTTCCATCGACACTGTGCTCGACAACCTCACTGCCGTCGTGGTGACCGGCGGATCTTCCGGCATCGGAAAATCGTTCATTGAGCACATCGGAAGACTGCGGCCGTCGGTGCGGTTTTGCAACCTTTCCCGCACGCGTCCGTCATTCGCTTCCGGGCAGCTTAACGTACGCCACATCCCCTGTGATTTGACGGACCGCGCCGCTTTTCCCGGCATGGTGGCCGAGGTATTAGACTTTCTGAAGCTGGACGCCCCCGACGGGGGAATTCTCCTTATCAACAACAGCGGTTTCGGGCTCTACGGCACCTTTCCCCAACCGTCGGCGGACCAGCACCGGACGCTGCTCGACCTCAATGTGGGGGCTGTGCTCGACCTCACGGCCGCGCTGCTGCCCGCCCTGCGGGCCCGCGGGGGCGCCGTCGTCACCGTGGCGTCGACCGCCGCCTTTCAACCGACGCCGTACCTCGCGGCCTACGGTGCCACCAAGGCCTTCGTCCTCCACTGGAGCCTGGCCTTGAACGAGGAACTGCGCGGCACCGGGGTCTATGCCCTGGCGGTTTGTCCGGGGCCGACGGCGACCGATTTCTTCCGTCGCGCCGGCTTCGGCCTGAACCGGGTGACCGGACCGCTGCAATCGGCGGATGACGTTGTGCGCGAGGCGTGGCAGGCCCTGGCATCCGGCCGGGCCCTCGTGGTCACGGGTTGGCGCAATCGGCTGATGACGACCCTCAGTTCCGCGTTGCCAAAGCCGTGGGTGGCCCGGATCGCCCGCCGCATTCTGGCGCGCACGCGCCTGCCCAAGGAGTCCACATGAGCGGGGATGCCGGATTGCCGCCGCGGGACTATCCGATCCGGGCCTGCGCCTGGCCGCGCCGGGAACGACAGGGACCGGTCCGGCAGATCGCGCCGGAGGAGCTGCGTTCGTGGATCGTACACGAGGACGACCGCCTGCTGGTGTTTGGCAAGCCGGGCGACGTGGTGTGCCATCCGTCCAAGGACGGTCCATGGTCCAGTCTGGTCGGAGCCGCGCGCGAGTACACGGGTCTGCCCACGGTCCACCTGATCTTCCGCCTCGATCGCGAGACCAGCGGCGTCGTCGTGCTAGCCAAGGATGCGCGCATGGCGAGTCGCCTGCAGACGGCCATGCAGGAGCGACGGGTGAAGAAGGGTTACCTCGTAATCCTGACCGGCGAACTGCGGGCCCCGGTGACGGTGGATCAACCCCTCGGCGACGATACGGCGAGTCCGGTGTACGTGAAGACGACGGTGCGGGCCGACGGCCGCGCCGCGGTGACCCATTTTGAGCCGATCGCGACCGGGGGCGGGTTCACCCTGGCCCGGGTGCGCCTCGAGACCGGTCGCAAGCACCAGATTCGGGCCCATGCCCTATGGCTCGGCCATCGCGTCGTCGGCGACAAGATCTACGGACCCGATGATCGGTGTTATCTGGAATTCATCGACCAGGGGTGGACCCCGGCGCTGGCCGCAAAGCTCCAGCTGCCGCGCCAGGCCCTCCACTGCGCGGAGATCGACCTACGGGAGGCGGGGATCGATCGGGTCTTTTCCGCTCCTCTGCCCGAGGACCTGGCGGCGTTCGCGCGTCGCCACGGCCTCTCGGGCTGACTTTCCTCGGCGCGTCAGGGGGCGGGCGGCGTGAGCAGTTCTTCCGCCTTCCACATGTCGCGACGGGCGCGGTTGCGCTGCCGCACGCTACGGACGTCACTGTCGGAAACCGGCGACGCGTCATTACCGAAGGTCTGGCGGACGTAGGTGACCACGCTGGCAATGTCGCCATCGGAGAGGCCGACCACGGGGGGCATAATACTGTCGTACTTGGCCCCGTTCACTTCGATCGGGCCGGCGAGACCGTGCATCACGATGCGGATGGGCACGGTCGGGTCACCGGTCACCCAGGACGATCCGGCCAGCGGAGGAAACGCACCCGCAACGCCCTGGCCGTCGAGGCCGTGGCAGGCCACGCAGGTGTTGGCGTAGATCTGGGCACCGCGCGCGTGCACGGCGGCATCGGGCGCGAACTGGCGCGTGATGGATGCGGTGGCTGGCGCCTCCGCCAGCGAGGTGACAACGTAGCGGGCAAAGGCATTGTCATGCGTGCGCGCCAGAGCCGTGACGGCGAGGCGGGCCTCGGCGGACGCGGAGGTGTGGGAGGCGAGCACCGGCAGGATCTGGGCGGCGAGCCCCTGATCAGGCTTCTCGAACGACAGGTTGGCGCCCAGGGCGGCGGCGATCACCCCGCGGGCGTTAAGCCGTGCGGCGATCTGCCATGCGTCGGTGAGGACGGTGTCCTTGCCAAGGCTCGCCTCGCGGGCGGCCGCCAGGCGGAAAAGCGTGTGGCCGAACTCCTCGGAAGGAGCCAGGCGGGAGGCGGCCACGAGCAGCTCGGCGAGTTCACGCGGGTCGGCCGCACCTTCAGCCGCGGCAAGCTGGCGGCGGATGACCTCCGGGTGGGAGGGCAGGGCCAGATCGCGGACGGCGCGGCGCACGGCCGGGGTGCGCGAATCGGCGGCGGAGAGGAGCAGGGAGCCGTCAACGCGGTTCAGGCCGGCGAGGGCCTGCAGCGCATGGACGGAGGCGGTCCCGCCGTCGCGCACCAGCTGGCGGAGCGAGCCTTCGGCCGAGACGTGGCCGCCTTCGACCAGGAGGCGCTGCGCGTGGAGGCGCCAGAGCAGATTGCCGTGATGCAGGGCGGCAACGAGCGAGGACGGACTGGCCGGATCCAGGGTGGGGGCGAGGTCGTTGTCGGTATTCTTCGGATACACCCGCCAGATGCGGCCGTGGCGCGTGTCTCGCAGCGGCGTCTGGTAGGCGTTGCCCGGACCGTTCTGGGCGTCGACTCCGGCGGAGGAGAGGCTCGGCGTCGGGTTGTGCTGAATGATCAGGTTGTACCAGTCGCAAATCCACACGGCGCCATCCGGGCCGACCTCGGCGGCGACGGGGGAGGACCAGGCATCGGCGCTGTTGAAGAGGTTGTTCGGCCGCTGGCGTGCGGTGTACGATGCACCGTTGGCGGTGACCTCGAATTCGCCGACGAGTTTGCCCGTCGGCTCGGCGATGAAGGCGATCCGGTTCTGGTAGGACGCCGGGAAACGGCGTGCCGTGTAGAACGCGTGGCCGGCGGCGGCGGTATAGCCATCATGGACGTCGACCTGCCGGATGTCGGTCGAACTCGGGAAGAACTTCGGATTATCGTCGGCCCGCGGGGTGCGCGGCGGATTCATTCCCGCGGCGACGTAGCGTTCGCGCGGGAAGGTGTAGACCCACGACGGATTGGCATTGGCGGTGGAGCCGAGAATGCTGAACTCCTCGGTGAAGCCGAGGCCCCAGGTATTGTTGGTGGTGGACTGGAGCACCTCGAGTTTGGAGGCGTCTGGCTTGAAGCGGAAAAGCCCCTGCGCAAACTTGTGCGCCTCGCCGGCCACCGTGCCATCGAAGCCGGAGTAGCCGATCGTGGCGTAGATCCAGTTGTCGAAGCCGTAGCGGAGATTGGAGGGGCCCGCATGCGTATCGTTCATGCTGAAGCCCTCGATCAGCACCTCGCGCACGTCAGCCCGGTCGTCGCCGTCAGTGTCCTTGAGGAAGAGCAGTTGGGAACCGTTGGTGATGAGCACGCCGCCGCGGGCGAACACCAGGCCGGTCGGGATGGAGAGCTTGTCGGCAAAACGCGTGAAGCGGTCGGCGCGGCCGTCGCCATTCGTGTCTTCGCAGATGGTGATGCGGTCGTTGCCAATATTACCCGCCTGAAGGTTGTTCGGATAATCCACGGTCTCGACCACGAAGGCTCGGCCGCGGTGGTCCCAGGCGACGTAGATCGGGTTGACGATGTCGGGCTCGGACGCGAACAGCGAAACCTCGAAACCCGGCGGCACCTGGATCAGTTTCGCGCTTTCGGTGGCGGACAGGGGCAGCTGGGCGCGGGTGATCGCCTTGCGCTGCTTGTATCCCGGCAGAATGACGTCCTGCTCGGCCAGCACGGGCAACTGCAGCCGGTCGAGCTTCGCCTTGGCCTCGGGGCCGACGGCCCAATAGATTGCGGTCTTCAAGAGCGTTTGTAACGCGACCTCGTCCCAGACGCGATGGTCGTGTCCGGACGCGGTGTAGAAGACGCGGCCCTTGCCCTGGGTGCGCACCCACGTCCACGGTTCGTCGCCGGCCGGATCCTTGCGGACCTGCAAGACAGTCCGGTCGTCGTGATGCCGGTCGTGCACGTACGTTTCGTCCCAGGCCCGGACCGGCGTGGTGCCGGCAATGGCCGGGTGATCGGGTTGGACCGTGACCGGGGCGAATTCCTCGCCGCCGTGGCGCAGGAAACGGGCGCCGACCAGGCGTACGTAGGCCTCGGAGGCGCCGAAGCAGGCGGAGGCGCAATGAATCGGCAGAAAGCCGCGACCCTTGTTCTCGATGTAATCGAGCAAGGCCCGCTCGTGGGCCGGATCCATCGTGCCGTGCTGGCGCCAATTGCCATAGAGCAAGATCGCATCGAACCGATCCATGAACGCCGGATCGAAGGCCTCATTGAGGCTCTCGGTGTAGGTGAGATTGATGCCGGCCGTACCCAGCGCCTTCTTCAGCACGCGGTAACGCGTGATCGGGTCGTGGCCCGGGCCGTTGGCGGTCGGCGCGCCGAGGAACATCACCTCGAGACGGCGGGCGTCGGCCTGGGGGTGAACCACCGGCTGGGCGGCACGGGCGGAAACGACACTGGCAAGCAGAAGCAGGGCGGGCAGGACGATACGTAGCAGGGTCATGACAGGAAAGACGGACAACGCAGGACGGAGCGGGGTGGAACGGGGTGAACCAACCGTAGCACAAGCCCGGTTGACAGGCTAGGAAGGAACGGCCCGAATTCGTGTATGGAAACGACATCCGACCGGGGGCGCCGGGCGGAGGCGTGGACCCGCCGCCTGCCGCCCGGGCAGTTCCGCCTGCTGTTCGAACACCTGGCGAGCACGCTGTTCTTCGCCAAGGACCTCGAAGGCCGTATCATGTGTGCCAATACCGCCTTTGCCCGCCGGTGCGGATTCTCCTCCGAGGCGGAGGTGGTCGGCCTGGCGGACGAGGACATCTTCGCCCCGGCCCTGGCCGAACGCTACCGGGAGGGCGACCGGCGGGTGCTGGCCACGGGCCAGCCGCTGCTCGGCCTGATCGAGCTGTTCCCGAACGAACTCGGCCAGCCCGAGTGGTGCGAAACAAACAAACTGCCTTTGCACGATCGCGACGGGAAAATCTGCGGCCTGTGCGGAACGGTGAAGAGCTACGAAGGCACCCGCGACGCCCTCCAGCCGTACCTCGAACTCGCCCCAGCGGCGGATTACCTGAAGGCCCATTACACGGAGCGGCTCGATGTCGCCAAGCTGGCCCAACTCTCCCAGTTGTCGGTGCGGCAGTTCGAACGGAAATTCCGGCAGACCTTTCAGGTCAGCCCGCGCTCCTATCTGATCCGGCTGCGGGTGGCGATCGCCGCGGAGCTGCTGCGCACCACCGGACGTCGACCCACGGAGATCGCGCTCGAGGTCGGCTTCTACGACCACAGCGATTTCTCGCGGCAGTTCCATCGGGCCATGGGCATGCCTCCGACGGCCTACCGACGGCTGCACCACGCCGCCGTCTGATACGGCACCGATTGCATGGACGACCTGCGCAGGCCGGCTTACACGCCGTGCCTAGGACGCGCGGCGTTTACCGGCCTCCACCTGCGCCGCGCCGGCGATCGGCACGGGCGGTGCATCGACGCCCGGTACCTTCCGGGTGCGGTACACATCGTAGTCGGGCACGATCCGGTCGTACGGTTTGTCCATCAGCGGCGACGAAATCATGAAGTCCGCCGTGGCGCGGTCGCAGGCGGTGGGAATGTTCCAAACCACCGCCATGCGCAGCAGGGCTTTGACGTCGGGATCGTGGGCCTGTTGCTCCAGCGGGTCCCAGAAAAAGATCAGGAAATCGATCTCGTTGTCGACGATGCGGGCGCCGATCTGCTGGTCACCACCGAGCGGGCCGCTCTGCAGCTTGGTCACGGGCAGCTCGAGTTCACGTTCGAGCAGGGCGCCGGTGGTGCCGGTGGCGTAGATCCGGTGACGGGCGAGCAGGTCGCGGTTGAACTTGGCCCACTCGACCAGGTCGCGCTTCTTGTTGTCGTGCGCCACCAAGGCGATCTGCTTCGCGCGGGCCATCGGAATGGTCTTGTAGGTCATGAACGGTCGTGGGGTTGGTCTGGATATGGGCCGGTTCGGGGCGGGCGACAATGTTTTGCTGCGTGCCGACGACCCGGCGGGCGGCGGGCCGGACCTCACCAAGCGACGCCGAATCCAAGGGAAGCACATCCGCTTTCCCGGTGAAGGAGGCGTCGCGCTGGACGGCGACTGACGGCGGGGGTAGAGGGTGCCGCCGACCTGCGGCGGGGATTACTCGACCGGACCGAGGACGCCGAGCGCGCGATCATTGACCCGCAGCGCGAATTGATAGGCGGCCATCTCGCGGGCGAGGTGGGCCGCGTCGCGGTCAACCGGCGCCGAGCTCTCAACCGGAGCGAACGCGGTCGTCTCTTCGCGGGCAGGCGGAACGTTGACGGCTGTCCAGGTCAGATCGAAGGCGGAGCGGTAAGATTCGAAGCCGGAAACGTTCACAGACCTAACCCTAGCGGAATTTCGCCGACCGGCCCATAGGGAAAGTTACGCAGGCGCGGTGCAGCCCGCTTGCGTCGCGGCCCGATTTTTCCCTTGGCAGGGGCGGAATTCCCTCCACAAATTCCCGGTCTCGCGGGCCGGGCCGGGGAGTCTTTCCCCTCAACGTCTGTCCTCGCAGGGAATTGCCAGAGTAGCTCAGTGGTAGAGCAGAGGACTCATAAGCCTTTGGTCGCCGGTTCAATCCCGGCCTCTGGCACCACCCACCTGAAAGTCGAAATGAGGTTGCTTGGCCAACCTGCGCTCAGGCGCTTGTCAGGATCATGTTCGCGTAGGGCGTGGTGTCGGCGGTGCGGATCAGGCCGATGGCCCGAGGCACGCGGGGCTTGAATTCGGTTTCATGGACTTCGTGGCGGACAGGCAAGCCGGCCAGGGCCGCCTCAAACCGCGCCTGGGTCTCCGCTGAGTTGTGCGTGAGGAACTCCTTCGCCATTCGGACTTCGCCGATCACGAAGTTTTCGCGAATGGCGGCGAGGACCTGCAGCACGGTCGGCACGTCGTCGACGAGGGCGAGATCCACCGTTTCGATTGTCGGCCAAAAGGGAAAGCCGCGATCAGCAATGACGAGGGTGTTCGTGTGCCGAACGCGCGCGAGCAGGGCGTTGAGCTGGGGATGGAGAATTCCGGATTTGAGCATGGCGGAAAGACGAGTGACGGGCGGTGGTCTCGCCCCTACCGTGACTCTTGGCCCATCCGGTGGCGTCTGTCATCGCCGAATGATGCCTCGTTGTTCGGATCTGGCGGATGCGGGTGGCGTCCGGCCGTGAGGCGTTGACGACTCCGGGCAGCTCGGATCACGTTGGGCGATCTGATGCGTACCCTGAATTCCGTTCGAGTGTGGGGGTGGTTTTGCCTGATCGTTGCCGCCGTGCCGCCTGCTTCGGCCCAGTTGGGTCCGGGTTGGGAGGAGCACCATCCCCTGCGGAAGATCCATCTCGCGAACAAGGACGACAAACTGGTCTCACTGAATCATGATTTCGCGGCGAACGTGACCCATGAGGTAGGCGCGCCGGCGACGGCTGCGTACACCTACGATCACGCGACGGCCACCGAGACCTTCGTGCTCCGCAAGCCTGGCGAACGGGCGGAGATTCGGGTGCACGACAACTACGCGACCGGCTCGCGGCAGTTCGAGGGCTATGTGACGGTGTATCCGCCCATCGAGCGGCAGATGATCTTCCAAATCTGGGGCAGCGGGGAAAAGAACCGCGCCACCCAGATGATCCTGCGAGCGTTCGATCGGGACGGCGGCACACTGCTCGCCACCAACCGGGTGACGGATTCGCCCGTCGTGGCGACGCAGATCTACGGGCGCGAGATCAAGGTGAACGTGATCCACCTGCAGGAGGACGTCGGCGGCCGGATTCTGGTCTACCTCGACGATCGCATGGTCCTCGACATTCCGGACACCTACAAGGAGATCATCAACCAGAGCGGCAACTACCACAAATACGGTTGCTACGGTTCGTTCGAGGCAGCTTTCACCGAGGCGAAGACCCGCTGGCGCAAGGTGCGCCATTTCCGCGGCGGAACCGCACCGTGAGCCCCGGGCTCAGGCGCTCGCTTTTCCGAGCGTCTGATCGATCCAGTTGCGGATGCGCAGCAGGCCTTCGGTGCGCTTGGGATCGTCGGGCCGCATGGTGCCGAGCAGCGTGATCACGGACTCCGCGTAGTCGTGCGCGGTGGCGGAGAAGATCGTCTTGAGCTCGAAGGGGTTCATCTCGCCTTTGCGAATCATGGCGCGGGCTTCCTGTTCCAGTTCGAGGTTGCTGCCGCCGATCGTGTCACGCGGGTTGACTGCGCCCCGGCCGAACCCGCCGCCACCACCGCCGCCCTCACCGTCGCTGGAGCGTCCTTCCTGTTTGCCGCGCGGCTCGCGCCGGATCTGGGTTGGGTACTCCTTGCCATCGCGACCGGTGACGGTCTCGCGCGCGGCGATGCGGCCGGATTGAGTGAGCGCGGTGCGACACGTGCGCACGAGCTCGGGCGATACGCGGCAGATCTCGGCAATCACGCTGTTGGCGAGGTCGGGCCACTCTTCGAGCGCGATTTCGACCGCGTTACGCTTGTCCGCGTTGTTGCGGTACACGCCGTTGGTCACGTTGGCGCCCAGCGCATGACGCAGGGCGTCGGTGCGTCCGCCGGCATGAACCTCCGCGGCGATCGACTCGCCTTGGTTGCGCTTGACGGCGAGGTAGCGGTGAAAGCCATCGGCCAGCCAATAGGTCGAGCCATCGTAGTAGACCGTGATCGGCGGAAAGACGGCCCCGTTGGCCATCTCCTCGGCGTAGCTGGCGATCGCGTCGTCGTTCGTGCTCACGCGCGCCTGCGTGCCGCCGTAGATGTTGATCGAATCGAGGGAAAGCGAGCGGGTCTGCATCGGAAGGCCGGCGGTTCTGAGCGGCGATCCCGCCTCGCGCAAGGGGGAAATCCGGTCCGTCGCGGCGCGCGGTGCCGTGCGGTTACGGCAGGGCGTCGAGGGCCGCTCGAGCGGCGGTATGATCCGGTTCGAGGGCGAGGGCCGCGGCGTAGGCGCGACGGGCAGCGTCGAAGTCACCCGCGTGTTGGTGCAGGCGTCCGAGGTGAAAGTTCACGACGGCATGCGGGACGCCGCGCGGTGGCGGCGGCAGGCGCAGGCAGCGTTCCAAGGCGGCGCGTCCGGCCTCGACCTGTACGCCGGCATCGGCGGCGGCTCGTCCCAGCAGGTAGAGCACCTGGTAGTCGTCCGGTTGGTGGGAAAGGTGGGCGGTGTACAACGCGATCGCCTCGCCAGGTTGGCGAGCGCGTAGGTGCAAGCCGGCCAACGCCAGGGTTCCCTCGCGCGGGTCGCGCGCCCGCAGCGCCTGGGCATAGGCGCGGGCTTTCTCCATGCTTCCGCCGGCAATCGCCGGAGCGCGCGCGAAGTATTCGATCAAGCCGTGCTGGTACTCGGCGCGATCCGGCGCGAGCTCGGCCGCTCGTTCCATGGCGGCGCGCCCGCGGCGGGCCAGGCCGAGGGCCTTGAAGGTCTTCCCGAGCTGGTCCGCGTGCTGCACGCAGGCGGCGCCGTAGTGGAACTGGTACTCCGCTCGCGCGGGTTCGAGCACCGCCGCCTTCTCAAGATGAGGCATTGCAGCGGCGAAGTCGCGCCGGGCGAGGGCGAGCCGGCCCAGTTGATGATGGGCCTCGGCGTCGCGGGCATCGCGTTGAACACGCAGGGTGAACGCTGCCTCTGCCTCGGGGAGTCGGCGCTGGCGCAACAAGTCCTCCGCGCTCTCGGCACCGTGCACCCCGGCGGCCAGCGTCAGCAGCGCCCACAGGCAGCAGACCGTCCTCATGCCTTGGGAGGTGGCACCTCGGGGGCGGGCGGACGCCACCCAGTGAGCGCCGCGAGCCGCTCGGGATCGAAGGGCTGGGTGAAGCTGTCCGGCGGTCGTCGCACGGTCATGCCCCGGTAGGGCCCGTCGAGCAGGGCAGACAAGCGGGGAGCGTGAGCGGGAAGCGGGCATGCAGGCGTGAAGACGTGATATCCGCTCAAGGTGGAGCCGGACAGCGTCACAAGCAAATCCGCTGCTGCGCCGATGGGAAGGTAGGCATGGAATTCCGGATGCGGTCGCGTCCACGCCACGTCGGACAACCAAGGGGGATAGCCGGCAGGGTCGGTGACCAACATCGGAAAACGCAGGGCGACGCCGGCTACGTCGGGATGCTGAGCCACGAGCAGGGCAAGGGCCTGTTCTCCGGCAACCTTGGACAAGCCATAGGCATTTCCGACCTGGGTGGGTTCGGTACCGTCGACCGGCAGGGGAAAGACCGGCAGATCGGACAGGTAAACGTGTTCGCGACCCGGTCCGCCACTGATCGTCTGCACGGAGCTCGCGTACAGGATGCGCCGTGCGCCGGCGTCGATGGCGGCGGCGAAAACGTGCCACGTCATCGCGGTGTTCTCACGGTAGAGCTGCGCGGCCGGTGCCACGGACGCATTGGGATGATTGGCGAGATGGATTACGACCTCGGGGCGAAATGCGTCGAAGGCCGCTCGGGTTGCGATTTCGTCAAGCAGGTCGAGCGCCGATACGGTGACGCCGTCGCTGGTCGCAGGATGGCGGTCGACGGCGCAGACGGTGTGGCTCGACGCCCTCAGTTGCGCGAGCGTTGCCCGGCCCAGACGTCCGGCGGCACCGGTGACCAAAATCCGCATACGAGTGATTTGCCGACCGGCCGGCTTCACGTCACGCGCGGAAATCGTCGGGAGCTATTTGTTGCGGAACAACTCGCTCTGTACGATGGCGTGGATCAGCGAGCGCGTGCCGTAGTGGTCGGCGCGCGTCTGCTCGATAATCCGCTCGACCGCCGGCCGGTCGCTGAAGCGCACCGGAGCGCCGGTGGCGAACACGATGAGCTGGTTGGCGAGATTGCGCGCGATCGGCAGGTCGTCGGCCCGCAGCAGTCTTTTGAACTCGCGGATGTCCTGGAACGGGCGTCCGTCCGGCAGCGTGCCGGCGGCGTCGACGGGCAGGCCGTAGTGAAACTCAAAAGGCTGGCCGTTCTTGCCCCGTCCTTCGACTCCGGGTTTGTCCGGCGAGACAGCGCGGTACTGGTCGCGCCAGCCGCCGAAGATATCGAAACTCTCCAAGGCGAACCCGGGCGGGTCCATCTTGCTGTGACACGAGGCGCAACTCAGGTCCTCGCTGTGTTTGGCGAGCTGCTGGCGGATGGTGACGGCGCCGCGGATATCGGGCTCGACCGCCGGCACGGGCGGCGGCGGAGGAATGTGGATGCCGAGAATCCGTTCGACGATCCAGACGCCGCGCAGCACGGGCGACGTGGTCGTGCCGTTGGCGGTGACCTTGAGCACACTGGCCTGGGTCAGGAAGCCACCGCGGGGGCTGTCCGCAGGAAGGTCGACCCGCCGCATCTTGGATCCGATTACCCCGGGCACGTCGTAGTGCCGGGCGAGGCGTTCGTTGAGGAACGTGAAGTCCGAATCGACCACGTGGCGCGCGGGCAGGTTTTGGCGGACCATCTCCTGGAAATACAGCTGAGTCTCGAGCACGGCGGCCTCGGCCAGCGAATCGTCGAGGTAGTAGTCGTTGTACAACGTGGTCGACGGCGTGGTGTCGTCCATCTTGCGCAGGTCGACCCAGTAATCGAGGAAGGCGGTGACGAAGCGTTCGGCCTTCGGGTCGGAGAGCAGCCGCTCCGTCTCGGCGCGAAGCACGTCGGGCCGCCGGAGTTCGCCGCGGGCCGCACGGTCGCGCAAGGCGGCGTCAGGCTCGGAATTCCAGAGGAAGAGCGCGAGACGCGTGGCGAGCGCATGATCGTCGAGCGGTCCGGGCGCCTCATCGAGGAAGACGAAGCCCGGCGAGGCCAAGATGGCCGTGTACGCCGCAAACATGGATTCGGTGAAACTCAGACCGGCCGCCTGTTGCTGGTCGAAGAGGGCGATGAACCACGCGGCGTCTTCGTCGGTCACCGGACGCCGATAGGCCCGGGCGAGGAAGGATCGCAGCAGGCGGCGGGCGTCGCCGGCCGGATCGGACGAGACGACTTCTACGTAGGCTTCGTCGATCGGCACGACCCGCTGACCGGCATTCCGGCCGGTCTCGGGCGGCGGTGGCGGCGCCACCACTGGAATGGTCACGGCCCCGCGGGTGCGCGACGGATGCCGCTTCAGGGGCAGATCGCCAAAGAGCAGGCGATAGCCGGCGGTGGTCTGTTCGTCGTAGAGCGGACCTTCCACCTCCATCCAGCGGAATGCCACGCTGGGCGCGCCTTCCGGCGTCATCAGCGGATTCCGGAAATTGTTGGGCCGCGAACGATAGAGGCGGGAGGCATCGGGCACGAGGGTCTCGTTGGCCTGCAGCCAAACCTCGCCGATGTCGTGCACGGCGGGCTCGGGGGTGAGATCGAAATCGCCCACGCGCCGGTTGGGCACGCCGTTGCGGGTGTAGACCGTGATCGGCTCATGCGTGCGCCCGCGTGAGATGCGGTCGTAGTCGGGCACATGCGGATTCGGCGGACGCGGGGTGCCGGTGCGGTCCTGTTCGTTGGCGAATCGCATCGCTACGCCTCCGGGGGCGGCCCAGAGCGTGTACCCGCTGAAGCGAACCCGGTAGCGGCCGGCGACCGGGGCGCGGAAGCCGTCCCAGCGGTAGGTGAAGCCCGTCACGTAGTTGCTCGAAACCCAGCCGACCGCCTCCAGTTCGCGCGCCTCCGGGTGCGCGTCGCCGACGGTGAGCGGCGCGCGCCGGTGCCGGACCTCGGGCTGGGGAGTCCAGCCGAAGACGGGATACGTCATCCGGTCCGGCGAGGTGTTGAAGATATTCGGGATGAACTTGTTGGTCAGCGTGCGCTGGTCGCGGGCGTAGTGCCGCTGGACCGTGGTGGGCGGACGCGAGAGCTGCACGGCGAGCACCTCGCGCATCGCGTAGTCCGCCGCGCTCATGTAGCGGGACATGTGCACATGCGACACGTCGAGGGCGTCGCCGACCTTGTTGAACCGGTGGGCTTCGCCGTCGACCGGGAACTGGTCCTTGATCTGCAGCCACGGCGCGGAGAGGAGGTCGCGCAACGTGTTCTCGTACTCGTAACCGTTGAGGCGCCGCCGGATGGCGCGGCCTTCCTGGGCCGTGACCGTCTGCTCGTGCGCCCTGACGGCGTCGGCGATCGTGGCAAGGAAGCCCGCGAGCTCATCGCGGTCGGGCCTGCGCTTCTCCTTCGGCGGCATTTCGCCGTGATCGGCGCGGTCGTGCACCCGCACCCACTTGAGCAGGTTGTTGAGGTCACCCGGCTCGAACCGGAGCGACGTCAGGTCAAGGCCGGCCTTCTTCTCGATGTCGTCGTGGCAGCTGGCGCAATGCCGGTCGACGAAGTCAAAGGTGCGCTCGGCCACATCGGCGGCGTGCAGGCTGCCGAGCGCAGGCAGGAGGACGGCGACTTGGCGCGCCGCGTGAAACCAAGGGAACGGGACGGTCATGCCAATTCGAGCCCGCGCATCGTGCCCGTGGACGAGGCAAACCGGTCTTCCTCGATGCCCATGCGCTGCAGCATCGAGACGAAGAGGTTGGGCAGCGGATAATTCTGAGTCGTGCTGAAGGCCAGGTGCTGGCCGTGGCGGAAGCCGCCGCCGGCGAGAATTGTCGGCATGTTGAAGCACGTGTGCTGGTTGGCGTCGCCGAAATTGGAGCCGTAGAGCACCATGGTCCGGTCGAGCAGGCTGTCCTCGTCCTCCTTGACCGCCTTCAGGTCAGTGAGCAGGTCGGCGAGCAGCTTCATGTGCCACTCGTCGATCGTCTTGAGTTGCGAGCGCTTGTCCTCCGAGCGGCCGTGGTGGGACAGGTTGTGGTAGCCGTCGGTGATCTGCGCGTCGGGGATCTCGAGCACGGGGGTCGAGACACCGTCGAGCATGAGCGTGATCGCGCGGGTGGAATCGGTCTCGAAGGAGAGGCGGGCGAGATCGTACATGATCTTCACCTTCTCCATGTAGGCGGCGGGCGACGCCGGATCGACCGGCATGGGCGCGCTGACGACCGGCTTGGGCTTGTCCTCCCAGCCGCGCGAGGCCTGCAGGCGGCTCTCGAGGTCGCGCACGCTGGTGAAATACTGGTCGAGACGGTCGCGATCGCGGGCCGTGACCTGGCGGGACAACTGCCGTGCCTGGGCCGAAAGGGTGTCGAGGATGCTGCGGCCCGTATCCAGTTTTCGGATCTGATCGGCGACCTGCTCGGGCGTGCCTTGGAGGAAAAGCTGACGGAAGACTTCGGATGCTTTGTCCTCGGGCGGGATGGCGACGCCGGTGCCGGTCCACGAGAGGCTGCGGGTGCGCGTATTGACGCCGAGGGTGAGGGACGGAAAGCGCGTCAGGGTGCCGATGCGCTCAGCGATGTGCTGGTCGAGCGAGATGGTGTTGCGGAAGGAACTGCTGCCCGGATGCGGGGCGGCGGTGAGGAAGCAGATGTCGGCCGGATGGCCGCCGTCGACGTTGGGGTGGGAGACGCCGCTGAAGACACTGTAGTCGGACCGGTGCGCCTTGAGCAGTTCGAGGTACGGCGACGGCTGGTAATCCTTGCCCTGGCCGGTCGGGAAGAAGAGGTCGGGCAGCAGGCCCAGGTTGTTACAGATGGCGAGCATCCGGCGCGGCTTCGTGCCCGGGACAAGCCCCGACGCCGGCGTCGCGGCGCGCGCGAACGTGGGCAGCATCGACTCGAGAAACGGCAGCGACAGGGCGATGCCAGCGCCGCGCAGGAACTGACGGCGCGAAAGCGCCTGCCGGGTGGAGACGTAGGGTGAACGCGAGAACGTTTTCATCGAAGGGCAGGGCGGCGCAGGGTGAACGGGGCGAGCGAACGAAAGGGGCGAGCCCGGGGTGGCAATCAGCGTAGGTCGGAAACCCAGCGATGCAACCCCGGGACGCGCTGCAGATCAGAAGTTAAGTTTGGCCGAGAGGGTGAAGTTGCGCGGAGTGAGGTAGCTGTACTGTCCGGCCACGGTGCGCCGGGCGGGCGAAGTGATGTCTTCGCCTTCCCGGGGCGCGCTGTAGGTCTCGCTCTGGTTGCCGAGACCGCCGTTGATGTAGATCGGCTTCCGGCGGTTCAGCACGTTGTCGATGTTGAGGTCGAGTTGCAGGGTGCGGTTCTGGGGCAGCTTGAACGTGTAGGACAGGCTGGCCACGACTTTGAAGTACGACGGTGCCACCAGGGCCGTGCCGGCGTCCACGCTGGGATCGTCGATCGCCACGGCGGGGTTGTTGGGATCGCGGATCGTGTCGTTGCCGAGATTGCCGACCACCTGGCCGCCGCGGTAGTTCACACCACCGCCGACGCGCAGGCCCTTGAGCGGGCCGCTGCGGAAACGGTAGTCGGTAGCGAGGTTGCCGACCCACTTCGACGTGCCGTTGCGCTGGACCGGCAGTTGGGCGGAAACATTCGGAATGAAGAACTGCTGGAGGTTGTTCCAGGCGCTTACCGCAGCGTTGACGCGGTTCTGATTGATCAAGGTCGGGTTGTCCAAAGCCGGATTGACGAACGCCACGTCGTCCGGGCCGATGATCACCCCGGCATCGGCGAGGATCTGGCGGGTGATCGCGTCCTGCGTCTCGAAGTAGACGATTAGGTCGGGGAACTGGTCGCGGCGGACCGCATCGGTGTACCCGGCGTTGAGCGTGAGGCGCCAGGCCGGGGTGAAGTTGGCGGTGAGTTCGAACTCGTAGCCTGTCGCGTCGTCGGTGGCCGTCGAATACACGTTCTGGGGGAAGGCGCGCACGTTGCGGATGTTGCGTCCGGCCGGGCTGAGGTCGCCCACGGCCGGGGCGGCGGCGATGGCGTTGTAGGGTCCAGTGAAACCGCTGGTCAGCACGGAGGTGCCTTCCTGGTACGAGTCGTAGGCGCCGACGCTGAGGGACATGCGCCCGCCCGGCAGGGTGACGCGGAAGCCGTAGTCGGTGCCGCGCGACGACGTCGGCGGCACGAGGGTGCCGTCGGCGCGCTGTTGCGGCGGCGTGAGGTTGAAGGTCTCGCTCACATTGGCGTAGGCACCGAGCCAGCGGGTGATGTTGACCACTCCGCCGACCGTGAAGGTGTCGATCGTCGGCTCCAGGGCGGGCGAGTCGAAGTCGTCCTGGAACACATCGTTGGCGTACTGGGGCTGGGGAACGTTCGCGCCGTTGATGTTGGTGCGGGGACGATTCGTGGCCGGCAGCTCCGGACCGGTGACCTGACCGGCCGCATTCTTGGGCAGGTAGGTCAGGTCAAAGTAATTCGCCGGGGCATCCTTGCGGAAGGTGAGGGTGGTGCCGTCCCAGCCGGCGGGCATGTCGCCGGGGCTGAGCACGCGTTTGTCCGCGACCTTGGCGTCGTCGCGCCGGAAGGCGCCGATCAGCACGAGGCGGTTGTTGAAGAGGTCGAGGTTGCCGGCGATCTGGTAGAAGTTGTACTCGCGGGTGCTGTCCCGGTTGTTGTCCTCGCGGCGCGTGTCATACATCCAAGTTGGCGTAACCGTTTCGGTGATGCCCGTGATCGGATTGGTCAACGTCACCGGTTGTGTGTACGAGTCGGTGTACGTCTTGTTCGCCTGGTTGAGGTAGAACCGGGTGTAGACGCCGAATTCGCTGTACTCGAGGTTGTCGACCCAGCTGCGGGCGTCGGGGGCGACGCTGGTGAGCGGGAGCAGCAGGGTGGTGGCGCGGGACTTGATGACTTGCTGATTGGAGCCGACCATGCCGGAGAGCTGGAGTTTGCCGATGCGGGTCTCCTTCACGTAGACGGCCTGGGCGCGGAGGCTCTCCTGCTCGTGGTTGCGCAGGTTGCGGTACTCCATGAACTCGGTGTAGGGTTCGAGGAAATATGGGTTGGCGCGGCCGTCCGGCAGGGTGGAGTCGATGTCGATATAGACATCGGTTACGCCGCGGCGCAGGGCGGTGTTGCCGATGAGGTCGCTCCGGTTGACGTTACCGGCGAGCTCGAGGAAGAGGTTGTCGCCCAGCTGGTAATTGAGCGTGAGGGCGAGGTCCTTGGTCTTCTCGTCGAGCGTCGGGATGCGATTGTCCCAGAGTGTGGTGTCTTCTTGGTCGGGAATAGTGAAGGCGGAGCCGGCGAGGGCACGGGCGAAGCGCTGTTCCGGATCGACGAAATCGTTGTCGATAATGGCGGCGTTGGTGAGGTTGAGCCCCACGGTGCGGATCGGCACGCCATTGAGCCGGTTGGTGTTGTTGATGTTCGCGTTGTGCTGGCCGGCCTTCGTGACGTAGCGGTTCTGGAAATTGAGGAACGTGTTCTGGCCCCAGGCGGCGTTGTTAACCCAGCGCATGGTCTGGCGCGTCAGGCCGGCCGCGGCCATTTGCGCCGTGGTCAGATTGGTCGCCGGAATCGAGGCGAAGGTCGTGGTGCCGTCCCAGGCGGAGAAGCGGTCGCGGAGAGCGGTGGTGGAGATGGCCTCCTTGCGTCCGGCGAGTTCGCCCTCGGCACGAAGGGAAAGGCGCGGGGTGATCTGCAGGGTTCCGGCGACGTGCACGCCCCAGCGCTCGCGCCACTCATTCTCGCGCCACGTGTCGGAGGTGTCGCGCATGGCGTTCACGCGGATGGCCGAGCGGCGATTGATCGGCTGGTTCACGTCGGCGGTGAAGCGGACCCGCTGATAACTGCCGAGCTGGAGGCGCGCCTCCTGGAAGGCGCGGCTGGGATTCGCCTGCTTCGTGACGGAGTTGACCGTGCCGCCGATGCCGCCAGCGCCGAAGAGCACGGCATTGGGGCCGCGGGCAAAGTCCACCCGGTCCACCACGTAGCTGTCGGCCGTGGTGAAGAACGGGAAGAAGTTGCGCGTCGGCGTGCCGGAGCCGGAACCGCGGGTACGGATCGCGGAGGCGGCGGTGTTGCCGAACATCCGGTTGGTGTTGTCGCCCTCGTTCACCGTGCTGTTCACCGACCACTCGGCCGCTTCGGCTACGTC
>CAYZBG010000024.1:18627-60568 GCA_964476565.1 uncultured Opitutus sp.
GGCTACGTCGGTGAGATTGAAGGCTTCGAGGAACTCCGCCGTCACGACCGAGTAGGCCACGGGCGTATCCTTGAGGGCCGTGGCGATGCGGCCGCCAGCCAGCGAACTGGCGGCGACAAAGCCCACGTCCTGCTGGGCATCCACGGTGAAGGGGGTCATCACCACGCCGTCATCGGGATTGGTCCCGGCCGAGGCCGGTGCCGCTGCGGGCGTTGGCTGGGTGCGGGAGGGTTCGGCGGGCGCTGGAGTGGTCGGAGCGACTTGGGTAAAGGCCGTGGGCGCGAACCAAGTCGCGGCGGCCAGGAGGGGTGCGGTTAGGCGAGCATGCATGGTGTGGAGGCGTCCGTCAGCGAAACGAACGCAAAGAGGGTCGGGACTGGGCACGCAGCGGGGCGGCTGCGGAAGGCCATGGGGGTGGGGTGGAGGTAACGGACAGAACGGAGAATAAATCATCGCGCTCCGGGCTGGAAATGGCGTGGATTTTAATATCGATTAAATTTCATGGGGAAAACGGTGCTCACGATGCGGGAGGTGGCGCGACGTGCCGGCGTGTCGCAGGCGACGGTGTCGCTCTGCCTGGCGAACAACCCGCTGGCCAGCGCCGCGACCCGGGCGCGGGTGCAGAAGGTGGCGCGGGAGCTCGGTTATCGGACCAACCCGCTGGTCTCGGCACATATGCGGACCCGCCGGCGTCCGGCTGGGCGCACGGATCGTCCGGTGATTGCGGTGATCAACACCCAGGCCAAACGCAATGCGTGGCGCCGGCATCAGGCGCAGATCCTTCCCCAGATGTGGGAGGGCGTATGTCGCCGGATTGATGAGCGCGGGTATGGCATGGAAGAGTTCTGGTGGCACGATCCGGCAATGCCACCGCAGCGGCTGTGCGAGATCCTGCGCTGGCGGGGCATTTCGGCCGCCTTGTTTGGACCGAGCGGAGGCACGCCGCTTGTGATCCCGGCGGCGCTCGATGACCTCGCCGTGGTGCGCATCGGCAGCGGAGAAGTCACACCTGCGCTGCACCGCGTGAGCAACAATCAGTACGCGACGGCGCGCCTCGCGGTCGCCGCCTGTGTGGCCGCCGGTTACACGCGTCCAGGGCTGGTCGTGCCGGAGACGTTGAATCTGCATCACGACCGGCTGTGGGAGGCGGGCTTCGACGTGGAGTGCAAGCATCGCCTCGGCCTTTGTCCCGTGCCGATTCTCTTCCGCGACTACGACGAACTCGCGCCGCAGTTCGATCCCTGGTTCAAGCGACATCGTCCCGATGTGATCATCGATACCTCGCAGGAAGATGCGTTGGTCCGCCTGCGGCAGCTCGGGGTCAAGGTGCCGGCGGAGGTGGGCTTTGTGAGCCTGTGTTCGCCGGCGCTCGGCCATCCGTTATCGGGCACGGTGCAGGATGGCGTGGAGGTCGGTGCGCGCGCGGTGGACCTTTTGATTCATCTGCTGGAGCAGCATGAGACCGGCGTGCCGGCGCGGCCGCTGACGCAGTTGACCGTCCCGGTTTGGAACGCGGGCACGACGTTGAAGGGGTGAAGGACGCCACTGCGGTTGGGCGGCACGGGCTGGTTTTTCGGGGTGACGCGCCCGCCGGCCGCAGATTAACTCCGCGCACCCCATGAAAATCCCCATCGTCTCCCGCGGGCCCGGCTTGGTTTCGGGCGTGTTGCTCTGGTTGATCTCGTCTGCGCTCGCGCTGGCCGCCGCCCGCACGGAGGTCACGATCAAGGGCGAGCAATTCTTCATCAACGGCCGGCCGACCTACGAGGGACGCTCGTGGAAGGGACACCGGATCGAGGGCCTGCTTATGAATTCACGCATGGTGCAGGGCGTGTTCGACGACCTGAATCCCGAGACGGTCGGACGCTGGGCGTATCCCGACACCGGCAAATGGGACGCGGAGCGAAACGTGCGGGAGTTCCTCGCGGCGATGCCGGAGTGGCGGCGTCACGGCCTGCTGGCGTTCACGATCAACTTCCAGGGCGGATCGCCCGAGGGATATTCGCGCGCCCAGCCCTGGGAGAACAACGCCTACGAGCGCGACGGCACGCTGCGACTGGCGTACGCGGAGCGCATGAAGCGCATCATCGATTTCGCCGACGACCTCGGCATGGTCGTGATCCTCGGATACTTCTACTTCGGCCAGGATGAGCGCCTGGCGGACGAGGCGGCGGTGCTCAAGGCGGTCGACCAGACGACGGCGTGGATCCTCGACCACGGCTGGCGCAACGTGATCGTCGAGGTGAACAACGAGTGCAACATCCGCTACGATCACCCGATCCTGCAACCCGAGCGCGTGCACGAGCTGATCGACCGCATCAAGGCGACGACCCGCGACGGCCGCCGGCTGCTGGTCAGCACCTCGTATGGCGGCGGGCGCGTTCCATCGGAAAACGTGGTGCGCAGTGCCGACTATCTTCTGCTGCACGGCAACGGCGTGCATGACCATCGGCGCATCGCGGAAATGGTGAAGGAGACGCGCGCCGTCCCCGGCTACCGGCCAATGCCGATCGTGTTCAATGAGGACGACCACTTCAACTTCGAGGTGCCCGACAATAACTTCACCGTGGCGGTGCGCGAGTACGCCAGCTGGGGGCTGTTTGACTTCCGCATGCGCGGCGAGGGGTTCGACAAGGGATACCAAAGCATCCCGGCCAACTGGGGCATCAGTTCCCGCCGCAAGGCCGGCTTTTTCCGGCTGCTGGCAGAAATCACCGGCGCGGACGCCGCCCGCTGATCCGGGTGTTGCGGCTTAAACGTTTTCAATGCCGCGGGATTTGCCCACCGTGCGGCGTTGATTTACGTCAACCGGTGTTCGTATTGCCCGTCCGACGCGGGTTTGCCTGCGTTGGAGGGGATTGCCCCGTTCGCCTTCCCGTACCTTCGCCCTGCCTCCTTTTCCCATGAAACCTCCGGTGTCGCCCATCACCCGTCGTACCGCCCTGAAACAGGGTCTCGCCGGTATCCTCGCCTGTTCGTTTGCCCCCTTGCTCGTGCCGTCGCGCCTGCTGGCGCAGGCCACCGCGCCCTCGCAACGCATCCATGTCGCGGTGGTGGGCAACGGCCTGATCGCGCGGTCGCACATCGGCACGCTGCTGGCGCGGGACGACGTGCGGATCGTCGCCCTGGTCGACGTGAACCGCAAGGCGGCCGAGGCGGCCCGCAGTCGTATCGCCGCCCAGTACGGCGAAGCCGATGCCCCGGCGATCTATGGCACGCACGAGGAAATGCTCCGGCGCCAAGACGTGGATGCGGTTTTCGTGTGCACGCCGGATCACTGGCACGCGCCTATCTCGCTCGCGGCCATGCGCGCCGGCAAGGACGTCTACTGCGAGAAGCCGCTCACGCTCACCTTGCGCGAAGGCCGGGTGCTGTCGGACGCCGCACGGCAGTTGGGTCGGATCCTGCAAACGGGAACCCAGCAGCGATCGAACGCCGCCTTCCGCAAGGCCGCGTCGCTCGTACGCCATGGCGCGATCGGCGACATCAAGGTGGTGCGCGCACGGCTCGGCGAGTTTCCGGTCCAAAAGCCGCTGGGCGAACAGCCGGTGCCGGAGGGCTTCGACTACGATCGGTGGCTCGGTCCGACGCCGTGGCGGCCGTACCACGCCGACCGGGTGCTGGGCAACTATGGCGGCGGCTGGCGGGTGTTCCGCGAGTATGGCGGCCGCATGAACGGCGACTGGGGCGCGCATCACTTTGATATCATCCAATGGGCGCTCGGTCAGGACCACAGCGGGCCGGTCGAGTTCATCCCGCAGGGCTACGAGGGCTCGCCGGTGCAGATCCACCGTTATGCCAACGGTGTGACGGTCGAACGCGTGCGCACGCTGGACAAAGGCATGATCCAGTTCGTCGGCACGCGCGGCACCGTCTGGGTGGCGCGTAATGATTTTCTGGAGACGGATCCGGCCCCGCTGGCCGCCGCGCCGCTGCGCGCCGGGCCGGAGCCGCTCTACGCCAGCGACGATCACCACGACGACTTCTTCCAGTGCATCCGAACCCGGCGTCATCCCATCAGTGACGTCGAGTGGGGCCACCGGAGCGCCTCAATCTGCCACCTCGTCAACATCGCCACCGACCTGCGCCGGCCGGTGCGTTGGGACCCGGTGCGCGAGGAGATCCTCGGCGACCCGATCGCCGCGCGCCTGCTCGACCGTCCCCGCCGCGCACCCTACGCCGCGTTCTGATCCGCCCGCCTTCAATCCGACGAACGACTTTTCCCTCCCATGCGCTTTTTCCTTCTCCGGTTCGCCCTGCTGACGGCCCTGGCGGGCGTGTCCGCCCCTCAGGCCGGCGCCGCCCCGGCCACGCCTGACCAACGTGCGCTGATCGCGGCCAATGTGCCGCGCGAGGCCTATGCGACGCCGGCCCGGCCGCGCCGCCTGCTGATCTACACCGAAACCAAGGGCTTTCGCCACGCCTCGATCGAGGTGGGCGTCGAGGCGATCACGTTGATGGGCCAGACCACCGGGGCTTACACGGCCACGGCGGCGGCCACGCCCGACGTGTTCACGGCGGAGAACCTCAAGGGCTACGACGCCGTGTTGTTTCTCAACACGACGGGCAACCTGTTCGAGCAGGTCGAAACCCAGCAGGTCCTGCTCGATTTCGTGAACAACGGAGGCGGGATCGCGGGCATCCATTCGGCGACCGACACCTGCTACACCTGGCCCGAGTGGGGCAAGATGATGGGCGGCTATTTCGACGGACACCCGTGGACGGCCGATTTTCATGTCACCCTCGCGATCGAGGACCCCGCCCACCCGTTGAATGCGGCGTTTGGCGGCGCCACGTCGTTCTTCGTTCAGGACGAGATTTATCAGCTGAAGGCTCCGTATTCGCGCCAAACGCACCGGGTGCTGACCCGACTCGATCCCCGGCGCGCCCAGTTTGACCACCCGGACATCGAACGCGGTCTGAAGCGTACCGACCAGGATTTCGCCATCACCCAGATCCGCGAATACGGAAAGGGCCGCGTGTTCTACTGCGCGCTCGGGCACAACCACCACATTTACTGGAACCCGAAGGTCATGGGGCACTACCTCGCCGGCCTCCAGTGGGTCATGGGCGACCTGAAGGCGGACGCCACGCCCAAGCCGATGGCGCCGCTGGCGCCTCTGGCGACGGACGACGCCCTGTACGAGACGGTGGCTCGTACGGGTTTCACGGATACACAGCTGCCCTTTCAGTGGCTCGATGACGCGATTGCGGAAGTGGGCCTGAATGCGGGCGCGCTGGCCGACATCGAGCGCCGGCTCGTGGCGATCCTGCAGTCGCCGGAATCGACCCCGGCGGCCCGTCAGGCGGTGGCCGTGCGCCTCGGCCGGATCATTCCCGCGAACCCGCCCGCGCGCCACCCGGCGCTGGGCGCGCTCACACCGCTGCTCCTGGCGAAGGACGCCACGGACGTTGACCTCGCCCGGGCTGCGCTCGAGCCGGTGTCGGGGCGGCAGGTCGATGCGTTGTTTGTGTCCGCGTTGAAGCAGGCCTCCGGGGCCCCTCGTCTCGCGTTGATCCAGGCGGTGGGACAGCGGCGGCAACGGTCCGCTGTGCCAGTCCTGGCATCCCTGCTCAACGGTCCTGACGCGGACGTGGCAGCGGCGGCGGCGCAGGCCTTGGGCGCGATCGGGGACGGCAAGGCGGTTTCGGCCCTGAGAAAGTCGTCCAGTCCCGCAGGGGCAGCGGCCCGCCTCGAGGCGGCGAATCGCATGGAGGGACGGGCGGCGCTGCGGATTTACCGCGAACTGGAAGCCGATTCCAAGGTGTCCGACGCTGTCCGCCTGGGTGCCTTCCGCAGCCTTATTGCCGCCGAACCGGCGAAGGCGACGGAACGCGTCGTGGCGGCAATCACGGGCAACGACGCGGCTCGTCGCGCGGTGGCGCTCGAGGCCGTGTCCAGCCTTCCGGCCAAGTCCATCGTACCGGCGCTGGCGGGGCAGTTTGCCTCGTTGCCACCGGCGACACAGATCGCGGTGTTGGCCGCCTTTGGCGAGTTGGGTGACGCGGCGGCCGTTCCCACGGTGCTGGCGGCGTTGGATTCGACAGACACCGCGGTGCGGCTCGCGGCGCTCACGGCCTTGGGCCGGTTGCCGGGCGATGCCACGGTCGTGACCACCCTGGCGCGCGTTGCCGGTGGAACCGGCGAACTGGCGCGCACGGCGTCGACCAGCCTCTCGCAGCTGCGCGGGCCGGCGGTCGATGATGCGGTGCGGGCGGGCGCGAGTACGGGCGAGGCGGCCCTGCGCCCGGTGCTTGTGCGTCACCTCGCGCTGCGGGGAATGACGGAGAGTCTGCCGTATCTGCTTTCCTTGCGTACCGAGACGGACGTTGCCGTGCGGCTGGCCGCCTTGGAGGCCCTTGATGTGATGGCGCCCGCTTCGGAGCAGGCGGCCTTGCTCGCCTGGGCGCTCGACGCCACCGACAACGCGGAACGCAACCGGGCCGTGCGCTCGTTGATCTCCGTCACGCTGCGCAACGACGCGGTGGCCGTGCGCACCCAGCCCATCCTCGACGCGTTGGCGGCCCGTGGCCGCGACGCGCAGCTGCTGGTAATCCCGGCGTTGCTCCGGCTCACCGATGCTCCGGTGGTGGTGGCGCTCGCCCAGTACGCCCGGGCTGCGGACTCCGCCGTGGCGCGCGCGGCCCTGGATGTGCTTAGCCGCTGGCCGGACGACGGCGCCGTGAGGGCGTTGGTTGCCTTGGCTGAAGAGCCGTCAACGTCCCCGGAGGCGCGGGCCACGGCCGCCCAGGCTGCGACGCGGCAATTCGAGCGCGTCGAGGCCTGGCCAAAGGCGGAGGAGAGTGCGCTGCTGAGCCGGCTTCTGGCGGTCACGACCGATCGAGACCGCGCGAAACATCTGCTCTGGCTGCTCAGCCGGTGCGCCGACGAGCCGGCGCTCGCCACGGCGCGACGTTATGAGGCGCAGCCTGACTTGGCCGCGGACGCCCGCGATGCGATCGCGGCGATCGAGTCGAACCAGAAGGGCCCGCCGGTCTTTGCCGCCTCGGCGGCAGCGAACCGCACCGCGCTGATCGTCGACGGCAAGACGGACACGGCCTGGACAGTGGGCGCGAATGCGCAGCAATGGCTGCGCCTCGACCTGCACCGCGAGCGGCCAATCCGACGCATCACGTTGAACCAGGGCAGTCGGCGCAACGAATGGCCGGAGACGTACGCCGTGCACGTGACGAACGATCCCCAGACGCCGGGCGAGCCCCGGGTTGAAGGACGAGGCACGCGTGACCAGACCGTGATCACGTTTCCGGCCGGTACCCGCGGTCGATATGTCATCATCCGCCAGACCTCTGGGCGGGAGGAAAACCCGGCTTGGTCGGTGGCCGGGATCAAGATCGAGTAGGTCCAAGGACCGAACCGTCGCGTACCACGGGGCGACGTGACGACGGCATGAAAAAGCCGGAGGCGTGACGCCTCCGGCTTTTCGTTGGGCCGCGGGTGGCGGCGGTTTCTAGGTCTTATGACCAGCGTAGATCGTTGCGGATGAGCGGCAGGGTGCGTACGCGTTTGCCGCAGGCGGCAAAGATCGCGTTGCACACGGCGGCGGGTACGGGCGGGATGACCGGTTCGCCGAGGCCCGTGGGCGGATTGTCGCTCAGGAGGAAGTGCGATTCGATGACCGGCGGGGAGTCCTGCATGCGGAGCAGCGGGTAGGTGTCGAAGTTACCCTGAACCACCTGGCCCTTCTCGATGCCGAGTTCCTGGCCCCACATGGCGCTGAGGCCATCCACCACGGAACCCTCGACCTGCTGTTCGGCGCCGCTGCGGTTGATGATCTGGTAACCGACATCGGAGGCCGCCACGACGCGATCGACGCGCAGGGCACCGGCCTGGGAAACCGTCACCTCGGCTGCCATGGCCACGTAGCCGCGGTGGCTGAAGTGGAAGGCGATGCCCAAGCCCCGGCCGCGTGGCAGGCTGCGACCCCAGCCGATCTTCTCGGCGGCGAGTTTGAGCACGCCGCGCATGCGCGCCGCATTGTACGGCGGAGCGGAGCCGGGACCGGAGGCGCCGGCGCCCACGAGCTCCTCAGTGCCGAGCAGCTCCATGCGGAACTGGTACGGATCCTTGCCGGCTGCGTGGGCAAGCTCGTCGATGAAACTGTGGATCACCCACGAGAACACGCAGCTGCCGGGGGCGCGCCACGGTCCCATCGGAATGTTGGTTTCGATTACCGACTGCTGAGCCTCGTAGTTGGAGAGGAATCGGGCCGGGAACTCCGCCTGATTCAGGCTGCCGCCGCTGCCGACCTGGCCGCCGGCGGCGAAGGTGACGAAGTGATTCTTCCAGCCGGCGATCTTGCCGTCGGCCGTCACGCCGCCCTTGAGGAAGTGGAAGCCGCCCGGGCGCAGCATGCCGTGACGCATGTCGTCTTCGCGGGTGGTGGTGAGCTTGACCGGTACGCCGGCCCGCTTGGCGATCGCCGCTGCGTCGACCATGAAGTCGCCGATCAGGCGTCGGCCGAAGCCGCCACCGCCGCGGATCATGTGGACCGTGATGTTTTCCTTCGGCACGCCGAGGACCTCGGAGATGAGCGTTTGACCCGAGGCCGGATTCTGGGTCGGAGCCCAGACCTCGACCTTGTCGCCCTTCACCTCGGCCGTGCAGTTCATCGGCTCCAGGGTGGCGTGGGAGATGAACGGGTAGGCGTACTGCGCCTCGACCACTTTGACCGCGCCGTTTAGCGCTGCGTCGGGGTCGCCGTCCTTGCGCAACGAGCGGCCTGCGCCCGCGGCCAGTTCCTTGGCCTGGGTGGTGAACCCGGTCCAGCTCTGGTTCGCGAACTTGCCCTCGTCCCACGTCACGCGCAGCTGACGGCGGGCGGAGATGGCGGCCCACGTGGAGTCAGCGATGATTGCAACGCCGGGCACGTGGCCGCGAACGTTGGGCGTACCTTCAAGGATGAAGGCGTCAACCACGCCGGGCAGGGCCTTGATCTCATCGAGGTTGGCGCTGAGCGCCTTGCCGCCGAAGACCGGGCACTTCTCGTACACGGCGTACTTCATGCCGGGGACCTTGACGTCGAGGCCGAACAGGCGCTGGCCGGTGACGATCTTGGGATTGTCCACGCCGCTGATCCATTTGCCAAGCAGGGTGAAGTCCTTCGGGTTCTTGAGGGCGACGTCCTTCGGATCGGGCACCGGCAGGGTGGCGGCCTTGGCGACGAAGGTACTGAACGGAGCGCTCTTGCCCGAGGCGCGGTGCAACACCTGGCCGTCGGCCACAGTGCACTCGGACGCGGACACCTTCCACGTGTCGGCCGCGGCCGCGATCAACAAGGTGCGGGCCATGGCGCCCATCCTCCGCAGCGGCTCGTAAGTCTGCGGGGTCGAGGTGGACCCGCCGGCCGACTGGTTCATGCCGAGCACGTTGTAGGCCGGGTCGAGATCGGTGGGCAGCACGGTGACCTGCTTCCAGTCGATGCCGAGTTCCTCGGCGACGATCATCGGCAGGGAGGTGCGCACGCCCTGGCCGACTTCCGGCTTGTGGGCGTAAATCGTAACCGCGCCATCGGGTGCGATGCGCAGGAAGGCGTTGGGCGAGAAGCCGGCCGGAGCCTGGGAAGCGAAGACTTCCGTGCCCCCCTTCAGAAAGAATCCAAGCATCAGGCCGCTGCCGGCCACGCCGGAGAGGCGGAGAAAGTCGCGGCGATCCATCGTGAGCGTTTCCATGGTCGTGCTAGGTTGGGGGTTCAGACGCGGGCGACGGCGCCGGAGGTGAGGCCGGCCGCCTTCTTGATGCCCTGGCGGATGCGCGTGTAGGCGCCGCAGCGGCAGATGTTGCCCGACATGGCGCCGTCGATCTCGGCGTCCGACGGTTTGGGGTTGTTCGCGAGCAGGGCGGCCGCGGTCATGATTTGTCCCGACTGGCAGTAACCGCATTGCGGCACGTCCTCGTCGCACCACGCCTTCTGCAGCGGGTGGTCGCCGGTCTTGGAGAGACCCTCGATGGTGGTGATCTTCATGCCCGGAACGGTCGAGACCGGAAGCATGCAGGAGCGCATCGGCACGCCGTTCATATGAATGGTGCAGGCGCCGCATTGACCCACGCCGCAACCAAACTTGGTGCCGACGAGATCAAGGTGATCGCGAAGAACCCAAAGCAGAGGCGTGTCGGGAGCCACGTCGACGGTACGGGGCTCGTCATTGATCGTGAGGGTATATTTCATGTCAGGGTACGGTTAAAGACGGCGGCGAAACGAATCAGGGTATAGCGGGGAAACCCGAAAGCATTGAAATCGTTAGCTGAATCCGGGCCCCGGGTCAATGCGACCCGGTGTTTATGTGGTTAAGATGACGTGACGCCGTTCCGGCGGGCCGGGCGTCGCCGTTCAGCGGGAGGCGCTCCGCTGCTTCACCCAGGCCGCGACGGCAGCGGGCTGGTCGAGGTGGGTCCAGATCAGTCGCAGGAACTCCGTCGGGTGGATGTCGTGGGTGGCGAAAAAGGCGCGATCCCCGCCGCAGCCGTACATGAGCGAGGGCGGCAATTCGCCCTGCAGCTTGGCCCGGGCCTTGGGCAGGATGCGCGGCAACCAGCGAATGCCATCGAGGGTCTCATCCTTGCCCGGGAGCGTCGCCGGATCGAGCATGCGTCCGGACGGTTTGCCGTGCTGGACGTTCAGGAAGTAGTCGCGCCGGATGAGTTCGACCCCGACGGCGGTGCCAAAATCGGGCTCACCGTCGTTGTTGGCGTCCTCGGCGTAGTCGTAGAGGTGCTGGGGTGTGATGCCGTTGGCGGCAAGGAAGGCCTTCTCGTCGGCGGTGAAGTAGGTCTCGGCGCCCCGCAGCCCGCGGGCGTGCTGGGCCACGGCCTTGTCGTACAGGGCGCGGAACGTGACGGTGAACGTGTAATGTTTCATGGCGAAGCGATAAGCGACATGAGTACGTCCGGATTGCAACCGGCCGGCGTCATCCGCGGGCGAGGCGGAAATCGAGCAGGCGCTTGACCCGGTCGACCTGGTGGACCTCGACCTCGATCCGCGCGCCGAGGGCGAACCGCGTCTTGCTGCGCCGTCCGACGAGGGCGGAGCCGTCCGGTGCGGCGAGGAAGGTATCGTCGCCCAACTGCGAGGCCGGGAGGAAGCCGAAGGCCATGGACTCCACCAATTCGATGAAGAGACCGTGGCCGCGCACATCGGTGATGATGGCGGCGAACCGCGTCCGCTTCTTCTTCGCGAGGTCGCGTTCGAAGTACTCGAGCAGCTTGATCTTCACGCTCTCTCGTTCCGCTTCCTGGCTGTTGGTCTCGGTCAGGCTGAGGTGTTCGCCGAGCGTATCCATTTTTCCCGCACTGTAGGGAAACCGGTAATTGGGCGGCGACGGCCAGCCGGCGTGCTGGATCAGGTAATGGTCGAGCACCCGGTGCACGACGAGGTCGGCGTAGCGGCGGATCGGCGAGGTGAAGTGGGTGTAGTCCTTCTTGTGCAGGCCGTAGTGGCCGTCGGGTGAACCGCGATAGGCCGCCTTCTTCAGGCTGCGTAACAACGAGGTGCGCAGCATGTGGCCCTGGGGATGGTTGCGCAGCGACTCGAGCAGCTTCACTACGGCCGGCCGTTCGCGGAGGTCGCCGGCCTGCAGATGGAACGTGCCGAGGTACTCGCGCAGCTCGGCCAGCTTTTCCTCGTCCGGCTCATCGTGCACGCGGTAGAGCGACGGCAGCTTCTGCTGACGGGTCACCCGCGCGACCGCCTCGTTGGCCGCGAGCATGAATTCCTCGATCAACTGGTGGCTCTCGTCGTGTTCGATGCGTTCGAGGCGGTCGGCGAACCCCTCTTCGTCGACGAAGACCTTGGTCTCGGGCATGTCGAGATCAAGGCTGCCATGGGCCATGCGGTCGGCCCGCAGCTTGCGCGCGATGGTCCAGAGTTTGCGCACCCAGCCCTGCAGGTCGCAGAGCTCGAGGTCGCTCAGGTCACCGAGGGCGCGGCCGGTGGAACCGGTCTGGTGCTTGGGCGGAAGCGGCAGGGCACGCACCGCCGCGAGGTCGGGCGAAAAGAGCAGCGCGTATGCCTGCTTGTAGGTGAGGCGCTTGCGGCTGCGGATCACGGTGTTCGCAAACGTGGTCCCCTTCAGGCGGCCGCGGGTGTCGAACGTGAGAAATACTGCCTTGGTGAGCCGGTCCTGGGCCTCGACGAGGGAGCACAGGCCGTTGGACAGTTTCTCGGGCAGCATGGGCACGACGGTGCCGACGAGATAGGTCGAGTTGCCGCGGCGCTGGGCCTCGCGGTCCAGTGCGGTGCCCGGACGTACGTAGGTGGAGACGTCGGCGATGTGCACGCCGACCCGGGTGTCGCCGCCTTCAAGCGTCTCGATCGACAGGGCGTCGTCGAAGTCCTTCGCATCGTCGGGGTCGATCGTGAAGGTCGGCACCTCGCGGTAATCGAGCCGCCCAACCACCTCGCGTTCCCGCACCTGGTCGGGCAGGGAAGCGACCTCGCGCTCCACCTCGGCCGGGAACCGCGGATCGAGATCGAACTTGCGATAAACCCCGAGCAGCTCGGCCCGCGGTTCCCACGTGCGGCCGAGACGTTCGACGATCTCGCCCTCGAGCAGGGCGTGCCGCTGCGTCCAATCGGCGAGACGGACCACGACCTTGTCGCCCGGCTCGGGCGCGGGCTTGACGCGTCCCAGCGCCGGGTCGGGCACGGCGATGTCATGAATGTAGCGCGGATCGTCCGGCGCGACGTAGAAACTCTTCCGGACTTTGCGCAGGGTGCCGACCACATCGGCGCGTCCGCGTTCGACGATGGCGATGACGCGCCCCGTAGCCTCGTCGCCGCGGCCGTCGCGGCGGGCCTGCCGGCGCGCGTTGACCCGCACCTGCACGCGGTCGCCATGCAGGCCGACGCCGGTGTCCTCCGGCGCGATCTGGATCGCATCCGGACGGCCTTCGCCGGGTTTGCTCTCGGGGATGACGAAGGCGGAACCGCCCTGGCGAAATTGCAGTTTGCCTGTGACGAGTTCCTCCTCGGCCGGAGCGGCGAGACGGTCGCCCTTGACGACCACGAGGTCGCCCTTCGAGAGCATCAGGCGCACCTCATGGGCGAGTTGACGCTGGTGGCGTTTGTCGAGTTTGAGCAGGCGTCCGAGGCCCTGGACATTGACCGGGCGGTAGTCGGATTGGCGGACAAGCGAGAGAATGGCTTCGCGATTATTCATGAGCAGAGGCGGCTGCGCCGCACACCGGTTGCCGGTCTTGAGACTGTCTCCCGCAAGAATTGCGTTGGAAACCGGAAAAGGTCGGTGCTTATCATCAACCTGATGAAAATCGTTCACGTCGCGAGTGAAATGTATCCCTACGTCAAAACCGGCGGCCTCGCGGACGCGGTCGGCGCCCTCGCTGTGACCCTGGCGGATGCAGGCCACGACGTCTCGGTGGTGATCCCCGGCTATCGCGCCGTCCTCGAGCATCCGGATGCGGCCCGGGCCGAGCGTCTGCAGCGGCTGCGCATCGAGATGGGCGATGTATTCATGAGCGGCGACATCCGCGTCTTTTCCCCGCGCGAGCGGCTGACGGTCTATCTGGTCTGCCGCGAGGAGTTCTTCGACCGGCGCAATCCGTACGGCAACGGCGAGCGCGATTACGAAGACAATCATCACCGGTTCATTTTCTTCTGCAAAGGCGTGGTCGAGCTGCTCCGTCTGAGCCAGCTCGGCGCGGATGTCGTGCACAGTCACGACTGGCAGACCGGGCTCCTCCCGCTGCTGTTGCGCCACGCGGAGCAGCGCCACGGTGTGACGTTGGGCATGAAGACGATCTTCACCGTGCACAACATCGCCTTCCAGGGCGTGTTCCCGATGCGCTCATTCTACCGGACCAACCTGCCTGACGAGCTGCAGGGCATCGACGGGGTCGAGTATTATGGGCAGATGAGCATGATGAAGGGCGGACTGCTTTTCGCCGACCGGGTGACGACGGTGAGCCCCCGGTACGCGCTCGAGATCCAGACGCCGGAGTTCGGCTGCGGACTCGACGGCGTGGTGCAGACCCGGGCCGACGATCTGGTCGGCCTGATCAACGGCATCGACACCCAGGTGTGGAATCCCGGCCTCGACCGCCATCTGCCGGCCAACTACTCCGCCGACAATCTGGCCGGCAAGGCGGTCTGTCGCAAAGCGCTGCTCAAGCAGGTCGGGTTCGATCCCGCCACCACCGGCCCCGTCTTTGGCATGATCTGCCGGTTGACCGAGCAAAAGGGCGTGCACCTCATGCTGGCCAACCGGGCCTTCTTCGAAAAGGAGGACGTACGCCTGATCGTGCTCGGCACCGGCGAAGCCCGCTTCGAGCAGGGGTTGCGCGAGCTGGCCGCGGCGTTTCCCCACAAGGTCGCGTTCGCTTCCCGCCTGGACGAGGCGATGAGCCATCTGGTCGAGGCCGGCAGCGACTTCTTCCTCATGCCGTCGTGCTTCGAACCCTGCGGACTCAACCAGATGTATTCGCAGGCCTATGGCACCGTGCCGCTGGTGTCCAAGGTCGGCGGCTTGGTGGACACGGTAATCGACGTGGAGGCGGATCCCTCGCGCGGCACCGGCATCATGTTTCCGCCGACGATCGAAGGGGTGGCCGACGGGCTGACCCGAGCGCTGCGCCTGCACGCGGACGGACGCCGGTTTGCGGCCGTCCAGCAGCGCGGCATGCGGCGGGACTTCAGCTGGCGCAAGGCCGCCAAGGCCTACGAGCAACTGTACTCCGATGCGCTGTGAACGCGGCCCGCGCCGCCGTGCAGTCTTAACGTTCAGCGCGAAAGCCTTTGCCTCGGCGGCAGGGCAGGGGCATCCCGACTCTCTTCCATGAATCCCTCCGAATACCTCTCGTCCCTGTTTTCCCTCACCGGCAAAGTCGCCGTGGTCATTGGCGGCACCGGTGAACTCTGCGGCGCCATGGCCGAAGGCCTCGCCGGCGCCGGCGCCGAGGTCGTCCTCGTCGGGCGCAACCAGGACAAGGCGCAGGTCCGACTCGACCGCATCGCCGCTTCCGGCGGCAAGGCCTACTTCGTCTCCGCCGAGGCCGGCCAGAAGGCTTCGCTCGAGCAACTGCTCGCCACGGTGCTGCAGCGGTCGGGCCGCGTTGACATCGTGGTCAACGGCGCCGGGATCAATTCCGCCACGCCCTTCCTCGACATCACCGAGGAGGAGTATGACCGCATCCTGAACGTGAACCAGAAGAGCGTCTTCCTCGGCTGCCAGGTGTTCGGCCGGTACCTCGTGGAGCGCGGCGAAGGCGGCTCGATCATCAACCTCGGCTCGATGTCCGCGGTGGTGCCGCTGTCCCGCGTGTTCACCTACTCCGCGACCAAGGCGGCGGTGCACAATCTCTCGATGAACCTCGCCCGCGAGTGGGCGCCGAAGAAGGTGCGCGTGAACATTCTCGTGCCCGGCTTTTTCCCGGCCGAGCAGAACCGGAAGGTGCTCACGCCGGACCGCGTCGCCTCGATCATGGGGCACACGCCCGCGAAGCGCTTCGGCGAGGCGCGCGAGCTGATCGGCGCGACCCTGCTGCTCGCCAGCGATGCGGCCGGCAGTTTCATCACCGGCGAAGAGCTGATTGTCGACGGCGGTTACCACGCCATGACGATCTGACCCGGTCCGCCCGCGGTCCCGTTCAATCCCAAGACCCGCGTTCCTCCCGGACGCGGGTCTTTTGCTGCCCGGGGTGCCTCAGTCGAAGATCGCTTCCGGCAGGTAGCCGGTGATCGTCGTGGTCGGCACGTTGACCAGCTGGCTGATGCGCAGGTCGAGCACCACGCTGCACAAGGTATAGGCGAGTTGCGGGGTGACCCCCAGCCGCCGGGTGAGGTACTCGATCGCCCGCCGGACCACGCGCTTGCACGCCTCGCGCGGCTGTTCATCGCTCTCGATGAAGAGGTGCCACGGCTTGGTCTGGTAGCGCGGCGGCACGAGCGGATTCGGACACACGGCATAGGGCGCCGCGAGCGGCTGCGCCTTGTGCAGATGGATCTCCAGCGAGACCCGCATCGGCGCCTCCATGCCATTGATGCAGACTTCGCCATCGCCCTGCGCCGCGTGACAGTCGCCCGCCAGGAGGTTGGCGCCGGGGGTAAGGACCGGAAGGAACAAGGTCGTGCCCTGCGTGAGATGCCGCACATCCATATTGCCGCCGAAGATGCCCGGCGCCCGGGTGCGAAACTCGCCGGCCTCGGCGCGCTGCACACCGATGATGCCGGCGAACGGATGCAGGTCGAGCGTCACCCCCGGGAACGAGCGCGTGCGTCCGCCCTCGAGTTTCCAGATGAACAGGTGGTGCTCCGGAAAGTCTTCCGGCAGCAAGCCTAGCCCGGGGATCAGGCTGGTCCATGCCCAGCCCTTGTGCTCGTAGGCGCCGATCCGGATCTCCAGCCGGTCGCCCGGCTCGGCGCCGGCGATCGCCACCGGGCCGGTTAGGGCATGCACCTTCAGCGGATCGAACCGGGTGCGGAAATCGGCGGTCGTCCAGTCGGGCTGGACTTGGAAACCGCTGGAGTCGGCCATCTCGAGGACAACCGTGTCGCCCGGATTGATGGTAAGCCGCGGGGGACGGGCGTTGTCCCAGCGGTGGACGAGCGGATGGGCTTCAAGCAGATGCGCCTTGGGCATGGGGGAGCTCTGCCCCAGGCGCCGGGCGTTGGCAAATCCCGATTATTGTAGTGGCAGATTGGATGCACATGGCGGCGGTGAAATATTCATCAAGGCTCTATATTGGTCCTATATTGAGCTTGCTATAGTTTGTAGTGATCCGGTATCCGCTTGATCATGGTCACCGAAAAAATCCAGGAACTCGCCGCACTTCAGGCCAAAGCCGCGAAGCTGCAGGCCGCGATCGAAAGCCAGCGCACCTCCGAACTTGCCTCTCTCCCGGGCGATTACGGCTACAGTTCGCTGAATGAATTCATCAAGGCGCTGAAGGCCGCCGCCGGTTCGCGCGGCGCCCGCAAGGCCCGCGGCAAGGCGAAGGCCGCCGCCCCGAAGAAGGGTGGACGCCGCAAGCGCGCCAAGATCACCGCCGAACTCAAGGCGCAGGTGAAGTCCGCGGTCGAGGCCGGCAAGACCGGCGCGGCGATCGCCAAGGAGTTCGGCATCTCCGTGCCGAGCGTGCAGAACATCAAGAAGGAGCTCGGCCTGGTCAAGAAGCGGGGCTGAGCGTCCGCTGTCACCCTTTCAAACCCCGTCCCGGCCGGACGGGGTTTTTTTGTGCGTCCAGTTGTGTCTTGCCGCGGTCCGCCGTTCTGGTGGCGTTCAACCGATGACGCCGGTTCCGTATATTCAGGCCAATATCAACGGGGTGCTCCAGCCTGCGGATGCGCCCGCGATCGCCCCGCTCAACCGCGGGTTCCTGTATGGGGACGCGATCTACGAGGTCTGGCGTACGTATGGCGGCGTGGTGTTCGCCTGGCGCGAACACTGGGAACGCCTGCAGCGCTCCGCGGCTTCGCTTCACATGACGCTGCCGTTCACGCCCGAAGGCATGCTGGCGGAGATTCGCCGCACCGTCGCGGCGTTCCGTGCGACGACCGGCGTGCGGGAGGAGGTCTACATCCGCCTGCAGATCACGCGGGGCGGCGGCGCGATCGGACTCGACACGGCGCTGGCGGACCGGTGCGACTTCGTCCTGCTCGTGCAGCGCCTCGCCCTGCCGTCGGTCGCGGACCTGCACCGGGGTTTGCGCCTCTCGGTGGCGCGGTCGTTGCGTCGCAACGCGCCGGATACACTCAATCCGGCGTGGAAGACGGGAAACTACCTCAACAACCTGCTCTGCCTGCGTGAGGCACGGTCGCGCGGCGCCGATGAGGTGCTGATCCTCAACCAGGCCGGCGAGCTGACTGAGGCTGCGGTCAGCAACATCTTCTTTGTCCGCGACGGCGCGCTCGTGACGCCGCCGCTTACCTCGGGCATCCTCGAAGGCATCACCCGCCATCTCGTGCTCACGGCGGTCGCCCCCGCCGCAGGGATCCGGGCAACGGAGGCGGTGCTGCGACCGGACGACCTCGGCTCGATGCAGGAATGTTTTCTCGCGGCGACCACCAAGGACATTCAGCCGGTCGCCGCGATTGACGACCGGACGTTTCGCACCGGCCCCGGCACGGTGGCGCTTGCCTTGAAAGCCGCGTTTGCCGGGTATGCGGCGGACTACGGCCGCCGCCATCCGGATCAGGCCATGCCGGCCTGAGCCGGGCCGGTCACGGTTTCTGCGGGAGCACGATGACGCGGATCACCCGGTCGCTGCCGAGGTACTGCTTCGCGAGCGCGTCGAGGTCCGCCTTGGGAATGGTTTCGAAATCGGTCGTGCGGGTGCGGGACCAGTCGAGGCGCTGGGGGAACTCCTGGGCGCTCGCCGCCACGGACGTGAGCCAGTAGGGATTGGTGCGGGCGGATTCGCGGATGCTGGTGAGGATGGGCAGGCGGGCGCGGTTCAGTTCGTCCTCGGTGACCCCGTGAGCGGCAAGGTCGGCGGCGATACCTTTCACCACCTCGGCGATCTCGGACGCCCGCTCCGGGTCAACGGTCACGTTGGCGATCATGTAACCGTAACCCGGATACGCGTCGCTGGCGGTGCTGCCGGCGCTCGGGCTGTAGGCGCCGCCGAGCTCCTCGCGCACCTTGATGCGGAGTCGGTCGTCGAGCACGGCGCCGAGCAGCGAAAGGCGGCGGGCGATCGCAACATCGCGACCGTCGGTGGTGGGCCAGTAGAGGGCGACGATCCCCTTGGGAATCTCGGTCGGGACGGCGTAGTCGCGGGCGAAGGCAGAGGGCAGGGTGACGCGGCGCTCCGCGGCGTAGTCCGGCTTGGCCTGACGGGCGGGAAGGGCGCCGAAGGTCGCCGCGACGGCGGCGATGGCCTTCTCCCGGTCGAGATCGCCGACGAGGGCGACCTCGATGGCAGCGGAGGCAAACTGCGGGGTCAGCCAGTCGCGCACCTCGCCGATAGAGCGCGCTGCCAGCTCGGCAGCGGACGGCGTACCGAAGCGAGGATCGCCGCCGGCGAGCAGCCGGCTGACCTCAAGCTGCAGCGGGCCCTGCGGTGTGTGCGCCAGGCGCTGGTACATCTGCTCGAGGTTCCGGCGGAGCAGGCGTTCAGCTTCCGGACGGTAGCCCGGGTCGGTGAGATGGGCGGCGGTGAGCTGCAGTTGCAGCAGCAGATCATCGGGGGTCGTCTGGCCGCCAAACACAAAGGCGTCCGGCGCGACATTGAAGCCGGTGCCAACGTTGCGCCCGGCGAGGATGCGACGCAGGTCGTCGCTGCTGTGTCGGCCGAGTCCGCCCTCGATTAGGACATTTCCGGCGAAGAAGCCGAGTCCGGGCTGGCTGCGCGGTTCCGTGAGCTGGCCGCCACCCACGCGGACCGACATGCGGATGCGTCCGGCCTCGAAATCGGTGGGCTTGAGGTTGAGGCGGACGCCGTTGGCGAACGTCACGAGGGTGATGCCAAGATCGTCGACCTCGGTCCGGTTGGTGACGCTCCCGGCCGGACCGAAGTCGGTGTAGGCGAACGGAACGTCCTGCGCGGCGGCCGGCGGGGCGACGGCCTGGGCGAGACTGGCCTCGTACACGGCCTTGATCTGGGCCTCGGCGTCGCCGTCGATCACGGCGTTGCCAAACACGCTCACGTAGCGGTGCGGCACGTCCCACGCCGAGCGGAGGGCGGCGAGGCAGGCGTCGACCGTCACGGCGGCGAGGGCGGGTTGGAAGAGGGCGAGGTCATCCGCCGGGGCGGTGAACACCGTGTCATTGTTGAAGCTGTTGACCAAGGCGCTGGCGAGGGCGCTGGAGCGCCGGGTCGGCGCGGTGCGGACGGCCTGCTCGAGAGAGTTCTGGTAAACCGCGACCACCTCGCGGAGCTCGGAGACCTGGAAGCCATGGGCCAGCGCGCGCCGGAGCTCTTGGTCCGCCACGGCGAGTGCTTCGCGCCATTGGCCGGGCTGGCAGGTGAGCTCGATGCCGGCGTTGCGGAAGAAATCGAAGCCCTCGCTGACGGCGGCGCGGCCGGACGAGAAGGCGGCACCCTCGGCCTTGGCGAGCTCGGCGAGGCGACGGTTGACCATCGCGACCGCGAGGTCGCGGGGGAGGTACTTGAGCCGGTTGGCGGCGGTGTCAGGCTCGGCTGAATACGGCGTCATCACCTGAATGCCGACCGTCGTGGCGGCGGCCTCGGGCTCAGCGTAGTACTTGATCCGCACGCCCTCGAAGGCGGTCACCCGGCCGAGATCGGGTTCGGGCCTGGCTTCGGCGCGGGGCGCGATCGGCGTGAAGGCGGCGACGATGAGGCGCTCGACGAGGTCGACATCGAAGTCGCCCACCGCAATCAAGGTCATGCGTTCGGGCCGGTACCACGTGTTGTAGAAATCGATGAACTCCGAGCGGGGCGCGGAGCGGATGACCTCGTCGGTGCCGATCGGCATGCGGCGGGGGAAGAGCGAATCGCCAAGCACGAACTCGAACTCGGCGACGAAGGAACGGTAGTCCACGGAGTCGCGCGTGCGCTTCTCGCTCTGGATCACCCCGCGTTCGCGCTCGATCTCGGCGTCGTTGAGCAGGAGTCCGTCCGCGTACTCCTGCAACACCTTGAAGCCTTCGGTCAGCGTGGCCTCCTTGGTCTCGGGCAGTTCGAGCATGTAGAGCGTGCGGTCGAAGCCGGTCGAGGCGTTCGTGTCACCGCCGAAGTTCATCCCCATGCGCTGGAAGAATTCGACCAGCGTGCCCGGCGGGTACTGCCGGCTGCCGTTGAACGCCATGTGTTCGAGAAAGTGGGCGAGCCCGCGCTGGGTCTCGGTCTCATGGAGGGAGCCGACGTCGACATGCAGACGCAGGGAGGCGCGCTGGCGCGGTTCCGGGTTGGCCATGACGGCGTACCGCAGACCGTTGGGCAGGCTGCCGAAGCGCACGGCCGGATCGGGGCGCAGATCGCTGACATCGTGGGGGAAACGCGGCTGGGCGGAGAGGGCGGCGGCACCGGCGAGCAGGGCAAGCAAGACGGGGAACAGTCGGGTCATGGTCGGGCAGGTTGGCGGAAAAGGGCGCTACGTCAAAGGCCACGTGCAGGTTGCGGGATCGCCGTTGGCCGCAGATTGATTTTGTCGCGGGCCGCGGATTCGTTCCGTATCCGGGCTGAAAAATGCTGCTTTGGATCTACCGACTTCTGTTCCCCCTGCTCCTGGTGGTGAGCGCGCCCTATTACTTGCTGCGCATGTGGCGGCGGCGAGGTTATGGCGAGAACTTCGCCAACCGGTTCGGCTGCGGGACGGTGCTGCCGGCGCCCAAGCCGGGTGTGCGCCGGATCTGGCTGCAAGCGGTGAGCGTCGGGGAGATGCTGGCGGTGGGACCGGTCCTCGAGGCCCTGGCGGCCGGCGGCGGGGTTGAACTCTATCTCACCACGACGACGAGCACCGGCTACCGGCTCGCGAAGGAGCGATACGGGGCCAAGGTGACCGCCGTGGAGTATTTCCCCCTGGATTGGTGGCCCTTGACCGCGAAGGCCTGGCGTCGGATCCGCCCTGATCTGGTGATTCTGGCGGAGGGCGAACGCTGGCCGGAACATCTCGCTCAGGCCCGGCGCCGCGGGGTGCCGGTGATCTGTATCAACGCCCGCCTGAGCGACCGCAGCTATCGTCGTATGCGCCGGATGCGGCGGTGGGTGGCGCCACTGTGGTCGGGGGTGACCCGTCTCCTGGCGGTTTCGTCCTTCGATGCGGACCGTTTCCGCGAGCTCGGATTCCCGCCCGCCCGCCTGGCGACGACGGGCAACATCAAGCTCGACCTCACGCTGACGCCGCTGTCCGAAGACGAACGCCGGCAGCTGCGGACCGAGTTGGGGCTGGGTACCACCGACCTGATCGTGCTGGGGTCGTCGACCTGGCCGGGCGAGGAGGACGTCTTGCTCGACGCGTGGCGCGCGTGGCGCGAGGCCGGGCTCGCCTGCCGGTTGCTGCTGGTGCCGCGGCACGCCGAACGCCGGGGCGAGATCGAAGCGCGACTGCAGAAGGCGGGGGTGCGTTACCACCTGCGCAGCCGCGGGGCGGCTCCGGGCGACGTCGACGTGACGGTGGGCGACACCACCGGGGAGTTGCGCCGCCTGACCCAGGTCGCCGACGTCGTGGTGGTGGGCAAGAGCCTGCCCCCGCATCGGGAGGGGCAAACTCCGGTGGAGGCGGCGGCGCTCGGCAAAGCGCTCGTACTCGGACCCGAGCTGTCGAATTTTCGCGCGATTGTCGCGGAGCTGCGCGAGGCGGGCGGCGCCTGCCAGGTGACGGAGGCGGACGAAGTCGCGCCGGTCGTGCTTCGCCTCTTGCGCAACCCAACCGAGCGGGCGGCCCTGGGCGCGGCTGCGGCCGCTTGGCATCAACGCAATCAAGGCGCAGTCGCGCGCACGGTCGCGGTGATTTACACTGAATTGAATCAATTGCAGAATTAAGGATTGCCGGCGGGGTGGGCGGTTCTACGTTCCACTTTTTTAGCTGGATGCAATCGCACGGACCCAAGCGCGTCTATACTCCCCAATCCCTCGAATCCTGGTTCGGACGGCTGGAGCAAGATTGGGCGGCGCATTTTTCGGGCACGCAGCTGGAAGAAGGACGGCGCATCTATCGCGATGGCGAAGTGCGGGAGCTCGAATTGACCGCGTCCGACGCGATCATCCATCGCCGGGTCGAAAAAAAGGACGAATATGCCGTGATCGAGTGGGGGCCCGAAGGCCTGTCCGTCCGATCGTCCTCCACGGACCTCGAACTCGCGCACGCGCTGGCGGTGGCCGGCTTGCACGAGATCGAGGAGCTGGTGGCCGACGAGATTTCGCCCTTGCCCGACGATGCGCCAGCGGGAGAGGCGACGCCGTCGAGCGCGGGAGGGCAGAACGGTCATAACGGACACAACGGCCATAACGGGCATGCGGGGCAGAACGGACATGGCAACGGCCACGTCGCCGCCAGCGGCAGCGCGTCCCGGTCGGTGGCGACGCCCGGCGGTGCGGCCCGGGTGCCCGCTACGGCAGCGGTCCGTGGGCCTTCCCGAACTCTGGTCCTTGTCTTCAAAACCAAAGCGGCGGGTCTTACGTTCCAGGCCTGCTGGCAGGGGACGGACAAGAAACGGGTGCCCGCGCTGGGGGCGGCAGCCCACGCGCAAGGCGGTCCGCACGTCACGTCGGGCGAACGCGCGAAGCTGATCGGCCTGGCCGCCTACGCGCGCAAAGCCCACTTTCAGTACCATCAGGAGTCCGGCCTCTACACCCTCGATAATGTCGCCGAGATTCCCAATTTCCTGAAGGTCACGCTCACCTCCTGGCGCCGGCTCTTCATGATCGAACTCGATCTGCAGGCCGGATTGCTCGTCAAGGGCACGAAGACGATCGAGATCGAGGCGGTGGCCGAGCGGCGCACGGCGCGGCAGGGCGGCGGCATCGACTTGCGGTGGATTTTCAAGGCGGGCGAGCGCCTGCTGACCGACGACGAGGTGGAGACGCTGATGTCCCGCGGAACGACGCCGGCCATCCTGCCGAGCGTCGGCATCGTCGCGTTGCCGACTGACCGGCTCGCAGCGCTCGACGCGTGGCGGCGCAACGCCGCGGAAACGCATGGGGACGGCCACCTGTCGCCGTACCTGATCTTTTCGCTCTACAATGACGCCCGCTTCAAGCTGACGCTTTCGCCCGAGTTGGAGGCGTGGCGCCAGAGCGTGTTGACGCCGGCGCCGGTCGAAGCCGATTTGCCCGCCTTGCTGCGACCCTACCAGCGCCGCGGTGTCGAATGGATGCACCACCTGTGCGACGTCGGCTGCCATGGCCTGCTGGCCGACGAGATGGGCCTGGGCAAGACGCTGCAGGTCATTTCGCTGCTCGCCGCGCGCGGCGTCCCCGGCCTTCCGCACCTCATCGTCTGCCCGGCCAGCGTCGTGCCAGTCTGGCGCGAGGAGATCGCGCGCTTTTTCCCGCAGCTCAAGATCGAGGTCCTGAAGACGGGCAACGACTTCGCCCAACGCAAGGAACCGGTCATCTGGCTCGCCAGCTACACCCAGCTGCGCAAGCACCGCGCGCTGCTTGAGGGAACGGAGTTCGGTTATGCGGTGCTCGATGAAGGTCAGTTCATCAAGAATCCGGATGCGAAGGTGACGCAGACCTGTTTCGCCGTGCGTTCACGGCACCGGCTGGTGCTGACCGGCACCCCGCTGGAGAACCGCCAACTCGATCTCTGGTCGATCTTCCGCTTCCTGCTGCCCGGGCTGCTCGGTTCCAGGGCCGCGTTCGAGGCGTCCCTCACCTCCGACCGGCCGGGGACGCTCGAACGCCTGCGCGCCCAGCTGGCCCCGTTCATCCTGCGCCGGACGAAACGCGAGGTCGCGACGGAACTTCCGCCGAAGGTGGAGATGGAGCTGATCTGTCCGTTGACCGACGTCCAGCGCGCGGAGTATGCGAAGATTTGCGCCGAAGGCCTGCAGCGCCTCGGCGACGATGTGGGCGCGGCGATGCGCGAAAAGTCATTCGGGTTCCTCGCGTTGCTCACGCGCCTGCGCCAGACCTGCTGCGACCCCGACATGCTGCCGTGGCTGAAGGCGCCGCTCACCGATTCCGGCAAACTCAACCTGTTGGTCGAGAAACTGGCGGAGGTGATCGGCAGTGGCCACAAGGTCGTGATCTTTTCGCAGTTCGTCATGTTGCTCGAGCGCGTGCGCGCCGCGCTCCAGGTGAACTTCCCGGACCTGCCCGTGCACGAACTCACGGGCATGACGCTCGACCGGCAGAAGCCTGTGCAGGCCTTCCAGACCGCCGACGGGGCGGCCGCGATGCTCGTGTCGCTCAAGGCGGCCGGCACCGGCATCACGCTCCACGCCGCCGACTACGTGTTCCTGCTCGACCCCTGGTGGAACCCCGCGGTCGAGGCGCAGGCGGTCGACCGTGTGCATCGCATCGGCCAGAAGAGCACCGTCTTCGTTTACCGCATGGTCACCGCCGGCACGATCGAGGAGCGCATCGAGGCCCTCAAGGCGTCGAAGAAGGACCTATTCGACAAACTCATCGGTGGACTCGGGGGCGATTTCGATCTCAGCCAGCACTTCACTTCACTGAAGGAACTCGTGACCCTGACGAGTGCTGCGACCGAGACGGAACAGGGCGGCTGACCGCGTCGCAAACGACGCGCGTTTCGGTGGGTTTTACGAGCAGGCCGCGGCATGGGCGCCGTAAGGGAAACTGCTTGCCACCCCATGGGGCCCGTGGACACTGCCTCGTCTGGCCCGACCCGGGCCGGCGCCGACCCATTGCCTAACACCACGCGAGCCCGACCGGTGCTCGCTCTCCGTATGGACGACACCCCCACCAACGAAACTCCTGCCAAGGATTTCAACAAACTCGATTTGTCGCAGCTCCAGAGCTTCAGCTTTGGCACGCAGTGGACTCAGGACAAACCGGACACCTCCGGCCGTCCGGCTAATCGCGAAGGGCGTCGGGACGATCGGCCGCGCCGCGAAGGCGGCGGGCCATCGGGTGGGGCGGGCGGTCCGCCGCGGCGCGACCGGCGGGATTTTCGCAAGCCGGCCGGTGCACCCGCGCAGGACGGCGCCGAAGGCGGCGGATCGGCCCCAGGCGCACGTGAATCCCGGAGCGGCGCTCCCTTCCGGGACAACCGCGACGACCGGGGACCGCGGCGCGACTTTCGCGGCCCGCGGCCGGAAGGGCAGGGGGGATATCGCGAGCCCATGGATCGCGGTCCGTACATCAGCCCCTTCTTCACCGTCACCTTCTATCCGGAAGACACCAGCTTCGCCGCGCTCGCCAAGACGATCCGTGCCTCCTGCCGCACGTTCGAGCTGTTCGACATTGCCCGCACGGTGATCGGCAAGAACGACCGGTTCGTCGTGGTGGTGCAACGCAAGGCTCCGGAACAGGGACCCGGAACCGCAGCGCCGGCGGACGCCGGCGCGAGCCGGCCGGCCCCGTTCTCGATCTCCGTGCCGGACGGGTTGCCGTTCGAGAATGACGAGGCGGCCATCGCGCACGGCCTCTCGGTGCACCTGAGCCACTTCTTCGACACGACGGAAGCGGAGGTCGAGGCACCCAAGGGCAATTTCCAGGTGATCAACAAGTGCGGCGTTACGGGCGTGCTGCTCGGGCCGCCGAATTATCACCGCTACAACCAGATTGTGCAGCAGCACCACGCCGCCAAGGTGCCGCGGCTCTCGTTCGAGGCCTTCCGCGGACGCATTGAAACCGTGCGCGACCCCGAGGTGGTCAACCAGTGGCTCGAGCAGATGAAGAAGATCACTCGGTACACGTGGAAGCACGGTCCGGAGGGGTCGACGCCGCTGACGTTCGACAATCTGGAGGATGCCCGCCTTTATCTGCTTACCCATGCGCGGGAAAAGGTGGTTCGCCAGGTCGAGTCGGCCCGGTTCCCCGGCAAGCAGTTCGAGGCGCTGCCTCAGGGCGAGATCCAGCGCGCAGTCGAGGGTGCGCTCGAGCGTCAGCGTAGGTTCCCGTTGGATACGGCGAATGCGCTGCGCGGCCGACTGCGCCGCGAAGGCTTCACCATCTTCAAGAAGGGCTCAAAGGGCGTGAGCTACGTCTGTGCGGTGAAGCGCAAGTTCCGCGTTCCCGGCCAGGTGTTCGCCGACAGCATTGGTGCGCTCATCGCCTTCATCGAGGCGCATCCGATGGTGAAGGCCAGCGAGCTGCCCGAACGCATGCTCGGCATCAAGGTGCCGGCGCCGACCGGGCGCACCACGCCTCCGATTGAGGCCGGGGCGCAGGCCGCGGAGGCAGCCGCACCGGCGGCCCCCGCCGTAGTCCTGACCGCCGAGGAGCAGCAGAAGATCAGCCGCCTGCAGGGTGATCTGCGCTGGCTGGTGACCGAAGGCTACGTGACGGAGTTCATGGACGGCCGGCTGTTCTCGCCGCCGCCCATGGTCGAGGCGCGAAAGAAGGAAGTGGAGTCGGCGGAGCACGATCCGGAGAATTTCCCGGAGGTGCCGGCCGAGCCCGCCCCGCGTCCGCCCGCCCCCGCGGCGGCGGAAACGCCCGCTCCGGAGACGCCCTGATGCTCTGACCGCCGCCGCCAGCCGGCGGCGGTCTGTTCCATGCGTGTGCGTGACACCTTGCTGGAGGGTCTCGCCGGTCTCGTCTTTCCGCCGGCGTGCGTGGCGTGCGGAGGATTGTGCGAGGGACCGTTGCGTCACGTGTGCCGCGCCTGTGATGCAACCCTCGTCCTTGTGCAGGCTCCGCATTGCCGGACCTGCGGGCATCCCTTTTTCGGCGAGGTGGAGGGCGAGCGGCTTTGTCCGCATTGCGAAGGCCTGCACCCGGCCTTTCGCGAAGGCCGCACCGTAACGTTGTTCAAAGGGGCGGCCCGCGGCCTGGTGCACACCCTGAAGTACCGGCAGGGCTTGCATGCGTTGGCCGATCTTGAGGCGCTCGTGCGGCGCAACGCGTATGTGACCGATTTTCTGGCCGGCGCAGTGCTGGTACCGGTGCCGTTGCATGCCCGCAAATTGCGCGAGCGCGGCTACAATCAAAGTCAGTTGCTCGCTGAGGTTCTGAGCCGGGCTGCCGGGGGGCTGCCGGTCATGCCGCTGTTGGAGCGCGTGGTGGACACCGGCTCGCAAACCGCTTTCGACCGCCGGGAGCGCCGGGAGAACCTCAAAAATGCCTTTGCACTGGCAAGGGGCGCCTCCATAACCACGGCTCAACGTTATATCCTCGTCGATGATGTCTTTACCACCGGCTCCACGCTCAACAGTTGCGCTCGCGAACTCCGGCGCGCCGGGGCGTTGAACCTCGACGTCGTCACCTTCGGACACGGTTAACTCCTGCCTCCGCCATGTCGCTTTTCAGCAAGCCGAAGTATTCCACGGTTGTCGTTAAGAAGAAGGACATCCCCAAGGGCCTGTGGACCAAGTGTCCCTTGTCCGGGGAGATCATCTTCAACAAGGAACTCGAGGCGAACCAGATGGTGGTGCCGAAGAGCGGTTACCATTTTCCGATCGGCGCCCGGGCGAGGATCGAGCATCTGTTTGACCCCGATACCTTCGTGGAGGCCGATGCGACGGTGCGTTCGGCCGATCCGCTGACGTTCGTCGATTCCCAGGCCTATCCCGACCGCATCAAGAAGTACGAGAAAGACAGCGGTCTGCCCGAAGCGGTGGTTTGCGGGACCGGCAAGATCCACGGCATCGCCGTGTCGGTGGCCGTGATGGACTTCCGCTTCTGCGGCGGTGCGATGGGTTCGGCCGCGGGCGAAAAGATCACCCGCGCCATCGAGCGGGCCCTCGAGCTCAAGGTGCCGTGCATCATTTTCAGCGCCTCCGGTGGCGCGCGCATGCAAGAGGGGATTTTCTCCCTCATGCAGATGGCGAAGACGAGCGCCGCCCTCGGGCGTCTGGCCGAGGCCCGGTTGCCTTATATCTCCGTGCTGACGCATCCGACCATGGGCGGCGTCACCGCCAGCTTCGCGGTCCTGGGCGATGTCAATCTGGCCGAGCCCGGCGCCCTGATCGGTTTCGCCGGGGCGCGCGTGATCAAGGAGACGACCAAGCAGACGCTGCCGGCGGGTTTCCAGAGCTCGGAGTTTTTGCTCAAACACGGATTGATCGATCAGATCGTGAGCCGTCTGGAGATGCGTGAGCGTCTCCGCGACCTGCTGGCCGCGCTTCATCTCCGGAAGCTGCCGGCGGCCGCACGCGGGTAACCGGCGTCGTCCGGTTCGTATCCGCTCCTGCCGCAATCCGCCATGGCGACGGAAGACGCATCGTCCGCGGAGTACGCGGCGGTTCAGGAGTACCTGTTCAGCCTCAAGGCCCGGGGCGTGAAGTTCGGCATCGACCGCATGCGCCTGCTGGCCGAGGCGCTGGGCAATCCCCAGCACCGCGTTCCGGTCATTCACCTCGCGGGCACCAATGGCAAGGGCTCCACCGCCGCCTTGCTCGACGCGATCTTCCATGCCGCCGGTTGGCGGACCGGACTCTACACTTCGCCCCACCTGGTCAAGCTGGGCGAACGCGTCCAGGTCGACCGCCAGCCGCTCTCCGAGGCCGAGATCATCGCGTTTGTTCAGGAATTGCGTCCGGTGGCCGAGCATATCGCCCGCGGCGGTCCGGACGATCATCCGAGTTTCTTCGAGTTCATGACCGCGATGGCGTTCCTGCAGTTTGCCCGTCGGTGCTGCGATGTGGCGATCATCGAGGTGGGACTGGGCGGTCGGCTGGATGCGACCAATGTCGTCTTGCCGGAGGTGGCCGTGATCACGTCGATCGGCCTCGATCATTGCGAGCTGCTCGGCGACCGGGTCGAGCTCATTGCCGCGGAGAAAGCCGGCATCATCAAGCCCGGGCGTCCGGTGGTGGTCGGGCGCGTGCCGCCTGCCGCCGAGGCCGTGATCCGCGACGTGGCGCACCGGGTGGGTGCGCCGCTCACGAGCGTCCGGGATGTTTTTGGCGAAGGGATCGGTGCCTATCCGGAGACCAACCTCGAAGGCGAGTATCAGCGCTGGAACGCCGCGACGGCCACGCTCGTGGCGCGCCTGTTGCCGGAACGCTGGCGTCTGACCCAGGCGGCAATCGACGCCGGGCTGCGGCGGGCTGACTGGCCCGGCCGGTGGCAGCGCACGACCTTGGGCGGCCGGCCGCTGGTGCTCGATGCCTCCCACAATCCGGAGGGCGCGGAGGTGCTGGCCAACAACCTGGCCCGCCTGGTGCGGGAGACGGGACGGGCTCCCGTCGTGATTGTCGGCGTGCTGGGCGCCGTGCGGGCGCAGCCGCTCCTCGAAGTAATCAGTCGCTTTGCCCAGGAGATCCACCTGGTGGTGCCGCAGCAGGCGAGGGCGTGCAGCCACGCGGAACTCCGGGCGCTCATTCCCGCGTCGTTCTCCGGCCGGGTGATGAAGACATCGCTCGATGTCCTGTTTCCCGGCCCCAACACCTGCAGCGCGGGACAGCCCGACGACGTCCTGGTCGTCACCGGATCGATCTACCTGCTCGGCGAGGTGATGGCGCGGATCCAGCCGGAGCGCGGAGCGATCGAGTCGCGCCTGCAGGATTTCTAACGCAACCCGCGGCTCAGAGCACGCGGTTCTGCGCCACGACCTCTGCGTACCAGCGAGCGCTGGCCTTGGGCGTGCGGACCTGGGTGCGAAAATCCGTGTGCACGATGCCGAAGCGGCGCGTGTATCCGTCAGCCCACTCGAAGTTGTCCAGCAACGACCAGAGAAAATAGCCTTTCACCGGCACCCCTTCGGCGACGGCTCGGTGCAATTCCTTCAGGTAGCTGCGCAGGAACTCGATCCGATGCAGATCGAGGCATTCGCCGTCGACCACCTGATCGTCGTCATAGCCGCAGCCGTTCTCGGTGATGTAGATCGCCTTCAGGCCGTACGTTTCCGCCGCGAGCCGGGGCCCCCAGTAGAGCGCGCGGGGCGTGAGCTTGAGCCAGGGACTGTCGGCCGTGGGGTAGGAGGGGGACGGAGCGACGGTCTCCGGCCGGCCTCGGGCACCGCGACGCACAAACCCGGCGGAGTAGATGTTGAGTCCAAGAAAGTCCGTCGGCAGGGAGATCAGGTCGAAGTCGCCGCGTCCCACCCGCGGACGGTCCGCTCCACAACGGCGAAGGTAGGCGGGGGCGTATCCTCCGCGATAGATCGCATCGAGGATCGGCCAGTTGGCCTCAACGAAGGCCTGCCGCGTCGCCGCGATGTCCTCCGGCGTCTCCCGGACGGGAATGAGGGTTTCACAGTTGTCCGTCAGGCCCACGCGCGATCCGCGCGCGCCGTGTTCGCGGACAGCGCGGACGGCGTGGCCATGGCACACCAACGCATGGTGTAAGGTTTGATTGACGACGCCGGCCGGCTCGCGCGCCCCGGGAGCCTTGGTGCCTTCGCCGTACGCGTGCACGGTAAAGCAACGGATCTCGTTCAACGTGATCCAGTGGCGGACCTGGTCGCCAAAGGCCTGTACTGCGGCGTCCGCATAACGGGCGAACGCATCGGTGATCGACCGGTTTCGCCATCCGCCCCGCTCCTCGAGCGCCTGGGGTAGGTCCCAGTGGAACAGCGTCACCCAGGGGGTGATCCCGAGGCTGTGCAGACGGTCGAACTGACGCCGATAGAAGTCCACCGCCTTGGGATTGATTGAGCCCTCGCCCGACGGGAACAGCCGCGGCCACGCGAGGGACATGCGGTAATGGCGCAGGTTGAGCCGGCGCAGCAGGGCGAAATCCTCCCCGTACCGGTGATAGTGGTCACACGCCTCGGCCGGGGTGTCGCCATGGAGAATGGCGCCCGGGCGGAGGGCGAAGCGGTCCCAGACGGACTCGCCTTTCCCGTCTGCTTGGGCTGCGCCTTCGATCTGCGGGGCGGCGGTGGCGGTACCCCACGCGAAACCGCGGGGGAAACGATGGACGGCAGGGCGGGTTGGCATGGGGAAATTCAGACGGTGACGGCTGGGACGGAGATCGTTTCGCCTTCCACCAGTTGGGCCTCGACGAGGATTTTCCGGCGGGGGGACGTAGGATGCTGGATCCGGTTGACGAGGCGGGTGAGTGCGGACGAGCCAATGTGCTCATGCGGCACCCGCATGGAGGCGAGCCGGCTCAGGCCAGAGGGGGGCTCGAGGCCGTCAAAGCCCGTGATCGAGCAGTCCTCGGGGACGCGCAGGCCCCGGGCGCGCAGGTCCTGCATCAGGGGATAGGCCACGTGGTCGGCGGCGCAGACCCAGGCGGTGACGCCGTCGCGGGCGACGAGGTCGGCAACCGTGGCGCTGACCTCCGCGGGACTCAAGCGGGCCGCCTGCCGGTGCACGTTGAGCACCCAGTCGGAGCGAAACTCCAGGCCCTGGTAGAAAAGTGCCTCGACGTAGCCGCTGAAGCGGCGCGCCACCCAGTGTCCACCGACCGGATACGTCCAGGATGCGAAGCCGATCCGGCGGTGGCCGGCGGCCGAAAGGCGAAGCACGAGGTCGACGATCGCCGGCGCATCGTCCGTATCGATGATATCGATACTGTTCTGCTGGTAACTCTCGAGCACGGAGACGGTGGAGACCCGGCGGGCGATCAGGTCCACGGCGGGTTCGGGAAAGGGATGGATCAGAATGGCGCCGCGCCAGTCGTTCGCGCGCATCTGTCGCATCACTGTCTGGCGGTCCTGCTCGGCCTCGAAATCGCCGGGCGGCTGGTAGCACACGTCAACGCTCACCCGCTCGATCTCGGCCCGGTCGCGAATGCCCTTCAGGATGTACGGATAGGTTACCATCGTGACGTTCTCGCGCGGGACGCCGATGAGAACGCCCACCGTGAAGGTCCGTGAATTCTTGCCCCGGCGAGCCGCCCGGCCCGGAGAGAGCCGGTAGCCGAGTTGTTCCGCCACCGCGAGCACCCGCGCCCGCGTTTCGGCACTGATCGCCGGATGATTGGCGAGGCTGCGCGAGACCGTGGTGCGTGAAATGTTCAGCCGTTGGGCGATGAGTTCCTGATTGATCGCGGCCATGGGAAGCAGATGCAGCTCTTTCGTGAGTGCACAAATCGTCGGTGGCAAGGATTATTAGTTATGCACGAAAAACTGTTTTTCAATGCACATTTTTCCAATCAATGCTGCGCAAGGTTATCGTTAGTTATTATTGAAGAGCTAGTTAAATGATATAGACTCCTAAAAAATCCTGCGCACAGCGACACGCACTGAAATGTTGACAGTGAGTGCACACGAATCGTTTTCTCGAAGGGTCGAATCTGCGCTTCCCCTGCCGGATTCGAGGTCAGATTTGCCCCTGGCTCCTGTGCCTTGGGGCGAGAACCCAGCAACCGCACCCATCACCCAACTCAAATGAACCCCCAACCCCGTAATGCGATTCGCGCCGGACTGTTGGCCTGTGCCTGCAGCCTGGTGAGCACGCTGCCGGCCCAGGTCGCCCCGGGCGCCCAGGCCCCCGCCTCGACCACACCCGAGGCCGAAGATACCGTCACCCTGTCGCCGTTCACCGTCAGCACCGAGCAGGACAAGGGTTACCGCGCCACCAACTCCATCTCCGGCACCCGGCTGGACACGCCGATCAAGGAGCTTCCGATGCCGATTGAGGTCATCACGGAAAGCTTCCTGCGTGACACCGGGGCCAACGATCTCCGTCAGAGCCTGCGTTACAGCGCCGGCATCATCCTGCAGTCGCAAAACGACCAGGGTGCCAATGCGTTTTACGGCGCAGGCGGCGTGCACAATCCCGAGGGAGCGACCGCCAACAAGACGCAGTCGTCCTTCAAGATCCGCGGTTACGTCACCGATGTGGTGCTGCGCGACGGCTATCGCCGCCAGAGCTCGACCGACTCGATCAACATCGGCCGCATCGAGGTCATCCGCGGTCCCGCCGCGCTGCTGTACGGCATCGGCAACTTCGGTGGCATCGTGAATTACCTGCCGAAGACTCCCGAGCGGGAACAGAAGACCTCCGTCGGCTTCAACGTCGGCAGCCATGACTTCAAGCGCACCTGGCTCGACACGACCGGCGGCATCAGCGCCGACGGTCGGTTTGCCTACCGGCTCACCGGCGCCTGGCAGGACGGCGGCAACCAGACGGAGCTCTATAACGAGGACCACTGGTTCGTCTCGCCCAGCCTGAGCTTCAAGCCGTTCGCGAAGACCGACATCCTCGTCGACTTCGAGCTCGGACAGCAGACCGAGAAGGGCCTGGGCTTCCAGACCGTCCGCGCCCGCTCCGACATCGACGGCATCGGCCAGGCGGATCGCCTCCAAAGCTCCGGCTTCGTCCAGTTCGCCGGCAAGGATCCCCGGACCTTCCGCTGGTCGGGTCCGGACACTTTCCGCGAGTCGAAGCAGAACAACGTACGCGTCCAGCTGACGCAGGAAATTCTGCCCGGCCTGAACCTGCTCGCCGGCTTCAACAGCTCGCGGGTCGATTTCGCCTCGCTCGACGTCAACGGCTCCATGCGCCAGAACGTCGGCCCGGTCGCGTTGCGCGATACGATCACGGTCATTCCGATCGACGTGGCCAACGGCAGCAGCGAGTTCAGCCAGTCGCAGTCGCCCAACACGACCTTCGAGTACCTGTGGACCGACAGCACCGAGCGCAACGAGCGTCAGCAGGCCCGCGTGGAGGTGAACTATGCCTTCAAGCTCTTCGAGGAGAACCGCTGGCTCTCCCTCAATAACAGCCTGCTCATCGGCCGCTCGGTCGAAAGCGCGGACCGTACGTCCACCCTGCGTCGTACCGCCAACAACACGTTCAACTACAAGCGCCCGACCGACACGTCCTACATCCGCTTCGGCACGCAGGGTGACGGCACCCGCGACGCCGCGATGGTCGCGATCAACCGGATCATGTCGGATGCCAAGAACACCGGCGACTATGCCGTGTACCAAGGCAAGTTCCTCGATGAGCGTCTCGTGATCGTCGCCGGCGTCCGCCGCGATGCCAACGAGAACACCTCGAGTTCGGTGACCTTCCACCCGACGGCGGGGAGCAGCTCCGCGACGCGCCCGAAACAGCGCGAGACGACGGAGCAGTACGGTGCGACCTTCCGCATCGTTCCCCAGCTCAGCGTGTACGCGCTGCGCGCCGGTGGCGTGCAGCCCAACTTCGACGGCAATCGCGATGCGGCCGGCGCTCCGCTCGGACCGGTGCTCGCCAAGAGCAACGAGTTCGGCCTCAAGATCGACCTCTGGGAGGGCAAGATCTCCGGCACGATCTCCAAGTTCAAGATTGAGCGCTCCGGCGTGCCGTTCGGCCAGTGGTGGATGCCGACCCTCAAGGGTACGTTCGACCCCAACCGTCCGATCACGTACAACGTGAGCAACTTCAGTCCGTCCTCCGTGACGGGGGGCAGCAACGGCGGCAACGGTGCGGCCGATGCGGCGCTGCCGCAGTGGAACGCCGGTGTCTCCTCCGGTGCGATCTATCAGCTGAACGGCCAGTGGTACGTGAACGCCTCCAACGCGGCGGGCGCGGCTTATCTGGACCAGGTCTTCAACCTGACCAAGACGACCAATCCGGGCTGGCCGGGCTGGCTCTATATCTCCGATGCCAATACCAACAACGGCTGGGAAGACCGCGGCGATGGCAACGGTTACCAGTCCTACGTGCAGCAGGAAGACGAGTCCGAAGGCTGGGACGCCCAGCTGCTCTTCAGCCCGACGGACAACTTCCAGCTGCTGCTGACCTACGCGAACACCAAGCGGGTCATCACCAACCCCGGCAAGTTCATCCGTTATCCGAATCCTGAGAACCGCTGGGCCATCTGGTACTTCCCGGACAGCAATTGGGGTCTCACGGGTTACGACCTGGACGAGGTCTATGGCGATCCGTCCGACACCTCGACCTGGACGGGCATCGGCTGGGGCGCGGGCCAGAGCCGCGACGACACGCCGAAGCACTCCGTCAGCGCCTGGGCCAGCTATCAGGTCAAGAATGCCGGCCGGCTCACCGGTCTGCAGTTCGGCCTCGGCGGCCAGTGGGATTCCGAGCGTGAGTACTTCTCGGGCATCACCGTCGCCGGTCAGAAGCAGACCAACGGCAAGGGCGAGCTCACCGTGCTCAAGCACAAGGCCCGCCTGAACCTCGACATGATGGTGCGCTATCCGTTCAAGCTGCGCGACCGCGATGCCTATGTGCAGCTGAACGCGACCAACATCCTCGACGACGATGACCTGTACGGCCTGATCTATGCGCCGGGCCGGAACGTCCGCTTCGAGTTCGGTTACACGTTCTAACTTGGACAGGACCTGGACCCCGGCCGGCCTTCGCGGGCTGACCGGGGTCCTTTTCTGTCCGTTCCCCCCTCTTTTCTCGTGTCCGCCCCCGCTGCCCGGCTGTCCGTCCGGGAGAAGTTTGCCTACGGATTGGGTGATACCGCCTCGAACTTCTTCTTCCAGGCGTTCAACCTCTTCCTGTTCTACTACTACACGGATGTGTTCGGCCTGTCCGCGGCCGCCGTGGGCACGATGATGTTGTTCACCCGTATCCTCGATGCGGTGACGGATCCGCTCATGGGCATCATCGCCGACCGGACCAACACCCGCTGGGGCAAGTTTCGCCCCTGGATCCTCTGGGGCGCCATTCCCTACGGACTGCTGGGCTACCTGATGTTCGCCAATCCCCCGCTGAGCGGAAACGGCAAGCTGATCTACGCCTACGTGACGTACTCCCTGATGTGGCTCGCCTACACCGTGGTGAACATCCCGTACTCCGCGTTGATGGGGGTGATGTCGCCGTCATCCGAGGATCGTACGTCGTTGTCGACCTACCGGTTTGTGTGCGCCTTCGCCGGCGCCTTCTTGATCAGCGCGTTGACGTTGCCGCTGAAAGATTTCCTTGGCGGAGATGACCCGGCCGCCGGTTTCCGCTACACCATGGCGCTCTTCGCCGTCGTCTCAGTCGGACTATTTTTCTATACGTTTGCCACGACCCGCGAACGGGTCACGCCGCCGCGCGGCCAGAGCGGATCGCTGCGCGCCGACCTGGGGGCGTTGTTTCGCAACCGGCCCTGGGTCGTGCTCTTCATCGCGGCCTTCCTGACCCTCGCCAACGTCGGCATCCGCAACGGCACCATCATCTACTACTTCAAGTACAACGTGGGCGACGAGGCGAAGTTCACCCTCTTCAGCACGCTCGGTTCGCTGGCCTTCATCGCCGGTGCGCTCTCGACCAAGTTCTTTGTCGCACGCTTTTCCCGGCGTTCGTTGATGATCGGCCTGACGTCGTTGAATGCGTTGGCCATGGCCTCGTTCTACTTCATCGATCCGCAGAATATCGTGCTGCTGCATGCGGTGAACATCGTCGGCACGTTTTTGGTGGGACCGACGCCCGCCATCGTGTGGTCGCTCTACGCCGACACCGCTGACTACGGGGAATGGAAGAACGGCCGCCGCGCGACCGGCCTGGTTTTCTCCGCGGCGGTGTTTGCCCAGAAGATGGGCCTCGCCATCGGGAGCGCGCTGATCGGCTGGCTCCTCGCCTGGTACGGTTTCGTCGCCAATGCCGCCCAGACACCGGCAACGCTCGGCGGCATTCTCATTCTCTTCAGTTTGCTCCCGGCCGCCCTGTCCCTGCTCAGCGCCGTGGCCATCGCCTTCTATCCGCTCGACGAGCCGGTGGTGAAGCAGATGGAACGCGAACTCGGCATTCGTCGGGCCCAGGCCGCTTGAGCCCGGCTTTTCGTTCCATGAGATCCGCCCTCCTCACCTTGATCGCCCTTCCCATGATTTCCTCTCCCGTACGTTCCGCCACGCCTGTCTGGTTTGAAGACTTTGAACAACCGCCCGGCACCGGCCCCAATCCGGCGCATTGGACGTATGACCTGGGCGCAACCGGCTGGGGCAATGCCGAGTTGCAACGTTATACGGATTCCCGGGAAAACTCCTTCGTCGTCGCCGACCCCGAGGCCGTCAACGGCAAGGCGCTCGTCATCCGTGCCGTGCGGCAACCGGACGGCACCTACACGTCAGCCCGCCTAAAAACCCAAGGCAAACTCTCCGTCACTTCCGGGCGGATCGAAGCCCGGATCAAGATACCCCGCGGCCAGGGCATCTGGCCTGCCTTCTGGATGCTGGGCGAAAGCATTGAGACCATCGGTTGGCCGGCTTGCGGCGAGATCGATATCATGGAGGTCGTCGGACACGAACCGCACCGCCTCCACCAAACCCTGCATGGGCCGGGGTATTCGGCCGCCGCCGGTATCACCAAATCCATGACGCTGCCGGAAGCACGCCCGCTCAGCGACGGTTATCACGTCTACAGTGTGGAGTGGTCGACCGGGCGGATCGCCTGGTTTCTCGACGGCCGCCTGAACCACGTCTGCACGCCCGCGGACCTGCCGACGGGCGGGAGATGGGTCTTTGATCACGCGCCCTTTTTCCTGTTGCTGAACCTCGCCGTCGGCGGGCGTTGGCCCGGCTATCCTGACGACACGACCACGTTCCCGCAGGAGATGCGGATCGACTACGTGCGCGTGACGTCGCTCGATCCGTCGTCCTGACGGCACCGGTCCGACTCAGGTCAGTTTGACGAGCTCCGCCGTGGGCGGCACGTCCTTGATGATCTGCGACGGTTCCGGCCCGACGCCGAGGTAGCGAAGATTGGGCAGGCGGGCGGCTTCAGGCCACGCGCCGCCTTCGTATGCGACCTCGAGGGTCGATCGCATCATGGCCGCCACGTAACGTTGCGCATTCCGCGGCAGATCGCCGAAGCGGCGCACCTGCGAGATATCCTCGGACCAACCCGGATGCCGCGTATAGACCGGCCGAAGCGTGCGCCTCACCGCCTCGTTCCGCGGCACGTGCGCATACCGACGGCCGGAGCCGTCCTCGTACGCGGTGCAGATCAGCAGGTCGCCCTGCCACTCGCCGCGGTGCGTGAGGGCGTCGGACTTGTTGATCATCAGATCCTGGAAGCCGCCGTAGCGCAGGGCGTCGCCCTTTTCGACGGCGTCGAACCAGCCGACCATGCGCTGACGTCCGGTGGACGTGCCGAACTCGAGCTGCTTGAGCAGGGCGGTCAGCGGGTGCTGGTCGTCCATCTGGGTGATGAACGTGTGCGTGCCGACCTTGGTATCGTAGGCCTTGGCGACGCCAAAGGTGTGGATCGGCTGCACCGGCACACCGGCGCTCTCGAAGAACTCGGGCGTGTACGTGTGGGACGCAGTGACGTTGGGCGAGAAGCCGTGGCGCTTGTCGAGCCAGTAGGCCTGGCCGAACTCGCCGATGATGGTGCGACCGGCGCGCAGCTCGCGCAGGATGAGTTCGCGGACCTCTCCGATGTTGCCGGCCAGCCGGGTGCCGGCCTCCCAGTACACCTGGGTGAAGCGCTCGAGATTGAGCGTGAAGGGCCGGGGCCCGCGAAACTGATGGAAGTCGAACTCGATCTCGGGAAACACGCCCATCTGCATCGCCTCGGCGTTGGCCCGGCGTTCGGCGGTCGTGAGCTTCTCGAAGAAACCTTCCCACGCGTCAGGCGACACCTGGCAGACGTGTTGGATGGTGCGCAGGGCGCGGTCGGCCCGCTGGGCGAGTTTGCGCGCGAAGAAATTCGGGCCGGCGAGGAAATCGGAATAGGTGATCTGCCATTGCCCGACCTCGTCCGCGTAGGCGGGCGTGATGCCGCGGCCGGTCGAACCGCGCGGCTCCTCGCGCAGGACCTGCGTCCGGTATTCCTCCCAGGCGAGGTCCAGCAAGCGATGCGTCAGGTCGGACACGAGGGTGCGCTCGTCGATCAGGAGGCGCGAGAGGATGGCGTGCCCTTTTCGTTCGAGCGGGGCGGCTTCCCACCAGAACTTGCGCGGATCCGCCACCACGCCGCTGCCGATCGCAAGGTAGCGGGCATCGGGCACAGCGACGCCGGCAGGCAGGAGGTTCAGCTTGATGCCGGCCGCGGTGTGACCGGAGTTGGCGCCTCCGTTGACCTTTAGCACGACCGAGACCGCCGCGGGCGTGCCGCGCAATTCGTCCGCGACCTCGGGGATCAACCGGCCCTTGCCCTCGTCACCGAGGGAAATGCCGACGTCAGCGATCAGTTGGCTGGAAAACGGAAGGAGTGACATGGTTGCTAAAGGTGGCAACCGGAGCGAGCACCCCTGTTGCCGGGAAGCTAAAAGAGAACCGGGGGCGGCGGCGCAAGGCACAAATCCAAGGGGTTGATCGAGGGCTGGAGGGCCCACGGCTTGCGCTTGGCCGGACGATGCGGGACACTGATGCCATGCGTGCAGTTCACCTCGTGGCGAAGCATGAACTCTCGATCGTGGACGTGGCAGCGCCCGTGCCTGGGGCCGGCGAGGTGGTCATCGCGCTGCGGGCGGCGGCGTTGAACCGGCGCGATGTCTGGATGAAGCGCGGCGAGTACGCCGGCCTGCGTTTTCCCTGCCTGCCTGGCTCCGATGGCGCCGGCGTCGTAACCGCGGTGGGCGCCGGAGTGTCCGCGTCTTGGATCGGAAGCGAGGTGGTGATCAATCCTAGTTTCGGCTGGGGCGAGCGTGACGAGGCCCCCGGACCCGGGTTTTCCATCCTCGGCCTGCCGCGCGACGGCACCTTGGCGGAGCAGATCGCGGTCCCGGTGGAGCAAGTCGCGCCCAAGCCGGCCCACCTCACGTGGGAGCAGGCCGCGGCGCTGCCGCTCGCGGGCCTCACGGCCTACCGTGCCCTCGTGACCCGCGCCCGTCTGCGTGCCGGGGAACGGGTGTTGATTACGGGCATCGGCGGAGGTGTCGCCGCCCTCGGACTGATGCTCGCCCGCGCACTCGGCGCGCGGGTGTGGGTGACATCGTCCCGTCCCGATGCCCTGGCGCAGGCCCGGGCCCAAGGCGCGGAGGCGGGCTTCGATTACACCCAGCCGGTGTGGATCGAGGCCGCCAAGGCCGTCGGCGGCTTCGATGTCATCCTCGACAGCGCTGGAGGAGAAACCTTGCCGTCCTTGATCGAAGTCGCTGCCCCCGGCGCGCGACTGGTGTCGTACGGTGCCACGCTGGGCAATCCGGGATCCTTCGCGTTGCGCAAGGTGTTCTGGCGGCAGCTTTCGCTCCTCGGTACGACCATGGGCAGTCCCCGTGATTGGGCGGGGCTGCTGGCCTGTGTGACCTCACAGCGACTACAGCCGCCGGTTGGCGCGGTGTATCCACTGGAGCACGTCAGCGAGGCGTTCGCGCTGATGGAGCAAGGCGCGCAGCAGGGGAAGGTTGTGCTGCGGATTGCCTGAGGCCCAGCGGGACGGCATGGCCTTACGGGTGGGCCGCGGCGGGCGCATGGTCGCGTTCGTGCTGGATCAGCCAGTGTTTCCGGGCAAGGCCACCGCCGTAGCCGGTGAGGGCTCCGTCGGCACCGATCACACGGTGGCAGGGAATTACGAGGGCAATGAAGTTCATGCCGTTGGCCCGCCCCGCGGCGCGGGCCGCGCCGGGGCGGCCCAGGTCGCTGGCCATGCGGGCATAGCTGCGCGTTTCACCGTACGGAATGGTTTGGAGGTAGCGCCAGGCCGCGAGTTCGAAGGCCGAGCCGACCGGGGCGAGCGGAAGATCGAACTGAAAACGCCGGCCCGCAAAGTACGCCGCGAGCTGCTCCGCTGCGGCTTTCAAGTGCGGGTGGGACCCGGGAATGACCGGGCCGCGCAACCGGGTGCGCAGCGTGGTGAGTTTGCGTTCAAGTCCGCGGCGGTCGGCGAAGTCGAGCACCACGAGTCCCGCGTCGGAGGCGAGACCGAGCATCGTGCCAAGGGGCGTGGCAATCCGGTCGGCAAACAGGGCATGGCGGCGGTCCGCCTCACGCGGGGGCACGCCAAAGATCCGGTGGAAGGCCGTCCGAAAACCGCTCGCCGATTCGAAGCCGCGGGCAAACTGCGCGTCGGTGACGCGGGCCCCGTCCTTGACCTCGCGCCAGGCCAGACCCAGCCGCTGCGCCCGCGCGTAGGCTTGGAAGGTCACGCCGTGGTACCGTTTGAACTGGCGCCGTGCCGTGGAGGGGTCGATGCCGAGGGCGAGCAGATCCTTCTCGCCCAAGCGCTGCGCCGGGTCGTCTTCGATCGCCTGCTGCAGCCGCAGCACGAGGGGCGGCGCTCCCACCGACGTTTCCAGCGGGTGGCAACGTCGGCAGGGACGGAACCCGGCCTCTTGCGCCGCAGCGGTGTCGGCGAAGAACACCACGTTCTCCGGCCGCGGTTTGCGGGCGGTGCAGGTCGGGCGACAGAAAATCCCCGTCGACGTCACCCCAACGATAAAGCGGCCCTCCGCGGCCGGGTCGCTCGCGAGAAACGCGCGGAGCATCGAGGAACGGGAGGGCAGGGCGGCCATGCAGGTTTCAGCAAAGGACATGACACCAGGGTAGCAAATCCGCCCTCGCCACCGCCGCCGATTTTCGGGCAGGGATGTCCGAAGCGGTACACACGGCCTTGGGCTCGCGAATTCACCCCGGTATCCGTGGCATCGGCGCGCAGGCCGGGCGGAGAAGTGGTGGCCAGACTCGGAATCGAACCGAGGACACGA
>CAYZBG010000025.1:0-59552 GCA_964476565.1 uncultured Opitutus sp.
GCTGGAGCTGCTTGTTCTTCTCGTCGCCGCGGTGGTAGGCGCCGGCGATGGAGAGCAGCTTGAAGGCCTTGAGCTTGGAACTGTAGCGCACGTGGGTGCCGGCGCACAGGTCCATGAACTCGCCGTTCTGGTAGAACGAGATGGCCTCACCTTCCGGGATGTCGGCCAGGCGGCCCAGCTTGTAGCGGTCCTGGCCGCGGGCCGTGATGATCTGGATGGCTTCCTCGCGGGAGACTTCCTTGCGCAGAAACGGCTGGTTCTCGTCGGCGACCTTCTTCATCTCGGCCTCGATCTTGGCGAGGTCGTCCAGGGTGAACTTATGGTCGAGGTCGAAATCGTAGTAGAACCCGGTCTCGGTCGGGGGCCCAATGTCGAGCTTGGCGTCCGGGAAAAGACGCAGGACGGCCGTCGCGAGCACGTGCGCGGCGGAATGACGGAGTTCTTCAAGCGGAGACATGGCCATGGTGGGGGAGGAAGGCGGAACGGTTGAAGGACGGAAAGGCAGAAAACGGGCGGCGGGCGGAAGTGAGGCGGGATCTTGGCGGCAAGTGAAAATTAAATGCAAATTCGTGGCTTGACGCTTGGCCATGGGCGGAAACCTTTGGTCCCATGCGCTCGGTGGAACGGCTCTTCGGCTCAGCAAAGCACTTTCCCTTGGAGATCACGCTTTCGAGCGGAGACAAACACGTGATTGAGCACCCCGACCATGCGACCGTGCATCCTCGCACGGGTGATCTCATCGTCTTTCCCGACGAAGGGGAGGAGTTTTCTCTTGCGATCAATCCCGCCCAGATCGTGTCGGTCCGGCCGTTGCGCCGGAGGAAACGCGCGGCCTGACGCTCACTTTCTTGCAGGTTCCAGCGAGTAACCGTCCTTGCGGTCGAGCATGGTCCAGCCGGCGGTGGCGATCTCCTTGCGCAACGCGTCGGCGGCGGCGAAGTCGCGGGCCTGCTTGGCTGCCCAACGTTTCTCGGCGAGGGCCGTTACCTCCGACGGCACGGCGATGGCCGCAGCGGGGTCCGACTCGAGTTTGAAGCCGAAGGCGAACATCACCCGGTCGAAGGCCGCCAGATCGCCCTTCTGCGCCGGATGGTGGTCGTAACCGTTCACGATGCCGAACAGTGCCCCGAGGGCGGCGGGGGTGTTCAGATCGTCGCGCAACGCGCCCAGCACCGGGTCGAAGCGGGCAGAGGGCGCGGCCGCGGGATCGAGGGCGCGTTTGACCAGCTGTTCGCGGAAGGCGCGCAGGCCGGTCAGCGCCTTCTCGGCGGCGTGCAGGGTATCGAGCGTGAAGTTGAGCTGCTTTCGCGGGTGGCCGGCGAGCAGCGCATAGCGCAGGGCCATCGGGGCAAAGCCCTTCGCCTTCAGATCGTCGAGGGTGTAGAGGTTGCCCAGCGACTTGCTCATCTTCTTGCCGTCCACGAGCAGGTGCTCGCTGTGGTACCAATGGTGGGCGAACGTGGTGCCGTTGCAGCACTGGCTCTGCGCGATTTCGTTCTCGTGGTGCGGGAAGAGCAGGTCGACGCCGCCGGTGTGCAGGTCGATGGTCGGGCCGAGCAGCGCCTTGCTCATGGCGCTGCATTCGATGTGCCAGCCTGGGCGGCCCTCGGCGGCGCCGGCCGGGCCGGGCCATTTCACGTCGCCGTCCTCGGGCTTGTGCGCCTTCCAAAGGGCGAAGTCGCTGCCGTCCTCCTTCTCGTCCGCGTCGGCCGCGGCGCCCTTGAGCGCGGAGCCCGTCTTGAGCTCGCGTTCCTTCACCCGCGAAAGACTGCCGTATCCGTCAAAGGACGACACCTTGAAATAGACCGAGCCGTCGGCGGCGCGGTAGGCATTGCCCTTCCGCATCAGCACCTCGATCATGTCGACCTGCTCGCGCATGAAGCGTGGATCGGTGGCGCGCGGCTCCTCGTGCGGACGCAGGCAGTTCAGGGCGTCGCAATCGGCGTGAAATTTCTCCGTCCACTGCCGGGTCACGTCGCCGAGCGGCCGTCCTTCCTCGCGGGAGCGGCGGATGGTCTTGTCGTCGACGTCGGTGAGGTTGCGCACGTGCTTCACCTTGCCGGGGCCGAACTCGAGCTCGAGCAGCCGGCGCAGCACGTCGTTGACGACGAAGGTGCGGAAGTTGCCGATGTGGGCCGGGGCGTAGACGGTGGGTCCGCAGTTGTAGAAGCGAAAGACACCGTCGGGCTGGGCGGCGCGCAAGGGGCGGGTTTCCCGGGTGAGCGAATCGAAGAGCGAGATGGACATGGGGGGCGACGGCCGCGGAGAAGATTTGCGTGAAGTCGGAAAGAATGGCGGTTTAGGGGCTTACTCAAGCGTTTCCATGGATCCCTCCGACCGCCTCGTCCTGCCCTTGCGTCCCCGCCGTCTGCGCCGCACCGCCGGCCTGCGTGCGCTGGTTGCTGAAACCGTCTTGCGTCCCGAGGACCTGATTGCGCCGCTTTTTGTGGTGGAGGGGCGTGGTGAGCCCGAGGAAATCGCCTCCATGCCCGGCGTTTTCCGGCTCAATGTGGCCGATCTGGTCAAGGAGTGCCGGGGGCTGCACAAGCTCGGCGTGCGCGCGGTTGCTCTCTTCCCCAAGCTCGCGCCCGCGCTCAAGGACGAGGTGGGAACCGGGGCGCTCGATCCGGAGTCGCTCGTGCTGCGGGCCGTCCGGGCGGTGAAGAAGGCCGTGCCGGACCTTCTGGTCATCACCGATGTCGCGCTGGATCCGTACACGAGTCACGGCCACGATGGCGTGCTCACGCCGGCGCGGGACGACGTGGACAACGATCGCACCGTGGCGATCCTCGCCCGGATGGCCGTGTTGCAGGCGCAGTCCGGGGTCGATCTGGTGGCGCCGTCGGACATGATGGACGGACGGGTGAAGGCGATCCGTGCCGCCTTGGATGCGGCCGGGTTCACCGGCACGGGCATTCTCGCCTACGCGTCGAAGTTCAACTCCGCCTACTACGGCCCGTTCCGCGAAGCGGTGGGCAGCGCGCAGGCGGCAGGGACGACCTTGCTCAGCAAAGCGACGTACCAGCTGGATCCGCCGAATCGCCGTGAAGCGGTGGAGGAGGCGCGCCTCGACGAGGCGGAAGGTGCGGACATCATCATGGTCAAGCCGGCCGGACCGTACCTCGACATCATCCGCGAGGTGCGCAATGCGGTCGCGAAGCCGGTGGCGGCCTATCAGGTCTCGGGCGAGTACGCCCAGATCCATGCGGCGGCACGTCTCGGCTGGCTCGATTACGAGCGTACTCGCAACGAGTCGTTGCTGGCGATCAAGCGCGCCGGGGCGGACCTGATCCTGACTTATTTCGCCAAGGAAATGGCGAAGGTGCTGCGCCGATAACGTCAATCGTGCGGCCGATCTCTGCGGCCGGACAGGAGCAAGGCCCTCGTGAGTACGACGTGGCCGGCGAGCGCGCCGGCCACGCAAACCGGACCGATGAGCGCATAAGGCCAGTGTAGCGCGAGGACGAGCGGCGGCGAAACTTGCCAGCCGAACGGGACGGGCGAGGAGAGCAGCGCGACCCTCGCCACATTGATAAGCAGGGCAAGGCCGATGAGGTTGAACGCCCAGGCTGCAACCCGGCTGCGACGGGCCCATGGAAGAACGATCACGGCAGCCACACCGCTGACGATATCCCAATTCTGACCGCTCCAGGTCATCGTCATCGGAATGGTGCCGTGGTCGGCCCATCGATGAAGCACGAGTTCAAGGGGCAGTCGGAAACTTTGAAATCCAATCAGCGCCGGCATTGGTACTGTGGCGGCAAGCCGTGCGCCCAAAGGCGAGAGTCCCAGGGCGAGACCTGACCCCAGCACGGCGCCGAAGAAGAATGGCAGACCCGACAAGGGGAGGTCCGCAAGGCGACCGCTGGCCACGAGCCAGGACAATGCGCCAAGCCACCCGAAACTGATCACCACTGCGCGCCACCCCAAGGTGCCCCGGGTTGCTGATGTCTCCCGATAGGCGCGGAGCGTTGCCGTGACGAAGGCGGCAAGGATGGCCGCCACGATAAGGAGAAAAACGAACAGCGACCCGGGTGTGGCGGGTTGAAACGCCATGATGTGGAGGACGTCCTAGAACGCCGAACGAGGCACCTGGATCGAATCGCCCGGCATCAGGCGCAGGTCCTCGGACGGATTACGCTGGGCGAGGGGAACGTTGAAGGGGTAGGCGGTCTGTTCGCGCACGAGGCTGATCGCGGTTTCGCGGGCATACAGTGTGAAGCCGCCCGCCGCCTGAATTGCTTTGGTGACGGTCAGGTCGGGCGTCCACACGATCCGGCCCGGCCGCTGCACCTCGCCACCCACGTAGACGTAGCGTTCCGTGACGGTCACGGATACGTCGACGGTGGTGTAGATCCGTTTGGCGATGTAGGTCTCGCGGATGCGTTGCGAAAGGTCGGAGGGACTCAACCCGGCCGCGTTGACCACGCCGATGAGCGGGAGGCTGATGACCCCCTGATCGTCGATCTGCAGGGAATTGGTGCTGGGGTCGGGTACGCCTTGAATCGCAACGACGAGGCTGTCGCCTGGGCGAAGTAGGGCTGCCGATTTGGCGTCGGGGATGCGCGGATTGGTTGCGACCGCCTCCGGAGCGGTCTCACAGCCGGCGAGCAGCCAGGTGCAAGCCATCAGGAGGACGGCAAACGAAAGGCGCAGGAACCGGGGGGCGGCCATGGTCGGAGCTTCGTTTGGCGGAGGCGGTGACGGAAGCAAAAATCAGCAAGGCCGGCCCTGGCGGGCCGGCCTTGTCAGATCAGCGCCGTTTGCGGGCGCCTCGTTTGGGAGATTCGTCCTCGTCGGCGTCCTCCTCGTCGTCGGCATCGTCTTCGTCTTCTTTGTCGTCCTCGTCGTCTTCGTCGTCGCCTTCCTTCTTCTCACCCTCTTCTTCGTCCTCGTCCCACTTGAGGGACGAGTCGTTCTTGAGGGCCTCCTCGTCCTCCTCGTCGACATCGGGCAGGTCCTCATCATCGATCTCCTCGTCGGAGGCAGACGAGCGCTCGCCTTCTTCCTCCCCCTCCCAGCCGGCGGGGGTGTAGTCGAGGATGGCCGTGAGTTCTTCGAAGACGTGGACCGCCTTGCCTTCGATGAAGCTGGCATTCTGCTCCTCGCGAATCTCGTCCTCGACCTCGTCGACGGTGAGCTTCGATTCGAAGTTGAAGAGGTCGTTGAGCATCTTGACCCGGCAGCGGGTGAGATGGTCGAGCAGGTCGGCGTAGGGCCCGTTTTCCTCGTCGAGAATGTCGGGCAGGGCGAACAGCTTCTCGTCGGATTCGAAGATGGAGTCCTTGACCCGCTTCAGGCGCACCCGGCCGTTGCCGAGATCCTTCTGGATACGGAACGGGATGAAGGCCGGCTCCATCAGGTCCTGGTCGAAACCGTAATCACGCATGGGCTCGACGAGCTCGACGAGGTGGGCCACCTGGCGCGGGTCCACGATGCTGAGGCCGTCCGTATCCCACCGCACAGGATCGCTCACTTCTTCGACCCACCAATTGTGATCTTCACCGAGACGGACGATGCACCAGTCGAGGATTGCGGAGGATTTAGCCATGTTCTGTGCGTGTAGCGATGGGCGGAGCAAAAGACCCGGCCATCGACGGAGTCAAATCGCTAAAGTCACTTTTCAACGACTTTTGCGGGACGGCACGGGTCTGCTGCGGCGGACCGGGAAAATTTTGCGCAGCGTGCGTCGGGGGTGATTAAAAACAAGCACAAAAGCATGAGCTTTTCCGATGGCGGCGGCCCGGGGTGACGGAGGGCGGTCCGGCCGGGCGGACTCTTGCGTTTTGCGAAGGCGGACCCAGTGTGCGGCGCGATGGCTCTCCTGTATGAAAAGATCGTGCGTCGCGGGTTGTTCCGGCTCGAGTCCGAGCGGGCGCACGAGCTGGGGGTGAAGGCGATGGCCGCCCTCGGGGCGGTGGGGCCGGTCTGCCGGCTGCTTGAGCGCTGGGCGCAGCTGCCGGCGGCACGGTTTCGTCCGGTGGAGGCCTTTGGCCTGCGTTTTCCCAACGCAGTCGGGCTGGCGGCGGGTTTCGACAAGAACGCGCGGGCCTGGCCGGCGGCGGCGGCCCTCGGTTTCGGCCATGTCGAGATCGGCACCGTCACGGCGTTGGCGCAGCCGGGCAATCCCCAGCCGCGGATGTTCCGTTATCCGGAGCAGGAGGCGGTGATCAACCGGATGGGCTTCAACAACGAAGGTGCCGACGCCGTGGCCGCCCGGCTGGCGCGGCAGGCGCCCCCGGGACGCCGTCGGATCCCGCTCGGGGTCAACCTCGGCAAGTCGAAGGCGGCGCCGCTCGACCAGGCGACGGCGGATTACCTGGCGAGCTTTGCCCGGCTGGCCGGATTCGCCGACTACCTCGTGCTCAACGTATCCAGCCCGAACACGCCGGGCCTGCGCACGCTGCAGGATGCCGGACCGCTGCGCGAGCTGCTCGGCGCCATCACCGCGGCGAACCGCGAGCGGGCTGCCCAGGCGGGAGGGCGGCGTCTGCCGGTGCTGCTCAAGATCGCCCCGGACCTCTCCTGGCTGCAGATCGATGCCGCGCTCGGGGTCATCGCGGAGTTCGGGCTCGATGGTATCATTGCCACGAATACCACGCTGGCCCGCCCGGGATTTTTTGCGACGGTCAATGAAGCCGGCGGCCTGAGCGGTGCGCCGCTGCGGCGTCGGTCGACCGAGATCATCGGCTACATCGCGCGCACCATGGCCGGCCGGCTCCCCATCATCGGGGTGGGGGGCATCACTGACCTGGAAAGTGCCGGTGAGAAACTCGACGCGGGGGCGACCCTGGTGCAGGTCTACTCGGGCATGGTGTACCGGGGGCCCTTCTTCGCCCGGGCCCTGGCCCAGGGCCTGTCGGACCGTCAACGGGTGAATGGATAGAGGCGCCGCGCCTAGATTGACCAGTCCCACGCCATCATCTCGGCGGCATCGCGGCACTCGACGGCCTTTTCCTTTTTGCGGCGCGAACGGATGACGAGGTTCTCGTTCTTGTAATAGGCGATGCTGTTGGGCGGGACCGACTCGAGGATCCACACGTTGGCGCCGACGATGGAGTGCGCGCCGATCTCCGTGTCCCCGCCCAGAATGGTGGCGTGGGCATAGATCGTGACGTGGTCGCCGATGTCGGGGTGGCGTTTCACGCCCTTGATCGGGTTGCCCTGGTTGTCCACCTCGAAGGACTTCGCGCCTAGGGTGACGCCCTGGTAGATCTTCACATGGTTGCCGATGCGGGCGCTTTCGCCGATGACCACGCCGGTGCCATGGTCGATGAAGAAGTGCGTGCCGATCTGGGCGCCCGGATGGATGTCGGTGCCGGTGCGCTCATGGGCGTACTCCGTGATCATGCGCGGCAGCAGGGGCACGCCGAGCCGGTAGAGCACGTGGGCGATGCGTTGCAGGGAAATCGACAGGACGCACGGGTAGGCGAGGATGATCTCCTCCACGCTGCGGGCGGCGGGGTCGCCGGCATAGGCGGCGGCGACGTCGGTCTGGACCACGCTGCGGACGGCGGGCAGGGCCTCGAGCAGCGCGGTCGCGTGGGCATGGGCCTTGCCGGACGGATCGGGGTCCTTGGCGAAACGCAGACTCTTCTCAATCTCGGCCGTCAGCCGCCGGGCCACGGCCTGGAGACGGTGGCCGGTGACGGTCGGAACGTCATTTTTCACCAGCGGTTTCTGTTCGAAGAAACCGGGAAACAGCAGGTGCATGAAGTCCGAGGCGAGCTGGTTGACGGACTCCTGGTCGGGCAGGTTGATGCCGTCGAAGTGATTGATGCCGCCTTCTTTCTCATAGGAGACGAGCAAGGCGTGCTGAATATCGGCGAGCTTCATGCGGGAGGCAGCAAAGCAGCTTCGGCGGGCGCGGCGAGGGGTCAAAACGGATTTTCGGAAAACGCATTTCCGGGCTTTACAAGGCCGGGCGCATCTTGCTTAGTCCGCCTTCCCTTGTTTTGGAACGCTCAGGTGGTGGAATTGGTAGACACACACGTTTGAGGGGCGTGTGCCGAAAGGCGTAAGGGTTCGAGTCCCTTCCTGAGCACCAAAGCGACTGGTTTTCAACGCCTTGTCGTGCGATGCTCGCAAAGGAGGTCTCCGTGTCTCGAGCAGTGTCTCCCTTGGTATCACGTTACCCATCTGCCGTGAACGTTGCCGGCGTTCGAAAAGAAACGGACACGCTGGGATGTCGGGGATTGGGCGTATCAACTCTCGGGCAGACTGCCCCAACGTACGCGCCAGACCGGTGCCTTGCTTAGTCCAGCAAGGCGTTTCAATCCCTGGATCTGCTTGATCCTGGCGTTTGCGACCTCGAGCCAGACCCTGTCGATGTCCGTCCAGAACCGCCGCCTTAGCGGCGGCGGATCAAGGCGAGCCAATCGTCGCTCGTCGTCGGGGCGACGAGTTGAATGGAAGATCCGCCTGTGATCGATCCCTGACCGGTCGTGCTGCCGTCGCGCGGGTTGAACCAAACCAAGCTGAAGGCGACGCCAGCCGGTGACTTGAGGTCGAGGTCGACCGTGCCGCCTTCCGGCAGGTAGACGAGGTAGAGTTCGCCGGGCTTGGCGAGGCAGTAGCGGGAATTGTCGTTGTCCGCGTTGCCCACCAGGGCATTGGCGTTGGTCATCTCCCAGAAGGGAACTCGTTGCTCGTCGAAGAAGGCGAGGGCGATCCGGCAGTAGTCCCAGGACCGGTCGCGCGAGCGGAAGTCTTCGCAGACGAGGTCGTTCTCCAGCATCTTGTAGCCGAAATAGTATTCCACGCCGGAGCCTCCGGCCATGAGGTTGCCCCAGAGCGTGGCTTTGCGCACGGCGTCCGAGGTGTAGCGGTGTTTGCCGTCGACGGCCACGCCGTCGAATCCGCGATAGCCGGCATCGCTCAAGTATGTGTGCTACCTCACCGGCTCGGTGAAGAGGGGAGTGAGCCGTCGCCACTTGGAGAACGGCCTCATTGCGACAAATTGGGGAGGATCGATTGCACGAACGGTGGCGGAGGCGGCATTGATGTTCCTGCTTATGGCGCAGCGGCGTGCGGGAAAGTGGAACACCGCAATGCATCGCGAAGGGGCATGGGCGGACTGGCAGGAGAAGACGTACTCGCTTTTCGGGCGCAGGATAGGGCTGCATGGGTTCGGTCACGTCGGACGGGAGCTCGCGCGTTTGCTTACGCCCTTTCAAGTGGAGGTTTTCGCGTACGATCCGCATGTGCCGGCGGCGTTGTTTGCGGAGTTCGGGGTGCGTCCCGCGGCCTCGTTGACCGAGATCTTCTCCAACTGTGACGCCGTGGTCGCGGTGGCCGCATTGGTACCCGAGACCCTGGGAATCATCACCGAGGAACTCTTGCGGCGCCTGCCTCCGACGGGAGCCTTCGTGAATGTGAGCCGACGACGGATCGTGGCTGAGCCGGAACTCGTGCGCGTTGCCCGCGAAGGCCGACTGCAGATCGGGCTCGATGTTTATGCGCAGGAGCCGCTCCCGGCCGACCACCCGCTTCGAGGGCTGAACAATGTGATTCTCCTGCCCCACATGGCGGGCCCGACGTCAGATCGCCGCTGCGATGCCGGTGCTCACGCGCTGGCCAACATCCGACGCTTCGCCGCTGGCGAGCCCTTGTCCGGCGTCATTACGCCCGAGAATTACGACCGCGCCACGTAGCGGGAGCCAATCCAACGTCCGGGAACTGTGATCGCCACTCGATCTGTGCAACCTTTTGCCCTGCACCGGTAGCGAGATCACCGCGCTGAGGATCGTGGCGGACGCGTTGCGCGAGGCGGAGTGGACCCGCGTTCGGCTCGTGGATCGCTTCAATGCCGAGCTGCGGCACCGCGAGCCGCTGCAGCAGGCGATCAACACGGCCGAGCCTCGTCGCTCAGTCCCGTGGTCGATTGGTGCGCGCACAAGTCTGTCCAGGAAGCGCTGGCCAACGCGGTCAAACATGCCGGCGCAGCCTTCTTCTCGGTCACGCTTCGTTGGGAATACGACCGGCTGCTGATGCTGCCGACCGACGACGGCTGCGGGTTCGAGCCGCGGACGGTGCGGCCCGGAGTCGGACTCCTCGCGATGAAGGAACGCGCCGAGGAGGCGGGAGGTACGTTTCGGAATGAATCCCAGGTGGGCCGCGGCTGCCGGCTGGTGCTGGAACTCCCGCTCCTTGACCGATGACCAACAAGACCGAACACGCCATCAGCGTCCTCGTGGTCGACGATCATCCCGTGGTCCGGGAAGGGATCGTCGCCATCCTCGAGCAGCAACCCGACCTTCGCGGCGTGGGCGAAGCCACGGTCAAGACCCACGTCAACGGCCTGATGCAGAAACTCCATGCGGCGAGCCGCACCGAGGCCGTCACCCGGGCCCGGGCAAAGGGGTGGACGCGGACCTGACGGAACCGCTGCGATCCCCAGGTTTCCCGCTGGCCGACGGCAAGCGCCCGGGCCTCAGCGCAGGCCGAGATCGCCAGCGATGAGCGGGCGGCCAAGCAGACGCTGCTTGCGGGCGCAGAGCACAAGAAAGAGTTCAGCCGTCGTGTAGGCATCCCCAGCTGCGGTATGGCGGTCGATGAGCGGAACGCCGCAGTGGCTGCACAGTTCCTCGAGGGTGGGTGGACGCTGGCCGGGATAGGCCGTGGCCGCAAAGGCCTCAACTACCCGCATGGCGAGGTTCGCCGTGTCGATGCTCGCGTTGCGCAGGCGCAGGCCAAAGTGACGGCGCGTCGCCTCGTCGAGCACGGCGAGATCGAAGCCGATGTGGTGGCCGACCACCACCGCTCCGGTGAGTTCGGCCAGGACCTCGCGCAGGATACTATCTTCGCTTTCGCCGCCCGCGGCCTCGGCGGGCAGGATGCCGTGCACTTCCGTTGCCTGATTGAGCGGCACAGTCGTCTGGCGGAAAAGCCACGAACGGATGGCCCCGAGCGGAATGCGGCCCGCCTGGACGGGAACGGTGGCGAGGGAGAGCAGGCGGTCGGAACCGACACGAAAGCCCGACGTCTCGGCATCAAGGACGACGAAGCGGAGCGAGTCCACGGGCGTGCGGGCACCGACCTTGCGTGCGGTGCCGGCGGCGTAGGAGGCCGCGATGGGGTCGGCGGGATGACGGCGCCACCAGAGCAACCGTTTCATCGGGGGCGGGCGTCGAGTTCGAACTCCAGACGCACGGCCTGTTGCACCAGGCGGACGACGTCGAAGACGTTGGACAGTTGGGCGCGTTCGAGCCGGGTCAGCGTCTGCGGGTCCAACTGGCGCCCCGAGTCGCCGCGACGCAGTCCGTTCAAGGTGCGGAGGCGAAGGAGAAAATCGTAGGCATCCCGAGCTGCCGGAGCGAGGTCGCCCAGGGAGGGTACGCTGCGTCGCAACTCGTCCCAGCGGCCGCCGGTTGAGTAGCGCCGGCTCAGGCGGTGGCGGATCGACAGCAGTCGGGCCGCGTCGCGCAGCGGGGCGAGTCCGCGGGTCTTGAGATCGAGGTCCGGGCTGCCGCCGCCGAGTTTCTCGACCACGAAGCGTCCGATAAAATTGAGCGGCGGGGCGACATCGACCAGCGACTCGGCGAGGCGATGCTGCAGGATCCGGTTGTCCGCGACGGACGCGAGCATGCCGGTGCGCAGGCTTTCGCACAGGTCCTTGCTGCCCGCGACGAAGCGCAGGTCATAGAGCACGGTGGCGCGGAGCAATCCGTCGTCCGCTTGGAAGGCGCCCGGGCTGGAGATCTCGGCCAACCACTCCTCCCGCGAACGGCACCAGCGGGGATTGAGTGCCATGACACCTCCTTGGCAGCGGGCAAACCCTGCCGCGACCAGACCATCGATCACGCGCGCAGCCAGCGTGCGGAACGCGGTCCGCGCCTCTTCGTCGCCCTCGGCGGTGCCGGTGGAGGCGAAGACCAGCGCGTTGTCCATGTCCGTGCGCAGGATCTGTTCGCGGCGGCCGTCACTGCCGACCGACATCCACGCCCAGGCCACCTTGGGCAGGGGCGTGCCGGCTGCGGCGAGGGCGTCGGTCTCAAGGTCGAGCAGGCGCTGGACGAGTTCGTCGTAAAGTTCCGCACACATCTGTCCGAGGTAGATCGCGGAAACCCCCGCTTCGAGGTAGCTGCGAGCGATGGCTTCGATCTCGTCGCAGAGTTCGCGGAAGCGCGCGGGCGTGCGCGCAAGGCGGAACTCGCGGAGGAGTCCGGCCGGGTGATGACCGCTCTGCGCGAGCAGGTCCTTGTGGGTGACGACGTCGAGGGCGCGGCTGGCCGGGGTGCCGTCCTCGGTGATGCAGACCTGGCCGATGCGCTCGCGCAGCATGAGCAGGATGGCGGCGGTGGCGCTGGTCTGCGGAGACACGGTGATGACCGGCCGGGCCATGACGGCGGAGACCGGACGCTCGCGGGGCAGGCCGTCGACGACGACGTGTTTGACCAGGCTGCTCGCGGTGACGATGCCGAGCGGATGACGATCGGCGTCGACCACGAGGATGGACGGCACGCGTTTCGCGGACATCAGCTCCGCGGCGCGATGGAGCGATGCGTCGGGGGCGCAGGTGAGCAGGCGCTCGAGCGGGCGCGGTTGCACGAGCCGGGCGCCGTCGAGATGGGCCTGCAGGATGTTCTTGGTGCGTCCGGAGACGGCGGATTGCGTCGGCTCGGTCAGGTTGACCGGGGTGCCCGTGCGCGTGACCCAGAACTGGTGACGGCGCACGTAGTGGCGGGCCTCGTCGTGGGCGTCGAGGAGAGCGCGGACGCGCGCCCACGGGAGGGTGTAGAGCAGGCTGTCCTCCACGACCTGGGCGGTGACGCGAAACGGTTCGCCGTTGGTCATGGCCGTGAGACCGAGCACATCGCCAACGTCGCGGACATCGACGCGCTCGGTGCGGCCCTCGACCTGCCAGAGGTACTCGACGCGGCCGCGGGCCAGGAAGTAGAGGACCTCTTCGGGATGGTCGCCCTGCGCCCAAACGCGGTCGCCGGCGGGAATCACGCGCACGGTCGCCTCCGCCGCGAGCGCCGCGACCGCGTCGGCGGGCAGCATGGAAAATGGCGGAAACCGCCGCATGGCCTCGGCGATGCGGTCGGGAATGACGTTCCGGGAGGACATGTAACGATGCTCAAACATCCGATGCGCGACGTCGAACATCCAACAGCCACCACCGCAAAATTCATCCGGGGGAAAGTCTGGAGGTAGGAGCGGCTTTACGCCGCGATGGCAGGCGGACGGTGTTCATCGCGGCGTAAAGCCGCCCCTACAGGGTCCTGGCGAAACGCGACGTCTGTGCTGGTAAGACCTGCGTTCGGCGTCGGCGCAGTCGCCGCGGCGGCATCGGGCCGGGTTAGGTTCGCAGACCCGGTTTCTCAGCGCACTCAGCGTGCTCCTGTAGTTGTGCCTTCAAGAATGTCTGTCGTCGGTGCCGCCGGCGAGGGTGCGCGCGCGAAGGTCGGCGTAGCGGATGCCGAGGAAACGGCAGCAGCGTCCGTCGAAGACGTTCTGCTGGTCGTCGCCGAGGTTCTTCTGGTACTCCGCCGGAAGTTGGCCCGCTGCATGCAGGCGGATCTTGTCGAGCACGCGGCCGAAGTAGACCAGACGGCCGACCTTGGCGTAACAACTGCGCAATCCCGGAACGTGAGCCATGCTCGAGGGAAGCGCCCGACGGGCGGCCGCGCCAATCGAAAAGATCGAGGCCGGGGAGACGGATTGAACTTAATCACGAATGGACGCGAGCAATCGGTCGTAGCCGGCGAGGTTACGCGCAAGGGTTTCGGCGGCGTCGGCTTCCGCGACATGCGAAAGGATGCCGACGTCGCCCTGCCAACCGCTCGCGTACACGATGCGCAGGAGCGCGAGGTCGTCCGCGCCGGCGCCGAGGGGATGAATCTTGTGTCCGGTCTTGTCTCCGTCCGGCTCCATGCCGTTGAGAGTCACCGCCAGCACGTGCGGGCTGATGCGCGCCCACAGGTTGGCGAAGTTGCGCGTGTAGTCGTGCGCGTGGTGGAAGTTGAAGACAAGGCCGACGTTGGCGAAACCCTCCGCCTGGAGGGCGGCGAGCACGAGCAGTTGGTTGTCCGGGTCGCCGAACCAGCCGAGGTGGTTGTAGAGGCCGACCTTGCAACCGAGCCGGCGCGCCTCGGCCACGATCGGGCGCAGGCGTTCGACCTCCCGGCGGACGCGTTCGCGTTGCTCGTCGGCGGTGCGCACGGGTCCGCCCGGACCGCCCTGCACCCAGAGGGCGGGGCGGATGCCGTGGCGTTCGATTGCGCCGAGAATGGTCCGTGCCGTGTCGTTCAGCGTGGTGGGGAACCACCAGGCAGTGATCTCGATCCCCTGCGCCTTCATCACTTCGATCTCGCGATCGAAGGTGGGTACGTGCTCGGGGCGGAAATCGTAGGCGTAGCGACGGATCCCGAGATCCCGGAGCATTTCCGCACGCTCTTCCGGCGTCCGCTTCTTCGCGTCGTACGGGACGATGCACCAGGCCTGCAGGCGCTCGCGCGACCAGGGGGATTCGGCGGCGCCGAGGGTGCAGAGCGAGGCGAGCAGACAGCCGGCGAGCGAACCCAGTAGACGTTTCATGATGGGGAAGATCGAGGTTGGTGGCGCGGGCGTGGTGCTCCGAACAGATGTCCCGGACGGGGCGAAGCCCGTCTTCGGATTGCGTCGAGGATTAGGTCGCGAGAAGAAGTAGACGCGTAACGTAACGATATTCGAAACGCGGTCCTTCTAATCAGGTAGCGGGAACATATTAAGAAGTTTGACGCCCCAATCATATCTTGGGATTCGCCACGCCTTTAGAGTTGCCGTCTACCCCGTGAAACAACCTCTCCGTTAGGTACCCAATACCCATGAAACACCAACCGCTGCTATTCCAGTGTCTTCTCGCTTTCGCGCTTTTCACCCTCTCCGCTAGCGCCTACGCCCAAACTGCGCAGGCCATCGCTCAAGCACCGGAAGAAAACGTAATCGTACTCAGCCCATTCACCGTGGGGGCAACCACTGACGTCGGTTATATGGCGACTTCAACTCTTGCTGGTACCCGAATTCGTACCGACCTTAAGGATCTGGGCTCCGCGATCAGCGTGGTCACCACGGAATTTATGGCCGATACGGGTGCAACCAACGCTGGTACGCTTCTTTCATATACAACCAACACGGAGGTCGGTGGGTACCAGGGAAACTTTACGGGAGCCAGTGCAGGGGGGACCGGTCGTATTGAGCAAACTGCTGAGCGAACCAATCCGCAGTTTAATCAGCGCGTACGCGGTCTTGGACAGGCAGATCTAACGCGTGGATACTTCCTGACGGATATTGCGTTCGACAGTTACAACACAGATCAAGTTACGATCAGTCGCGGTCCGAATTCCATCCTTTTTGGAATTGGAAGCCCTGGAGGCGTCATCAACAACGCGACGAAACTTCCGATCCACAACAACACGTTCAACGAAGTAACCGCACGCGTCGACAATTTTGGAAGTATACGCTCGGAATTCGACGTCAATCGCAGCCTGGTGAGCGGTCGCTCAGCGATTCGAATCGCGGGATTGCGCGACGAGCTAAAGTACAAGCAAAAACCTGCTTGGAACCGGGACGAGCGAATTTACGGCGCCCTGGATGTTGTACTCTTCGAAGGAAGGCGGTCGGCGATTCTCGGCCCGACAGTGTTAAGGGCGAACAGCGAGGCCGGGGTATCCCAAGGTACCCCCGTCCAGGTTATTCCACCGTCGGTTGCATATACAGGCTGGTTTGAGCCAACCCCTGCATCGATGGCTCAATATACAGGCGTTATGCCTGCCACTCTTGTGCGAACACCGGCTGAAGGCGGAACATGGAGATTTCAGGAGACCTACAATCCTTATGAGCGCAGCGCCGAGCCGCTGATCAACACGAACACCCACCCGGTTGTTTTCCAGAACTACGTAATTGTCTTCAGCGACCCCAACGCGTCCACTCCCGATGTAGGACTGGGCAACGGAGTGCAGGGGTACTATGGTCAGTTTGACTGGAATCCGGCATTCGATACAGTCCAAAGCGGCGGCCTGCTTGGGCAGCCGGCCGTTGCTGGCCGAAGTGGCAATTCGCCGCTCAGTAGGGCCGAACTCTTCCACGCAAACAGCCCTTTTGGAGAGCCATTTGCGGTCGGATTCACAGTCCCATCGCTCCAGAATCGCGAGGTATTTGACTACCGCAACAAACTCTACTCAGGCGGAGTCGACTTTGCGAAACGTAAATTCTGGGCCCAGAATGTAGCGATCGAACAGAGCTTTTTTAATAATCGTCTCGGCGTAGAACTGGCATACGATCGTCAACATTACGCAACAACCCAGGACTACCTGTTTGGTAATGGAATCGGTGGTAGCACGGGTGCCCCTTACGATATCTACATTGATATTTCGGAGTACCTGCTTACCGGTGAGCGAAATCCACATCTCGGTCGCGCCTACACGCGCGTTCGGACCAATACCTCCGTCCGCTACGACGAACGTGATCGCGAAACACTGCAGGCCACAGTCTTCGCTGATCTTGATATGACAGGAAGGCAGGGTTGGCAGCGGCATTTTGGAAGGCATAGATTTACCGGCCTCTTCAGCGATTTCACCTACGACACCAAGAATCGCATCATGCGCGATTCGTGGACTGGTGCAGACTATGACATCAGACCGACTGCACGCAATCATAACATTAATCAGGCGGGGCGAGATGGTAATGTAATTGTCTACACAAGTGCTTCAAATCTCGGACTTGCCTCCGCAAATGATGTTCGTCTTCAGCAAATGAATATCCGGCGTCCTCAGCCAGGAGATCGGTACCTGATGCCCTATGTAGATGTCAGCAGTCCAACGGCCGCGCGCCGGGTTCAATACGGTACGATCTTTAATGATCGATATCTCCAGGATCAAGGAATCAGTCAAACTACCATCAAGGCTCGAGCGTTCTCCTGGCAAAGTTATCTGCTCGACCAGCATATTGTAGGCCTCGTCGGGATTCGCACCGACGACACCAAGAGCTACGCTCGTGCAACTGTAGCTGAGCGGGGATTCGAGCAGCGGACAGAGGACGGACGCTGGAATCCTGAGTTCACACGTTTGTCCAGGACGCCGGCTCTTGATGAGTCCGGAGACACCAGCTCGTGGAGCGTTGTGGGTCGATATCCCGAGAAGTGGCTTGGGGAATTGCCGTTCGGCACAGATCTGCAGGCATATTACGCGTCGTCCGAGAACTTCAATCCCGTCGGATTGCGCAACGACGCATTGGGTAATGCGATCGCCCAGCCCACAGGTTCAACCACGGAGTACGGTATCGTGGCCTCATTTCTTAACAATAGAATCGTTGTAAAACTAAATCGCTTTGAAACAGACCTCAGGAACGTCAATGCGACCGGATCAGGCATTAATATAAACGTCGCGAGCTCGGCTTATGGATGGATCAACGGCGCCCGCTTCAGGGAACTTGGTGGCTTGCCCTTCTCCGAAGTATTGGCAACGACAAGCGGAGATCCAAGCCAGTTTCCGATTCAGGATTATTCCTCATTTTACAGTGCGTTGCTCGCCGTCGTGCCCCAACGACTTAGAGATCTGACGAATCCGAGGCAGCTAGACACCAATGGCGACGGGCAATGGGATACACTGACGTTCGAGGGTATTCCCAACCTCACCTCCACGCAGAATCAGATTGCAAAGGGATTCGAGGCAGAGGTCACGGCCAATCTTACTGATTCCTGGCGTGTAATGCTCAATGTCAGCCAGCAGAATACTTTCGTATCCGACCTTGCATCGGTGACTTCCGGGGTTGTTGAGGAGTTTAACGAACGATTCCAAAGCGCGCGACTTGGCGAACTGAGGCATCTATCGGCTAATGATTCTCTTTCGTTGGTTCGCTCGCTCAATACAATCTGGCTTTCCGGACCGATCAGGAACCTTCGTTCAGCGCGAGCCCTGAATAATACGGTTGCAAACGAGCAACGTGAATGGCGTTTCGTAGGTGTCACCAATTATGAATTCAAGCAGGGTCGACTGAATGGTTTTGCAATTGGCGGTGCGGCGCGTTGGGAGGATAGGGCTGCAACGGGATATCTTACTTCGGTCGAACCCGGTTCGATCGTGCCTTTGCCAGATCTGAATAACCCCTACTATGACAAGGGATTGTTCAGTGGCGACGTCTGGGCGTCCTACCGAAAGAGGATTTGGAATGACAAGGTTGACTGGAAGATTCAACTCAACGTTCGCAACGCATTCGGCGACAATGGCGATCTGCCGGTCCGTACCAACCCGGATGGAGTGGTTGCAGTCATCCGTATCCCAAATCCACGTACGGTGACGTTAACCAATACGTTCCGATTTTGAAGTTGAGTGAAATACAGGCAATCTAATTGCAAACTAATAGCAATCGGATGACCCGTCTATCTGGAATTATATTATCAAACGGTCTGGTAACCAGACGCCTGCTTGCAGCTAGTTTAACTTTGGGGTTTGGTTTGGTTTGCTCAGATGGTATTGGGAGGGAATCCAGAGCATTGTATAATGGAGTCGTCCTTCCGGATGAATGGCCGGTTACCAATCGTGACCCCGCGTCATGGGAACCGATGATGGCTCCGTATTTAACGAGTCCGCCGGCGGTGATCCCGATCGACGTCGGTCGACAATTGTTCGTGGATGACTTCCTGATTGAAAAGACAGACCTTCGAAGGACTATGCATCAGGCGGTGAAATATACGGGCAATCCGGTGCTTGATGCAACAACGCAAAGTGAGTTGATGGCTCACACTGCGGGGATGGCATCGTATGGAAGGCAGGAGGCGGTAACTTATTTAGGGCACGGTGGCGTGTTTTACGATCCCTCGGTGAAGGCCTTTGCCATGTTTTATACGGCAGGCTGGCGGGGAGGCCTTGCAAAGGCCATTAGCCGTGATGCGATTCGTTGGGAAAAATCGGATCTGGGGTTAACCACGGAGAACATATTACTCCCTCGAGGACGCGACCGGGCTGGCGGTGATAATTCAGTCTGGCTCGACCTCGAGGCGGGATCTCCGGATCAAAGAATAAAGTTCATGACCGAGCGCAGCTTCGGTATGTCGCGCACGGAACGAGCGGAGATAAATACGACGCACACGTTACATACGATTGATACAAAGGGGCGGTTATCGACGGCTGTTCCAGCGGGAATGGCAGCCGACTACTGTTCGTTCTTCTATAATCCATTTCGTAAGATTTGGGTCTATAGCATCAAGCGAAATGGTCCAAATGGACGAACAAGGTACTACGCGGAAAGCCCTGAGTTTCTTACGCCGCAAGCCTTTGACCGGTCGGTCTTCTGGGTGGGAGCCGACAGGCTCGATGAGGCTGATCCGATGATTGGAGACATGCCGCAGCTTTACAGTCTGAGTGCGGTTGCCTATGAGAGCATTGTCCTCGGAGCATTTCAGATTCATCTCGGGCCGAAGAACAGCGTCTGCGAGCTTGGTGGGTTTCCAAAGATTACTGAGATCAAATTAGGCTTCAGCCGTGACGGTTTTCATTGGGAGCGTCCAGACCGCCGTGCCTTTATTGGCGCGACACGTCGAATTGGAGATTGGGACCGAGGCTATGTTCATACCACAACGGGCGTCTGCGTGGTGGTTGGAGACAAACTCTATTTTCCCTACACGGCTTATTCCGGTATTGGCCCGGATGGACACCTCGGGATGTATACCGGAGCAAGTGTAGGGCTGGCGATCTTGAGACGTGACGGTTTTGCGTCGATGGACGCGGGTGCCGAGACCGGAGAACTGACTACCCGTCCTGTGACGTTCAAGGGGCGACATCTGTTTGTAAATGTGGATAGTTCAGAAGGCGGTGAGCTGCGCGTTGAGGTGCTCGATCGCGACGGGAATGTGATCGGCCCGTTTACGGCTGTGAACTGCGTTCCGGTTTCCGTGGATTCCACGATAACTGAAGTCACCTGGCGCGGAGCTCCGGACTTGTCCGCATTGGCGGGGCAACCAGTGCGTTTCCGTTTTCATTTGAGAGGAGGCAGCCTGTACGCATTTTGGGTGAGTCCGGAAAAGTCAGGTGCCAGTCATGGTTATGTCGCGGCAGGAGGTCCGGGATTCGAGTCGACGATCGATACCCAAGGCTCCGGTGCGTACGAAGCAGCGAAGGCAGTCGAGATTCGATAAGTTTTCGCTCTTATAAATGTATCGATTACACGTAGTTTTATGTAAGTATGGTCGTTAAGGTAACAAATCGGTAAGCGGCGGTTACAACAATTCAAAAAATGAGAGATTTAATTCCAAACCGAGATCAGTATAATCGCCGGCCGACAATTATCTTGATGGCTTCCGCCTTCATTCTCGCCCTGCTTCCTGCCTGCGATTCCGGACGCCCAGAGGATCGAACGAGCTTTAAATCAATCTTGGGCGACACCTCAATGCCTCCGACTGACCACGTGTCGCAGATTTATCCTTACGGAATTACGGGTAAGACGCCTCCGTCCCTGCTCAGAATAAATTACGAAGGACAAGTACCCTACCACACGCATAGAATTAATCTGAGGATATTTCAAGGCTGTCCGCAGGTAGAGATCACCGACGGCGGCAGACTCTGGGCAACCTGGTTTGCCTCCAATGTCCAAGCCGAGCGTGCACCCTACCATGACGACCAGTTTTCGGTGATATCAACTTCGGCGGATGGCGGCAAGACTTGGAAGGAAGTCTTTGTCTTCGAACCCGGACTTCTCGGCGGGGGAGCATCCGATCCATTGTTGTGGAAAGACCCCAAAGGCAATATCCGCTTCATAGGCGTTAGGAATTGGGATTTTAAGGGCAAGGAGGACGAGTTCTCCACTTCCGCGTGGGAGTTCACGATGCTTGAACCCGAAAATGAATATACCGCTTGGAGCGCGCCGCGCCTGCTTGGAAACAAAAATATGTCCATTATGAAGCCGCTGATTTTTCCCGACGGCACTATTATGCGTCCTATGGACGACTTCAGTTTTCATCCTTTTGCCGACAATCCCGACAAGGTGAGAATTCGCTTTTTGAAGGAGGATGTCGACGGCAGTCCGATATTCATTTCGGAATTTCCCGCAGATGCCGACGCGAGTTTCGCGGAGCAGATGCCCATAATCAGAGAAGACGGCAGCCTTTTCACTTTCTACCGGGCCGTGCGAGGCCAGAAATATGCCGAGTCCTTTGACGGTGGCAAGACTTGGAAGCTGGGCGGCTACTACCACATGCAGTTTTCGATAAACACAAAGTGCATACTCAAAAGACTGCCTTCGGGAAGGGTTCTGCTCGTCGCAAACGACGTTCAGATGAGGGAGGAAGACGGACAGAGTATATTTTACTATACCGATGAAGGCGGTAATCGACGCGACCTTGAGAAACCCGAGAGAGGGCGCACCCGCATGACAGCGTACTTGAGCGACGACGACGGCCAGTCGTTTACGCACAAGATGCTTTTATGTGACGAAGGTCAAATCAGCTATCCTTCGGCAACTCTGGGTAAAGACGGATCCATATACATCGTCTACGACCAGGGACGTGGCATAATCGGCCAGCACACGATTTTTCTTTCGAGAATCACGGAGGAGGACATTCTTGCGGGCAAACTCGTCAATGACGAAAGCTTCTTAAACAACATCGTAAGTCGCCCCAGCGACCAAGGCGGCGGCCGCCGCGAAGGCGACACCATCTAAGCTTGAGTCGAAGATTTATACAATAGTTGGGCTTACGAGGGGCTGGCACCGGCCGTCCCGGCAGGGTTGGCGGCCGATTCCTGCGTACGGAACAGCGAAGCCACTTTGATGCAATGGGCTCTCGCTTTATGTGCATGCAGGATGGCGTCTATTCACCTACTTACGACAGCGTTCGTGTTTTGGCGTTTGTACCGAAAGGGTCCGACGTATTCCGGTTCAGTTAATTTTTTCGGCGATGTGCGATGGTTCGTCCCGGATTCCAGTGCCCAAGCATGGTATGAGTGACTGGGTGAGTGGGAATTCCGGGCTCGTTGCGTTCGATCAGGCTGATCAACTGGTCCGCTGCCACGGAACCGATGACTCCGCCGTCCTGCAGGATCCCGCTGAGGCGGTCTCCGGCGTGGGGGACCATCAAACCAACGAGACCGATGTCGCCGGGAATCTTCCTTCCGGACGCCCGAATGATCTCCTCGAGCTTTCCGTGCACGGGGCCGATCACCACGTCGGGTTTTTCGCGGTTCAGCCAGTCTTCAACCAGCGTTTCGTTCCACTCTTCAACAAAGAGGGGCTGGGGAAACGGGGGAAGTTTAAGCCACTCCTGCGCCATGAAATAGGCGGCCTCCCAACGGAATTCCAAACGTCGAATGGTCTCCAACCGGGCGGCGAGTCCCGGACGCTTGTAACCGCGCCGTGCGCATTCTTCGATGGCGAGGAACATCGATTGGTAATAGTCGGTCGTGACGCGGTGGAACTGGTTTGTCGTGGGCGTGAGTCCGAGGACGACCACAGCGAAGTCTGACCAATTGAGGTCGATGTGCGTACGGGTGTCCGGTACTGGGGCGAGCAGGATCCCTTGGATGCCCCGCGCGGCCAGCACTTCGCTGAACCGGCGATTGGACATGCCTTCGCGGTAAAGCCAGAAGTGCTCCAGGTTGTAGTTGCGCTCGATAGCGCGCGCCTCGGCCCCGGCGTACATCTGACGGAAAATGGGTGCCGGGTGTCGACGCCAGCCATCCGCAGTCGGAAAAGCGGTCACAAATGCGAGGGTCAGGTGGCTGGCGGGCTCGGAGTGCCGGCGCCGTGTGCGCATAAGCGCGGAGACAAGGGGATTTGGTTTGTAACCAAGTTTGCGACACGCGGCGAGCACGCGCCGTTTCGTCACGGGCGAGATATCGTTCTTGTTGCTCAGACTTTTCGACACCGTCGCCACGGAGACGCCGGCGTGGCGGGCGATGTCGCGCATGTTGACTGAAATGGCCATGGGTTACTTAACGATGTTCATGAGTCATGGTTCGGCCTGCAATGGTTTTTCCGACCGGTGATGGTTTCGCGCTCCGCCTCGGGCGATCTAAGTCGACCGGTCTAGGTATAAGCGAATGCTTCTTTATGGGGATACCTTTGCGATGAACCGTTGCCCACCCGGTCGATGTGACGGCGAGGGCGGACGAGAAGGTGTGTACCGTCGATGCGCGGGGCAGATAACTTAACGATTTGCGGGAGTTGCTGCTCGGTGATTGCATCCGCTCTGCTAGCTTTCTCCCGGTCTTCCGAATAACCTCCCAGCCCCGTCCCATGTCATTTTCGCGACTCTCCAGATTATTCTGGATCCTTGCTGCACTGAGCGGGCTGACGTTTTCGGTCGCGGCCATGCTGGGTCGGGCCGGGGAGGCCGGAGTTTTTACGATCGTTTTCTTCGCTAGTATCTCCATAGCCTGCGGCGGGCATGAAAAGCTCCGGAGCGTCGCTTACACGATGCTCATCCTGGCCTTGGTTTGCCTCGCGATGTTTTATCCCGCGCCGTTCCAGAGCGTGGGCGATTTCAAGCTTACGCTGCTGATCGTCCCCTTGTTGCAGATCATCATGTTCAGTGTGGGCTCGCAGATGAGTCTGAGGGACTTCGAAAGTGTGATTCGCATGCCGAAAGCTGTGGGTGTGGGTCTCGTCTGCCAGTTCACCATCATGCCCCTGCTGGGATTCAGTTTGGCGAAATCATTTCCGCTGGCACCCGAGATCGCCGCGGGTCTCATCCTGATAGGATGTTCGCCCTCAGGACTTGCGTCGAATGTCATGGCCTTCCTGGCCAAGGCCAATCTGGCCCTGTCCGTGACCTTGACGGCCTGTGCAACCCTGATGGCTCCGATTCTGACACCTTTTCTCATGAAGGTTCTCGCGGGACAGTTCGTTCCGGTCGACTTCTGGGGAATGATGGCGGGGATCATCCGCATCGTCATTTATCCGATCATGGCGGGGCTTATGTTCAATGCGCTGGCTTATGGCCGTGCCACGCGACGGACGATCCTGCTCCAGGCGGTCAGCTTCGTGGTCGTCATTCTTCTGGTCCAAGGCGGACTCGGTTTGCTGGGAGGACAAGGCGCATCCTGGAGTCTCGCTGCGGTGTCGAAAATTCTGCTCTGGGTGATTGTACTACCGCCGCTCGCCGGCTGGGGTTTCTTTTTCATGCTTCGGGGCAGGAAATCACTTCTCGATCGGGCAATGGCGTTCGCCTCCATGGCGGGCATCGGCGTCATCCTGACGATCATCACCGCGGCCGGGCGCGACAGCCTTTTGACGATTGGGGGATGGCTGCTGCTGGCGTGTCTTCTCCACAACCTTGGCGGTTATGTTTTGGGCTATTGGTCCTGCCGTTTGCTGCGCATGGATGAGCGGACGTGCCGAACCATCGCGCTTGAGGTGGGACAGCAGAACGGCGGACTGGCGTCGGGTATCGCTCTGCAGATGGGAAAGGTGGCCACCTTGGGGCTGGCCCCCGCGGTCTTCGGAGCGCTGATGAACATCACTGGTTCGGCATTGGCGACCTGGTGGCGACGCGTTCCGGTCGGTGACGAGCCGATCGATGGCCCCGTCCTGGCTGAGTCGTCGGGTTCCACCGAGCAATCGCCGATGCCCCTGAGCAAGCCATGAGTCATTCGCCCACATCGAACGCCGAACGGCGCACGCCGGCCGATCGCACCGCCAAGGGGCGGTGTGACATCTACTATTGGAAGTGCGATCGCTCCGACTTTCTGCACGGAACGCGGGATCAGGGACAGGCGCGCATCCGCCCCGGTTTAGAGAGGCTGCTTCGGGAAACTCTGGCCCGTCATTTCAACGCCGAGATCAGCGACCTGCGGGCAGCGGAGAGCCCGGGTAACCACCTCGCATTCCTTGCCACGGTGGGCGAGCGCGACTGTTTCATCCGTGTCGAAGACGGCCCCGAGCAAGATGACTACATGGAGGTGGAGTCTCACGTGATGGCCGAGGTTGCGCGGAAGGGCGTGCCGACACCGCGGATCTACGGCGTCGATTCCAGCCGGCGGTCGGTTCCGTTCGCGTGGCAGGTCATGGAGCGGGTTCCCTGCTCCGATCTGAACCGGTTGCTGAAGCAGCACCGCCTGGCACTTGGGGCGGTGGCAGAAAAAATGGGTGAGTTGGTGGCGCGGTGGCAGACGATTACTCCTGAGGGGTTTGGCCCCTTCGACCCTGACACCTTGCGAGACCACGCCCGCTTGGTGGGGTTTCATGATACCTACGAGGCTTACTTTCGCACGCGGCTGTCCGCGCATCTTGGATACCTCGCGAACCAGGAGTTTATTTCGTCCGACACCGTGCGCGAGATCGAGGAAGTGATCGACCGCCATTCCGCCTGCTTGCAGCTCCCGCACGGCTGTCTCGTGCACAAGGACCTCGCCCTCTGGAACATCCTCGGAACGGAGAGTGAGATCGTCGGTGTGATTGATTGGGACGACTGCATTGCCGGCGATCCGCTGGATGACCTTTCCTTGCTGGGATGCTTTTTTGGAGGGGAGGTACTGGCGCCGGCGTTCAGGGGCTACGCCGGTGTGCGGCCGCTGCCGGACGATTACCGCAGGCGTTTCTGGCTTCATCTCCTGAGAAACATGCTGGTGAAGGCGGTCATCCGGGTGGGCGCCGGCTACTTTTCCCTGACCGATTCCCTTTTCCTGATTGGCGCTGGTGGTTCGGGCGCCGAGCTCCGCAATTTCACCCTCAATCGCCTCTCGGCCGCGCTGCGCGGGCTGAACGACGACCTCAACCCCATCGATCTATGAGCACGAAGACTTATTCCCGCTTGCGCTCCAAGCGACCCAGCATCGGGACGTGGCTATCCATTGGTTCGCCCGTCATCGCCGAACTGGCCGCCGAGTGCGCCTTCGACTGGCTGCTGTTCGATTTGGAGCACGGCAGTCTTTCCGAGGCCGCCTTGCTGGCTAATTTGCAAGCAATCAAAGGAGCAGGCACGATTCCCATTGTTCGGGTGGGCGCTCCACATCCCGATCTAATCCTTCGCGCCCTCGACTGGGGCGCAGGAGGCATCATGGTGCCTCGGGTCGAGTCCGCCGAAGAGGCGGAGGCCTGCGTTCAGTCCATGCACTATCCTCCCCGAGGCAAACGCGGGTTGTCCCAATCCGCCCGGATTTATGGATATGGCCTGCGCCCCCCGGAGGATTACCATGAGATTGAGAAGCCGGTGCTGATGGTACAAATTGAAACGCTCGAAGGCGTAAGGCAGTCCGATCGGATTGCGGCGGTGGCCGATGTGGACATGCTTTTCGTCGGGCCAAGGGATTTGAGTTTCGATCTTGAGGCCCGCCATGAAACGACAACGCCGAGTTACGACGATTGTCTGACCAAGGTGGTTGAGGCGGCGGGTCGCCATCGCAAGCAGAGCGGTATCTTGGTGCGCACGATCGCCGAGGCAGCCCGACTTCGCAAAGTCGGGTTCACCCATTTTGCCGTCGACGGAGATATTTCGATCTTGAGAACTCACTACCTCAACCTGATCGAACAGGCCGGGGGGCATCCCGGATTTACAGAGGAGTCGTCGCCCGGCAGTGGTGATCATACCCCGCAGGCGACGGGGTCGTCCAAGGCGATAGCGAGCAACACGGCTGGACGATGAGGAGACGTCAGACGTCTGAAGGCAGAGGTTAGCAGTCAGCAGGTAGAGGGCAGTGGATAAGCGGTAGAGAATGGAAGATACTTTAACGACGGGTTAAGAAGGTTTCTCGATGAAAATTTATCCTTTGGGTATCCGCGTACGACGACGTCTATGCTTTGCAATCGCGGTGGGGTGGGTGTTTTCGGCCTATGCTCACACCGGGGCGGCTGCGCGCGCCATCGTGGCGATTGTCCATGATCAAAGCATCCGTTACGTCGCCGGGGAAATGCAGGTGTTGGAGCAGGCGGGCGCCGGAAGCGTGACGCTGCTGGACTGTTCCTCGTCGCCTGTGCGCGCGCGCCATCTCGAAGGGATTCCGGCGAGCGTGGTCGGCGCGCCCACCTCGATCGCGGTGCATCCGACGCGGGATCTCGCACTCGTGACGAGTGCGATGCGTCCGGGCAGCGTGGACGGCAAACGGGCCCATGTTCAAGATGTGCGGATTTCCCTCATCGGCTGGTCTGGCGAACGCATGCAACTCATCGCCTCCATCGAAGCCGGTCTGCAGCCCTCTGGCGTCTGTTTTTCTCCCGACGGCACCTTCGCCTTGGTTGCGAATCGTGGCGATGGGTCAGTTTCGATTCTGGAGACGACATCCCTTAGTGTTACCGAGCGCAAGCGAGTGCCTTTGTGCCGGGCGGACGATTCGCTTTCGCATATTGAAATCAGTCCGGACGGCAGCCGGGCTCTTGCGACGTTGAACAAGAGCAACGAAGTACTCTGGCTGAAGGTGGAGGCAGGCGGAGAGCTGTCGATTCTGGCCAGGGCTCAGGCAGGCGAGGGGCCCTACGCGGCTCGGTTCTTTCCGGACGGACGACGCGCGGCGGTCGCCAGCATCTGGACTGACGACGTGCGGATACTGGAATTTCCCGGAGATCGGATCGAGGTCGTCGAGCGCCTTGCGGTCGGACGAATTCCTGAGGGTATTGAAATCAGTCCGGATGGAACGCGGCTTGCCGTCAGCTGCCTGGAAGGCACGAACCTCACGGACTCGTCGCACCCCAAGTACGGGCAAACCGGACGCGTGCACCTCTTTGCAAAGAGAAGAGCGGGGTTCGAGGCTTTGGAGTCCATTGAGGTCAAAGGCGGTCCTCAGTTCGCAGTCTTCTCGCCCGACGGAGGTACCCTGGTCGTCGCGGAAACGGGCGCGAGGCAACTGGCCCTCTTCGAGCGATCGAAGGGTGAATTCTGGCGGAAACGGGAGGGCATCGCGGTGCCGGGAGAACCGGTCGCCGCGATCAGGTCGCCCTGACGCAGAGCCGCTGCCTCAAAATGCGATTCCGACGTTCGGGCTTCGCGGTATTCCATCCGACCATCGGTCGTTAAATTAAATTTCGGCTCGGCTGCGAGTCCGCGCGCCGGTACTGGACCGTCCTCGTCGCTTGGAGCATTTTAGTCGGCGTGCCCGCACGGTGGCCAGACTCCACAGCCTTGGGGCCACCCTTCGTCCAAATCCTTACGCTCAACCCAGCGCGCCGGAGATTTTTGAGTTTCGACCTTTTTTGTGATTTGGACTTTTTGGCGTTTGCGATTTCTCCACTCAAATCAACCGACCCTAAACTCGTAGTCGTTACTCGATGCCCAAACTCGCCGACCCGTCCCGCTGGCCGGAGGCACGACGCACGGTGGAAGAGCGCGGTCTGTGTATCCCGATGCTCTGTTGCTCACCGGATTTCTCGCATCCGGATCCGGCGTTTCGTCGTGCGGAGGTGGAGAAGGAGATCGGCTGGATCCGCATGGCGGCGACGCTCGGGGCTTCGTATTGCCGCGTGCTTTCCGGGCAACGCTGCCCCGAGGTGTCGCGCGCTGACGGACTCGATTACGTGGTCGCCTGCATCGAAGCCTGCCTGCCGGAGGCGGAACGCGCCGGGGTCACCTTGATCATCGATAACCATTACAAGGATGACTTCTGGCTGTATCCGGAGTTCGCGCAGAAGGCCGACGTGTTTTGTGAGTTGGTCGACCGGATTCACCATCCGTATTTCGGCGTCAACTACGACCCGAGCAACGCCATCATCGCCGGCGACGATCCCCTGCCCTTGCTCGAGCGGGTGAAGACGCGGGTGGTGACGATGCATGCCAGCGATCGCTACCTCATTGAGGGCACGCTCGAAGACTTGAGGCGCGAGGAGTCGGGCAGCGAAGGCTACATGAAGCTCCTGCGCCACGGCGCGATCGGTCGCGGACTCAACGACTACGATGCGATTTTTTTCACGCTCCGCGGCGTGGGCTTCGACGGATGGATTAGCCTCGAAGACGGTGTGGTTGGAATCGAGCGACTCGAGGAAAGCGCCCGTTTCGTGCGGGCAAAGGTGAAGCAACACTGGCCCTGAAGGCTGCGGAGGAAAACCTTCTAATTTTTTCACAGGAGTCCGCAGAGAGCCGCGGAGGGGGAGGGATCCAACCCCTACACTAGCCTTTGCCATGTACCCGCCCGTCTCCGCGTCCCTCTGCGCGCTCCTGCAATAAACGGTTCGGGTTTTGGAGCGGTAGCAGCCGCCGGGTTTGAACGGTAGTGGCGTCTGTCCCAGACGCTGTCTGGTCGTCGCGTAGCAAAGCGAGCCGAGGCTCGCGGTACAAAGCGGCGCCCAAGCCGCCGCACTCCAAATTGGGCATTGGCGGGCGGTTGCCCCGGTCTCGTTTATCGTGTAGGACGTGGCACCATGAACCGGCGTACCTTCTCGAAGTGGGTGGCAGTGGGCGTCGGCAGCGCGCTGATCGGCAGGGCGGCCGCTGCGGAAATGGAGATCCAGACGGTCAACGGGCGCATCCCCGCGCGCAGCCTCGGGCTGACGTTGCCGCATGAGCATGTGCTGGTGGACTTCATCGGCGCCGACCGCGTGTCGCCGGATCGCTACCAGCGCGAGGACGTTGTGGCGTTTGCCCGGCCGCACCTGCAACAGGCACGGACTCTCGGTGTGAAGGCGGTCTTCGAATGCACCCCGGCCTACCTGGCGCGTGATCCGCGGGTGTTGCTGCGGCTCTCCGATGAGACCGGGCTGCACCTTGTCACGAACACGGGGCTTTATGGGGTGCGGCAGAACCGGTTTCTCCCGCCGTATGCGTTCACCGAGTCGGCGCGCGAACTCGCCGCGCGCTGGATTCGCGAGGCGCGCGAGGGCATCGACGGTACGGAGGTGCGGCCTGGGTTCATCAAGTCGGGCATCGACCTCGATCCGGAATTGAGTCCGCTGCATCGCAAGCTGGTCGAGGCGGCTGCGCTCACGCATGCGGAGACGGGTTTGACGATCGCGGTGCACACGGGCCGCGGCCCCGGGCTGGCGCAACTCGATCTGCTGGCGGCGAACGGCGTCGCGCCGGAGGCCTGGGTCTGGGTCCACGCGCAGGGTGCGGCCGATGATGCACTGCTGACGGCGGCGCGCCGCGGGGCGTGGATCTCATGCGACGGCCTCAATCCGTCGTCGATTCCGCGGCACCTGCATCTTTGCCAGCTTTTCCGCCGGGAGGGCCTGTTGCACCGCGTGCTGCTCTCGCACGACGCGGGCTGGTACGATCCGGAGAAGCCGGGCGGAGGCACGTTTCGTACCTACGACCTGCTCTTCACGGTGTTCCTGCCGGCCTTGCGGGCGAACGGCTTTGCCGAGGCGGAGATTGCGACCTTGACGGTCGGCAATCCCGCCGCGGCCTTCGCGATCCGTCGTCGCGCGGCAAGCTGAGCCGAAGCCAAGGCGGTGGGAAACCGCGCCATAGGCGCGGTTCGATGGAATCGTTCCGTTCGCGGAGGGCGAGGTGCTTGGTCAGGTGTAGGAGCGGCTTCATGCCGCGATGGCAGGCGGACGGTGGCCATCGCGGCATGAAGCCGCTCCTACAACGGGCTGATCTGCGCGGAGAAAACCCGCTCAGCCCTGCGTGAAGGCCGGGAGCTTGACGATCTTGCCGCCCTTCATCGCGGACTCGTGGGCGCAGAGGCCGACGCAGGTCCAGTTGGCGGACTTGACGGCGTTCGGGTAGGGATCGCGGTCCTCGACGAGCGCCATGATGAACTCGTGGGCGAGGTGCGGGTGCGAGCCGCCGTGGCCGGCGCCTTGCGTGAAGGAAAGGTGGGTCTTCTTGCCGAGGTCGTAGACGCCCTTTGTCGTGAACTTACGGATACCGGCGGGCAGGCGCTTCGCGTAATCGGGCACCTTGACCTTGGACGGGATCTTCGGCTCGGGCTTCTTGGCCGTGTGCAGGACGTGCGGCTCGTGCTCGATGAGGGACCATTCGAAGGACTTCTTCGAGCCGTACACATCGATCGACTCGCGGTACTGGCGGGCGGTGTCGAAGAGCGAGCGGATGATGCGGGCGGTGAGGTCGCTGTCCTTAAGCTTGATGTGCGCGGTTTCCACGGCAAACGGCGAGCCGTACTTCTCGATCAGCTCCTTGCGGATCGTGCCGGAGCCGAAGCAGGAGACGTACTCGGCGGTGGCGTCGGTCAACGCGAGCATCGGACCGACGCAGTGGGTGGCGTACCACATCGGGGGCAGGCCGGGCCAGTAGTTCGGCCAGCCGTCCATGTCCTGCTGGTGGCTCGCCTGCATGAACTGGATCTTGCCCAGCTCGCCCTTGTCGTAGAGCTCCTTCACGTAGAGGTACTCGCGGGCGTAGACGACGGTCTCCATCATCATGTACTTGAGGCCGGTCTTCTTCGTGAGATCGACGATGCGTTTGCAGTCCTCGATCGACGTCGCCATCGGCACGGTGCAGGCGACGTGCTTGCCCGCCTTGAGGGCCTTGATCGACTGCGGGGCGTGGTCGGGAATGGGCGTGTTGATGTGGACGGCGTCGATCTCCGGATCGCGCAGCAGCTCGTCGTAGTCGGTGTAGCCCTTCGGGATGCCGAAGGCCTTCTGAAGGGCGGCGAGCTTCTTGGGGTCGCGCTGGCAGACGGCGACGAGGTTGGCGTGCGGATGGGCCTGGAAGATCGGGATGAACTCTGCGCCGAAGCCGAGACCGATGATCGCGATATTGATTTTTTTGCTCATGGGGTGAAACGGAGGGTGATGCTAGAAAGGAAGCGTGGGAGGGCGGGGCTCAGATCGCCAGCGGGAAGGGAGAATTGTTGAACGCCATCCGGCGTGTGCGCGACTGTTCAGAAGCCGTGTGTAGTCGGACAGTAAGGACGATTTAATGCAGTGGTGGTCGACGGGCTTCATGCTGCAGTTACACGGCAATTCTTCTCCGTCGCGCCGGGCCCCGTTGCGTGCGTTCACGTCAGAAGGCGTCGGTGCAATCGCAGCACGGATCTCCTGCAGCCCGGTTGTGATCAGAGTTTCACGTAAGGTTGGAAGAGTTCGCGGGCTTTGCGGAGGTTTTCCACAATCGGTTCCTTGGGCTCAGCCCACGCCTGCTCGACGATCAGGTAGCCGCGGTAGTTTTTAGAAAGCAGGTGGTCGAGGAAGGCCTTGAAGTCGGTCACGCCTTCGCCGAAGGGAACGGTGTCGTGACCGGCGCCGCGTTTGCGGCAGTCCTTGAGGTCGACGTGGAGGATGCGCGAATGGAACTTCTCGATCACTTCGTGCAGGTCGACGGCAACGCCTTCAAAATGACCGGTGTCGAGGCACATGCCGATGTAGGGCGAATCGATCGCGGCGAAGATCTCCTCGTAGTCGGCGATGTTCTCGAGCACGTTCTTCGCGTGGTTCTCGAGGGTGACGAGCACGTCGAGTTCCTTGGCGGCCGGGGCGAGTTCCCGGCAAACCTCGATGACCGCCTTGAGTCCGCCCTGCGTGTCGCGCGCGGCCCCGGTGCACTTGATCCGGCGGCAGCCGAGCTGGCGGCAGCCGTACATGAGGGACAACTTGTGGCCCACATCCTTGATGACGCCGGAGCGGCCTTCGCCTCCGAAGCCGGTTCCTTGCAGCGAGATGGGGCGCAGCCCCGTCGCCTCGCAGCGGGAGGCGATCGTGGCGAGGTAGGACGGTGTAATGGTATCTGGATACCAAAGGTTGAATTCCACGTTGCGGAACCCGATCTGCGGAATGAGGCGGAAGGCGGGCTCGTGCCCCTGGTTGCCGAAGCCGTCGGTGCAGATCGTGGCGATGGCAAGGTCGACGAAGGGTTTTTCCGGAGTCATGGTGCGCGGGGAGGTCGAAGGTTGGGCGGCGAAGGCGGGTGCGAAGGGCAGGGCGGCGCCCGCGCCGAGGGTTTGGAGAAACGTTCGTCGATTAAGCATGGGAAACTCAGTTCAGGCTTTCGAGGTAGGCGATCAGGTCCGCGAAGTCCTGACGGGTAAGGTTGGCCGCCAAACCCGCGGGCATCAGCGAGGCTTCGGAAACGCCCCAGGACTCGGCATTCGTGAAGCGGTCGAACTCGCCGGCGAGGTTCATGAGCTCGACGGTGGTCTCGCCCTTCACGTCGATCTGGCGTCCGTAGTGAGTCTGGCCGTCGGCCGTCGTCACGAACCAGCCCTGCCAGTCGGGTGCAATCTCGGCCGAGGGTTCGAGGATGGCGCGGATGAGTTGTTCCCGCGTCTTCGCTGCACCGATGTTGGTGAGGTTCGGCCCGATGATGCCGCCGAGGTTGTCGACGACGTGGCAGGCCACGCATTGCGCCTGGGGCGAGAAGAAGACCCGGCGCCCCTTCTCCGCGTCACCGGGACGCTCGGCCAGGACGGCGAGCCACGTATCTACCGAATGATGACGTCCGGCTTCTGGCACGGCGGGTGAGAGGATCAGCGCCAGTTGCTGGTCGAGGCCGGTCGGGTCGGGGTCGGGCAGGCGCGCGTGCAGGGTGCGGAGGGCGGCGAGGTGTGCGGGCGCGAGCGACTTGGAACGCAGCGCCCGTGCCGCCTCCACGCGTACGGCGGCGTCCTGGTCCTCGAGCAAGCCGATCAGCGCGGCGGTGAGATCCTCCGTCTGGCTGGCGAGCCCGAAGACCGCCTCCGCCCGCAGGTTTGCGGGGTTCGCCGGGTCGGTCGCGAGGCGGAGGAGCAGGCGGGCGGCTTCCGGGTCCGAGATGCGGGTGACCGTACGGACCGCTTCGAGGCGCAGTGCGGGATCCGTTCCGGCGGCGGTCAGCGGGGCGACCACGTCGTAAAAGGTCTCGGGACGATCGAGGAAGCGCAGGACGGCGGTGCGCGTGGCGATCGGCGTCGACGCGTCGGCCAGGAGTTTCGACTTCACCTCCGCGTAGCGGGGCCGGGGCGGGAGGCGGGCTCGATTGATGCGGTTGGCGACGCCCTCCACAAAGGCCGGCTCGAGGTGACGCAGGGTTTCGAGATACGTGTCGAGCAGGTCGGCCGTCACGCTGCCGCTGGAGAGGGCAAGGCCGAGGTCGTCGCGAAGGGAGGTGCGGCCGGACTCGCCGACCCAGATCAGGGCCATCTTTCGAATGCGCAGGTTGGCGTCGGCGAGCAGAGGTTTGAGCAGACTGGCGTCGGGATCGACACCGGCTCGGCGCAGGGTCAGCAGGGCGCCGAGGCGGAGGTCGGCTTCGGGGGAGGACAGCAGCGGCACCATCCGCTGGCGGAACGCCGGAGCCGCGGCCGCGACCGAAGCGGCGTGTCGGACGAAGGGATCGTCCGCTCGAAACGCGTTCGCGAGGGATTCGAAGCCGGAGAGCTCGTTTGCAGAAGCGATCGTGGGCAACAACTCTGCATCGCGACGGGTGGGCACTTGCGACCCGGGCGGGCGAAGGGCCGGGTCGCGGCTCGAAAGCCGCCAGATGCGTCCGCGCCCGTGGTTGGGGTAGACGCGCTTCACCCAGTCGGTGAAGAAAATGTCGCCCCGGCTGTCGATGGCGAAGGAGACCGGGCGAAACTCGCGGCCGCCCTGGATGACGGGGGTGATGCGGCCGGAGAGCGATGCGCCCTTCGGTTCCAGATCGACCCGCACGAGGTTGCTCTCCTCCCAGATGGCGACGAGCAACGACGACGCGTAGTCCGCGGGGAGCCTCGCGAGCCCGGCCTCCATGAGATCGGTCGGCGACTCGCCGAGACCGGCGATGTAGGGGAGGGTGCCCGGCAGTTCGCCGTTCCACGACAAGTACGGATTGATCCCGCTGCCCCCGTAGAGCGCCTTGTAGCCGTAGTCGCCGCCTGGAACGATGTGGAGGAGACGATTCGGGCCGCGGCTGTCGGGGTCGTTGTCGGTGGCGAGGACGCGGCCGGTCGTGTCGACGGTCAGGCCGAAGGGGTTCCAGAATCCGGTGGCAACCTCCTGCAGGTCCGATCCGTCCGGGCGGCAACGCATGATGTTGCCGCCGTCGCCGTAGCCCTCGAGGAACGAACCGTCCGTGCCTTCGATTCTCCAGGCGAAGCCGCCGACGTTGCCGCGCGAAACGTAGAGCCAGCCATCCGGGGAGAAGGCGAGCGCCAGGAGGCCGGCGTGATCGTAGACCACCTCGGGCGCGACCATGCGCAGGAGCGCCTTGCGCTCGTCGCAGAGCCCGTCGTTGTCGCGGTCGTACAGGGCCCAGACGGTCTTCTTCTCCACGAGATGGAGGACACCGTCGTTCGAGAAGCGCAGGTTCATGCCATCGTCGAAGCCCTCGGCGAACACGGTGACGGTGTCCATGGTCCCGTCGCCATTGGTGTCGGCGAGGACCTTGATGCGGTCGAAGTCGGGTCCTGCGTAGTCGTAGGGCGGCGAGTGCGTGTGCGACTCCAGAACGAAGACCCGGTTGCGCTCGTCGATGGCGATGCCGATCGGCGTGACGATGTCCGGATCGGCGGCCCAGAGGGTCAGCTCGAGCCGGGGGTCGAGCACCTCGGGGTCAGCGGGCGGCGACGCGGCGGCGCGGTCTTCCGCCTGGGCGGCCGGGGGGAGAACGAGGGCGCCCAGGAGGAGGATTGCGCCGAGCGAGCACGGAGGGGTGGAGGCCGAATTGCGCATCAATCAGAAGTCGAAGGCTACGGTGAGCGTAGCCTTCCGCTCCGTGCCGTAAAGGAACGGTTTGTTCGCGTAGCCGAGATCGTTGAGATGGGCGGGATTCCAGCCGACGGGACGCTCGACTTCGAACAGGTTCGTCACATTCACCTGCCACCGCCAGTCACGGTCGAAGAGCCGGTGGCGGTACGACACGAAGGCGTTGCCGTCCCAGATGCCCGGATACACCCGCTGGCGCTCCCCGTTGAAGTTGGCGCGCTTGGACTCGGCGATCTCCTCGCTCTTGTAGTTCACGCCGAGGCCGAGCGTCAGGCCCTTGAAGCGGCCGGAGTCGAAACGGTAGCTCGTGACGGCGCCGAAGCCGTAGTCGTAGGAGCCGATCTCGGCCGCGCCGTTGAGCAGCGGATTCGGATCGCCGCTGGAGAACACATCCATGGAGGCGTAGCTCAGCAGCGTCTGCCACTGGCGCGTCCACGAGACGATCACGTCGACCTCCCAGCCCTTGGACGTGTTCAGCCCGCGGGCGACGTTGGCGCCGAGTCCGGTGGGATTGTTGGGGTTGGGCGCGTTGGCGTCGAAGATGACGCGGTTGGTCTGGTCAATGTCCCAGAAGCTCAGCGTGCCGGAGACGCGTCCCTCGAGCACGTCGAACTTCACGCCGTACTCATGCCCTTCGCCGAAGCGGGGCTCGAAGGGATTGTTGAAGGCGTCGCGCAGGTCGCTGTTGGGCTGGAGCGACTCGGAATAGAGGGCGAAGAAACTGACGTTCTGCCAGTCGCCGGAGAACGGCCGGATCACGATGCCGTACTGGGGAAGGGTGGCGGACTTATCGTAGAACGGATTCATCGTGGACTCGCTGTTGCCGGTCTTCTGCTTGATGTCGGTGCGGAAGACACCGGCGCTGAGGATGACCTTGTCCTGGGCGAACTTCCCGCTCCACTGCGCCCAGAGCGACGTGAAATCGTTCTTGGTGCGGTTGGCATTGGCGAGGGAGGTGAAGGTGCCGGTGCCCGGGGGCAGGAGGTTCATGGGGAGGTCGGCGGGTCTGCGCGTATTGGCGACGTTCATGTCGATCGGCAGATAGTCGAACCAGATGCCGGGGGACGGGCGCGTGTTGCGGGAATCGAAGATGCCCTTGTTGAGGGACGGATAATTCTGGCGCAGCAGGGCGGCATTGCCGGTCGAGGGAACATTCGAGGGGATGAAGGGCGCGACGATCACGTTGCCCTGGGCATCGCGGGCGCGCAGGTCGCGCTGGTCGGCCCACTGGCGGAAGTTGGCGTCGTTGTAGAAGCCCTGGAAGCCGACGGTCAGCGTCTGGTTGGTGCGGCCGACGAGGGGCAGCTCCACATCCCGCTTGTAGACGGCGGTGCCGACGACGGTCTGGGCCCAGTCCCAGCGCTTGGTGAGGTCCCAGCGGCGCAGTTGGAAGGCGTCCTGCTGGGGCGGGGTCGGCTGGTCGAGCCAGAAGGTGCCGTTGCCCTGGATGAGGGCGATGTTGGAGTAGTTCTGCAGGTGCAGGCGTTCGAAGGCGTTGGCCTGCACGTTGACGTTGAGATGTTCGCCGATGCCCTGGCTGACGGTGAGGACCCAGCTCTTCTCGCGCACGTCGCGGTAGGCGTCGGGGCCGGCGAAGTTGTAGCGAGGATCCACGTTGTAGCGGGAATCCTCGTACAGGGGGATGTCCATGCCGGGAACGAGGACAGGGTAATTGGGCGTGGTCTGTACGCTGGTGGTCGTGTTGCCGTAGGCGTGGCGCTGGTCCGGGACGGCGCGGCGGGCCCACGAGGAGAAATATTCCACCTGAACGAGCGTTTTATCGAACGGACGCCAGCTCAACTGGGGGAGGGCGGCCCAGCCGTCGCCCTCGTTGAACCAAAATTCACTGTCGTAGTGGGCGGCCATGACGTTGAGGCGGAAGGCGAGCGTGTCGCCGAGGCGCCGGTTGATGTCGAAGGAGCCGCCGTAGTTGTCGTAGCTGCCGTAGTGCGCGCGTACCGAACCGAAGTCGCGGTTGAAGACGGGGGCCTTGGTGATGGCGTTGTAGATTCCGGTGGGTTCGGAGAGGCCGTAGAGGACCGAGGCGGGGCCCCGGACGAGCTCGACGCGGTCGACGAACTCCGACGGAAGCTGTCCAAAGACGCGGAGGCCGTTGCGCAGGTTGGTGCCCGAGGTGAGTCCGCGCATGCGCACGGCGCCAAAGAGCGCACCGGAGGCGTCGAGGTCCACGCCGCCGTCGTTTTGGTTGCCCGAACGGGCGTTGTGCACGGACCCAAAGTAACGCAACGCTTCTGTCGGACTGCGCACGGCAAGATCGTCGAGAAACTCCGACGTGACGACTTGGATGTTCATCGGTACCTCGCCGATGGGTACGTTGGTGCGCGTGCCGGAGATGGAGTTGCTGGCTTTGTAGCCGACGTCCTTGGAGGAATCGACGGTGAAGGGCGAGAGACGGACGACGTTATCGCCCGCGGGGGCTGTATCCTGAGCCTGCGCTATCGCACAGAACGCTACACTGACGAGGACGAGCCTCGCCGGCCTGAGGGTGGAGTTCATGGTGGGGATGGGGATCGCCGGGCGTCAGCGACGTCCAGGCGAAGGGTTTGGTGGAGTACGCGCCGATTATAGCGAAGCGCAGCCGGACCATACCATGAGAGTTCGCGAATATTTCCTTAGAATTTTGACCGGTGGCTGCCGGAATCTACCGCCGCGGGCAATGGCGAGGCACTTGGGCAAAAGCGGTATCAATCCGAGAAATACGGAAAGACGGCCGCATCGGGATCTGCGTTTGCCTGGGGCATCACCTTGGGTGCGGAAGGTGGCGGGCCGCGGCAGCCTGGCGCAGCGCCAAACGCGACACTTAAGGCCGCTGGCGACGCCGGTAGTCCCGCGGAGTCAGTCCGAGTTCGCGTTTGAAGACCACGCTGAGGTACTCGGGGTGGTCGAAGCCGCTGCGCACCGCAATCTCTTCGAGGGGGAGTGCGGTATCCGTCAGCAGCTGGCGTACGCGATTGAGGCGCACGTTCAAGATCTCGGCATGCGGGGTGCGGTTCAGCAGCTTGAGGAAGCGCTTTTCCAGGATGCGGCGCGAAACCGGGACGACGCGGAGCACGTCGGCGACGTCGATGGGATCGCAGGCGTGTTCGCGAATGTAGCGGAGAGCCTGGGCGACATGCGGATCATCGATTGCGAGCACGTCGGTCGACTGACGAGCATGCAGACCGAGCGGAGGCACGCGGGTTTCGAGTGTCGCGGGCGGTTCGCCGTGCATCATCCGTTCCAGCAGCGCTGCAGCTTCGTAGCCGGCGCGGCGGGCGTCCGGAATCACACTCGAAAGCGGGGGGTAGGCCAGTTCGCAAAGCAGTTCGTCGTTGTCGACGCCGACGACGGCCACTTCTTCCGGGACGGCTAGTTGAAGGTGGCGGCACGCGTCGAGCACCTGTTGTCCGCGGATGTCGTAGCAGGCGAAGATGCCGGCAGGTTTGGGGAGGGAGCGCAGCCAGTGCTGGAGGGCGGCGGTTTCACTGGCCGGGTCGCCTGGGGCCGGTGCCGTCGGGGCGTGGTGCACGGACAGGCCTGACCGTGCGATGCGTTCGGCGAAGGCGGTGCCCCGCTGCCGCGACCAAGCGAACCGTGGATCGCCGCAGAAAGCGAGGTGCTTGAAGCCGCGCTCGAGCAGGTGATCCGCCGCAAGGTTGGCGATGGCGTCGTCGTCCGTTTCGACCCAGGGCAGGGAAGGCACGTAGCGCCCGGCGCTGACGTCGACGGCAGGAAGGCCGCTGCTGACGACTGCGTCGGCGATACGCGGGCTTTCGATGCGCGCGATGATGCCGTCGCCGTCCCAGCGGGCCAGCCAGGCGGGCGGGTCGTCGCCTCGGCCTTGTTCGACGAGGTAAAACGACCACGGAGCGTGTTCGCGGATGTATCCGACGACGCCGAGCAGGACGTTCCGTGCGTAGGCATTGGACGTTTCGATCACGAGCGCGACCCGGCGGCGTGAGCGCATGCGCAGGCCGGGCTGGGATAGAATCCGGCCGGGGGTGGTCGTGGGGTGGGGCATGGGCGCGGACACGCAGCAACTGCTCGGAGTTTGGAGAAGGATCGGGAAACGCATTGGCAATGCGAATCGGCGTCAACCCGTTGAATCCCAGGCCGTGAAAGGCGCGAATACGGCCTCACCCGACGGTGGGGCAGGCTGGGGAGGCATTTCGATCTGTCGCGGAACGCTCTGTCCGCCGGCCTTCCGCTCAAGTCAGACTCACGTCCAGGGTCGGCGATGCGCCCTCGCCAGGCCGAAGGCCGGGGAAGACCCGTTCGCGCCCGGAATCGGGATCGCTGACGCGTAGGGTGTGCGGTCCGGAGGTAAAGACCGGCGGGCGCCAGCCTGCGGCAGGCAGGCGGAGGAAGTAGAGCGTCTCGCCCGTCGTCTCCTCGATCACCTCGACCAGGGGGCGGCTGGTGCCGACGGAGCGCAGGGGAGGGAGGTGTCCGGCGGGCTTGCGGGCGTAGTTGTCGAGCAACGACACGGTCACGGGCCAGCCGGCGAACTGCGTGCCCGCGACGAGCGGGTCGGCGAGCAGGGGCCAGCATTCGATCGTGACCGTGCCGGCCCGGCGGTTGAAGCGCACGACGCCGAAGCCGGCGGACTTGTCGGTCTCGGCCTCGAGAATGCCGCGGCGGAACTCGTTGGCGGGATTCGCGGCTGCGAGCACGGTGAGGGGATGGCCGAAGCTGTCGCGGTAGTCGCCGGACGTGCGGTCGACGCCGTCGGGACGGAAGCGGCGGGCGTAGAGGTTGTTCACGGCGGGCGAGGCAAAGGCCACGCCGGCGTCGCGGTGTTCGTCGATACCGTAGTGCACCACGGCGGGCAGGTGCTGATCGCCGGCGAGATGGAAGGCAAAGACACGGCGCATCTCACGCAGCGCGCGGTTGCGGGCGGTCTGCGGCCAGGCATTCGTGTCATAATCGGCCACGAGGCGGTCGGCGCGCGGGCCGTGATGCGTGGCCATGGCCGTGAAAATGGTCTGGGAAATGACGGCCTTGAGGTCGGCGCCTTTCCAATCACGCGTCCAGGCGCGGAGGAAGGCTTCCTGGTCGTCTCCGAGCAGGCTCAGTCCGGCTAGATCGGCGGAATTGGGATCAAAGTCGGGATCGACGACGTGGTCGGCGCGTCCGCTCGTGGTGGGCGGCACCTTGCCGTCGGGGGCCGACTTGTACTGCCGGTCGGCGAGGATGGCAAAGCTGACGCGCCCGTAGGTGAGCGGGCCGTAGTAGCCCGTGATCCCCTGGTGACCGGGCTTCGCCGGGGAGTCCGGATGGTGCGCGGTTTGCATGCGGTGCACCGTGTTGACGAAATCCGCGGTCATCTTGTAGCCGCCCTTGGATTCGGCGGGACCATCGTGGCCGGGTGCGGCAATGCCGCCCTCGCCCCAAAGGTTGCCGTGATACACATCGTGATCATCCGGGATCGAAATGCTCGGGCGGTCGCGCAGCACCTCGCGCCAGGTCCAGCCGTGCTGGGCCCATTTGCGCAGCACGTCCAAGGCGGACCAGTCACCGCCGCGGCGATCGACGCCATAGCCGCCGGTGCTTTCGTAATATTGGTCGCCGGTGAAGGCGAGCAGGTCGGGGTTGAGTTTCGCGATGCTCTCCGCGCACGCCTGGTTGGGGAAGGCGAAGTGCGCGTTGCACGAGATGTCGGCGACGGTGAGCACGTCTTGATCGACGGGATCGCGCCGAATCACGCCCTCGAGGAAATGTTCCGTACCCTGTCCGTCCGCCCTGCGTAGGGTGTAAGCGAGGCGGTAGGAGGTATCGCGCGTGTCATCCCAATCTGGGAGTCGGAAGAGCGCAGTCCGGGAAGCGGGATCGATCGATGCCTCGGCCTGCGTGCGCCACGCACCGCCTTCGAGCACCTGAAAGCGGACTGCCTGGTCGTCTTGTGCGCCAAGCGGCGGAAGCTGCACCGACATCTTCAGCGTGCGGGCGTGCAGGGCGTAGTGATTGAACCACAACGGCCCAAACGCGCGGTCTTCGCGCGCGACCACCTTCGAGCCATCGACCTGCCAGTCGGAGAACCACCAGCGATCCGTGTCGGCGGTCGCCTGGGTGCGCGGACCGAAATTGGCCGCAAGGGTGAGGTTGCCTACGAGGCGCGCGGCCGGCACGGCATCGTGTTCAACGCGTCCGAGCGTGCGGCCGGTGCCGGCATCGCGCGCTTCCAGCACGACGCGATACCCTGCAACGGCGGGCTCGGCCGTGAGCTGCAGGTCGACGGCAAGCGTGTCACCCAACGGGCAAGGCGCCGTACGCGCCTGGTCATTGTTGCCAATGAAGAGTTCGCCCTTGGCGCGGAGTCCGCAATCCAGTCCCTGGCCGAAGACCAAGTGATGACGATGGTCTGGCAACGCACCCCGTACGCCCACGGAGAAACCGGCCGCACCGGCACCGCGGACGAGGGCGCGATTCCCGAGCAGGCCAAGGCGAACGCGAAGCTGGAGCGTGCCCGCCTGCTCGCCGAGTTGGCGAGTGAGCAGGTGAACTTCACGGCCCGAGCCGGCGCGGATGTTTTCGAGGCGACCGTTGGCCACGCGCCAGTCTTGCAGCGGGTTCGCCCAATATTCGGGTCCGGCCCAGATGCGGTCGGGCGAGGTTGTCCATGCACTCCCAAACGGAGCTGCGGGCGCAAGTGGTGAAGCGGTGGCGGCGGTCAGGCGCGGGGTCAGCGCCAAGGCGGCACCGGCCGCGGCAAGGTCTGCGATGAACGTTCGGCGGGTGACGGGTGGGGTGGGCTTCATGGGGTAGAGAGCATTCGACGCTTAGGCCGCCTTTCGCCGGAAACGAAGGGTGACGTTCCGTAGCAGGTGAAAGACGAAGAAACCTGCGGGGCCGAGCAGGAAGGTCAACGCCAGCACCGGCACCACGGCGAGGTGGGAAAGGTTGTCGGCTTTCGCACGTTCCAGCATCCACCCGCCGACCGAGTAGTCGAAGGCAAGGTAGTGCACCCAGCCGGCGAGCAGCACCCAGGGCTGACCGAAGAGCGTGCGTACGGCGTCGAGAGAGCCGAAACCGCCTTCGATCGTGGGCCAGGCCTCGGCGAACGCCGCGACGTAGACGCAGCTCAGCACGAGCGGGACGGCGAGACGCACACAGGCGAACGTGCGCGGCATCCATCGGGCCGGGCCGATCAGGAAGAGCCACGCCAGCAGGGCGAACGTGTTGGCGTAGGAGAAGACGGAGTCGGGTGTCATGGGAGAGTGCGCCAGCCTTCGCGGAAGATCGCTTGGCAGGCGGCGAGAAGATGGCCGGGCGGAAGTTGGTTGTACGGCTCGCGGTCCAGCGCCCCATCGATGATCAGCATCGCGACGCCATGGACGAGCGCCCAGGCCCCGAGGGCGAGTTGGTCGGCATCCCGGCGGACGATCCGACCAGAGGCCTGGCCTTCCGCGATGGTGGCGACGAGGGATTGAAACGCCTGGCGTCCCGCTTCCTGCAGGCTCTCCGGAGGCTCACCTTCGCAGAGCACATTCTTGGTGAACATCAGCCGGTAGGTCTCGGGCTCGGCTAGAGCGAAGGCGAGGTACGCCTGGCCGCTCGCATCCAGATCGCCGGGCGAGGCTGCACGCGCCGCCTCGAGCCTTGCATGCAGCGAGTGGAAGCCGCGTTCGGAGATGGCGGCGAGCAGCGCGTGTTTGTCGGGGAAATGCCGATACGGCGCGGCCGGACTGACCTTCGCCTCCTTCGCCACCCGGCGCAGCGACAGGTCGTCGAGTCCGACGTGGCGGAGCAGCCGCGTGCCTGCCTGGATGAGGGCGTTGCGCAGGTCGCCATGGTGGTAGGCGGACTTGCGGGCGGGACGCTTAGGCATGGTGGGCGCCGATTGACTTTGTCCATGGCAGACGCACGCGCGGCAGGGTAGCGGCGCCGGCGACGATCCACGGCAGCACCAGGGCCGCAAGGCTGCCGCCCAGCAGCATCGCCGCGACCGTCGACAGGTCGCCCGGGGCGCGCCCGAGCAGGGCCTGGCCCTGCATGACGGCAAACACGCCGAATCCGCCGGCCGCCCCGGTCCAGATCCACGGCACGGCCGTCGCGGCCAGCGGCCGAAGCGCCCCGGCCAGCAGCGGCAGCACCTGCAGCAGATGCAGGCCGATCGCATGCGGCAGCTTGAGGTCGCCGGCAGTACCCCAGGTCGAGGCGGTGGCAAGCCGGGCGGGATCGAATGCTCCGTCCGCAAGTACCGCGCCCGTGCCATGCACGGCGAGAATCTGGCCCGAGCCCTGCGCAAGCACGAAGAGCAGAAGCGCCGCCCGCACCGCTGCCCGCGTGCCGGCATCTTCGGGCGGACGCCGCCACGATTCGAAGGCGACGATGACCGCGAGGACGGTGAAGAGCCCGATCGCGGCGCCCATCAGGGACCATAACGCCGCATCGAACGGAGTCCCCAGGTTGAAATGCGAAGCGGTTCCACGGGCGCGCTGTCCGGCGATGACAACCAACTCGATCAGCAACGACGCGCTCATCAGGTGCAGCACCCACGCCATCAGCCGCGGAGGGCTGCGCAGCACCCCGGCGACCCAGACGAGGGTCCACAACGTAACGGCGATCGACACCCCGAACACGGCGGGCTTGCGCAGGCCGACGGGGCCGGACCAAACGGCATCGGAAATGATAAAATAGGCGAGGCCGTGGGCAACCCCGACGAGCAGAGAGAAGGCGCCCGCCCCCACGGCGACCTTTAAGGCGTGCGAGGAGGCGGGACGGAAAGACACAGACTTCATGATGAAGTAAGCATTGATTACGAGAATGTAATCAATGTCAACATTAGCGTGTTTTGGGCATAGCTTTTGCCTCCGACGCGACAGGTCAGCTTTCTGGTGCCAGCGCCGGACTTGTCGTGCTTGAGCGTGATCTCCTTGCTCTGCCCATTCCTTCGGTCTTCGCGAGGCACTTGCCGCGGGCACGGTCAGCCCGCCCCAACTTGTTCATCGTGGCATGTGAACGGTTAATCTGCTGGTCAATGTGTTGTATTCAGATCGGCAGACCGGCCGACTCACTTAAGATGAGAGCCAAAGACATGAGCGCGAGAGCCAAGCCCGCCATCGCGAACCGAGAGAGCTTTTCGCGCCACCAAAAGTGAGCGCAGAGATGGTCAAGTACGAGCACCCCGCAACCCGTGATTGGGAAGTAGATTGTTCCCGGCCAGTGGCTGAGTGCCGTCATCACTGCTGGCAGCGCGAGCGCGTTATACGTGCCCAGCCCCAGGCCCAGGCGTACCGCCGGGCCTGCCGGCCGCACGCCCCGCCACCACAGGTAACCCATCCCTAGGCTGCCCGCCGTGAGCGACGCCACGAGCAGGACGGGCAGGAGAAAGGCATCCAACCCCTGGTAGTGCACCGAGCGCATCGCCGTGCCGCACACTCCCTGAACGACGAAGACCGCCAGGAGCAGCCGCAGCATCGCGCCCGATCCTAGTCGCGACGCCTCGCCCGGCCGGGCAGACATCAATACTAACGCCGCGAGTGCGAGCAGCAGTCCACCCAGCTGCGCCACGCCCAGCGTCTCGCCCCACAGCAGCACGCCGGGCACCAGCGGCACCACCAGCGCCATCCGGTAGGCGGTCAGCACTGGACCCACCGCCGCGAGTTGGAGCGCGCGGTTGAAGAGTAACATCGAGAGCAGGAAGACCGAGCCAGAAAGCACGCCCGTTACAACCGCCGCCACTGGCGCCGCCAGCGTCCCGCAGGTCACGAGGTATATGAGGAGCGCCGTGGCCACCACGAGGTAGTTGGTCGTCACCACCACCGGCGCTGCATCACCACGGCGCTGGGCGAATTTCAGCATCTGCACGAAGACGAACTCCAAGAGTACGGCGAGAATTAGCCAGGACATGGGCGCGACGAGAAAGTGTGGTCCAGCAGGAGCCGGATGTGGCGGCGGCAGGCAGAGCTGAGCACCGGCCTCCGGAACGGCTCACGCGTGGACGGGCCGCAGCAGATCGGGCGTCAGCCCGTTTGGCGACGTGGCGCCGGAGAGCGCCATTGTGAGGTCGAGTTCGGCGGAGAAGTTGTCCAGCACCCAGCCGACACCAGCCTCGCCGCCGGCGGCGAGGCCGTAGATGAGCGGGCGGCCGAGGCCCACGTAGTCTGCGCCGAGCGCGAGGGCCTTGACCGCATCGGCCCCGGAGCGGAGGCCGCTGTCGAGGCCGATCTCGAGCCGGCCGTCGACCGCCGCGACGATAGCGGGGAGCGCGGCGATGGCGGATAGACTGCCGTCAACCTGGCGGCCCCCGTGGTTCGACACGATCAATCCCTGCACGCCGCTCGCGACGGCCCGGCGTGCGTCTTCGGGGTGGAGGATGCCCTTGAGTGTGATGGGCAGGTGGGTCTGCTCGCGCAGCCACGCGAGGTCGTCCCACGTGAGCGTGAGGTCGTTGAAGACGGTGAGAAAGTGCCGAATGGCGGCGAGGGGGTCCTCCTCGGGCGTGCGGGTGAGCGCGGCTCGGAAGACGGGGTCGCTGGTGTAGTTGGCCTGACCCTTGCCGAGCAGGAAGGGGTTGTGCCCGAGGTCGAGGTCGCGCGGACGCCAGCCGAGCAGCCGGGTGTCGAGGGTGACGACCAGCGCCGAGTATCCGGCGGCCTCCGCTCGCCCGATAAAGCTTCGCGTGAGCGCGCGGTCACGGCTCCAGTAGAGCTGGAAGAAACGCGGCGCACCACCCATTGCGGCAGCAACCTCCTCGAGCGTGCGCGAGGACTGGCAGCTTAGCGTGAACGGAATGCCCCGCGCAGCGGCAGCGCGGGCCGCGGGCAACTCGCCCTCGGCATGGTAGAGCTCGTGCAGGCCGATGGGAGAGACGACGACCGGCGCGGCCGCAACCTGCCCATGGATCGTGGAGGCGAGGGAGCGCGTGGAGATGTCGGTGAGCACCCGCGGCACGATGCGCCAGGCGCCGAAGTCGGTGCGGTTGGCTGCGACGGTCTCCTCCCGCCCGGCGCCGCCCAGGTAGGCGAAGGCCTCGGGCGGGAGCGTGGCCTGGGCGCGCGCGTGTAGTAGATCGATCGATACAGGAAGGGCGGGCGCTCCCTGCCGGCACCCGGCCCAGTAGATCCCCATCTGGTGACCGATGCCGAAACCGCTGGCGGCGCCCGCGGGCGCGACGGTGACCACTAATGCGTTCATGAGGCGGCGGCAGCGCCCGCGAAGGGATTGAGCGGGAAGGTGTGCATCTTCCCCGGATTCAGGAGGCCGCGGGGATCGACGTCGTACTTGAGGGCGATGCGCGCGGCGGTGCCCTCGGGAGTGGTGGGCGTGAGATGGTAGGTGTGGGTGTTGCCCACGGAGACGCCGATGGAGCGGGCGTAGGCGACGATCGCGTCGAAACGCTCCGGCGTGGTGTAGCGAATGAGCGGGATGCCGCCCACGCCGATCACGTCGGGCGAGGCGTTGGGACCCACGGTCCGGGCGGGATCCCTCGTGCTCCACTCGAGGTGGATCAACACCTCGTCAGGGTAGAGCGTCATGAGCTCGGCGATCTGCTCGCGGAAGGCGGTGGTGAAACCGGCCTGCACGTTGGTGATGGCGGGGTCGGTCTTCATTGCCCACAGCGTGGTGTGGTTGTAGGTGAAGTCAGAGAGGAAGGGCGGCTTCGGCGGATCGGAAAGCGGGCGATTATAGGTGACGATGAGGCCGGCGGCCTCGGCGGAGGCGATGACCTCCGCGGTCTGCGAGCGCTCGGGCATGAGGAAGCTCACGTGCTCGCCTTCGCGGATGTGTTTCTTGATGGGTTTGAAGAACGACGGGATGGGCCACTGGAACTGCGAGGCGACGCGCTTGCGCCAGGTACCATTCCGCATGGCGTTGTCGGTCCATTCGAGGAGCTTCGACCAGTCGGGCGAGCTGAAGGCGAGCTGGTCGTAGTCGAGCTTCGGCGCGAGGCGCATCTCGATCTCGATCATGACGCCGGTGGTGCCGAAGGTGCGCAGGGCGGTGAAGGGCGGCGGCCCGTCGTAACGGATCGTGCGGGGCTCGGCTTCGCAGGTGAGGACCGTGATGGATTTCACGGTGTCGCCGGTGGCGATTCCGCCCCAGCGCACCCCACCGACGCCACCGGCGCCGCCGCCGAAGAAGCCGCCGAGCGTGGCCTTGACCCAAGTGGACGGGTAGCAGCGCAGTTCCCATCCGGCGGCACGGGCCTGAGTTTCGATGGTGATGAGACGGGCGCCGGGCTCGGCGCGCACGACGCACCCTTCGACAGAGTGGATGCGATCAAGGCGCAAACAATCGATGACAACGCCTCCGTGGATGGGCATGCACTGGCCGTAGTTGCCCGTGCCGCCGCCGCGCGGGGTGATGGCGACACCGGCCCGGTAGCACGCGGCGATCACGGCGCGGAGCTCGTCCACCGTGCCGGGCATGGCGACGAGATCGGCGCGCTTGTCGTCGAGCAGAGGGCGCAAGGCGGGCAAGTACCAGTAGTAGTCGCGCGAGAGGGCGGTGAGCGAGTCGCCGGCCTCGACGAGGTTTTCGGCACCAAGGAGGACGCGGAGTTCGCTGCGAAGGGTCTCTGGAAAGGCGGACATGGTCGGTGGGTTCCGCCTACCGCTTGATCATAAAACCTCCGTCCACAAAGAGGACGGTGCCGGTAACGAAAGAAGCGCGGGCAGACGCCAAATAGAGCACGGCCTGCGCCACCTCGTCGGGCCGCGCCATGCGGCTGAGCGCGTGCAGGGAGGCGGCCCGGGCCATGAGGGCGATCGGATCGGCGCTGCGGCCAAGTGCCTGATGGGTGAAGCCGGCATCCACCCAGCCGGGGGCGACCGCATTAGCGCGGATGCCTGCCGGGGCGAGCTCCTGGGCAATGGCGTGGGTGAAGCTGGAGACGGCGCCCTTCGACAGGTGATACGCGAAGGAGCGGTCCGTGCCCACATAGGCGCTCACGCTGGACAGGGTGACGATGGCCGCGCCCTGGCCGCCGCCTGCGGCGGCGCGCAGGTGGGGCACGGCGTGCCGGGTCGCGAGCCACACGCCCTTCACGTTGACGGCCAGCACGGCGTCGAAGTCGGCCTCGCTCATCTCGTCCACCGCGCCGCTCCGGAGCAGGCCGGCGGCGTGGATGAGCAAAGTGAGCCGCCCGTGTGCGCCCGCAGCGTCTGCGATGGCGGTGGCGAGTGCGGCCGGCTGGGTGAGATCGGCGGGATGTGCAGTGGCGTTTACGCCGGCGGCGGCGAGGTCGGCCGCGAGGCCAGCGAGCGCCGGACCCTCGCGATCAAGGAGAGCCACGGCCGCACCCTCGGCGGCGAAGAGCCGCGCGATAGCGGCCCCGATGCCGCCGGCGGCACCGGTGATGAGCGCGACGTGACCGGCGAGCTCGTTCACGGAGTGAAACCCGAGGCCGCGGCGGGCGCGAGCCGGAAGAGGCCGTAGCTCACCCCCTTCATGGTGAGGCGCAGGCGGCGGCCCTTCGGGCCGAGAGTGGTGCCTGCGGCGAGCAACGGCTGCACCGAGCCGTCCGCCGGCAGGTCGAGCGTGACCGCGACGGGCTTGGCGGAGGGATTGAGCGCGACGAGGATCGTTTCGCCGTCGAGGGCGCGCAGGTACGCGAAGGGATAGGCCTTCGGCCGAGCGTGGACCGGCGTGAATTCACCGTCGGCCTGGAGCGCGGGCGTACTCTGGCGGAGCGCGGCGAGGGCGCGCACGAACTGCAACAGCGAATCTGGGTCGCGCTCCTGGCCGGCAACGGTGGCCGCGCGTTTGCGCGAGGTGACCGGCAGGTAGAGTTTCTCCTTCGGCGCGGTGGAGAAGCCGGCGTTGGGGGTGGTGTCCCACTGCATTGGCGTGCGCGAGCCAGTGCGGGCGTAGCCGCCCTCCTTCGAAACGAGCCCACGCACATAGTCCATGCCGATCTCGTCGCCGTTGTAGAGGTAGGGCACGCCGGGCAACGTGTAGAAGAACGCCATGGCGACCTTCTGCTCGGCGAGCGTGCGGCCGTGGGCGAGGCGGATGATGTCGTGGTTGCCCGTGGGCACGCAGATGTGACCTAGGCCGCGCGTGGCGGCGAGCTGCGCGATGTAGTGGTCGAGGAAGAGTCGCACGTCGCCCGCACCGCGGCGGTCGAAGTAGCTGTCGGCCGCTGGGCCGCCGGTCCGGCTGCGCTCGGGCTCGGCGCGGAAGAGCGAGGTGTAGCCCGGGTGGCCGAGATGGATGAGGAAATCCATATGAAAACCGGCCGCGAGGGCCTTCTCCGGATCGGACCACTCGGAGATGAGCACGCACTCTGGATAGTTCCGGTCGAACATCGCGCGCATGTCGCGCCAGAGGAGCATGGTCTCGCGGAAATCGGTGTCGCCCTTCACGAGCGAGAACGCCATGTCCACCCGGAAGCCGTCGCAGCCGAGGTCGAGGAAGTGGCGGATGATCTTCTTCATCTCTCGGCGCACGGCCTGCGGGGCCGGGTGCGAGACGGGCAGCTGCCAGGGTTTCGTCGGATCGGGATGGGCGAAACCGTAGTTCAGCGCCGGCTGGAAATAGAAATAGTTGGCCACGTAGCTGCCATCGCGTTCGCCGTAGCCGCGGATGAGCTGGAGTGGCGCGGTCGTCATGGCTTGCACGATCGAGCCGGCGCCGGCGCCGGCCGGGGCGGGCGTGGGCGGCGCGGGGCGCTCCCAGACGCTTCCGGTCCAGATATACCAGTCGGAGTATTTGTTGCGTTTCGCCCGGGCTGAGGCATGGAACCACGGGTGCGCCGTGGCGGTGTGGCCGGCGACGAGATCGAGGCAGACCTTCATGCCTCGTGCGTGGGCCTCGGTGAAGAGCTGCACGAGATCGGCATCGGTGCCGTAGCGCGGATCGACGTGGTAGAAGTCCGCCACGTCGTAGCCGGCGTCGCCCATCGGCGAGACGAAACACGGATTGAGCCAGAGGGCATTGCAGCCGAGCGAGCGGATGTAATCGAGCTTCGAGATCACGCCTGGCAGGTCGCCGATGCCGTCGCCATTCGTGTCGAGGAAGCTCTGCGGATAGAGTTCGTAGAAGATGGCGCGGGAGAGCCAGGAAGGAGCGGAGGTTTTCATGCGGTGAGGCGGCGCGCGACGAGCTGCGCGCGGAGGGACAGCTCGGCCGCCTTGAAGGCGTGGGCCTGCGTCATGGCCGTCTCCGTGCGGTGGAGACAGTCGAGGACGAGTCGGCCAAAGAACGGGTGTCCGACCAGGCCCTGCAGCTCAAGGTGGTGCTCGCCCTTACGGTCGACGATCACGAGGTGGTCGGTGGTGCGGCTGCGGGCGACATCCGTGTATTTGCGCAGCTCGATCGTGCCCTCGGTGCCGAGGATGACGGTGCGGCCGTCACCCCAGGTGCCGAGGCCGTCGGGCGTGAACCAGTCGACGCGCACGTAGTTGCTCGCGCCGTTGTCGCCCACAAGCGAGGCTTCGCCGAAGTCCTCGAACCGTGGGTGATCGGGGTTGGCGTAATTGCCGGTCGCGGCGTGCAGGATCGTCGCATCGCTCGCGCCGGAGTAGTGGAGAAACTGCTCGAACTGATGGCTACCGATGTCGCAGAGAATTCCGCCGTAGCTCTCGGGTTCGAAGAACCACGCGGGGCGGATCGGGCGGTTCAGGCGATGTGGCCCGAGGCCGAGCACCTGCACGACGCGGCCGATGGCGCCGCTCTCCACCAGCGTACCGGCGTGCACCGCGCACTCCACGTGGAGGCGTTCGGAGTAGTAGACCATGAACTTCCGCCCGGTCTCGGCGACAGCGGCGCGGGCGGCGGCCAGTTGATCGAGTGTGGTGAGCGGGGCCTTGTCGGTGAAGTAATCCTTGCCCGCGCGCAGCACGCGGACGCCGAGCGGGCCGCGGTCGCACGGGATCGCGGCGGCGGTGACGAGGCGGACGGCGGGATCGTCGAGGATCTCGTCGAGCGTGCGGGCGACGCGGGCCTGCGGGAAACGCGCGGTGAACTTCACCGCCTTGGCGGCATCGGGTTCGTAAACCCAGGCGAGGGTGGCGCCGGCTTCAAGCAGACCCTGGGTCTGGCTGTAGATGTGGCCGTGATCGAGGTGCGCGGCGGCGAAGACGAATTCGCCGGGCGCGACCACCGGGCCGGGCTTCGGGCCGGGCAGATAGACGGAAGGGATCGCACTCATGATGGGTTCGCGGCGGCGGCGGCAGGCTTCGGCGCCTTTGGCACCGGCGGCAGGTCCCAGACGGTGAGACCGTGCAGCTGTTCCGGCTTCAGCGACCGCCGCGGCCAGAGGCTCGCGAGGTAGCCGACGACCACCGTCGTCGCGAAGGCGAGGAACGAGTGAAAAAAGGAGTTGATCGCCGTGAAATTCTGCACCCACAGCGTGACCGTGATGCTGGCGATCGCGCCGAAGATCACCCCTCGGGCGTTGGCGCGTCGCGTCAACAGGCCCAGCGCGAACACCCCCGGAAATGCGCCGCCGAAGAGCGCCAGTAGACGGATCGACTGATCCCAGAGCGAAGCGCTGCCGAGGCTGGCGATCCACAGCGCCATCCCGGTCGCAAACATGCCGCACACCAGCGTGACCCAGCGGCCGAGCCGCACCCCGTGGGCCCCGAGGAGGCGCGGCCGCAGCACGCCGAGGAAGTCGCTCGCGGCGATCGCCGCTACGCTGTTCAGCGAGCTGCTCAGCGTGCTCATCGCTGCGGCGAAGATACCCGCGATAATCAGTCCGACGATGCCGCGCGGCAGCTCGTGGGCGAGGAAGTAGCCCACGATGGCGTCATTCGGCAGGCCGGGCGCGAGGCGGGTGGGGTTGACCTGGTAGAAGGCGAAGAGCGCCGTGCCCACGAAGAAGAAGATTGCGTTGTTGGGCAGCCCGAGGATTGAGCCCATCACAACGGTGCGGCGGGCGTCGCGCTCGTCCTTCGCAGCCAGCGCGCGCTGCATCAGCGCCTGGTCGGAGAGCATGATGAAGATCGACCCGATAAAGAAGCCGGTCACGACCCAGCCGGTCACCTCGGTGATGTTCCAGTCCCAGGAGGTGAACTGGAATTTCCCCGCCTCGGCGCCCACGCTCACGATGCCGGCCAAGCCTCCCTCCACCCCGCCCGCGGCATACCACAGCATGAAGAAGACCCCACCGAACATGACCAAGACCTGAAGGACATCGGTCCACACCACCGCCTCAAAGCCGCCCTCCATTGCGTAGAGCGTGGTCACAAGGCCCATGAGGGCGATGCTGAGATAGACGTTGATGCCGGTGGCCGCTGAGAGCGCGAGCGCAGGCAGGACCATGATGACGCTCGAGCGCCCGAAGACCTTCAGCAGCATGGCCAGACCGGCAATCACCAGCCGGACCTCCCGGCTGAAGCGGCGCTCGAGGTAGGAGAAGATCGTGGGTGTATCCAGCCGGCGGATGATGCCGATGAAGCCGAAGGCGATGACGAAGCCAGCGAGCGAGCCGATCGGCCCAACGAGCATCGGTCGCCAGTCGTTCGCGTAGGCGTAGGCGGGCAGCGCCATGAAACTTACGCTGCTGACCGCGGTGCCATACCAGCTCACCGCCGCGGCCCACGGCGGCACACGCCCGCCGCCGAGGAAGTAATCTCCGCGGGAGTTTCGCTGCCGGTACTTCACCCACCATCCGATCGCAAGGTTGGCCGCGAAGTACAGCGCGATGGCCGCGTAGTCGGGCCACGCGAGCGCGTTGACGAGGGTTGGGACGGTCGCGGACATCGTGAGGCGGGGGACGTCGGTGGTGGCCGGAGTCGCTAGAGCGCGGCGAAGTCCGGCATCGTGAGCGCGCGTACCTGCGCTTCATCGGGGCAGACACCGATGCCAGGGGTAGCGTCGAGGTGCACCGAGCCGGAGCGTTCGTGGTGGGGTTTCTCCGGATACAGCGCGGACTCATCGAGGAACTGGGAGCCGTTGAGCGCGAGCGGGCGACGCACACCGGCGGCGGCTGCGACCTGGCTGGCGGCAAGCTTGGTCAACAGGCCGTCGGTGAGGCCGCTCACCACGGCGGGCAAGCCGGCGGCGGCAGCCAGGCCCACCTGCTGTTGTGTTGGCCAGATGCCGCCGCTGCGCGTGAGCTTGATCACGAGATAGTCCACCAACCCGGCGCGCGTGTAGGCGAAGAAGTCGCCGGGACTCACGCTCGCCTCGTCCACCGCGAGGGCGATCGTGGTCCGCGCGCGCAGCTGCGCCATCAAATGGAGCTGGTCGGCCGCAAGCGGCTGCTCGAGCAGGGCCACGCCGTACTGCTCGAAGGCCTGCGCCATGCGGACGGCCTCGGGCAGTTGGAAGCCCTGATTCGCATCCGCCCAGATGAACGCGCCCGGCGCGGAGCGCCGCGTGATCTCACGCGCCACGACGAGATCGGTCTCGGGTGCGACGGCGGCCTTGAAGTTGAAGTGGGAGTAGCCCTCCGTCTGGCCGCGCTCGACGTCGCGCGCGACGTCGTCGGCGGTGTGCGCGGTACAGGTCCAGCTGAGGGGCTGCACCACGGGCGCCGCGCTGCCGCCGAGCAGTGCGCGCAACGGCACACCGGCCCGTCGCGCACAGAGATCGTGGAGCGCGAGATCGAGGGCGGCTTTGGCGATCGGCTGGCCTGTGCTGGGGCCGCGGCCGATCGCGGCCGTCATACGCCGGTGCAGACCGGCGCGATCCCAGACCTCGACGCCGAGCACGGCGGGCGCGAGATGGCGGCGCAGCGTCGTGACCACGGTTTCGGCCGTCTCGTAGGCCCACGTGGGCATGGGGCGGCCCTCGCCCCAGCCGACCTCACCGGCGGAGTCGGTCACCTTGACCAGCACCAGTACGGCCTTCTGACCGGCGGCCCCGGCGTTGCCGGATGCGAAGGTGAAGCCGCTCGTGATCGGCACGCCGACGGGAAATACCTCGACGGAAGCGATCGTGGTCATGAGCGGAGGCGGTCGCCGAGACCGCCGTGGAAGCTGGTGTAGAACGGATCGCCCGGGACGATGGAGCCGCGGGCCACGGGCTCGCGCGTGAGGGCGGATTTGTAGATGGCGGTGAGCAGGTCGAGCGTCGTACGCGCCTCGGCGCCGGTCGTCACCGGTGCGGTGCCGGCGGCGATGTCGTCGAGCAGCCCGCCTACGAGCGCGACGTGATCGGCCGGCACATCGGGCGGCAGGGCCGCGAGCCGGCCGAAGGCCGCCGGATCGGCGGTGGTGCCGGCGGTGAAACGCCAGCTTTCATTCTTGTAGGAATAGAGGTGGGTGAGCTCGAGGGTGGCGTGCTGCGCGTCGATCCGGATGTAGGTTTCCTGGCGCGGTGAGAGCACGCTGTTGACGATGCTGGCCACACAGCCGCTCTCGAATTCCACCAGTGCGACCGAAACGTCCTCGACCTCGATGTCGCGGTCGCTCGTGCGGGCGACGGCGGTCACACGCCGCCACGGGCCGAGAAGGAACAGGAGTTGGTCCATCGTGTGGATACCTTGCCCCACGGTGGGTCCGCCGAGCTCGTTACCCCACTTCCCGCGCCACGGCACACGGTAATACTCAGCGCTGCGATACCAGAGCGTGTGGCAGACCGCGACGAGGGGCCGGCCGGCTTCGCCCGCCGCGAGAGCGCGGCGGACGTGCCCAGCGGAGGAGCCGTAGCGCATTTGGAACACCGTCGCGCAGAAGCGCCCGTTGGCGTGCTCCGCCGCCTGCAGTCGGTCGAGCTCGGCGAGCGAGGCGCAGAGCGGCTTTTCGCAGACCACATGGGCGCCCGCCTCCATCGAGGCGAGGGCCAGCGCGGCGTGCACATGCGGAGGCGTGCAGATGTGCACCAGGTTCGGCCGCTCGTGGGCGAGCAGCGTGGCGATGTCGGCGTGGGCCGTGGGAATCGAGTGCTCGGCGGCGAAAGTCCGGGCGGTGGCCGCGTCGATGTCCTGCACGGCGACGAGGTCCACCCGGTCGGCGTGCGCACGCAGGCCGCGCACGTGCTGGCGGGCGATGTTACCGGTGCCGATGAGGGCGGCGCGTAGCTTGGTCATGAAAAAAGGGATGGCCGGGACGCCGGCCATCGTGGGGAGGAGGAAGACCCGGTAGCGGTACCGGTCGCTCAGAAGCGGTAGGTGACGGAGGCGCGGAAATTCGTGCCGGTGCCGGGGAAGACGAGGAAGCGGTTGATGCCGGCGGCAAGGTAGTCCTCGTCGAGCACGTTATCGATGTTCAGCTGGAAGTTCCATGCCTCGTAGTCGTAGGCGATGCTGGCATCCACGAGCGTGCGGGCCGGCAGATAGAACTGCGGCTGGTTCGGGATGATGTTGGCCGGCGTGCTGGCCGCGGTCTGACCGCTGGCGGCGGTGCCGGGGCGCTTGGCGAGGTAGTTCGAACCAAGGCCGAGCACGAGGCCCTTGGCCGGGCCTTCGCGGAAGGCGTAGCGCGCCCAGACGGCGCCGGACTTCTCGGCGGTGCCGCGGAAGGGCACATCGAGCGGGCTGCGGTTGGTGAATGTGGTGTAGTTGCCGATGAGGGTGAGCGCGCGCGTGACCTCGTAGGTGGCCTGGAACTCCCAGCCCTTCGCCTTGCGGTCGGAGAAAATCTGGGTGGGCGTGGTCGCGGGGTCGAAGCCGGGGACCAGCCGTGCAGGGTTCGGGATGCCGAAGTTCGTCTGGAGTATCTCGTAGTAGGTGACGCCCGCCTGGAGTTTGTTGTCCAGTAGACGCACGCGTGCACCGAACTCGTCCTGCTCGCCGAGCGTGAAGTCGGGATCGGTAGCTGCGGCAAAGGAGAGTGAGCGCACGTCGATCGGCTGAGCGTTCTCAGAGTGCCCGTAGTAAAGGGATAACGTCGGGACGGGTTTCACCACCACGCCATAGCTGAAGGTGCTCTCGGTGGAATCCACGCCGCGCAGGCGGACGGGCGTGGCGGGCAGGATGTTCGTGCCGCTGTTCTCCACGTCGAGCGAGGAGGCGCCGGCGCTGACGATCACCTTCTCATGGAGGAAGCCGAGGCTCTGGTTCACGTAGAGTTGCGTGTTGCGGTCGATCTGCGCGAGCCGGGCGGTGACGGCGCCGGTGGTCACGCCGGTGGGAAAGGGCGGCGTGTCGATGTTGAACGGCGTACCGGTGATGGCGTTATCCTGGACTTGATAGTCGCCGTCGGGCCGGCGCGTGAAGTACGCAATGCCGGCGCTGGTGGTGGACTCGACGCCCTCGAAAGAGCGTTTGTAGACCCAGTCGTTCTGCAGGTTGATGCGGTATTCCTTGATGCGCGTTTCGGTGCCGGCGCGCGTGAATGTGCGGCCCGGCAGGGCGATCGGGGTGGGCGTGAAGGTAGGCGCGGGGCCGAAGGAAAAGCCGGGAACGTAGAATCCGGTGAGGGGATCGACGTTGCCGCCGGCGGCGCCGTTGGTGTTGAGCTGCGTGAAGTGTCCGTCGATGTAGGCGAGGCGGGCTGCGACGCGGGTGGAGAGGGACTCGGTGACCTTGGTGGTGAAGAACGTGCGGAACTCCTGGGACTTCTCGAGGCGGTAGGCGTCGTCGTCCTCGTAGATTCCTAGCTTGGGCGAGATGCCGGAGAGGAGGCGGGCGGTGTTGTTGGTGCCGGCGGAGGGATCGATGGGCAGGCCGAGATAGTTGGTCGTGCGCCAGCGCTTGATCTCGGCCTGTACGGTGAGTTTCGACTCCGGGGCGATCTGGTAGGTGACGGCCGGGGCAACAAGATAGGAGGACGTCTCGGTGCCGTCGAAGTAGCCGTCGTAGTCGCGAACGGAGGCGACGAGGCGGTAGGCGAGCTTTGCGTTCCCGCCGCCGAGTGGGCCGGTCGAGTCCAGGATGATGCCTCCTGCGTCGAAGAGGCCGTTCTCCAGCGAGAGCGTGGTCGCGGCGTTAAACGAGGGCTTCTTGCTGACGACGTTGACGGTGCCGCCCGGGCTGCCGGTGGGCGAGAGGATCGAGTTCGGCCCCATCACCACCTCGATGTGATCGACCGAGGCGGGCTCGAGGTTCGAGATGATGACAGCGGGATCGGAGAAACCGTCCACGGTGCGGCCGTCGATCTGGAAGCCGCGCACAGTGAGGCGGTCGAGGGCGTTGGGAATGGTGGACTCGGTGACCCCTGGCACGTACTTCAGGCCGTCCAACAGACGAGTTGCGCCCACATCCTTCAGCAACTCGCCGGTGACGACGTTGATCGTCTGCGGTGAGTCGAAAAGTGCGGTGCGCACGCGGCCGCCGCTCGTAGCCTCGGCGGCTTGGTACCGGTTCGGTGCCTGTCCGGTGACCTCGAAGACGGACAACGTAACCGGATTTTCGTTGGCAGTAGCCGGGGTGGCGTTCTGGCCGAGGGTGGTCGAAGCCAGGGAGAGCGCTGTCAAGGCAGCGGCGTAGCGGAGTTCGTGGGGGCGCAGTTTCGAGTGCATGGGTGAGGTGGGTTGTGTCGATGGCGCTGGGGGCGGAACCGGGATCGTTTTCTTTTCAGCACTCGGGGGGGTGACGAGTGATGCGAACCTCTTTCGGTTGAAAGCCGCGCCGGTGGCGGTTTACAATCGTATGACGAGTTAGCGTTAACCTATGTCGATCCGCTTGACTCGAAGCGTGAGCAATTCTGGAAGTAGGGTATGACCACGCGACAGCTTGCCCGTCTAGCCGGTGTGTCGCCCGCAACGGTTTCTCTGGCTTTGAGTAACCATCCGCGTATCTCGGCTAAAACAAAGGCGAAGATCACACGCCTCGTGCGAAAACACGGTTACGCGGTCGATGGTCGGGTGTCGGAGTTAATGGGTGCCATCCGGCAGCAGGCCAACGCGGGACTCACCGCATGCCTGGGACTGATTTCGCTCTATCCAGAACAACACCCGTGGCGGAATGCCGACCACCCCCGGCATCTCGCGCGGTTGCATGAAAACATCATTCGCCGGGCAGGGGAGCTTGGCTACCGAGTGGAGGAGTTTTGGGTTCGCGATCCGGAAATGAAGTTGGCCCGACTGGCAGCCATCATGAACGCGCGCGGTATTCGCGGGCTGATTTCTTTAGGTGCGCGTGAGTTGGAATGTGAGATTCCGGACGAATTGAAACGTTTTGTAATTGTGACGCTCGGCGAAAGCATCCTCACCAAGCTGCATCGCGTGGGAAGCCACTTCGCCCGGAATGCCACCGTGCTGCTGGAACAACTCAAAGCCCGCGGCTACCGGCGCCCAGGCGCGGTGCTACAGCAGTTCCAAGACGGACGGAACGCGCACGTAATCGCGGCGATGTATCTCTATTTTTCGAAATACGTCTTCGATGAGTTGGATATACCGATCTTCTATGCCGGGAAATCGGTGGACGTAGCTCCCTTGGGGGATTGGTATCGGAGGCATCGTCCCGACGTTATTCTGTACGCAGACCACGATTCCCATTATGCGGGATTGAAGGATTTTTTCGCGTCCCGTCGCCTTTCGATTCCCCGCGATCTGGGGCTGGCGGTGCTCGATGCCGCAGTCCACCCCGAAGGGATTTCGGGTGTGCGTCAGAGTGTCGAGCAGATGGGTGTCAGTGCGGTGGAAATGTTGGTAAGTCGGCTGAAGCTGGGCGAAAGCGGTCTGCCGCAGGTGCCGAAGATCGAAAAAGTCGAAGGAGAATGGATCGAAGGGCAAACCCTTCGGGCTTTGCCTGGGTTGGGTTGAGGGCCGCTGCAACTAAGCGGGTGTTTTACCACCTTCGCTACGGGGTGAAAGGGGAAGGCAGACACCACGTCATCAATACCCGTTACCGCATCAAACGGGAGCTCCGTGAAAACGAGTGGGCGCGCATTCAATCGATCTTTCTCACCCGGCGCTTCCTCCCGGGTGAGTTGCTGACGGACCTATGGGGCTATGGACGCACCAACGTGGGGCGGATTTCGAATGACGAGTTTCGCTACCTGCTGAAGTACGTGACCAAGTCGGGCGAGCTGCCCGATTGGATTGAGCCACGTTCCCGCGTGCGGGTCTTTCAGTCGTCCCGTGGATTCCTGCTCCCGATCGAGAGGGCAGCGTCTGAATGCGAGGCCTCGACCCCGGTACGAAAGAAAGCGCGCACGGTATCGACGTTGGGGCAACGGATGGAGCGATGGCGGAAGCAGGCTCTTCTCCAGCACGGAGAACACTTCGAGCAAATCCCGCTCCGGGCGCCGTTCGTCGTAAGAGTCCGCCCGGGTGCCTCATAGGCGTGCGTGCCTGATTGCGATAGAGTT
>CAYZBG010000026.1:0-39397 GCA_964476565.1 uncultured Opitutus sp.
GCTTCTCGAGGCGCACGCTCTTCACGCCGAACATCTCGGCGATGTTGATGATGCCGATGCCGCGGCACTCCATGTAACCGCGGTTGAGCGGGCGGCTGCTGGCATTGAGTTCACGTTCGTCGACCACCTTGACGACGGTGAGATCGTCGGCGACGAGCGAGTGCCCGCGTTCGATGAGGGCGAGGGCACATTCGCTTTTCCCGACGCCGCTGGAGCCCCGCAGCATCACGCCGATGCCGCGGATGTCGAGGGTGGTGGCATGCTCGGTCGACGACGGGGCAAATTCGTTGTCGATGCAGAGGGTGGCGAGGTTGACCCAGTTCATGGTGATCATCGGGGTGCGGATGATCGGCAGCTTACGCTCGCGGGCGACGGCGAGCATGGCGTGGGTCGGATGGAAGTTGCGCGTCAGCACGAGGCACGGCACGTGCCGGTCGACCATCTCATTGAGAATCTTGATCTGCTGCACCTGATCGAGCGTCTTCAGGTAGGTCATCTCGGCCGCGCCGAGCACCTGGATGCGTTTGTTCGCGAAATACTTGAAGAAGCCGGTGAGGGCGAGGGAGGGGCGGTTGATCGAGCCCTCGCGGATGAGGCGGTGCAGGCCGGCCTCGCCGGTGACGAGCTCCATCTTCAGCTTCTCGCGGTAGGATTCGAAAAAGTGGGCGACGGTGATGCCGTGGATGACTTTGGGCATGGGGCGAGGACGGGTCGGGACGGTGATACAGGGAAACCGGCGCCGGTGGGGAGAAAATAACGCCGGGCGACCTGCGATTGCCCAGCGGCTCAGGCGGGACGGCCGATCGCGGAGTAGTCGAGCACGGTGTGGCTGATTAGCCCGGCGTCGAGCGCGGCGCGGTCGGTGAGCGGTTCGGCGGGCGACAGATCGTGGCCGAGGTTGAAGATGAACCGGTGCGTGCCGTCGTCGGCCGCCGGCGTGAAGAGACCGGGCACGATGACGCGGGCCGGCACGGTGCGCCGCACGGCGGTGACGGGCGAGCACGGCAGGGGAAAGTTCACGTTGTGCACGACGAAACTCTGGCGCGGGGTCAGGCGGACGAGATCGGGCGTGAGGCGGGCGGCGTGGCGGGCTGCGTGGGTCAGGCTGGAGTGGACCTCGTCGGACGGCCGGCTGGGGTTGGCGTGGTAGGCCTCGAAGGCCTCGCGGGTGAGATCGAGGGAAAAGGCGAGGCCGGGCAGGCCGTGGACCGCACCCTCCCACGCCCCGGCGATCGTGCCGCTGGCCAGAATGAACCCGAGGCTCGCGTTGCGCCCGACGTTGATGCCGCTGACGACGCCCTCGATGGCGGCGTCGGCCGGCAGCAGGTGGGCGAGACCGATGCTGACGCAGTCGGACGGAGTGCCGTCGACGCTCCAGGTGGGCACGCCCAGGCCGAGGTCGACGACGGCCGAGGCCACGTGGCGCCGCCGCGACTTGGCACATCCGATCCAGCTCTGTTCTGAGGCCGGGGCGACGACGAACAGCGTATGTCCATCGTCGCGCAGCGCGCGCACCAAGGCGTGCAGAAAGGGTGAGGCCACGCCATCGTCGTTGGTGAGGAGGAGGTTCACGGTCACCAGCTAGGCAAGGCAGTGTGCTGGGGGGAAGCCCCGTATCACCCAAATCGTTCTCGTAATCGTTCTCGTTCTCGTCCGATCCAATCGATCCGAGAACGAGAAAGAGAACGATTACGAGAACGAGGGGGGCATCGGTCGGATCGGGCGGAGCCGACTGATCGCAAAAAAGCCGCGACCCCATGGATGAGGGCGCGGCTTGAAACGCTACGGAAGGTTTGCGGGCGACGCTTAGCCTTGGGCCGGGGCGTCGGCGGCCGGGGCCGGCGCGGCGTCACCGCCGGCCTGCTTCTGGGCCTCGAGTTCCTTCATGGCGGCCTTGCGCGAGAGGCGGACCTTGCCGGTCTTCTCGTCGATGCCGATGCACTTGACCGTGATCGAGTCGCCCATCTTGACGACGTCCTCGGTGCGGCGCACGCGGAAGTCGGCGAGTTCGCTGATGTGGCAGAGGCCTTCCTTGCCGGGCAAGCATTCGACGAAGCAGCCGAAGTCCTTGATGCCCGTCACGCGGCCCGTGTAGATCTTGTTCAGCTCGATCGGGGCGCCACCGCCGCCGCCGCCAGCGCCGCCGCAGAGGCTGTCGATCTCCTGGATCGCGCGGTTCATGGCGTCGCCGTTGTTGGAGTAGATGAAGACCTTGCCGGAGTCGTCGTCGGCGATGTCGATCTGCGCGCCGGTCGTCTCGGTGATGCGGCGGATCGTCTTGCCGCCCGGTCCGATGAGCAGGCCGATCTTTTCGGGATCGATCTGGATCGTCTGGATGCGCGGGGCGTACTTGGACAGGTCCTTGCGCGGGGCCGGGAGGGCGGCGAGCATCGTCTTCAGGATCTCGACGCGTGCGTCGCGGGCCTGGTAGATCGCGGTCTTGGCGATCTCGAACGGCAGGCCGTTGATCTTGAGGTCGAGCTGGAAGCCGGTGATGCCCTTGGTGGTACCGGCGAGCTTGAAGTCCATGTCACCGAAGTGGTCTTCCTCACCGAGGATGTCGGTGATGGTGGTCCACTTGGCGATCGAGCCGTCCGGCGCGGTCTCGGTCATGAGGCCGCAGGAGATGCCGGCGACGGGGGCGATGATGGGCACGCCGGCGTCCATGAGGGCGAGGCAGCCGCCGCAGATCGAGGCCATCGAGGTCGAGCCGTTGGAGGCCATGATCTCGGAGACGACGCGGATGGAGTAGGGGAACACGTCCTCGGGCGGCAGCACCGGCACGAGGGAGCGTTCGGCGAGGGCGCCGTGGCCAATCTCGCGGCGGCCGGGACCGGTGAAGCGGCCAGTCTCGCCGACGGAGAAGGGCGGGAAGTTGTAGTGGAGGATGAACGACTTGGAGGTCGCGCCGCCGGTCAGGCCGTCCATCTCCTGGGCTTCCTTGGTCGGGCCGAGGGTGGTGATGGCGATGTTCTGGGTGTCGCCGCGCTGGAACATGGCCGAGCCATGCACGCGCGGGAGGACGCCGACCTGGGCCTGCAGCGGGCGCAGGGACTTCGCATCGCGCTTGTCGGCGCGGACGCCGCGCTCGAGCACGGTCTTGCGGTAGGCCTTGTACTGCAGGTCCTCGAAGACGACATTGAGGTCGACGTCGGTGAACTTGCCCTCGCCGAGTTCGGCGAGCAGGGCGGCCTTGGCCTCTTCCTTGAGCGCCTTCACGTTGGCGGAGCGGACGGCCTTCTCGAAGCCGAAGATGGCGGCGGAGACGCGTTCGGCCGGGACGACGCGCTCGATGATGGCGCGGGCCTCGGGCGTGGCGCCGACGAGCGGGAAGGTGGCCTTGGGTTTGCCGCAGAGCGCAACCAGCTGCTTGATGGCGGCGATGATCGGCTGGATGGACTGGTGGCCGAAGGCGAGCGCCTCAATGAAGCGGTCTTCGGAGATCTGGTCCGCGGAGCCCTCGATCATCAACATGTCCTTCTCGGTGCCCACGTAGATGAGGTCGAGGGTGGAGGAGAACATCTGCTCGATCGTCGGGTTGGCGACGAACTGGCCGTCGATCTCGGCGACGCGCACGCAGGCGATCGGGCCGGCCCACGGGATGTCGGAGATGGCGAGGGCGGCGCTGGCGCCGTTGACCATGGAGATGTCGGCCTCGTTGATCTGGTCGGCCGACATCAGCTGGCCGATGATCTGGACCTCATTGAGGAAGCCCTCGGGGAAGAGCGGGCGGCAGGGGCGGTCGCAGAGGCGGGAGGTGAGGATCTCCTTCTCGGACGGGCGGCCTTCGCGCTTGAAGTAGCCACCGGGGAAGCGGCCGGCGGCGGCGTACTTCTCACGGTAGTCGACGGTGAGGGGGAAGAAGTCCTGACCGGGGCGCATGGACTGCGCGACGCAGGCGGTGACGAAGACGTTGGTTTCGCCGACGCAGACATTGACGGCGCCATTGGCGAGTTGGGCAAAGGTGCCCGCGGAGAACGTGATCCCGAGACCCGGGACCGTGACGATATGTTTCTGATTCATGACGGATACGAACGGACAGCGTGTCGCGGATAGATCAACGGTCACCGGCGACACGCGGCCGGCGACCTGGGGTGGGTAGGTGCGGGGGACTTCAGGGGGACGTCGCAGGTCGAATGTCGCAACGTCGAAGGTCGTCTCCGGCTCGCCGGAGCGAGCCTTTTTGAACGGTGAGCCGCTCCGCGATGCGGAGCCGCTGGCGACCTAGGACCTGCGACATTTAACTTTTGACTGCTAACCTAAAGGGCTCCCGGGTAACGGGTACACACGCGACCGAGAGGTCGCGTCACACGGTGGGTTGGGCTGGTAACCAGCCTGCATCCTCGCGATTGACGCGAGAGATTCCCGTTTGGCGCCCCGGAGCTGGAGCTCTGGCGGCAAACGGAAATGTCCCGGTCTGATCTCGAGTGTCGTAAAGACAACGGGCGACCCGCGGATCGGGTCGCCCGTGTTGCAAAAGGGTTACTTGCGGAGATTCAGCTTCTGCAGCAGCTCGTTGTACTTGGGCAGGTTGTGCCGCTTCAAGTAATCGAGGAGCTTGCGACGTCGGCTGGCCATCTGAAGGAGGCCCCGGCGGCTGTGGAAGTCCTTGCGGTGCGTGCGCAGGTGATCAGTCAGGTGATTGATCCGGGCGGTGAGCAGCGCGATCTGGACTTCGGAGGAGCCGGTGTCCTTCTCGTGGGTTTTGTATTCTGCGATGATTTCGGGTTTAACGACGGTAGACATGGTTTGTTGGGAGGTTGGCACGACTGTAGGGGACCTTTGCAGGCCCCGTGCCACCCGCCTCGGCCCCGGGGTTAACCAGAGCTCCAGCCGACGACACCGTTCCAATCCGGCGGAGTGCCGGACCAGTCATGGTGGGACCCCGTAACCGACGGGATTCCACTAACGCAAGACGTGGATATCCCATATCGGCCCAAACCGGGGCAAGCGTTAATTTCAACGAGGCCGCGATCCCAGGCTGGGTCATGGTTGCAATCGAGACGCAATAGGTGTCAACTCGACCGCAGGTTCAATTCCTTCACGCCTTCGCATCCCGGCAGGCGCTGGATGCGGGACACGATCGTCTGCCGGTGGTGGAACAGTTCGTTGCGCACCACGGGGTGCGCCACGAGGACCAGCAGGCGTCCGCGCGGATCGATCTGAACGGCGTGGGCGTAGGCGGCGTTGGCCGGTCCGACGATCTCACTCCACTGGGCGCGGATGGTGTGCTCGGGGGCGTCCCGGCCGATCTGGTACTGCTGCAGAAGCGATTCGACCAACGCAGAAAGATCCTTGGTCGGTCGCTTCTTCTGCCGGCCCGGCACGCGGTAGGCGACGCCGCGAAAGTCGCCGATGAGTTCCTCGGCGAGTTTGCTGAAGGCGGGGGGATCGTCCGGCGGCATCGGGAAATGGGAATTGCCTCGCATGCTCGTGCCCGGCAAGGCAGGAGGCAATCCGCTTCGCGGCGACCCGCGCAGGCGCCGTCCATGACCGACGTCCTCATCATCAAGCCCTCCTCGCTGGGCGACATCCTCAACGGTTTGCAGGTGGCGGCGACGCTCAAGGCCGGCCGGCCCGATCTGCGCATCAGCTGGGTGGTGGCGGACACCTTCGCGCCCGTCGTGCGGGACTGCCTCACGGTGGACCGGGTGTTTGTCTTCGCGCGCAAAGGCGGCGTGCGCGGCTTCCTGCGCCTGTTGCGCGAACTGCGCCGGGAACGCTTCGATCTCGTGCTCGACCTTCAGGGTCTGGCGCGTTCGGGCCTGATGACCTGGGCGGCTCGGGCCCCGCGCAAGGTGGGCCGGAGCGACAGCCGGGAGGGCGCCGGTTGGTTCTACGATGAGACCGTGCCGCTGCCCGAGGGGCCGTGGCGCGAACACTCCGTGGCGATCCTGCTCCAGTTCTGCCGCGTGTTCGACCTCCCGCCCGAACTGGCGGGTCAGGTCACCTTTCGTCCGCCGGCGGAGTTCCGCCACGCGCAGGCCTTTGCACCGGCCGGCGGGCTTGGCCCGGTGCTGATGTTTCCCGACAGCCGCGGGGCCGACCGCGAGTGGCCCGGGTTCGGTGCGCTCACGCAGCGTTTCCTCGCGACGCATCCGGCGGCCCGCGTGGTCTGGGCCGGCCAGAAAGTAATCGAGGCCCCCGGCGGCCTGCCGCCGGACCGTTTCGTGAACCTTATGGGCCGCACCACGCTGCCGGAGATCATCGCCGCCCTTCCGCGCGCCGCCCTGGTCGTGGCCAACGACAGCGGCCCGATGCACCTCGCCGCCGCCCTGGGCGTGCGCACCCTCTCGCTCTTCGGGCCGACGCGGGCGCATATGCGCGCGCCGTATCCGCCGAATGGTGACATGCATGCCGCGCTCGATTCCCCGGACGGCACGATGGCGGGCCTGTCGGTGGACACCGTCTCCAGTGCGCTCGATGCGGCTTGGCGCCGCGCGGGCGGGGCGGGCTGACGGCCGTGCGTCCTGGACGCGGTCAACCCGCGAGTCCGGCAAGCAGCGCGCGGCGGAAATTCTCGCGGGAATGATGCTGCGCGTAGGCAGCCAGGCCTGCGGCGAAGGTCTCCGGCGGCAGCGCGGCCGCTTCGGCGATCGTGCGCGCCAAGGCGGCGGCATCGCCGGTGGGAAAGGTCAGGCCCAGCCTCTGGGTGCGCGTGCGGTGGCCGACCAGGCCTTCGTCCGAGGCGATGATTGTCCGGCCGGCGGCGGCGGCGCGGGCCTGCACCGCACTCGAGCCGTAGTGACCTTCGTAGGCGAGCACGACGGCGTCGCAGGCGCGGAAGAAGAGCGCCTCCTCGTCGTCCGCGATGAAGCGGTTGAAGACGTGGGCCCGGCCGGTCCGGGCCAGCGCCGCCAGTTCGTCCGCATGGGCCTCGCCTGCGCGCCCGGCGCAGACCAGCGCGGCGGGCAGCCCGGCCGGCAGGGCCGCGGTGGCGCGCAGCACGGTGGGCAGGCCCTTGCGCGGGCTGGCCGTGCCGTAGTGGAGATACAAATACGCGTTTTCCGGCAATCCGAGCCGCCGGCGCGCCTCGCTGCGTCCGGGCGAGAAGTCGCCTTCCCACGGATCGGGCAGCGGGAGCAGCGATCCGGGCCGCACGCCGGTGGCGAGCTGGCCGGGCAAGGTTTCGTCGAGGGTGAAAACAGTCCGCAGCCAGCCGGAGCGCTGCAGGCGCAGGAAGCCCCGCTGTTTCCAGCGATCGCCGAGGCCGCGGGCAAGCCGGCCATCGGCGACGCGCGGCCGGATGAAGATGCCGGAGACGCGGCCGTGCAGGCCGGCGGGCGGACGCAGTCCGAGCGCCGTGCGCCGGAAGAGATCCGATGAGATCAGGTCGAGGCAGGCAACGAAGACGAGGTCGGCCTGGGCCTGTTCCTGCGCACGCGCGAGCATGGCGAGGCGCTGGCCGTACCGGAGGCCGCCGCGCACCGGCGTGAGCGGCTGCCAACGGCAGGCGTCGAGCACCCCACCGAGGGCGGAGCGCAGGACGGGTGATGGTTCTGGCGCCGGCTCGGCGGCCAGCGTGACGGCGTGGCCGCCGGCGACGAGATCGCCGGCCACGTAGCGCAGGAAGGGCAGATGATGCCCACTCCGGGCCGGCTCAAAGACCAGGACGTGCATGCGTGGTGGCGGGGGCGAGCAGGGCTTCGGCGGCGGCCCATACGGCGTCGGGGGTGAGCCGCTCGAAACACGAGGTCGCTTGGGCACATCGGGTCCATTCCGGATTGCAGGTGCAACCGGGCGCGCTCAGGCAGCGCGCGTGCGGGCCGACCGGCGCCCACAGGTCGACCCGGCTCGGCCCGAAGAGGCTGAGCGTCGGCGTGCCGAGTCCCGCGGCAAAGTGCATGGGGCCGGTGTCGCCCGAGACCAACAGGGCGGCGCGGGCCAGCACGGCGAGGTAGAGATCGAGGCTGCTGAGGGGCGGGAGTTGCGGAATCTCCGGCGCCTCGGCCTTCAGCGTGGCCAGCAGCGCGCGTTCGCGGGCGCTGGGGCCGGCGGCAAAGACAAAGGTCCGGCCGGAGGCGCGGGCGTGACGGGCGAGGGCCAGCCAATGCGTCAGCGGCCATTCCTTCAGCGCTTTGCTCGTGGTGATATGGCCGATGATCGCGTCCGGCGGCAGCAGCTGTGCCGCGGCGTCGGCCTGGGCGGCCGGGGCCTTGAGTTCGAGGCGGGCCGGGTGGTCGAAGTTCACCCCGAACGAGCGCAGAAAATGCAGGTGGCGCCGCGTTTCGTGCCAGTCAAAGGGCGCTTCGGGCACGAGCGTGTGGTAGCAGAGGCGCCGGCCGCGAAAGCCGCGTGGGGCGGAGACCCCGTAACGATGGGTCGCGCCGACGGCGAGGCTGAGCAGGGCGCCCCGGTCGTTGCCGATGAAGTCGAGCGACAGGTCGAAGTTCTCAGCGCGCAAATCGCGGATCATGGGCCACGAGTCGAGCAGCCGCGCCTTCCCCCGCGTGCGCGGCAGCGGCCAGACGCGGTCGATCCACGGCAGATTCCGGGCCAGCGGAGCGGCGTCGTCCGCCACGAGCAGGTGCAGGCCGGTCCGGGGCCAGCGCTCCTTGAGGGCGTGCACGGCGGGCAGGGCGACGGCGACGTCCCCGAGGAACTTGAACACGATGCACAGGACTTTGCCCGGCGCTTGCTCCATGGAGTGGCGATAACCGGACGGAGGCGCCGGCTCAAGCGCCGCGTTGCCGCGCGTGGAGCGCGTGGTACAGCGGACTCGTGCCGAGCAGCACGTCGTGCGCCCCGGAGGCGACGATGCGGCCCTGGTCGAAGACCAGAATCAGCGAGGCGTCGCGGATGGTGCTGAACCGGTGGGCGATGATCAGCACCGTCTTGCCGGCGACGAGGGTGCGCAACGCCTGCTGGATGTACGCTTCGCTCTCGCTGTCGAGCGCGCTCGTCGCCTCGTCGAGGATGAGCAGGGGTGCGTTGCGTAGGAAAGCGCGGGCGAGGGCGAGGCGTTGCTTTTGTCCGCCCGAAAGCCGGGCGCCGCGCTCGCCGACCTGGGTCGCGTAGCCGTCGGGGAAGGCGCAGATGAAATCGTGGGCGTAGGCGGCGCGCGCGGCTGCTTCCACCTCGGCGGCGGTGGCGTCGGGCCGGGCAATGAGAAGGTTGTTGAAGACCGTGTCGTTGAAGAGCACCGGATCCTGCGAGACGATCGCAAGGTTGCGCCGGAGGTCGGCGAGGCGCAGGTCGCGCAAATCATGGCCGTCGAGCGTGACGCGCCCGGTGGTGGGATCGAAGAAGCGCGGCACGAGGTGGGCAAAGGTCGACTTGCCGGCACCGCTGGGCCCGACCAAAGCGCAGACTGTGCCGGCCGGAATGCGCACCGAGACGTCGTGCAGGACCGTCTCGCCGGCCTCATAGGCGAAGCTCACGCCTTCGAAGGCGAGGTCGCCCTTTGCCCGCTCGAGAGACCGGGCGGTCGGGCGGTCGGTGATTTCCACCGGTGCGTGCAACACCGCCTCGAGCCGGTCGAGCGCACCGAGTCCGCGCTTGGTCTCGTTGTTCAGGTTGCCCAGCTTCTTGATCGGATCGTAGCTCGCGTAGAGGGCGGTGATGAGGGCGATGAACACCTCCTGGTCGAGGCTGACCTTGTAGGCGTAGAGCAGGGTGAACGAAATACCGGCGGCGGAGATGATCTCGATCAGCGGCGTCAGGATCTTGTCGTACTTCGCGTACTTCATCTGCGCGCGGATCAGGGTGCGCGACACGCCCGCGAAGCGGTCGACCTCGCGCTGCTCGAGGCTGAAGGCCCGCACCTCGCGCGTGGCGGAGAGGTTCTCGCTCATGCAGGCCGTCACGGCCCCGAGCTCGGCCTGGATCTTGCCGGCGCGGCTGAGCAGCTTGCGGCCGACGTAGCGGATCGGGAGAACGGACAACGGCACGGCGGCGAGCGTGACGAGCACGAGGGCCACGCCCTCCTCCACGTAGGCGAGGTAGGCGACGGCGCCGAGCGAGCCGAGCAGCGTGGCCGGGCTGCGCACGATTTCGTTGGCCACGGTGGTGAGCGTGGTCTGGAGCTGGTTCGCGTCGGCCAGGCCGCGCGAGAGCAGGTCGCCAGTGGAGTTCTTCTGGAAGAACGACAGCGGCAGCACCTGCAGCTTGCGGAAGAAATCGAGGCGGATGCCCTCGAGCACGCGCGTGCCGACGAGCTGGATCAGGTAGCCGTTGAGATAACCGGCGACGCCGCGCACGACGAAGACGGCCGGTAACCAGAGCACGACGGCGGCGAGCTCCCAGGTCGAGAGCGGCGCCGCGTCCTCGGCGAAGATCACCGGGAAGACCTTGCGCACCATCAGCGGCAGGCCGGCGCCCGAGGCGAGACCGGCGATCAAGCCGCACAAGATGGCCAGCGCCAGCAGGCCGCGGTGGGCGCGCAGGTAACGAAAATACGGACGCAGGCGTTGCATGGCGGCGTCAGTCCTTCGAGGCGCGCACGTCGAGGGCGTCGCGCAGGCCGTCGCCGAGGAAGTTGAGCGAAAACAGGGTCAGGGAAAACACCGTGCCGGGGAACACCAGCAGCCACCAGAACTCCTCCATCTTCTCCGCGCCATCCTTGATCAGCACGCCCCAGGAACTGAGCGGCGGTTGCACGCCCAGCCCGAGGAAGCTCAGGAAGGCCTCGAGCAGCATGACGGCCGGAATGGTCAGTGTGGCGTAGACGATGATCGGGCCGAGGATGTTGGGCAGCATGTGCCGCACGATGATGCGGCCGTTGCTGAAGCCCAGCGTGCGTGCGGCCTCGACGAACTCCATGCGCTTGAGCGACTGGACCTGGCCGCGGACGATGCGGGCCATGGTGAGCCATTCGACGGCTCCGATCGCGACGAAGATGAGCACGATGTTCCGGCCGAAGAACACCATCAGCAGGATGACGAAGATGGTGAACGGCAGCGCGTACATGATGTCGACGATGCGCATCATGACCGTGTCGGTCTTGCCGCCGAAGAAGCCTGCGATCGCGCCGTAGGCGACGCCGATGGTCAGGGCCACCACAGTGGCGCACAGGCCGACGCCAATCGAGATGCGCCCGCCGACGAGCAACCGCGTCAGCAGATCGCGTCCCAGTTGATCCGTGCCGAGCCAGTGGGCGGGACCGGGCGGGGCGAAGGTGTTGTTGAGGTTGGTGTCCTCGTAGCCGTAAGGGCTGAGCAGGGGGCCGATGACGCAGGCCACCGTGAGCAGGAGCAGCAGAATGCCACCGGCGACGGCGAGCCGGTTGCGGGCGAGACGGTGCCACGCGTCGGTCCAGAGCGAAGTGCCGGATTCGAGCTGGGCGGCCGTCAGGTTGGCGGACGGCAGGTGCTTGGGCGAGAGGGAGACCATGGCGCCTTACTCGAACTTGAGCTTGGGATTGAGCCACACCTGCACCACGTCGACGACGAGGTTGAGGGCGACGATGAGGCCGGCGTAGAGGATTACGAGACCAAGGATGAGGGTGTAGTCACGGTTGCCGGCGCTGGTGACGAATTCGCGGCCGAGGCCCGGGATCTGGAAGATCGTTTCGATCACGAACGAGCCGGTGAGGATGCCGGCAATGGCCGGGCCGAGGTAGGCGACCACAGGAAGAAGTCCGCCGCGGAGGGCGTGGCGGAAAATCACCCGCGCCTCCGAGGCCCCCTTGGCGCGGGCGGTGCGGATGTAGTCTTGATTGAGGACCTCGAGCATGCCGCCGCGCGTGAGCCGGGCGATGTACGCGGCGTAGACGAGTCCAAGGGTGGCGGCGGGCAGCACGCGATCCATCGGCAGGTACCAGCCCGAGGCATTGAACCAGCGCAGGTGAATCGCAAAGACGAGCACGAGCAGCGGGCCGAGCACGAAGGTCGGCACGCAGATGCCGGTCATGGCGATCGACGAGGCCGCGTAGTCGAAGAGCGTGTTGCGCTTGATCGCCGCCACCACGCCGAGGGTGAGGCCGAGGCCGAGGGCTACTGCGAGCGAGATAAGACCGAGTTCGAGCGAGACCGGGAGTTTGTCAGCGATGATCTCGTTGACGGTGCGGTTCGGGTACTTGAAGGAGGGCCCGAAGTCGCCCTGCAACAGGCTGCCGAGGTAGTCGAGGTATTGCCGGTAAAGCGGCTGATCCAGGCCGTAGTGCGCTTCGAGGTTGCGCAGGATTTCCGGAGTCACGGCCTTCTCCGCCGTGAACGGACCGCCCGGCACGAAGCGGATCATGAAGAAGGTGGCCGTGATGATGACGAAAAGGACCGGAATCGTCTCGAGCAGACGCCGGGCGATGAAACGGAACATGGCTGCAAATGAAGGCCGGAGGACGGGACTGCGTCCATTCCTTATTGGAGGCGCAGCGGGATGCCTCGGACTAGAAGTCAGTCAAAGGGCTAAAGTCGAAAATCCAAAGTCGTCACCGGCCCGCCCATGCGGGCCATCCCACTGGCGAGCTGCTCCGCAGCGCGGAGCAGCGGGTGACCTTTGACCTGCGACCTTCGACCTTGGACTGCTTTCTAGTCCGCGATTTCCACGAACTTCCAGTTGCGGTTATCGAGGATATTGGGAACCCACCGCACCTTCGGATCGAGCGCGTAGGGGCGGGTGTAAAAATAGATCGGGATGATGGGCACCTCGCGCATGAGCAGCGCATCCATTTGGTGGTAGATCTCGTAGCGGGCAGCGTCGTTCGGCGCCTCCTGCGAGGCGGCGAGCAGGCGGTCGTACTCGGGGTTCGACCAGCCAGTGTCGTTGTTGCCGCCGCCGGTCACCCACATGTCCATGAAGGTGGCGGGATCCGGGTAGTCGCCGATCCAGCCGGCCCGGCTAAGGTCGTAGTTCATGGTGTCCTGGGAGTCCAAATACACCTTCCAGTCCTGGTTGGTCAGGGCGATCTCCACGCCGAGCTCGCGGCGCCACATCTGCTGGATGGCTTCGGCGATGGCGCGGTGATTCTCCGAGGTATTGAACAACAGTTGCAGCCGGGGAAACCCCTGGCCGCCGGGGAAACCGGCCTCGGCGAGCAGGCGGCGGGCCTCGTCGCGGTCGCCCTCGAGGCGGGCGCGGGAAGCGTAGGCCTCGGACGGCGGACAAAAGTGATAGGCCGGTCGCTGGCCTGCGCGCGTGATGTTGGTGACGATGGCTTCGCGGTCGATCGCGAGCGCCAGCGCCCGCCGCACCCGCACGTCGCCGAGGGGCGGGCGCGTGGTGTTGAGGCGATAGAAGTACACGCCGTAGTAAGGATCCTCCCGGTAGGCGGTGGGAAACTCCCGCCGGTACACGTCGATCTTCGACACCGGCAGTTCGTTGGTTTTGTGCAACTGCCCGGCGCGGAACATGCGCTCCTCCGCCTCGATGTTCTCGGTCGGATAGAAATGGATTTCATCGAGCTTCACGTGGTCGTGGTCCCAGTAGGTGGGCGAGCGGGTGACGACGAGTTTCTGGCCGGCGCGCCACGAGCTGAGCACGAAGGGACCGTTGCCCACCAGGTTGCCCGGCCGGGTCCAGTCCGTTCCCCGGCGTTCCAGGCCGCCGGCCCGCTCGACGGAGGGCAGGTGCACCGGAAACCACGAATAATGCTTCATGGCATGCAGCAGGTACGGCACGCGCCGCTTCAGCTCGATGCGCAGGGTGTGATCGTCGAGCGCCTTGAACCCGGTCTGCGCAAAGTCGGTGAGGGTGCCGCGGTTGAACTCCTCCGCGCCGACCACGCTGTGCAGTTTGTAGGCGTACTCGGCGGCGAGGGCCGGCGTGAGCATGCGCTTGAACGAGCCGACGAAATCGTGGGCCGTGACCGGGTCGCCGTTCGACCAGCGGGCGTCCTTGCGCAGGAAGAAAGTGTAGACGCGTTCGTCGGCGGAGATTTCCCAGCGCTCGGCGACGGCAGGAATCGTATCGCTGCCCGTCGGCCCCTCGGCCACGAGGCCCTCGAAGAGAGCGTTGACCACCTTGTTCTCGGGCACGCCGGTGACGACATGCGGGTCGAGGTCCTGCGGATCGGTGCCATTGCCGAAGTGAAGGACCTTGGTTTCCCGGGCCGGCGATTCGCGCTGACAACCGGAGACGAGCAACCCGGGACCGATCAACAGGGCGGCCAGGAGCGGGGTGAGGCGCATGCTGGTAGAAAACGCCGCCCGACCGCGGGCGCAAGTGGCGGGCGGGGTTTGGCGCTCAAGGCGCGCGCAGGCGCACGCCTCCGTAGAAGCGGTTCCACAGGGCGTCTTCATGCCAGTCCGACACGCGCGGGCTGACGAGGAAGTTGCGGGTATTGAAATAGAGCGGCGACACCGGACGCTGTGCGAGCAGGCGGGTTTCCGCCGCGGCGAGACGCTCGAGGCGTTCGCTGGCCGTCGTGGCGGCGGCGGCGTGGTCGAGGGCGGCGTCGTAGGCGGCATCGTGCCACTGCGGATAATTGGCCGGAGCCCCGGTGCGCAGGTTGCCGAGCAGGTCCGCCGGATCGGCCACGTCCGGAATCGCGGTCATGAACCCGAGGTCATAATCGCCGGATGCGAGGGCGGCGAGGTGCACCCGAGCCTCGCGCTGGCCGATCGCAATCTCGATCCCGAGCTCGCGTTTCCACATGGCCTGGAGCGCCTCCGCCACCGCCGGATTGGTCCAGGTGGCGAGTTCGAGCCGGGGAAAGCCCCGGCCAGCGGGAAACCCGGCGTCGGCGAGCAGTCGCCGGGCCTCGTCGGGATCGAAGCGCACCTCGCTCGGCGGCGGCCGGTGTCCGCCGAGTCCCGGCGGAACAAAGGTGTGGGCCACGCGTTGTCCCCCGAGCACCACGCGGGTGACCAGTGCCTCGCGATCGAGCGCGAGGCAGAGCGCACGGCGCACGCGCGCGTCGGAAAGGGGTGCGCGCCGGGTGTTGAAGGTCAGATAACGCGTCTCGTGCAACGGGGCGCGTCGGAGGCGCGGATCGGCGGCGGCTTCGTATCCGGCGAGCTTGGACGCGGGCACGCCCATCGTGACGTCGATCTGACCGGCGCGAAAGGCGCGCTCCTCGGTGTCGCCGTTGTCCATGGCGAGGAACGCGAGCGCGTCGACGTGCACGTCCGCCGCGACCGGTTCGCCGGTGCGGCGCCGGACGAGCAGGCGCTGCTGGGGGCGCCATTCCTCCAGGGTGAACGCGCCGTTGCCCACGAAGGTGCCGGGTCGGGTCCAGTCGGAGCCGTGGCGGGCAACGACGCGCGGGTTGACCGGCAGCCAGGGACCGCTCGCGACGTACGCGGGAAACTGCGGCGCCGGCCGCGAAAGACGGATCACGAGCGCCTGCGGGTCGGGGGCGGCGAAACCGGTGGCGGCAAAGTCAGTGAGCTCGCCGCGGTAGTACGCCTCGGCGCCATCGACGAGGAAGAACACGTTGACCTTGGGCGCGGCGGTGGCCGGGGTGAGCGCGCGCTGGTACGAGGCCACGAAGTCGGCCGCGGTGACGGGCTCGCCGTTCGACCAGCGCCGGTCGGTTCGCAGAAAGAACGTGTAGGTGCGGCCGTCCGGCGAAACCGTCCAGCGCTCGGCGGCGGCGGGACGGGGCTCCCCGCCGCCGGGGTCGGGTGCGAGCAGGCCTTCAAGCAGGGCGCGCAGCACAAAAAACTCGTCGGGCAGGGTGGCGAGGGCGGGATCGAGCACGGCCGGCTCGTTGCGCTGGCTGAGGCGGAGGACGGACTCCGGCGTCTCGGGCGAACGAGCGCAGCCGGCGAAGAGACCGAGGACAAGCAACGCGAGCACTTGCAGCCGCGGCCGTGCCGGCCGCGCGATTGAATCCGACCCCTGCTCGCGGCCGGTACGGCCGCGGCTACCGGTCCAGCCACACATGCTTGTAAGGATGGTGGTCGAGCAACGTCGGATGCCAGCCTTTGACTGACGGATGCACGAGGTAGACGTGGGTGTAGTGGTAAAGCGGGATGAACGGAGCCTCCTCGATGAGCAGGTTCTCGGCCCGGTCGAGCAAGGCGCGGCGCGCCGTGGGATCGGCCGTGCGCGCGGCCTCGAAGGTCAGCTGGTCGTAGGTGGTGCTCGCCCAGCCCGTGTAGTTGTTGCCGCTGTCGCTGCGCCAGAGGTGGAGGAAGGTCGCCGGATCGAGGTAGTCGCCGATCCAGGCGGAGCGCAGGAGCTGAAAGTCGCCCGCTCGCCGGGCGGCGAGCAGCGTGCCGAATTCCTGATTGAGCAGGCGGACCTCAAGACCGAGCTGGGTGCGCCACATCTGCTGAGCCGCCTCGGCGAGCAGGCGGTGTGTCTCGGACGTGTTGTAGAGCAGCTCGATCGCCGGTGCGCCCACGCCGCCTGGGTAACCGGCCTCGGCGAGCAACCGGCGCGCCTCCGCCACGTCTTCGGGCAGGCGTGCGGACGTGGTGTAGCCGGCGGTGACTGGCGGGGTGAAGGCGTAGGCCGGCTGCTGACCGCCGCGCAGGACTTTCTCCACGAGCAGGCTGCGATCGAGGGCGAGCGCGAGGGCGCGGCGCACGCGTTTGTCGTTGAGGAAGGGCCGCGAGACGTTGATGCGGTAGAACTCGGTGCCCAAGTACGGGTCGACGCGAAGCAGCTCCGGTTCCTCGCGACGGTAGCGCTCGATCTTCCCCGGCGGCAGCGCCTCGGTGAGGTGGAGCTGGCCGCTGCGGAAGGCGCGCTCCTCGGCATCGCGGCTTTCGATCGGATACAGGTGAATCTCCTGCAGGCGCACCGTGGCCGCATCCCAGTAGGTCGGCGATTTCACGACCACGAGCCGCTGCCCGCGGCGCCATTCCTTGAGGGTGAACGGTCCGTTGCCAACCAGCGTGCCAGGTCGGGCCCAGGGATTGCCGCGCTCGTAGGCCGGGCCGGCCTGCTCGATCACGGACAACGGTACGGGAAACCACGCCCAATGCTGGATGAGCGAGAGAAAGTACGGCGTGGCATGGTCGAGCGTGAGGCGCAGCGTCCGCGCATCGACAGCCTTTACGCCGACTTCGGCGAAGTCCGTCACCTTGCCCTGGTGAAACGCCTGCGCGCCTTGCAGCACATAGAACTGGCTCGCGTTCTCGGCACCGAGCGACCCGGTCAGGATGCGGCGGTAGGAGGCAACAAAGTCCTGGGCGGTGACAGGTTCGCCGTTCGACCAGCGGGCGTCCGCGCGCAGAAAAAAGGTGTAGATCAGGCCGTCGCCGGACACGTCCCACCGCTCGGCCACGCCGGGCACCGGGCTGAGGTCGCGCGGGTCCTGGCCAACGAGACCTTCGAACAGCGCGCTGATGGTGTGGTAATCGTTCGCCGCGGTGGCGATCTGCGGATCGAGGTCGAGCGGCTCGACGCCGATTCCGCGATGGAGCACCTGGTCGCGGATGCCGCGTTCGACCGGTGTTTCGCGGTTGAAGCAGCCCGTGGTGGCGAGCGTCAGCAGCACCGTGAGGCAGGAAGGCAGCAGGCGACGTAGGATCATGGACGGGCGATGAGGGCGACGGCGTGGGCAGCGATGGCCAGACCCCGGCCGAGATCGCCGACGCCTTCGTTGGTCGTGGCCTTCACGCCAATGCTGTCCACCGGCAGGCCGGACGAACGGGCGAGGGCGGCCTTCATCTCGGCGAGGCGCGGGGCGATTTTCGGTTTCTCGGCGATGAGCGAGGCGTCGAGGTTGACCGGACGCCAGCCGCGTTCGGCGAGGGCGGCCACGACCCGCGCGAGCAGGATCTGCGAGTCGATGTTCTTGAAGGCGGGATCGGTATTCGGAAAGAAATGACCGATGTCAGGCAGGCCCGCGGCGCCAAGCAGGGCGTCGCAGATCGCATGGGTGAGGCAGTCTGCGTCCGAATGGCCGTCGAGCCCGTAGTCGGTGGCGAAGCGCACGCCGCCGAGCACGAGGGGGCGTCCGGGCACGAGGCGATGAATGTCGTAACCGTGGCCGATGCGGAGGTTCATCGCGTGAGGGATACGTTCAGTGTCCGCGAAACGGATCCGGTGCGCTCAGCCCTCACGGTGCGAGAGCAGGAACTCAAACCACGGCAGGTCGGCCGGCGTGGTAAGCTTCGGATTGGGATAAGGATTCTCCAGCAGCGCGACGGGGTGCTTCAGCCCCTCGACGGCGGCTGCATCGTCCGTGATGCGCAGGCCGCGCGCCTGCACGCGGGCGTAGGCGCGGTCGATCAGGTCGCGGGCGAACACCTGCGGCGTCTCCATCGCCCACAGGCGGCTGCGGTCGAGCGAACGCAGGTGTCCGCTGTCGTGGTGTTCCTTGATCGTGTCGGTCACGCGGTGGGCGAGCACAACAGCGTGCTCCCGCCGGACGATCTTGTGCAACCCGACGAGCTGTTCGGCACGGATGAAGGGACGCGCGCAGTCGTGAATGAAGACATGGGCGATGTCGGGCGGCAGGGCGGCGAGGGCGTTCACGACCGAGTCCTGACGTTCGCGTCCACCCTTCACAAACACGGCCGGCGTCGGGGCGTAGGCGGAGAGCTCGAGCATCTGTCGCTGGTCACGGTAGACCACCACGTAGAAATCGGCCACGCCGCTTTCGGCAAACGCTGCGGCGCTGTGCAGGAAGAGCGGGCGTCCACCCAGCGGGGCCAGCACCTTGTCGGCGACAGCGCCCTGCATGCGAGAGCCGCTTCCGGCGGCGAGGAAAATGGCGGCGGTGCGGGACATCAGGGAAAGGATGAAGTATGAAGGAAGAAGGATGAAGGGCTGAACCTGACCGAAACTGAGAGGGCGGAGCTGACGGACGGGGCGGCTCGGTGGGTCTTATTCAGCCTGCAGCCTTTGGCGATCCGAGCTCGGCGAGGATCGCCTTCGCGGCGGCGACGGGATCGGGGGCCTTGAAGATCGGTCGGCCGACGACGAGGAAGTTGGCACCGGCTTCGGCGGCCTCGGCGGGCGTCATGATGCGCGACTGGTCGTCTGCCTTGGCGTCACGCGGGCGGATGCCGGGGGTGACGAGCGTGACGTCGGCCGGCAGCGCGGCGCGCAAGGGCACGATCTCCAGCGGCGAGCAGACGAGGCCGCGCAGGCCGGCTTCGGTGGCGAGCTGGCCGAGGCGGACCACCTGGTCAGCGGGGCTGAACGGCACGCCGGTCTCGGCCAGGCCGGCGGCGCTGGTCGAGGTCAGCACGGTGACGCCGAGCAGCAGCAGGTTAGGGGCATGCTGCTGCTGAGCCTTCACCGCCCATTGGATCATTTCCCGTCCGCCGCTGGTGTGGAGCGTGAGCATGCCGATGGGAAGACGAGAGACGGATTCCACCGCCTTGGCGACCGTGTTGGGGATGTCGTGCAGCTTGAGATCGAGAAAGACCTTGAAGCCCAGATCCGAAATCTCGCGCACGCAGTCGGGCCCGTTGGCGGTGAACATTTCGAGGCCGATCTTCACCCAGCGCACCGTGCCGTGCAGCTGACGGAGGACAGGCGTGACATCGCGGGTGGACGGGGCGTCGAGGACGAGGATGAGATCGCAGGCCATGTGAAATGCGAGCGTGACCAATCGCACGCGGGCCGCCACCGTTTTTTTCTCTTCCCCGGTGAACGCCACGACCGTCTTTTGTCCCGCGAAACTGAACCTGTTCCTCGCCATCACGGAACGGCGGGCGGACGGCTTTCACAACCTCGTCTCGGTCGTGGTGACGCTCGACTGGGGTGACACGTTGACGGTGCGCCCGACCCCCGGAGGGGCGGAAAAGCTCGCCCTGACCTGCGACGATCCGGCGGTGCCCGTTGACGGCAGCAACCTCGTGCTCAAGGCGGCACGCGCCTTTGCCGCGGCAACCGGATGGACCGGTCCGGTGGACTTCGCGCTGACGAAACGCATCCCGATGGGGGCGGGGCTGGGGGGCGGCAGCAGTGACGGCGCCGGTGCGTTGCGGGCGCTGAACGAGCTGGCGGGGCGGCCGCTCACTTCCGAAGCGTTGCGCACCCTCGCGGCCGGCCTCGGTTCCGATTGTCCGCTCTTCCTCGACGGTGGACCGCTGGTGATGCGCGGGCGCGGGGAGCGGCTCGAATCGTGGGCGGCCCTGGCGCCGCGGTTCGCCGGGCGACGGGTGTTGGTCTTCAAGCCCTCGTTTGGTGTGGCCACGCCCTGGGCCTACGCCCGTCTCGCCGCCGGTGCTCCGGCCAGCTACCTGCCGCCGGCCGAGGCGGAGGCGCGCCTCGCCGCGTGGGTGGAGTCCGGTGCGCCGCTCGAAGCGCTTCTGTTCAACAACATGGAGCCACCGGTGTTTGCGAAGTACCCGGCGCTGCCGGTGCTCGCGGCCCAGTTGCAAGCTGACTTCGGTCTGGCGGTGCGGATGAGTGGGAGCGGCAGCGCTTGCTATGCGCTTCTCGCGGACGATGCGCCGGTCGACGCGATCACCGCGGCGATCCGCCGCGCCTGGGGTGGGTCGGCGGTGGTGGTCGCGGCGCGGCTGCAGACGGGAAATTCGTAAATCCATGTTGACCCGCGGACAACGGCTCGCGTTAACCTCCGCTGCGGTCGGCGCTCCCTGCGGGTAACCCTGATCGCCTTCCCGAATGCCCGACGCCCGAAACCTGGCCGAATTCACCGTGCAAGGCATCGCTGCCTCGCAGGGCATCGCCTACGGCCAGGCTTTCCTTTATATCCAGAGCGACGTGCAGGTGCCGACCTATCTGGTCGATCCCGCCAAACGCATGGAGGAGATCGCACGGTTCGAGAACGCCCTCGTCGTCACCCGCCAGCAGATCCAGAAAATCCAGTCTGAGGTGGAGCGGAACCTGGGTTCGGACGAAGCGCGGATCTTCGACGCGCACCTCATGGTCCTCGAGGATCAGGCGCTCATTTCGGAAACGATCCGCGATTTCGAGACCACCGGGCGCAACGTCGAAAGCTGTTTCGACAAGGTCGCCCGCCGCTACATCAAGGCCTTCGACGAGATCGACGACGAGTACCTGCGCGAGCGCGCGGGCGATGTGCGCGATGTTGCGCAGCGCGTGCTCAACAACCTGCTCGGCCAGTCAGCGCAGAACCTCAGCCAGCTGATCGACAAGCGCATCATCGTGGCCAACGACGTGTCGCCGTCCGACGCCGCCGGCATCGACCGTTCGCAGGCGCTCGGCATTGTCACCGACTCCGGCAGCCGCACCAGCCACTCCGTCATCGTCGCGCGCTCGATGAAGATTCCCGCCGTGGTCGGCGTGCGCGAATTGACCCGCCGGGTGAAGAACGGCGATTGGATGATCGTCGATGGCTACGAAGGTGCCGTCATCGTCAATCCCTCCGAACAGACCCTGTTCCGCTACGGCCAGATCCGCCTGCAGAAGAAGAGCCTCGAGCAGCGGTTGATGGACGCGGTCAAGCAGCCCTCCGTCACGCTCGACGGCGTGGCCGTGCCGCTGCGGGCCAACATCGAGAAGAGCGACGAGACGGAGCTGGTGACCAAGTACGCCGCCGAGGGCGTGGGACTTTTCCGGTCGGAGTTTCTCTATCTCAGTGCATCGGCAATCCCTTCCGAGGAGGTCCAGTTCGAGGCGTACCGCCAGGTGGTGCAGGCCCTCGCGCCGGCGCCGGTGACTATCCGGACTCTCGATCTCGGTGGCGACAAGCCGATGGCGGGCGCGCCGGACCTGTTTCCGAAAGAGGCCAATCCCTTCCTCGGCTTCCGCGCCATCCGCTTCTGCTTGGAGCATGTCGACCTCTTCAAGGCCCAGCTGCGGGCCGTGCTGCGCGCCAGCGCCTTCGGCAAGGTGCACCTGATGTACCCGATGATCAGCGGGCGCGACGAGCTGGCGCGGGCCAATGCCGTGCTCGACGAGTGCAAGGCCGACCTGCGGCAACGCAACATCCCGTTCGATACGAAGCTCTCGGTGGGCAGCATGATCGAGATTCCCAGCGCGGCCTTCACCGCCGACCTGCTCGCCAAGGACTGCGACTTCTTCAGCATCGGGACCAACGATCTCATCCAGTACATGCTGGCGATCGACCGGGTGAACGACCGCATCGCCCATCTCTACGAGCCGACCCATCCCGCCATCATCCGACTGATCAAGCAGGTCGTCGACGACGCCCATCGCGCCAAGATCAAGGTCAGCGTTTGCGGCGAGATGGCCGGCGATCCGCTCTTCGCCCCCTTGCTGCTCGGCCTCGGAGTCGACGAACTCAGCATGACGCCGCCCTTGCTGCCAGCGGTGAAGTACCTCGTCCGCGGCATGAAGATGAGCGACGCACGCAAACTGGCGGCCGATGCGCTCACGCTGAGCTCGGCCAAGCACATCCACGCCAAGTGCGACGAATTCTATCGGGCGCGCATGAAGTTCTGAGCCCGCGGCGCGCCCGCGTCCCCGGGCGCCGTCAATCGTCGAACCGGTACCGCAGTCGAAGGCTGCCACTCACGCCGGGCCCCGGCACATAATGCAGCCGGGCGCGGTCGTCCGTCCAGTCGCCGCGCCAGTCCACGTTGACCGTGCCGCTCAGCGTCTCCACCCACAGGGGCTGGCCGTCGCGCACCAGCCGGAGCTGCGCGGCGCCTTCCAGCCGGCCGTCGATGCGCAGGCGCAGACTCCGGACCGTGGCGAGGTCGCGCGGCTTGCCGACCGTAACGATCTCCTCGGCACTCACGTTGGAGAAAAACACCTCCGTGTCACGGGAACGGCACCCGGCCAGAAAGACGGCCGCGGCGAGCACCAGGAAAAACCGAAGCGGGCAACAGGAGACCACGCGGTCACGATGCGCGGCTCACCCCGTCTGGCAAGGCGCCTCGCGGCGGCAGGGCGTAACGCAGTTCGACGAACGCGGGCCCGAAGCGCTCGACCGCTGTCAGGCGCAGCGGGGGCGTCGCGACCCGCCGCGGAAACAACGGCTTGCCCGCGCCCAACGTCACGGGCGTGACCTGCACGATCAGTTCATCGAGCAGGCCGGCGTCCCAGAACTGTCCGGCGAGATCTCCGCCGCCGACAATCCAGAGGTTCTTGTCGCCCGCCGCCGCCCGCATCGCCGCATGGACGGGCCCGACGGGGCCGTGCACGAAGCGAACATCGGCCCCGGCTGGCACAGGCAGGTCCCGGTGGGTGAACACCCACGTCGGCTGCACGTAGGGCCACGGTTGGGCAGGGCCGGACTCCGGCTGGACGTGATGGCGCAGCAACCAGGTGTAGGTGGCTGCGCCCATGGCGAGGGCGCCGACGTCGGCGACAAACGCCGTGTAACTCGAGGCGGCGTCGCCGAACTGCAGCAGCCAGTCGAGTCCGTCGTCGGGCGTGGCGAGGAAGCCGTCGAGGCTGGAGGCGGTGTAGAACTGAGTGCGCGCGGAAAGCATGCCCGAGTGAACCACACGCCGCTGACAACCCTATGTCAGCAGGCGGAACCGCGCACCGTCAGGCCTTGTTGCCGGAGGCCAGCACCGTTTCGAAGAACGGCTCGACCTCCTCGCGGGCCACGGTGGTGACGTCGACCTGTTGGAAGCCGGCCTTCTTGAGGTAGCCGTGCAAGGTGCTCTCCTTGAAGCCGAGCCAGACGTCGGCGTAGAGCTCATGGGCCTTTTCGAAAGTATGGGCCTTGAGGTCGAGGATGAGCACCTGACCGCCGGGACGCAGGATGCGCGCGGCCTCGTTGACTGCCGTCTGCGGGTGGCGGGCGTGATGCAGGGCCTGGCTGAGAATCGCCAAATCGACCGAGGCGTCGGGCAGGGGAACGGCTTCGATGTCGCCCAGCTTGTAGGCGAGGTTGGCCAGACCGTTCTTTGCCGCCAGCTCGGAGCCGACCTCGACCATGCGCGGCGAGTTGTCGATGCACCAGACCTTCTCGGCGCGTCGCGCGAGCAGTTGCGAAACGAGGCCCTCGCCCGCGCCGAGGTCGGCCACGGTGATGCGCGGCACGAGCCGCAGGGCGAGGTGGCCGATGGCCTCCCACGAGCGGCCGGGACAGTAGTGTTTGCCGAGCTTGCCGGCGATGAGGTTGAAGTACTCCTCCTGATGCGCCCGCCGCTTGGCGAGGGAGCGCTCGAGGCCGACCTGATCGTCGGCGAGTTCGGAGAGATGAGCGACCGAGGCTACGGCGGCGTCCAGCAGGCCGAGGGTGGCCGTGGGGAGGTCCGGCCGGAGCGAATAAAACGCCTTCTTTCCGTCGCGCCGGTCGATCACCAGATCGGCCTGGCGGAGCTGCGCGAGTTGCGACGAAATGCGCGACTGGGCCATGCCCAGGATGTCCTCGAGTTCACCGACCGAGAGCTCCTCCCGGCGCAGCAACGTGAGCAGCCTCAGTCGAGTCGGATCAGAAAGGATCTTGAGGGTGTCCCAGGAGGCTTGCACGGCGGCTAAGGTGGCCGCGCCCTCCCGTGGGGGTCAAGTGCTCCCCCTCGATCATCATCGTTCTCGTTCTCGTAATCGTTCTCGTTCTCGGATCGGTCGCGATAGGAACGAGAAGGAGAACGAGAACGATTAAGAGAACGAGAAAGAGAACGAAAAGGCCCGGGGCGCATACCCCGGGCCTTTTGCAAACGGCGCGACACCGGCCTGTAAGCCGGTAGTCGAAAGCATCAGAACTTGCGCCTTAGTCCGCGTAGCGCCCGATCTTCACCACTTCGTAGCTCTCTTCGGAGCTGCCGATCTTCACCTTCACCTGGTCGCCGACCTTCTTGGAGAGGAGGGCCTGGCCGAGCGGGGTCTTGTAGGCGATGATGTGGTTGTCCGGATCGCTGTCCCACGCCCCGAGGATGGTGTACGTCGTCTTCTTGTTCGAGTTGACGTCGCGCACTTCGACGACGCTGCCGACGCTGATCTGGTCGAAACCGGCTTCCTTGAAGTCGGTGATGCGGGCGCGGCCGAGTTCCTTCTCGAGCAGGGTCTTCTGGGCCATGAGGACCTGCTGGTCCTGCTTGGCCATCTTGTATTCGGAATTCTCCTTCAGGTCGCCGTGTTCGCGGGCGGCGGCGATGGCGCGGGAGTTCTCCGGAATCTTCTTCGAGACGATCGTGTCGTACTCCTCGCGCTTGCGGTCGTAGCTGGAGCGGGAGACGAGCAGCTGCTCCTCCTTGCCCTCGGCATCGTTGGCCACGAGGGACTGGATGTTGGGGAAGATCTTGATGAACCGGGCGAGCAGCGACTTCTTGGTCAGCTCCTCGAAGCCCTGGTTGAGCATGAGGGTGTTGGCGAGATCGCGCGCCGTCTCCGGGTCGGCGGTCGCGAGCAGGTCGGCGATCAGCTCGGTGTCCTCGGACAGGATGTCACCGAGCGGGATGCGGCGGGCGCTGGCGGCTTGGAGGGCCTCGTAGTCGATCGCGAAGAAAATGGCGCTGAGCAGGCGGGGCGTGATGAGCTCGTTGATCAGCTTGGCGAACTTCTTCGAGTGGCGGTTCTTGACCACCCACAGCAGCACCGGCGCGCGCAGGTTTTGCTCGACCTGCCAGCGCTTCAGCGTGGCGGCGAGGTCGTCGGAGTAGCCGTTCTCAACCAGGAAATTGATGCACTCGGTGGTGAACTTGCCCTGCGAGGTCTTGAGCAGGTTGAAGACGAGGTCGCGGCACTCGATCGGGTGGGTCTCCTTGATCAGCTCGAGGAAACGGCTCTGGAAGTGGACCGGGATCTTCTCGGAAATCGCGGGCAGGTCGCGCGGGTTGGCGATGAGCGAGGCCTGGGACGGCTCGAGCGTGGCCACGTCCACGCCGGCAAGGCGGGCGAGGTCGTCGCGGACCGCGGCGCCGTAGAGGCGCTCCGAGGCGTCGAGCTGGTTGCTCTCGCGTACGGACTCAGTCACGCCCTCGAGGATCTGTTTGAGGTCGGCCTTAATGTTCTTCTTGTCGGTCGCGAGGATCAGCTCCTCGGCGAGGGAAATGCGGCGGCGGGCGGAGCGGGTGCTGTTGAACGCCTCGGTGATCTCATCCTCGGCCGAGACCGGCGTCTCGCGCAGGATGTAGCACTCGGTCTTCTTCGCCGGCACCGCGATGCGCGGATCCTTGGCGATGGCCTTCTTGGCCGTGGACCACCACTTCTTGAACTTCGCCTCGCCGATGACCTGGGCGAGGGTGAGCTCGAGGTCGATCGCGGTGGTGGCGTTGTTGGGATAGCTTTGCAGGGCCTCGACGACGAGCTCGGCGGGATTGTTCTCGATCAGGTCGTTGATCTTCGCGGCCTCGGTCTCCTTGCGCACCATGATGTGGTTGGCCGGCAGCACATCCATCGTGGTGATGCAGAACGCCGGGTCCATCGCATGGCCCTTCTTGGTGGCAAAATCGATCGTCAGGCGGCCGGTCGCTTCATCGAAACTCTTGATCTGACCAAATCCCCAGCTGCGGTGGATGCAGTATGCACCGGGCACCATGGCTTCGAGCTTGGCTTTGGCGCCCTTGAGGGACGGATTCTTGGCGATGAGCGCTGATACGGCTTCCGAATGCATAGAAATGGGTTTTGGCGTCTGAACCGGTAAGTTGAGTGGACGCCGCCGGACATTGTCAACCGTGGGGGGCCCGGCATCGCCACCCCTATGCGCCGCCCACCGTCGTGCCGACCTAACGTGGACGCACGGGTCCCTCCGCGCGTAGTCGGTGCGCGGTTCCACACGGCGACCACGCACGGTGCCCTCGCGGGTAGCCGGCAAAAAACGAAGGCGCGCCCGCCAATCCCTTGCCAAAGGCAAAGGACGCGCTTGGCAAATGCCGTCCGCCCAACGACCCTGCGGCAATGTCGTCTTCCGAACCTGCCGTGTCTGTCTCAAAAGCCTGGCCCACCGCCGCCCGTCTGCTGGTGCGCTGGCTGGACGACCAGGAACGGGTCGATGCCTTGCTCGAAAGCCTGCCGGCCGACTTCCCGCGCGTGGAGCGCGCCCGCGTACAAAGCCTGCTCTTTGGCGCGATCCGCCATCTTGGTCGGCTCGATGCGCACCTGACGCCGTTGCTGCACCGCGCGCCGCGCACGCGCGTGCGGGCCGTGCTGCTGCTCGCCGGCTGTGAGCTGTTGGAGGGTGGGGCCGAGGGGCATGTGGCACGGGTGGTTCATCACGCGGTGGAACAGACCAAGACGCTGGCCAGTCCGGCTGAGGCAGGCCTGGTCAACGCGGTGGTACGCAAACTCGCCGCCGCGCTCGCCGACGAAACGCCTCCGGGGCCCGGGGCCGACAACGAGGCGCTGGCCCGTTGGTATTCGCATCCGGCCTGGCTGGTGACCCGCTGGCGTTCCTTCTTCGGCGCGGATGCCACCCGCGCCCTGCTCGAATGGAACCAGCAACCGGCGTCCGTCTACGCGCGCTGGCGTCCGACCGACCGCGGTCCGACGGACGACGAAGCCAAGGGGCTCACGCCGACCGCCTGGCCGGGATTCTACGAGATCAAGTCGGGTCACTGGGCCGAGATCGCGCCTCTGCTGTCGTCCGGCGTGCTCTACGTGCAGGATCCGGCGACGCGGCTGGCGCTCGACCTGCTCGCGCCCCAACCCGGCGAGAGCGTGATCGATCTTTGCGCCGCGCCGGGCGGCAAGAGCCTCGCGATCGCCGACCGCCTCGGCCAGGGACGCTTGGTGGCGTGCGACCTGCCCGGTCCGCGCATCGACCGGCTCACCGCCAACCTCGCCCTCGCGCCGTCGCAGGTCAACGTGGCCGTCGTGCAAGGCGACGCGGCCAAGGGCATCGGCCGCCTGCTCAGTGAACACGGGCTGCCCACCGAGTACGCGGCCGTGCTGCTCGACGTCCCATGCTCCAACACCGGCGTCATGCGCCATCGCGTCGACGTGAAGTGGCGTTTGCAAGAAGGCGATTTCACCAAGCACGCGCGGCAGCAACTCTCGCTCCTGCTCGCGGCCGGACGCCTCGTGGCCCGCGGCGGCCGTCTCGTCTACAGCACCTGCAGCCTCGATCCGATCGAGAACGAGCGCGTGGTGGAGGCGTTTCGCGAGAAGACCGGCGGACGGTTCCACCTCGAGGCGGTGGTGCAGAGCCGGCCGTGGGAAACCGGACATGACGGTGCGGCGGCGTTTTTGTTGCGCGCCGATATCGGGGCTCGCCCCGGCCGGCGCTGAAGGGGGGCGTCATGCTGTCGCGCTTCCTGCGTCCCCGCACGATCTGGTGGCCGACGTGGCTTGGCTGGCTCGTGCTGTTGGTGGGCGCCGCCCTGCCGGCCGGAGTTTGGGCGCTCAAGGGGGAACGGTTCCTGGCCGTGAATGCGCCCTTGGAGGCCGAAATCCTGATTGTCGAGGGCTGGATCGGGCTCGACGGCATGGCCGAGGTGCGGCGCGAGTTTCAACGCGGCGGTTACACCTGCATCGTGACCGCGGGCGGGCCGACCGGCCACCGTTGGTCGCGCAGCAAATACAACTACGCGATCAGCGCCGCGGATGTGCTGGTGGGCTGGGGACTGCCGGCCAGCCAGGTCATCGCCGCGCCCGATGACGGCCGGGCCGAACAGCGGACCTTCGGTGCCGCGATGGCCGTGCGGGCAAAGCTGGCCGAACTCGGGTTGAAGCCCAAGGCGGTCAACGTGCTCTCGCTCGGGCCGCACACGCGCCGCAGCCGTCTGGTTTACGCGAAAGTCCTGGGCGATGCCATCGACGTAGGCTCCGTGGCGTGGTGGCCGGAGCACTACGACCGCGAGCCGTGGTGGCGGTCGAGTGAACGCGGGGCGGATTTTCTCAAGGAATCGGTCGGATACACCTTGGAACTGTTCTTCAGCTCGGGTCGGTGGCTGAAGTCGGCGGACGCGGCGGCGCCGCGGTGAGGGAAAGGAGGAGGGCGGTTTGAGAAGGAGCGGCGGCACTCCTGCCGCCGGTTTGGGGGGGGCGCCATTCTGCGCACGCCGTCCCTTATCGCGCTCGGCGGCAGGAGTGCCGCCGCTCCTTCCATACTCCATCCATTCCAGCCGTCCTGCAGCCGGCCCGTCATTCGTTGATCACGAACGCTGCGTAGAGCGCAGCCTGGGCCGGCGGAAAACGCCCCCGGATGTAGACGCCGTCGTCGCGCTGCTCCTCCTCCTGCACGTGGCCGATGGCATGCAGCTTGGCGACGACATCGTAGCGCGCGTGAGGCACGACCAACTCGATCGAGCCGAAGGCGTCCGCGATCAGCTCGACGCAGCGATCCTGCAACGCGTCGAGACCGGCGCCGGTGCGCGCCGAAATGAAGAGCGCGTCGGGCGCGAGGCGCCGCGCGAGTTGCAGCTGCTCGGGCGTCGCGGCGTCGATCTTGTTGAAGACGGTGAGCATGCGTTTGTCGCCCGCCTCGAGCTCGCGCAGCACGCCGAGCGTGGTCGCATGGTGGGCCGCGACGTTTGGCGCGGTCAAGTCCAGCACGTGGATGAGAAAGTCGGCGACGATCGCCTCCTCGAGCGTGGCCTTGAAGGCCTCGATCAAGCGGTGGGGCAGGCGGCGGATGAAGCCGACCGTGTCGGTCACGAGCAGCTTCTGGTTGCCGTGCAGCAGCAGCTGGCGGGTGGTGGGGTCGAGGGTGGCGAAGAGCTTGTCCTCGGCCAGCACGGCCGCGCCGGTGAGCGCGTTGAGCAGGGAGGACTTGCCGGCGTTGGTGTAGCCGACCACGGCGGCGGTGGGCACGGGCACGCGCTGGCGCTTGTGGCGCTGCACGCCGCGCTGCTTGCGCACGGTGATGAGCTCGCGCTTGAGGCGGGTGATGCGGTCGTTGACGAGGCGCCGGTCCTGTTCGAGCTGGGTTTCGCCTTCGCCGCCCATTGCACCGCCTCCTCCGCCGCCACCGCGCTGGCGTGAGAGGTGGGTCCACGCGCGGGTCAGGCGCGGCAGCGAGTACTCCATGCGGGCCAACGCGACCTGCAGCACGGCCTCACGGGTGCGCGCCCGGTCGGCAAAAATGTCGAGAATGACCTCCTCGCGATCAATCACGGCGAGGCCGGACATGCTCTCCCAGTTGCGCTGCTGCGCCGGGGTGAGCGGCTCGTCGATCACGATCAGGTCCGCGCCCTCGGCCTTGGCGAGGTCGATCAACTCCTGCGTCTTGCCGCTGCCGAGCAGCGTCGCCGGCGTGGCCGTGCGCAGGTTCACGTTGACCCGGTGGATCACGCGGATGCGCAGGTTCTCCACCAGCTCGACCAGCTCCTCGAGCAGCTCGGCGCTTTCACCAGGGGCCATGGTGGGCGTCTGGACGCCGATCAGAAAGGCGCGTTCGCAGCGCTTGGAGTCGGTTTGGGCGGGTGTGTCGAGGAAGTCGGCCATGCAGGACCTCCACCCATGCGCGTGCCCGGCGGGAGAGTCAAACCGGCGGTCCGGGACTCAGGGCGTGCCTGGGAATGGCGAGAGCCCAGCGCTGGGCTCTCGCCATGCCCAGGCACGCCCTCAGAGCACCCACCAGACCGCGAGGCCGAGAAACACGGCCTGGCTCAACACCGTCGCGAGGGCGGTGAAAATGATGCCGGCGGCGAGCGCCGGATCGGCGCCGAGGCGCCGCAGGCCAAGGGGTACGGCCACGCCGATGGCGGCGCTCGCCATGCAGCCCAGCCCCATCGAGGCCACCAGCACCGCTGCGAGGGCCTCCGGCCGGGGCAGGCCCTGGTACCAGGCCTGCACGTAGATATAAATGCCGCCAATCAGACCGACCAGCAGGCCGTTAACCAGGCCGAGCAGGCTTTCCTTGGCCAGCGTGCGCGGTCCCGCGCCTTCGGCCCATTCGCCGGTGGTGAGCCCGCGCAACGTAACCGCCATTGTCTGGGCGCCGGAGTTGCGGGCCTGCGACGAGACGACCGACAAGAAGATGGCGAGGATCACGAGTTCGCGAATCGCGTCCTGAAACAGCGTGACGACCGCTGCCGACGCGAGGGAGACGACGAGGTTGAAGAGCAGCCAGGGGTGGCGGGCGGCGAGGCTCCGGGCCCAGTGGGTCGAGAGGTGCTCCTGCATGCGCACGCCCACGAGTTTGCCGGACTGGGCGCTGATCACGTACGCCTGTTTTTCAAACAGGACGTGGCCGCGCACCAGGCCGAGCAGGCGGCCTTGGTCGTCACAGACCGGATACACCGGGAAGTGGCGGGTGACGACCTGCTTCATCGCATCGAGCACGGTCGTTTCCGGGCGCAGGCTGAAGGGCGAGGGGATCATGATCTCCGCGAGCCGCTGCTCCGGGCGGGCGAGGAACAGGTCGCGCAACACGACCACGCCGACCAGGCGCTGTTCGGGATCGACCGCATACAGGTAGGTGATGGGGGCGGCGGCGTGCTCGATGCGGAGCCGGGCGATCGCCTCCTGCACCGACGCGCCGGCGGGCACCACGCCGGCAGGGGGCTGCATCAGCCGGCCGAGCGTGCCGGGCGGATAGGTCGCGTTGAGCGCCCATTGCGCCCGCAACGCGGCCGGGGCGGCGGCAATCAGGCGATCCCGGCGGGGCTCGTCGAGCCGGGCGATCACCGCGCGGGCGACGGAAGAACTGACCTCGGCAAGCAGCCGGACCGCCACCGCATCCGGTTGGGCGGCAAGCAGGCGTGCCGCCTCGGGTGCAGCCAGCGTGTTGAGCTGGAACAGCAGGGCGTCGTCGGGCGCAGGCGGGGCGGCGTTGCCTTCGGACGGGCGGTCGGCAGGGGGCGCGGACATCGGGGAGGGGAGGCGGGAAGGCGACGAAGAGTCGGTTGGACAGCCCGAATGGGCCCGGTAGGGATGGAAGGGTGCAAATTCGTGTCAGTCTCGCAATCTTCGTCTGGCTGGTGGCGGCTGCCGGGGCGACCACGCACGTGCCGGCGCCGTTCCGTTACGAGGCGCTTGGTGTCCGCGACGGCTGCTTCGTCGATTCGGTCGCGTTCTACGACGACTGGCGGCGGCAGCACGGGACGGACGCCTGGGTGCGCCTGCTGCAATGGGGCGCGCGCGAGGAGGAGGAGATCGTGGCCGGACACGCGGTTGCGGTCTTCGAACACCGGGGCGAACTGTGGGCGTACGATATCAATTTCGGATTCCTTCGCCTGGCGGTGCCGGTGACAGCGAAGGACGAGGTTGGGGTGGTCGCCGCGCCGCTGTTGGAGCGCTACCAGCGGTTTGAGACCCGCCATCCGACCTTCCGCCATGATTTTCCGCAGCAGCCCGGGTTGGGGTCGGCGCAGGCGTCGCTCGCCGGCACGGTTCCCGGTGGGGCCGAGGTGGTGCGCGTGGCGAAGCGCCTGGCCGTGGCGCGGCCGGTGCGCGTCGTGGTGTACGACTATCCGTCCGGGGGCGAAACCCTGACGGGCGCCGCCTGCCTCTTTCTCTTTCACGGCCGGCTTTGCGTCTACGTTCCCGGTCACGGCACGGTGCCTTTCCGGGCACGGGCCCTCAGCGTGGACAACCTGCGCCAGGCGCAGGAGCTGTTGCGCCGGATCCATCCCGGCGCGGTCGTGCGCACCGGCGGAGCCTGAAGGAGCGGCGGCACTCCTGCCGCCGGCGTTGGGCGGCCGACGTGGTACGGGCGTCGTGTTGCGCCAAGGACTCTAACCCGGACTGCGCTCCACGCGTCTAAGCCGAGCATTACCCTCGGCAGCTGAAAGCAAGGGCATGCACTAGGGGTCCTGTGATTTTCAAGCCATCGCCAAAAGGAAACGGCGGCAAGAGTGCCGCCGCTCCTTCGTTCAAACTCAGTTCGCTTCCCGCGTCAGCGCATGCGCGCGAACGAGGCCTGGAGCAGGGCGAGGGCGTCGGCGCCCTTGGTGCGTTCCTGCGCCTTGGCGATGAGGTTGGCCTCGAGCTGATTCTTGGTCGGGCGCTTCTTTTCGTAGAAGACACCGAACTTGCCGGGCCACGGTTCCGAGGCGAGGCGGTAGGCCGCGAGGTCGTCGCTCGTGTCGTGGCGGGCGGCGTCCTCCGGCGTGCCATCGTGCTTCTTCTCGTCGATCAGGGTGAACGTTCCGCCCTTGCGCGGGTTGCCGGCATCGAAGGCCCCGGGGTAGAATTCGACGCACTCGGAGAGGATTTCGACCACCGAGAAGCCTTCGTGCTTCGCGGCGCGCATCATCATGTCGACCATGTGATTAACCTGCGTGGCATGGCTGCGGGCGATGAAGGTAGCTCCGCTGTCGACCAGCTTGCGCATGGGATTGATCGGCTGGTCGAACGAGCCGGTCGGGTCGGTCTTGGTCTTGAAGCCGATGGGCGAGGTCGGGGACGTCTGCTTCTTCGTCAGGCCGTAGACGAAGTTGTCCATGATCACGTACGTCAGGTTGATGTTCTTGCGCGCGACGTGGTCGAGGTGGTTGCCGCCGATCGAGAATCCGTCGCCGTCACCGCCGAAGACAAAGACATGCAGGTCGTCACGGCCGAGGCTGATGCCGGCGGAGAAGGGCAGCGAGCGGCCGTGGATGAAGTGGCCGCCGTGGGTGTTGACGAAGTAGGGGAAGCGCGACGAGCAGCCGATGCCGGCCATCGTGACGATCTTCTCGTGCGGGTAGTTCAGCTTTTCGAGGGCGCGGTAGAAGCTGGCAAGGACGGCGAAGTCGCCGCAGCCAGGGCACCAGGTGGGATGGTCGGCGGTGAGCGCCTTCTTAGTCAAGGGCGCGCGGTCGGGGGAGAGGGCAACGGCAGGAGCGGAGGACATGGGGCGAAAGGAGGGGTGGGTGGCGGGGCGGGCGGGGTTCAGGCTTGGGCGGCGAGGCGGGCCTTTACGCCGTCGACGATCTCGCGGACCTTGAAGGTGAGGCCGTCGGTCTTGGTGATGCTGCGGATGTGCGGCATCGCGTAACGGGCGCGCAGCAGGGTGGTGAGTTGGCCGAAGCCGTAGAGACCTTCGTCGTTCATCTCGACCACGATGACGTGACGGTATTTCGCGAAGATCGTCTCGAGGCCGGAGGCCAGCGGGTGCAGGTGCCGCAGGTGGACCTGGCCGGCCTTGATCCCGCCCGTGCGAAGCTTACCGAGAGCTTCGCGAACGGGACCGAAGGTCGAGCCCCAGCCGACGAGCAGCACGTCGCCTTCCGCGTCGCCATGCACTTCGGGCAACGGCAGTTCGGCGGCGAGTCGCTTAAGTTTCTCGCGGCGCTTGGCCGTCATTTTGGTGTGCAACGCCGGGCTGCCGGTCGGGTGGCCGAGTTCGTCGTGCTCCAGTCCGGTCACCGTCGGGTAGACGCCGGTGCCGATCGGGCTGCCGGGCGGCGCGTGGCGCGTGAGGCGGTCGAGCGGGTAAGGTTTGAAGTCGGCCCCGCGCGGCGAGAGGTCGGGCGGGCTGGTGACGACGAGGTTCGGCAGGTCGGGCTCCTCGAAGGCCTCGATGCGCGAAGCGAGCGCCATGTCGGTGAGGATGATGACGGGCGTGCTGTAGGTCTTGGCGATGCGGGCGGCATCAAGTGCGATGTGGAAGCAATCCTCCACATTCTTCGGCGCGAGCACGACACGCGGGGCGTCGCCGTGGCTGCCATAGATGGCCTGCAGGAGGTCGCTCTGCTCGACGTTGGTCGGCATGCCGGTGGACGGTCCGCCGCGCTGCACGTTGATCACGATCAGCGGCATCTCGGCCATCACGGCCCAGCCGAGGGCCTCCATTTTGAGGGACAAACCCGGTCCGGAACTGCCGGTCACGGACAGGTGCCCCGCGTAGGCGAAACCGAGGGCGTAGGACACGGCACCGAGTTCGTCCTCGGCCTGCACGTAGATACCGCCGTACTTCGGCAGCTCGGCGCGCAGCATCTCCATGATGCTCGACCACGGCGTGATCGGGTAACCTGCGCCGTAGCGCACCCCGGCGGCGAGCAGGCCGTAGCCGAGGGCCGTGTTTCCATCGGTCGTGACCTGCGGGCGTCCGGAGACCGTGGTCTCATGGGACGAGAAGCGGCAGAAGATGTCGCGGATCGACTCGCCCGGCCAGCCGTAGCCGGCGTCGAAGGCGAGCATGGCGTTGCGCACCAGATCCTCGGATTTGCCGCCGAAACGCTCCTTCACCAGGGCGGCGAGCTTCTCGACGTTGAGATCGAAGACCCGCGCGAGCAGGCCGAGCACGAAGATGTTCTTGCCCTTGTCCTTGGCGGCGCCGCCCACGCTTTCCACCGTGGCGGAGGTGATGGGCACGGCCACCGGGATGACGCGACGGTCGTCCGGGTTCGGCTTCACGTGGTCGCTGTCGTAAATGAGCACGCCGCCGTCGCGCAGGGAGCCGAGGTGGTTCTCGTAACTGTGCTGGTAGAAGGCGACGAGGAAGTCCGCCTGGTCGCCGGCCGACAGGATGTCGCCGGTGCCCATGCGCACCTGGAAGATGGACGGCCCGCCCGAGATGGTGGACGGGATCGTCATGTACGTCATGACCTCGTGGTCCGTGCGTCCGGCGAGCCGGGCAAGGAAGCCTCCGATAGTCTGGATGCCATCCTGCGAATTTCCGGCCAGGCGGATGACAACGTCGTTGAGGGAGCGGGGTTCAACAGTGCGCACGGACGTGCCACCATTGTTTTCAGCGGGGTACGGGCTGACCATGGTATGGGTTTCGATCGAACCTGCCCGGAAACCCGGCGGAGTCAATGCGCCTCGGTCGGCGGCGGGACGGACAGTCCCGCGAGCGTTCCGCCCGGCGCCGGCTAGGGTGCCAGGCCGGCCGGAACCTCGCCTTGGCCGAGGGCCAGCGTGAGGTCGAGCACGGTATGCGTCCCGCGGGGCGCGTTCACCTTCAAGGTCGGGCCGGTCTCAATGGTGGCGCCGGCCGGGGACCGCACCCAGCCGCGCAGCCAGGCGTCGCCGCGCCGCAGGAGGAAGCCGCCGCCAGGAGCGTCGGGTGACGGCGGCAGCGCCGTCACCGTGACCCCGGCCTCCGGCCGCAGCTGGAACGTGGCGGCGAACGGCTCCGGGTTCTCCAGTGTATCCAAAATATCGATCACTGCTGGCGCACCGCGCCGGCCGGAGAAGTCGACTCGGAACGTCCGCTCCGCGCGGGCGAGGCCGAAGTTGCCCGCCGCATCATTGACGACCAGGCCGCCGCCGTCGGGGAAAACCTCGCGCCGCAGCTCGCGCGACCGGGAGTTCGCCCCGAGGCGCTCTGGGGCGCCGTTGATCAGCACCTTGCTGTAGAGATCGGGCGCGCGTTCCTTGACCGGACCGCTGGCAAAGGCGGTGCCAAACGCGAGCAGGCCGATCTGCCAGGTCTCGTTTTGGCTCCAGCCGTGGCTGTGGTGATCGTTGCGGGTGATGAGCGAGACGAGGATGTCGTCCCCGTCCTGCCAGCGGTTGCGAAAGTAGTACGCGCCCTTGCCTTCATCCATCAGGGCTCCCGGTGCCGGGGGCGCAGCGGTGAGGTCGGCGGGATAATACAGCAGGGCCCAGATCGAGGCGCCGCGTCGGTGATCGGCTCCGGCGGGCTGGGCGAGTACGCCGGCGTGACGGTCGTAGAACCAGCGGTAGGCGGGCCGCTCAGCCGGCGGCACCAGCGGCCAGACGAGGCTGACAAAGCCTTCGTTGGTCGAGGCGGGGCCGCTCACGCCGGACTGGAGCATGCGTTGACCCGGCAGGAAGGCGCGCGACATCTGGGCGAGGCGGGGCCAGGCGATGCGCTGAAACTTTTCCCACAGAACCGGATAACCGGCATCGCGCGCCGCGTAGGCCGCCGGCGCGAGAAAGCCGAACGTGTACTCGAGGTAGCCGAGCCCTTCCTGGGACCAGCCGCTGGTTCCGTAGGCGGTGTCGATGTGGCGGGCCAGGTCATCGAGGCACAGGGCGATGCGTTCATCGCGCCGGCCGTAGTCACCGTCGCCGCGCGCTGCGAGGTGCAGCAGCAGTTCGCCCCCGCGCGAGACGCCGACCCAGTTGCTGCCGCGGTGGGGCGACTCGAGGTTGCCGTGACGGTAGTCGGGCCACGCGTCCGCCGCCGCCTTCATGACGGCGAGGATCTCGGCGCGCTGCGACTCGGTCCATGCGTCGTGACACCAATCGTAGGCGAGGGCGTAACCCACGCTCGTCATCGCCCGCGACAGGCTGTAGTTGCGATCCGGCTGATCCTCGTCGACCTGGCGCGAGGTGCGCAGCGTGGTGAAGGCCAGTTCGGCGTAGCGCCGGTCGCCGGTCACGCGGTAGGCAAAAGCGGCCTCGCGCGCGAGGGCCGAGCGACGGTAACCGGGCCGGCCGGTGTAAGCGTCGATCCCGCGGTCGAGCCGGGCCAGCAGTTCCCGCCACACGAGCGCATGATGGGGCGAGGCGTCGGGCAACGCACGCAGGCGTTCCGGCGTCCAGTCGCCGAGAAAGAGACGCGGGCGCCGGGCGTCCGTGGCCGGCGTCGCCATGGCGGACGCCGTCGGCGGTCCCGACCAGACCAGGCGCAGGCCGAGGTTGGTCAGCCGGGATTCCTCCGAATGACGGTGGCGGTTGGCGGGGCGCAGCGCTTCCGGCTCATTGAACCAACTGCCGCCACGGATCACCCGGGCGGTGCCGGTCGCGGGTCCCTTTGGGTCCTCGACGGCCGCCGGGTCGTAGGGGGCGAACCAGTCCGAGCACCATTCCCAGACATTGCCGAACACATCGTAGAGGCCCCAGGCGTTCGGCGCCTTTTCGCCCACCGGGCGGGCGCGGCCCTCGGCGCCGCCATGGTACCAGCCGTGACGCGGCAGCTCGCGGTGCATCAGATCGTCGCCCCAGGGGAACCGCGTGGTGGTGCCGGCCCGCGCGGCGTACTCCCACTCGGCCTCGGTCGGCAATCGGAAGGTGCCGAGCCCGAGTCCGTTGAGCCGTTCGAGGAACACGCGCACCATGGGATAGGTCACCTGTTCGACCGGCAGCCGGTCGGCGGCGGGGTCGCGTTGGAAGAGCGACGGGTTTTCGCCCATCACCGCGCGCCACTGCGCCTGGGTGACCTCGAACTGGCCGAGCCGGAAATCGCGGGTCAAGGTCACGGTGCGCTGCGGCCCCTCGTCCCGCGCCCGTGCCGCCTCCGTCTCCGGGCTGCCCATCGTGAACGAACCGGCGGGGATGCGCACGAAGCGCATCGACGCGCCGTGCGGCAGGGCAACCGTCTCGACCGGGCCGTGGACCGTGTGCTCCGGCGCCGGCGGCGCTTCCGGTGTATCCGGCGGCGAATACACCAGGCGCAGCCCGACGGCGGTGTAGCGTCCGTCGGGCACGTGCCGATGGCGGTTCGCGGACCGCAGCGCCGGGGCGAAATCGTACCAGCTGCCACCGCGGAAAACGCGTTCCGTGCCCGTTGCGGGTCCCGTTGGATCCGTCTGCGGACCGGCAGAGTAGGGTCCGTACCAATCCGCACACCACTCCCACACACCGCCGTGCATGTCATACAGACCCCACGGGTTGGCCGGCTTCGTGCCGACCGGGTGGGTGGTGCCGGCCGAGCGGCTGTTGGCCCACGCCTGCCGGTGTACCACGCCCTCGCTGCCGTCGTTGCCCCATGAATACCGCGTGTCCGTCCCGGCACGGGCGGCGTACTCCCACTCGGCTTCGGTGGGCAGGCGGAAGGTGCCGATGCCGCGGGCGTTGAGCCGGGCGATGAACGCCTGCACGTCGTGCCAGGAGACGGATTCGACCGGCCGGCGCAGGGCGTCCGGACCCTGCGTGAAGGCGGCGGGATTGGTCCCCATGACGGCGAGCCATTGGCCTTGGGTAACCTCAAACCGGCCCAGGTAATAGCCGCGGGTCAACGTCACCGGATGGGCCGGACCCTCGTCCCGATCGCGCCCCGTCTCGTCCTCCGCACTGCCTCGGACGTAGGCGCCTGGGGGGATCCAGACAAACGTCAGCGGGTCGGCGTCGCCGAGCGGTACGGTCAGGGCTGGCGACGGCTCCGCTGCGGTGGCAACGCCCACCGCGGCGAACACAAAGACGAGGCCAAGAAGGAAGCGAACGAAGGACGCAGGCAAGGGCAGGTGGGTCATGACTCCTGGGGCAGACGGGGGGAGCGTCACGATGGTGGGACGGGCGCGGTCGCGCCAGTCGGGGAGCGTTGCTATCGTTGAAGGCGTGGCCCTAGGCCAGCGCTTCCTTGTAGTGACGCCGGCAGAGGGGGACGTAGCGCTCGTTGCCGCCGATCTCGACCTGGGCGCCCTCCTTGAGCCCGCGCCCGCTTTCGTCGGTGCGCAGATTCATCGTGGCCTTGCGACCGCAGTGGCAGATGGTCTTGAGCTCGATCAGGTCGTCGGCCCAGCCCAGCAGCGCGGCGCTGCCGGGGAACAGGTTGCCCTGGAAGTCGGTGCGCAGGCCGTAGCACAGCACCGGCAGATCGAGCGTGTCGGCCACGTCGGTGAGCTGGCGCACCTGCAAGGGCGTGAGGAACTGGGCTTCGTCGACCAGGACGCAGGCGAGCGGGCCGGCCTCGCGGTGTTCGAATGCGACGCGGTTGAAGAGGTTGTCCGCCTCGGTGAACGCGTTGGCCGGCGCGCTGAGACCGATCCGCGAGGCGATGCGTCCGAGCCCGGACCGTTGGTCGATGGCCGGGGCGAAGAGCAGCGTGCGCATGCCGCGTTCCTGGTAGTTGTAGCTCGACTGCAGCAGGACGGTGCTTTTGCCGGCGTTCATCGCCGCGTAGTAAAAGTAGAGCTTGGCCATGCGCGCAGCATATGAGGGCGAGAACCCGCCCGTCCGCAAGTCACGGTCACACCGCATCCCCACCGAACCCTCCCGTCCTCAGCCCTGCATCGCCCTCTACCATCCCCTCCCGCCCAAT
>CAYZBG010000026.1:39497-59121 GCA_964476565.1 uncultured Opitutus sp.
AATGTTCGTAATACGAACATTGCGCCGGTGCGGTACGGGGCGGGAGTGTGGGAATGGGCGGTGTGATGGTGGGGGGCGGGGGCGGAAGCGGGGAAGTTTCTCGTTGGCATTGGCGGGGGGATGGTGAGGTTGGGGGCCGCGCTTTTTGCTGATGAATCGCACCGACCGCCTTGTCGCCATGGTCATGTACCTTCAGGGCCGCCGCCTCGTGCGGGCCGAGGAGCTGGCGCGGCATTTCGAGATCAGCGTGCGCACCGTCTACCGCGATGTCGCCGCGTTGGGTGAGGCCGGGGTTCCGGTCACCGGCGAGGCCGGCGTGGGCTACAGCCTGGTCAAGGGTTACCACCTGCCGCCGGTCATGTTCACTACCGAGGAGGCCATGGCGCTCGCCGTCGGCGAGGACCTCGTGAAACAATTCACGGACCGCTCCCTCGCCGCCCCCATGGCCTCGGCGTTGCTCAAGATCCGTTCCGTGCTGCCGCGCCCGTGTCAGGACGATCTCGACCGGCTGGCCTCCTCGATTGCGGTCGAGGGGCGGCCGCGGCTGCCCGACGAGCTGGATCGACGCATCCAGCTACCCTTGCAGCAGGCCATCGTGGCCCGCCAGGTCGTGCGGCTGCGCTACTGCGATCGTGCGTCCAGCCACACCGACCGGCTGGTCGAGCCGCTGGGCGTCGTGCGCTACGCGGATGCCTGGTATCTGGTCGCGTGGTGCCGGCTCAGGAAGGACTATCGCCACTTCAAACTCGACCGGGTCGCGGGACTGGACGTGGTGGCCGAGCGATTTGCGCCGCGCCCTGATTTCTCGCTGCGCAAACATTTGGAGGAGGGCTTGGATCGGGAGGCGTGGGTGCCGGTGCGGGTGTGGTTTGCGCAAGACCGTCTGGAGCGCGTCCGCCGCGAATGCTTTTGCGTGCCGGAGGACGAGCGTCCTCGCGACGGCGGCGTGGAGCTGACCTTGCGCACGCACTCGCTCGACTGGTTTGCCCGCTGGTTGCTGTCGTTCGGCGCTGACGCCGAGGTGTGCGGCCCCGACGCCCTGCGGCAGGCGCTGCACGACCTCGCGGCCGAGGTGGCCGCGCGGTATGCGCCGGAGCCGGACGGGGTGCGCTGAAGGCGTCGCGCCTAGCGACGCACGTCGTCGCCGGCGAGCGGGCGGTCGGCGAAGCCCGGTCCACTCCAGGTGAACGCCAGCCGGGCCGCGGCCGGGTCCGGGTGCCGGCTGAGCATCGTCACCGGGTGGAGGCCGGCCTTGAGCGCGATCGTCGTGGTTCGGACCTCGCCGGCGCGATAACCGCGGTCGCAATCGAACAGCACGGCCTGATGCAGGCGCACGACGGCGCCGGTGTCCGTGGCAAAGGTGAAGGTGTACACCCCGTCCGCCGGGACGCGCAGATAGCCGGTGAACGCGAGCACGGAGGGTCCGGTGGCGCCGGCGAGTGCGGCGGCGGGCGTGAAACCGGAGGCATGCCCCGCAGCATCGGCCGGACGCGCCGGAAGCGCGGGCACCCAGGCCGGATCGGCGGCAAACCGTTGCCAGGTCACGCCGGGCTGGGTCGCCGTGAGCTCCACGCCTGGAATGTGGGCCTGGTCGTACGGGCGGGCCGCAGTGGGTTCGGGGCGGCGGGATTGCAACGTGAGTGCCTGCAGCCGTGCGGACCAGCCCGCGTAGGCGGGGTCGTTGGCGAGGTTGCGCGTTTGCTTGGGATCCGCGACCACATCGTAGAGCTGAAACGGGTCGTCGGCCGAGGTCACGTTGTAGCGCAAGCCCATCAGTGAACCGACTCGCACCGCCTGCATTTCCCGGCGCGCGCCGCCGCGACGGGAGGCCTCGAAGGCGGGGAAGTCCGGGGTTCGGGTGGTGTTGAAATATTCGAAGTACAGCGGCGCCGCCCCGCGGGAGAAGGCCCGGCCTTCGAGGGCCGGCAGGAGCGAAACGCCATCGGCGAGGGCCGGGGCGGGCACGCCCGCGAGTTCGGCGAAGGTGGGCAGCCAGTCCCATTGGGCGCCCGGTTCGGTGACGACGAGGCCGGAGGGAATGCGGCTGGGCCAGTAGGCGATCGTCGGGGTGCGGATGCCGCCTTCCCAGAGGTCACGCTTGATGCCATCGAACGGCCCGAAGCCGGTGAAGAACTCCGGGCTGTAGGGCTCCGTCAAATACGATTCGACGGATGGACCGTTGTCGGAGGAGAAGACGATGAGGGTGTTCTCCGCGATGCCGAGATCGCGCAGCAGCTGGGCGAGGTCGGCGACGGCGTCGTCGATCCGGCGCACGCTGGTGGCGTAACGCCGGTAAACATCGGGCCAGGCGATCTCCGCGGTCGCCGGATTGGCGTCGTGGTCGTAGGTGGCGTCGGCGAAATCGGGGTGCATCCAGCCGTTCACCGTGCCGCCGGCGGTGTTGATGGCCCGGCCGGGCTCGCCCGTCCATTGCAGGCCGCCGTTCAGGCCACCGCCGGCCGGGAAGGCCATGGTGGGAATCTCGATTGCGGCGTGGGGCGTGGCGAGGGACAGGAAGGCGAAGAACGGCTGGTCCGGGCGGGCGCGCCGGTGGTCGATGATCCACTGTTTGGTGCGCGCCGCGAAGAGGTCGGTGGTGTAGCACTTGTCCAGCGTATCCGAGATTTCGCGACGATTCTCCCAGACCTCCTTGCCGAAGATGGCTGGGTTGACGTCGTTGTCCTCGCCATGCAGGGGCGAGCGCTGCCGGGGCGGGCTATTGTCGCGGTTGCGGATCGGCGCCTCCTTGGGGTACTGCTCGTGGCCGTCAACGTGCCGGACGTAGCCGAAGTAGAAATCGAAACCGCGGTTGAGCGGATGCGCGGGCCAGTTGGGCGTGCCGCCCTCGGCATAGCCCTGCAGACCCCACTTGCCGATCAGGGCGGTGGCGTAGCCGGCCTGGCGGAGCACGGTGCCGACCGTGTGGTTGTCGGCGAGGGCCTTGTCGAACTGGTTGTTGCGGATATTGGCGTGGCCCTGATGGCGTCCGGAGTAGAGGGACGCGCGGGCCGGGGCACAGACCGGAGCGGCGGTGTAGTGATGCGTGAGGCGGGCGCCGCCGGCGGCGAGGCGGTCGAGCTGCGGTGTCATCTGGCCTCCGCGCGGTCCCGAGGGACGCGGTCCGGCGTAAAAGCTGCCAACGTCACCATAGCCGAGGTCGTCGGTGTAGATGAAGAGGATGTTGGGCTGGCTGGCGGCCGGGAGCGAAGCGGCGAGCAGCAGCCAGAGCGGGAGTAGCGGAAGGAGGCGGGAGGGGAAACGCATGGGCAAAGTGGAAGCGTTTGCGGAAGGGCTCACAAGTCGGGAACCGGATCGGTACGCCGGACCGGTTGCTGCTCCCAGCGGGCCTCGTCGGTGGCGGGGTCGTAGGTGAGGACGCGTTGGGCGGAACCCCGTGCCGGCGCGGCGTCGAGGCGGGGCAGCCAGCGGCGATGCTCGGCCAGGACCTCGGCGAAGCGGGCATCGGTGGCGAGGTTGGTCCACTCGTCGCGGTCGGTACGATGGTCGTAGAGCTCCTCGGTGCCGTCGGCGTAACGGATATAGCGCCAGTGTTCGCTCCGCACCGTGTGATTACCCTGGTTGTGCGTGGTGATGGCCGGGCGGGCGCGCGCGGCGGTGCCATCGCGCACCTGCGGCGCAAGACTGAGTCCCTCGAGATCGTCGCGCGGCTTCAACCCGCAGAGCTCGATCAGCGTCGGATAAAGATCGAGCAACTCGGCGGGGGCGGTCACGCGTCCGCCCGCCGCGATGCCGGGGCCGGCGAAGAGCAGCGGGACGCGGGTGGAGCGTTCCCACAGGGTGTTTTTTCCGGTGATGGCTTTCTCGCCGAGATGGTACCCGTGATCGCTCCAGACCACGACCACGGTGTTTTCGGCGTGTCCGGACGCGTCCAACTGGTCGAGCAGGCGCCCGATCTGCGCGTCGATGAAGCTCGTGGAGGCGAGGTAGGAGCGTACGAGGTTTTCCCATTGGCGGTTCTCGCGGATCCAGCGCAGCCGCGGCTCGGGCAGGCTCCAGTGAAGGTACCACGAGAAGCGGGGCGTGTCGTCGCGGTCGTCGTCGCGCACGGCCGGCAACAGGCGGTCGTCGCCCGAGTAGAGATCGTACCAGGGCTGCGTCACGTAGGCCGGCACGTGCGGCAGGAAGAGACCGACGGCGAGGAAGAAGGGCTGGTCCTGGCCGGCCTGGGCGAGCTGTTCGACCGCCCAGCTGGTGGCGAGGTAGTCGCCCTTGTCCTCATCGCGGTGGGGAAACACGCCCCAGTCCATCAGCGGATGGTTGCCGCCGGGCGTGGGCGGAATGAGTTTGGCGGCCGGCCGCACGCCGACGCCGCCGGCCGGTCCCCAGACATCGAATTCGCGCGCGCGGGCTTCGGCGTTCCCGACTCCGCCGTGATAAATCTTGCCCGTGGTGAGCGTGCGGTAGCCGTGGGCCTTGAAGTGTTGCGGCAGCGACACGCGGTCGCGCCAGCCCTCGAGGGTGCGAATCCACGGGGCGAGTCCGTAGATGCCCGTGGTGCTGGGACGCAGGCTGAACATCAGGCTCGTGCGGGACGGGTTGCACAATGGGGCCTGGCAATGGGCGTTGAGAAACGTTGTGCCGCGCGCGGCGAGACGATCGAGATGGGGCGTGCGCACGCGCGGGTGGCCGCCGAGCGGTCCGACCCAGTCGTTCTGATCGTCGATCGCGATGAAGAGCACGTTCGGCGGCCGGGGTGTGCCGGCGGCAGGGACGAACGGCGCGGACGCGAGGAGAAGGGCGAGCGACGCGAGAAGGGAAAAGCGACACATGGGCGGGGGAAGGGGCGCTGCGTAGCCAAGCAACGGGAACCGACGCAGGGCAAGGCACGGCGCGCCGCAGATTCGCTGATCCCGTTGAATCGGGCACGTCGCCAACGGTTGGCTGAGTTTTCGTTCGCGATCCGCTGCGGGCCGGCCTGAACTCCCGGCATGCCTCTTCTACCCCGATGGGTCCGTGGGTGGGTCCGTTTCCCCACGCTGTCCACCGCCTTGCTCACCGTCGTCGCCTGCATCGCCGCGCCCTCGGCTGCGGCCCGCCCTGAGCGGCCCAACGTGATTGTGATCATGGCCGATGATCTCGGTTACGGCGACGTCTCCAGCTATGGCGGCACGGTGCTGAAGACGCCGAATCTTGACCGGATGGCGGCCGAAGGCCGGCGATTCACCAGTGGCTACACCTCGGCGTCGACCTGCACGCCGACGCGGTATTCGTTTCTCACCGGCGAGTACGCTTTTCGCCGTCCGGGTACGGGGATCGCGCCGCCGAACGGTCCCTTGGTCGTTCCGGCCGAGGCGGTCACGCTGCCGGATCTGCTCAAATCCGTCGGTTACCGCACCGCTGTGATCGGAAAGTGGCACCTGGGTCTCGGTGGTCCGGGCGGACCGAATTGGAACGGCGAGATCCGTCCCGGCCCGCTCGACCTCGGCTTCGATTATGCGTTTCTGCTGCCTACCACCAACGATCGTGTGCCCCAGGTGTACCTGGAGGACCGGCGCGTGGTGAACCTCGACCCGGCCGATCCGCTCTGGGTGGGTGACCGCAAGCCGGCCGAGGATCATCCGACGGGCATCACCCACCGGAAGGAGCTCCGGATGGACTGGTCGCACGGGCACAACGGGACGATTCACAACGGGATCAGCCGCATCGGCTTCTACACCGGCGGACAGGCCGCGCGTTTTCGCGACGAGGATCTGGCCGACACCTGGGTGCAAAAGTCGGTTGCCTGGATCGAAGCCCAGCGCGAGACGCCGTTCTTTCTCTTCCTGGCGTCGCACGATCCGCATGTGCCGCGCATGCCGCATGAACGGTTTCAGGGCGTGACCGGCCTGGGCTGGCGCGGCGATGCGATCGCGCAGTTCGACTGGTGCGTCGGCGAGCTGCTCTCCGCCCTCGACCGGTTTGGGCTGGCGGAGAAGACACTCGTGATCGTGTGCTCCGACAACGGACCGGTGATGGACGACGGTTACCAGGATCTCGCGTTGGAGAAGCTCGGTTCGCACCGCGCGGCCGGTCCGTATCGCGGTGGCAAATACAGCGTTTACGAAGGCGGCACGCGCACGCCGTTCATCGCCCGGTGGCGGGGCCGGATCACGCCCGGAGTATCCGATGAGGTCGTGTCGACCATCGATCTTGCGGCCAGCCTTGCGTCCCTGACCGGCGCGACGGTGCCTGCCGGCGCCTGTGGCGACAGTTTCGATGTGTCGGGCGTGTTGCTGGGTGAACCGGGGGCACGCGGTCGGGACCATCTTATCGTGCAGGACAACGGCCAGGCGGGGGTCTTCGGGCTGCGCGAGGGCAAGTGGAAGCTGCTGCGACACGACTCGCTCCAGGCGCGCAATGTGACCGTGGAAACCAAGCTGGCGAACACGCCGGTACCGCGCTTCCAGCTGTTCGACCTCGAGCGGGATCCCGGAGAAACCACCGACCTGCTCGCTGCCGAACCCGCGGTGGCCGCCCGCCTCCAGCAGCGCCTCGAGACCATCATCGCGCAGGGGCGCAGCCGCCCCTAGGCGCAGGGTTTAACACTACGTCACAGATCCTTTTTGGGACACAGAGAGCACGGAGCGCGGACACAGAGAGCACAGAGGAAAACACCTCGATCTGAGGTTTGCGGCTACTCACCCGGTCGCGTGAGCGCGGCAATGCGGCCGTCGTCCATCGTGACGATCCGGTCGGCCCGCTCGACGATCTGGGCGTCGTGGGTGGCGCAGATCACGGTCACACCCTGCTCGCGGTGAAGCTCGTGCAGGAGTCCGACCACCTCGCCGGCGGTCTGCCCGTCGAGGTTGGCGGTCGGTTCGTCCGCGAGCAGCAGGGCCGGACGGTGGGCGAGGGCGCGGGCGAGGGCCACGCGCTGTTGCTGTCCGGCGGACAGCTCGGCGGGCGTGTGCAGGAGACGGTCGGCGAGGCCGACGCGCGCAAGGACCTCGGCGGCGCGATCGCGGGCCTCGTCGGAGGGCTGTCCGGCGAAACGCAGCGGCAGGCATACGTTGTCGAGCGCCGACATGGTGTTCACCAGATTATAGCTCTGGAAGACGTACCCGATCTTGCGGCAGCGCAGCCAGGCCAGCTCCTGCGCGTCGAGTTGGGCAATGTCGACCTCGTCGATGAAGACGCTGCCCGCGTCGGGCCGGAGCAGACCGCCGAGCACGTTGAACAACGAGGTCTTGCCCGAACCCGAACGGCCCATGATCGCCACGAACTCGCCCGCAGTGACGGCGAGGTCGATTCCGGCTAGCGCCGTGACGCGTTCGCTGCCGCGGACGTAGGCCAGCGACACCTGGCGCGCGAGGACCGACCATTCGACGGCGGCCGGGGCGATGGATTCAGGAGGGGGAGGAGCGGACACGGACGGGGCGGGGAGACGAACGACCTGGAGAGCCAAGCGGACCCGGTGGGGAACGTCGAGCGTGCGTCGCGCCCGGTCCCGTCGCGCGTGGCTTGGGCTTTCGCCGGCAACCCGTTCAGTCGTTCCGGCTCTCGCGCAACGCCTGCAAGGGCGTGAGCCGGGCGGCGAGCGCGGCCGGGATGAGGGCGCCCGTCAGGGCGAGCGCGAGGCAGAGTCCGGTGGCGATCAGGAACGCCCGCGGGGCCTGGGCAAGTGCGAGGTAGGGCACGATCGCTTCGCCCGGTTGCAGGAGGGCCAGCACGAGTGCCAGGCCGGCCCCGGCGACGGCGCCGAGGAGGGCGCCGGCGACGCCGAGCACCGCGGCCTCCGTCAGGATGGCGAGCAGGATGTAGGCATCAGGCGCGCCGAGGCACTTCATCGTGCCGATCTCACGGGTGCGTTGCTGGACCGACGTCAGCAGGGTGTTGAGGACGCCGGCCGTGCTCACGAGCACGGCAAGGGCAAGGAGCAGCCGCCACGCGTTGCGATCCGCGGCGGTGGCGCCCGGCGGTTGCAGCAGCACGTGAACGACGAAGGCGGTCGTCGTAGCGAGCGTGAGCACGGTCAGGACCGAGCGGGTCTGGCGCAGGCGCAGGCTGCCCCGGGCGAGCGTCCAAATGAGGGCCGGCCGGGGATGCAGGCGGTCCAGTTCCCAGCGGGCCGCCGGCGGAGGGGATGGCGGAGGCGAATTCATCTCAGGTGCCGGCGCCGATGGCGGTCCAGAGAAAGTTGAGGGCGATCGCCGTCATGCCGACGAGACCGAGCCCGGCCGCGAAACCGACGGTCAGGATCGGCGCATAGTTGAGCCACGCCTCGCGTCCGAAACGCGAGGCGAGCACGAACCGGCCGAGGCAGGCGCCGAGGAAGATCATCAGGGCGTAGTGCGGATACCCGTTCATTGCGCCGATGCCGCCGTAGAGGTACTGCGCGCTGATGCCGAGTCCGGCGAAGGTGCCGAACAACGCGAGCGCGCCGGCGAAGAACGTGGCGATCACGCCTGGCTTGATCGCGTCGGCGAGCAGGTTCTGGCCGTCCTGCATCGACGAGGCCCAGAGCGCCTTCATCTGGGCGAACTGCGGCCAGAACGCCTGGGCGTAGGGGAATTTCTCCGAGGGAATCGGGCCGAGGCCGATGAGGTAGCTCCAGAACACGAACGATGCGACGAGCATCAGCGGGAAGACGAGCAGCTCCGCCTTGAGCAGGGAGGTGAAGCGCGTGCGGGTCAGCTGCGTCTCCTTGAAGAGATCGGCCATCTGGCCGTAGTTGGCGAGGGGCAGGGGCGCGAACCAGACGTTCACGCCGCGGTGGCCGCTCAGGAAGATTGCGCCTTCGTTGACGTAGGGCACGCCGGCCTGCTGCCCGGCGATTCCGCTCAGGCGCGCGTTGATGTAGGTGTTGAGGGGCGTCCAGACGAAGGCGAAGGCCACGAGCCAGCCGACATGGAAGCGTTCGTCCGGCGGGACGCCGCCGTTGATCAGGCGATCCGAGAAGATCACGTAGCCGAGCGAGGCGAGCAGCCACACGGCAATGGGCAGCCAGGTCGGCGGGTCGCCCCGTTCGCGGTCGCGGCGCCAGAAGGCGGAGAGGTCGAGCGTGACGGCGCCAGCGGCCGGCGTGCGTCGCGCCCGCACGGCGCGCAACAATCCACCGAGGCCGATCGCGAGCACGGCGAGGGCGGTGCCGATGCCGGCGGAGAGATAGAGATCGAGCGTCGTGGCCACGTGGGTCTCGATCGCATCCTTGCCCGGGGCCCAGCTGGGCAGGTAGCCGAGGCGCTGGAGCAGCGGGTTGAGGCCGAGCTGGAACGTCAGCGTGGTCACCACCATGCCGACGCACACGCGCCAGGGGAGCACGAAGCCGAAGCAGAGCAGGCCGAGATTCAGGCTCAGACCGAAGGTGGCGCCGGGCAGCCAGGCTTCGAGCCGCGTGGTCAGGTCGAGGAAGGGCAGGGGTAGGAGCGTGAGCGGGCGCTCGAAGAAGGCGGCGGTCAACGTGGGGATGGCGACGTAGACGAGGCCGAAGGCGGCGCCGAGCACGACCCCGGTGGAGAAGCAGGCCTGCCGGTAACTACGGCCGGGCCGGCCTTCGCTGGTCTCGGCCAGTGCAATCGCGCCTTCGGCGTGGATCGGTGCGAGCGGAAAGGGCAGCTTCTCGACGTCGGCCGTCGCCTTGAAGGCGAGGTAGCCGAGCGACAGTTGGGTCAGTTTCGACAACACCATCGAGAGCAGGGCCACGCCGATCGCTGGCCACCAGACCGAGGAGACAAAGGGCGCGTAGGCGGCATCGCCCGGAGGCGCCACCCAGTCCGGCACCTGGTGGGCGATGCCGAAGGCGTCGAAGGTCTCGCTCGTGCGCAGGTAGCGTTGCCAGACAAGCCAGGCGAACAGGCCGCCGCCGAGGGACAGGCCGCCCGCCACGTGCGTGAGCTGCGAGGCGGTGTACTTGAGCACGTAGAGCTCCTGTTTGCGCAAGGTGACGAAGGAGCGCCGGGCGATCTCGACGAAGAGAATGATCGTCACCCATTCGATCGCGGTGCCGAGATCCTGCCCAATCATGAGGCCCATGAAGATGAGGCCGGGCATCATGACGAAGGCGATGAAGAGCGCGCCCACCACGGTGCGCCACGTGAAGCCGGATTCATACGGCTCGTGCTGGATCGACTCGATGCTCAGACGGGCATCGTAGAACGATTCACGGGGAGGACGTGGGGTCGGCTCGGCCATGGCTCAGGCGGAGGTCGATGCGGCGGGGGCGCGTCCTTCCGCGGCGAAGCGCGCGCGCACGGCGGGGGGCAGGTTGCGCCACTGGAGGAATTGGGCGCGCACGAGGTGAAGGAACGCGTAGGTCGTCCGCAGCCAGGCTTCCTCGGTGCCGGAACGGCGCACCAGCTCGAGGGCCACGCGGTCCAGGCCAGGCGTGGTCGAGGGCGACACCACGAGGGAAAACTCCATCGCGACATCGAGGTCGTAAGGCGCGAGCCAGAGTGAGCACGCGAGTGTGGTCCGGTCGTCGGTTGCCGTCAGTTGGACGTGCCGGCAGGTGAATTCCGCGCTGGTCGGCTCGCTGTGTTGCGCAAAGAAGGCGCGCAGAAACGCCATGATGCCTGCGCGGTGGTCGCGCGTGAGAGTGAAGGGAAGGTCGAACCGGATGCGGCCGTCCGCATCGCCGGCCGGCAGCACCCAGGCCTCGAGTCCGCTGGGCGTCGCCTGCGTCGCGGCCCGGCGCGCGGGAATCCACGTGGCCGCGAGCACGACGGCTCCCGTCACACCGGCGAGGGCGAGGGCGGTGAACGAAGCGAAGTTGAGCGAGAGTCCGGTGAAGAGCGTGAGTCCGTACCCCTCGAGCCAGGGCACCGCGTTGGCCAGGCCGAGTCCGGCGAACAGGCCCAGGACGAGGCCGAGCACGGTGAAGACCGAGGCCTCGCTGAGCAGCAGCAGGGCGATCTGGCGGGGCGAGAGGCCGATGGCCGCGAGCATGCCGACCTCGCCGCGGCGTTCGTCCACCGCCGCCATCATGGTGTTGAGCACGACCAGCACACAGAGCAGCACCGGCACGATCACGCGGGCGAGCCCGGCCAGGTCGCGCTGCTCGGTCGGAGCGAGCAGGCCAAGTCGCCCGCCCGCGTGCACGAAGAAACTTTGGTTGAGCCGGAGCGCGAGATCATCGAGCAGGCGGGCAGTGTCGCTGCCGTCGGCAAACCGCACCGCCAGCGCACGGGGCTTGGCTTGGATGTCGCCGGCCGCCCGCTGCGGCACCAGGAGCAGACGGCTCCAGCTGAAATGTACCGACGGCGACTCGGTGAGCGGGGAGTCACCGGTGGCGTTGCGTGCCATCGCACTGCGCAGGTGGTCGACCAAGGCGAGGGACTTGCCGTTCACATCCCGGATGCGGTCGGCGTGGGCGGTGTCGAGCAGACCGATGACGCGCCAGGTGTGATTGAGAAACTGGACCGTCGGCAGCTGGTCGTCCGGCCGGCGGCGTCCGGAGGGATCGAGCAGGTCGTCGCGCGTGATGCCGAGCTCGCGGGCGGCGGACTCGGGCAAAATGACATGGAAGCGGTCGCCGGGTTCGAACCAGGTGCGCCCGGACACGGCACGGTCGAGTCCGGAGAACCGCGGCTCGTTCGGCTCGAAGGTCATGACGGCCGTCTGCACCACGGTGCGGCCGTCGCGCGCGACGGGCAGTTGGTTGACACCCTCGCGGTCGGCTGCCGTGCCGCCCTCGACCTCGACGTAGAAGCCGCGGGTCGTGGTCTCGTGCGGGGCGGGAAACTCGCTCCGCATGGTGGCGAAATCCTGCGTGCCGTACTCGTACCAGTTGAACTTGCGGAACAGCACCCCTTCGTAGGCCGGCGGCTCGGGCGTGACCAGGCGGCCTTCGATCTCGGGGTCGAGCGGCTCGGCGCGGAACCGCCAGGCGTCGCGCCGCGTGATCGAAACGAACGAGACCGTGGCGAACGTGAGCGTGGCGACGGTCAGGGTAGTCAGTGCGGTGCGCACCGGGCGCCGGCGCAGGTTGGCGAGCGCGAGGCTGAGGGCGGTCTTGACCGAATCAACCTGTCCGGCCGACTCGGTCCGGTACTCGCCCTGGCTGCGCCGCAAGGCGCCAAGCAGCTGTTCGAACCGCCGGTAGCAGAGCACCAGCACGAGTCCGGACATCAGGATCATCGTGAAGGCGATGACGACGATGAAGGGCGAGACCGCGACGCGGAAGGCGGGGTGGAAGGCGTTGAGAAAGAGCGTGCCGGCGGTAAAGCAAAGCGTGATGCCGAGCAGCCGTGGGACCAGTCCGCGTCCGCCCAGAACGAGCCGCTCGAAGAAGACGCAGGCCGGCAGGAGCAGCGCCATGAGCAGCACGACGGAGAGCACAGATTCGCGGCCGAGCCAAAGCAGGCGCGGGTAGGCCTTGATCATCATGCCCCACGCTTCGCGGGCGTGGCCGGTGGCGGCGGCCCAGTCGCGTTCGGCCGCGGCCTGCTCGGCCGCCGCAACCTTGGCCGCGGCCCGCTCCAGACTGGCATCGAGGGGACGCGAGGTGATGCCGTGCCGGGCGAAGAGCTCGAGGCGGTGTCGCGCCATGGCGAGAAAATCGCGGGCGGTGTGCAGGGGCGTGAGCGGCAGCGCGACGTTGCGTTCGCCGCCCGCCCCGGGGCCCACCCGGTAGCCGGCGCCGACGCCGTCGGTCACCGGGCCGGTGAGCAGCAATTTGAACAGCGCCTTTTCCTCAACCACGACGCGGAGGGAGCGGCCGGGCGGGGCGTAAACGATCGTGCTCGCGAGGTCGCGTTCGTTGTAATGCAGCGAAGGATTGTCGACGGCGAAGTGGGCCGGCTCACCCTGCAGGACGGCGTCGATCAGGCGGAAGCTCTGGCGCAGCTTGCGGTCGCGTTCACCGCCGATCACGCGATGGCTGTAGGGATCCGTGTCGGCGAAGATCACGAGCGGATGCAGGTCGGCGAGCACGAGGTTCTTCTCCGTCTCCCGGTCGGGTTGGAGGGAGAACGTGACCTCCTGGCGGCGCGTCCCGACCTGACCGTGGTTCAGCACCTGGGTGAAGTGGCCGCGGGCGCGGTCGAGCCGGTAAGCGCCGAGGTGGTTGAGGGTGCGGAATTGGGTGTTCTCCAACGGCAGCCGGTAGACGCCGTCGGCGGCGGTGAGCCGCGCGAGCCCCCGGCGGGCGCCCCGGTAGGTCGAGGTGTTGTGCGGACTGGCGGATTCGGTGAGCTTGCCGGCCGGGGTGTAGACGAGGGCCTGGGGCACGGGTTCGGAGGCGTCGATGCCCGAGCGGAGGTTGAAACGGAGGGCGCGGCCGGCGAGCCGTCCGTAGCGCGGGCGCTGCAGGCGGGTTGGCGCAGGCGAATCCGCCGGTCGCTCGAGCCCGGTCTGCAGCACCACGAAGGCGGTGCGGGCCTGGGTTGCGAGGCGGACGAAATCGGTGTGCTCCGGCACGTCGCGCGGCGTATCCATCCGGGTAAGACGGTCGTTGAGCGTGCCGAGGGGCAGCACGGCGAGGTCGGCGGCGGCCCAGAGGTCGGCGTAGGTCAGGGGCGGGAGGACGGGCAACTGGGGGAACTCGCGCCGGTCGGCGTCGGTGGCGAAGGGCCACGGTTCGGTCCAGCCCGCGCGGATCGTGGCGGCCGCGGCCAGCTGGCGGAACCGTGACTCAAGCAGTCCGAGCGTGGCCGGATTGGCTGCGGCGGGCGACGGCGTGCGGGCGTCCGCCCCCCGGGCGTGGGTGATCCCCAGCGTGGCCGAGCCGTCGCTGAGGTCGAGGTACCAGGCGAGGCGGGGGGCCGTTGCCCCCGTGGCATAGCCCGGATGCAGGCGCACGAGGACGGAGCGCACCACCCGCAGGTTGTTCTCATGGTCGGCGCGACGGCGTTCGGCCTCGGCATGTTCCTGGGCGAGCCGACGGGCGAGTCCGTCCCAGGTGACGCCCAAGGTGTCGAGGGTGTCGGGGTTGCCTGGCGCGGTGAGGGCGTCGCGGAAGCGCGCCAGCCGTTCCGGCCAGGGCAAGCCGGGCGCGGCCAAGGTGGCATCGCGCAGGGCCAGCAGGCGGCGCAGCCGGGCGTCGGCCTCGTTCACCGCCTGCGTGGCGTAAGGCAGGGCTTCGGGATCGGTCTGCTGGCGCAGCAGGGCGGAGGCGGCGATGCGCGCTTCGACGAGCTCAAGCCGCCGCTCTTCCACGCGGGGGGTGAGCCAGTCATGCCCCAGCCACGCAGCGTGTGCCGGCGGCAGGAGGCGCAAACGGTCGCGGGCTTCCGCAGCGGAGGCGGCGGCAAACCACGCCAGCGCGCGTTCCCGCTGGGGCAGGTCGTCGCGCGCGTCGAAGCGGTCGAGCGGGGTGAAACGTTCCTGCGCCCGCAGAGCGTATTCGGCGAACGTGCGCGCGCCTTCGCCGCCGAGAGTGTCGGCATCGGCAAACACCAGCAGCAGCCCTTTGCGTCGGGGGGCGCGGCTGGCGCGCGCCAGATGCTCAAGCCAACGCAGGGTGGCGGCGAGGTTGGCCGCCCGCAGAGCGCCGTGGGGCAGGTCGGGCACGACGCTCATCGCGTCAATCGGCACGATCACCACGAGGGGTTCCTCCACCGCCGGCAGGGTGAGTTTGGTGCCGGGGGGAAGATCGACGGGGGCGTCGGGATTCGCCGCGCGCAACGCCCCGGGAGTCAGGCCGTGCGCCGCGGCAATCCGTTCCCAGAGATCGAGCGGACGCACCTCGTAACGGGCCTCGCTTGACGGTACGGCGAGGATCGTGCCGGGCGCCAGGGGCGCCGCAGGATCGGCGAGACGGGAGGCGGAGGCGAGTTGGGCGGCGGTCAGCCCGTAGTCGGAGGCAACGCGTTCGAGCAACTCGCCGGCGGCCACGGTGTGCACCTCCGGAGCGGTGGGCGGCAGGTAGGCGAAGTGGGTTTCCCACGGGCGGTTTTCGTAGACGGCGCCGCCGGTCACGGTGACCTGCGGGGGCGCCTCGGCGGCGGCGAGCGCAGCCCGGAGTCGCCGGCCGGTGATGCGGTCGACGTAGTAGCGCGGACACGGAATCGGCGTGTGGGCAAACAGCCGTTCGGCTGCCTCGCGGGAGACAATCTCGTCCTCGACCACGATCACCGCGAGGGCGCCGAGCGAGAACAGCCGCTCCCAATTGCGGGCCCCGCGGAAATCCATCAGCGCAATCGCGCCCGCGAGGGGAAGGCCGTGCAACGCTTCCCAGGTGCCGTCGCCGGCGTCGACCAGCGGACCCACGAGTCCGCCCGACGGGGCGATCGACGGCATGGGACCGTTGGGCCAGAGGGGATCGAGCCGCACCGTCTCGTCGCCGAGGCGCAGGGTGGCGGCGGCCTCACGGTGCACGGGGTCGCGGCGCCGGTGCAACGCGACCGGGACCGGGGCCTCGCCCCGCAGAGCTCCGAGCCACTCGACTCCATCCGGCGCGAGGTCCTGAAGGCGGCGAAGCAGTTCGCGGTGCAAGGCACTGCGTCCGTCCGCATCGAGGTCACGGGCGGCCGGATTGAGCGCCGCAGCCGAGAGCAACGCCCGCGTGTCGCGTTCGAGTTCGTCCGGCGCGGCGACGCGATGGAGGCGTTCGAGTTCGTCCGGCGCGAGCGTGGCGATGGTCTCGAGCTGGTTGCGTTCGCCGGTGCTCAACTCGGCGAGAATGCGGGCCGGCTGGCCCTGCACCGTCGTGATCCCGGCCGGCAGCCAGACGCCGGCCAGCCCCAAGAGTAGGGCGGCGGCACGGCGCAACGGGCGAAAACGGGACGACGTCATCAGTAGAAGCGCGGGCTGTAAGGCGGTCGGTCCTGGAACGGTTTCATCAGCCCCGGTGGATCGTCGGCGAGCGAGGCGGCCAGGTCGGCCATGTTCCAGGCAAAGACGGCGAATACGGCGCCGACGACGAGGCCGATGAACAGCGGCTTGGCACGTTTGTAGGCGTTCATGCCTCCGTACTTCACGATCAGGCTCTTGGCCAGCCACGCCACCAGCGCGCCGCCCCAGAGGTAGGTGGTTTCGGGGTGATCGGCCTCGGTTAGTCCGCCGCCACGCGCGTAGGGCGAGACCCAGAGAAAGAAGATGCCGAGGAGGGTGAGCAGGTAGCCGATGGGATGAAGAGGAAAACCGAGGAAGCGCCGGCGCAACAGGGTCAACGCGAGCACCAGGCCGGCCCCCAGCCCCGCGAAGGCGAGGCGGATGCCGTGCACGCGGTCGAACTGGTCGAGTCCGGCCTCGCCGAGAAAGTGCGACACCCAGAGCGGGTAATGGGCGATCTGGAGGTTGTTCGCGTCACCTTGGCCTGGATACACCTGGGCGCCGGTGAACCGGTCACCGAAGGCGTAGGCATGGAGTAGACCGCTCACCGCGCCCCAGGCGAGCGCCGTCAGGAAGGCGGCGAGGGTGGCCAGGGCGACGAGGCGGTAGGACAACCGGTGGCGGCGGGCGAGTTCGAGGTTCTCCAACTGCTGCGGCAGGGTGCGGAAGAGCAGGGTGACGGGCAGAAAGGCGAGGGTGATGAAGCGCGTATAGACCGTCGCGCCGATCTGGCCGGTGAGGCCGAAGATGAGGGGCAGCTTGGCAAACTCGTACGTGGTATGGTGGGTGGGCAGGCCGGTCTCCGCGCGCACCCGGGCCGCGGCGATGGTGAGGCCGAGGGCGCAGAGACAGATGAAGACCACGAACGGCAGGTGCGTCAGGCCGAAGTCCCAGAGCAGTGCGACCACCAGCAGCGGCAGGACGACGAGGCCGAGGCGCATCACGCGCGGCGGCAGGTAGGTGGCCGCCGGATGGCCCGGATCGTCCCGGCGCGCTCCGCGCCAGGTCTGCACGACGACGATCAGGGCGAACGCGAGGGCGGCGCCGAGCAGTTGCTCCATCGCGAAGGGAAAGAAACGTCCGCCGCCCCAGCCGGTATAGATGGGGTCCGCCGGCAAGGTGGGCAGCGAGATGCGGAAGAACCAGACCGTGGCGGCATACGCGAGGTAGGTGAGCCAGATGGAGAAACTGATCTCGAGGCTCACGAGAAAGAGCAGGCCCACGATGATGGGCGAGATCACGAAGTGCAGGCCGACGAACTCCTGGAGGGGACCGGCGGAGAACAGCTCTTTCGACAGGTTGAACTCGAGCGCGAAGGTGCCGGCGGTGAAACCGTAGTGACCGAGCGCCTCGAGCGAGAGCAGGCCGAAGCCGCCGATGAGGCCGGCCGTGAAGAGGGGATAGAACCGGCGCCGCCGCGGCTCAGGGTGGCAGGGATCTTCCGCGAGCTCGAGCCGGGCGTCGTGGCGGATCGCGCCGTCGATCATCTCCACGAGCGGAAAGGCGAGGTGTTCCCGGTCGACCCACTTGCGCCGCAGCCACTCGGCGAGGCACATGAGGAAAAGGAAGATGGCGGATAGCAGCACGCCCCAGTGCAGCAACGGCGGCAGCCACACCGCCCAGGGCAGGCGGGTGAAGACGGTCCACGCGTTCTCGGCGAGCGAAGCCCGGTCGCGTGCCTGCTGGGCCGGCAGATCCGTCCACAGACCTTCGGTCATGGCGGCGAGGTTCTGGTTCGGACCATCACGGCCATCCTGGCGGAGCAACGCGGCGCGCTCGCTGCGATTGAGCCGGTAGACGTAGCTGTGGCGCTCGGCGGCGCGCGCGCCGGCCGGGAGCTCGGCGAGCCGACGGAGGCCCTCGGCGGCGAGCTCCGCCCGTACCCGCGCCCGGTCGCCGGCCCCGAGGGCGGCCACGAGTGCGCGCAGGTCCTCGTGCACGGCGACATAGCGGGCGAGCGCCTCGTCCTGCGCGTCGCGTTCGTCGGGCGCGAGGCGGTCGACTTCGGTGTCAAGCCGCTGGCGCCCGCTGGCGTCGAGCGCGGCGTAAACCGCCGGGTGACGCGAGGCGATGAACTCGTCGAAGCCCGCGAGGCGGGCGGGCAGGACGGCGGCAGCTGCGGCGCCGGCCTCGCGGGTGGCGCGAACCCGGTCGGCGAGCGCGTTGCGCCACGCGGGAGGCGCGCCGGCTCCGGCCAGCGACTCCCAAAGCTGGACGGCCTCGTCGGGACCAAGCCGCGCGACCGGGTCGGGTGCGGGTTCCGCGCCCGACGCCAACGCAGTCTCGAGCAGGCGCCGCGCCGCGTGGCGCTCGCGGTCGAGATCCGGATCGCGCAACAGTCGGAGCAGACGGGCGGCGCGGTCCCAGGCGAGACCGTCGTCGGTCGGCACCACCGGAAACCAGCGCGGGTTGAGCGCGTTGTAGGCCGTGCGGTAGGTGTTGGTGCTTTCGTACTCGCGGATCACCATGGTGCTGGCCAGCAAGTACTGCCGCACCAGCCCGAGGTTCATCAGCGGGGCGGCGATCGTGAGCATGCAGTAGATGAGCACGAGCCTTGCGGGAGCGAAGAGGCGCCGCCGGACGAGGACGAGGAACACCGCATTGGCGAGCACGAGGCTGAAGACCAGCCCGACGGCCCAGCCGACCGGCGAGGCCGTCTCGAGGTCGGCGTTGACCGTCATCAACGTCAGGAACTGCGAGAGCGGGGTGATGATGACGATCAGGACGAGGCCCAGCGCGATGGCGGCGAAGGAGCCCCAGGGGCCGGGGCGCGGCGGACCGGATTCGTTCATCGGTTCAAACCTTCGCGACCGGGCCGGCGGCGTGGGCGGGATCGCCGCGCCGGACTTCGCGTTCGATGCGTCCGTCGCGCAGGCTGATCACGCGGTCGGCGACTTCGAGCAGGCGGGGATCGTGGGTGGCGGCGATGATGGTGACGCCCCGCTCGCGACCGAGCGCGGCGAGCAGACCGATGATTTCTAGGGCCGTCCGGGAATCGAGGTTGGCGGTGGGCTCGTCGGCCAGCAGCACGGCGGGGTCGTTGGCGAGGGCGCGGGCGAGCGCGACGCGCTGCTGTTGTCCGCCGGAGAGTTCGGCCGGACGATGGCTGGCGCGGGCGGCGAGGCCCACCCGGTCGAGCAGGGCGTCGGCGCGCGCGCCGGCTTCGTCGTCGGTGCGTCCGAGGAACCGTTGCGGCAGCATCACATTCTGCCGGGCGGACAGGGTCTCGAGCAGGTGGTAGTTCTGGAAAACGTACCCGAGCCGGGCGCACCGCACGTAGGCGAGTTGCGCTGGCGTGAGGGTCTGCAGGTCATGCCCGCCCAGGTACACGCGGCCGCGCGTGGGGTGGTCGAGCGCGCCGATCAGGTTGAACACGGTGGTCTTGCCCGACCCCGACGGTCCCATCAGGGCCACGTAGTCTCCGGCCTGCACCTGCAGGTCGACGCCGCGCAGGGCGTGCACCTCGCCTCCGGGGGACGGGTAGGTGCGCGTGACGGCACGCACGTCGATCAGGAAGTCGGAGTTGGCGAGGGACACAACGGGGTGGCACGAGGCAAAACCAACGCCGGGCGATGGCAAGCCGGGTCGCCGTCGGCTTCTCGCCGTTGAAGCCGTTTAGGGCGTGTCTGGGAATTGCGAGAGCCCAGCGTGGCCGAGAAACCGCGCTCGGCCAAGGCGGCCGAGGCGGAGGCGGGCCAGAGGCCCGTGCCGCCTCGGGCAACGCCGGCCCAGCGCGGTTTCCCGGCCACCCGAAGGGCTGGAGCGGAGCAGGGACCGGGCGGCGTTGGGCGCGAGGGGCAGGGCCTGTAGGCCCAGCTCCCTCGCCCCCGCCTTGCCCACTCCCGGCTGCGCTCTCAGCGCTGGGCTCTCGCAATTCCCAGACACGCCCTAATCCCGTTGCCGCCCGGCCTGC
>CAYZBG010000027.1:0-58867 GCA_964476565.1 uncultured Opitutus sp.
CTTTTCCTCCTTGCCATCGAGGCCATCATAGCAGGCCCGGTCTCCCGACCGGGCGGTTTTTTGGGGATTGAAGCCGCTGGCAGCCACGAAGCGCGCGGAGGGACCCGCGCGCCCACCGTGAACCGGTCCGATTCTACGAAAACCCTATCGCATCCAGCACGTATCGCTCGACGTGGCGATTCTCGCCCTCGGCCGGGTAGTCGTGGATGTGCAGGGCCGGGTTGAAGTTCAGCTCGAGGATCGAGTACGGGGCGTTGTCCCCCGTGGCGGCGAGGTCGGGAATGATCATATCGAGGCCGCAGATCGTTGCCCCGACCGCAGCTGTGGCCTGCTCGGCACGAAGGCGGTAGATCTCTGGCATGGTGTTGGTGAAATCGATGCTGTCGCCGCCGGTGGAGATGTTGGAGTTCTTCCGGAGATAGACGGTCAGGCCGGACGCCGGGACGCTCTCGGGGGTAAGGCTCTGGGTGGCGAGGAAGGCGAGTTCCACTTCGCCCAGGCGAATCTTCTCCAGCGGCTTCCGGTAACCTTCGCCGCGGAACGGATGGCGGTTCTTTGCCTCGACCAGCTCGCGAATCGTCGAGCGCCCGTCGCCCGTGACGTTGGCCGGCACACGGTGCAGCACCGCCCGCGTTATGCCGCCGATGACGAGGAAGCGAAACTCGCGGCCCTCCACGAATTCCTCGACGAGAACGCTCGTGTCATGGCTGAAGGCGGTGGCGACGGCGGCCGCGTAGTCCTCGCGGGAGGCATGGGGGCCGAGGATCACCACGCCTTCGCCGAAGTTGGTGGAGTTGGGCTTTACCACGATGCGTCGGCCAAGCCAAAACGCGGCGTCGGCCTGCGCCACCGCGACCTCGTGATAATGGCGGCCGTCGGGCACGACGAGGCCGGCCGCGCGCAGGACGTGTTTGGTGACCTGCTTGTTCTCCATGAGCAGGGCGCTGATGTAGGTGTCGGCGGAGGTACGCGTCGCCTGTTTCACGTACTCGGTGCGACCGCCCCGGCGCAGGGCGATGAAGTTGTCGTGGGCGTCGATGACCTCGACGGAGATTCCGCGTCGCTCCGCCTCCGCGATCAGGGCCTGCGTGGAGAGTTCCAAGGTGTCGTAGGTCATGACGGAGCAGAAAGGAACGTGGAGCGATGCTCGGCGGCCAGGCGCAGGCCGAGGGCGAGCGCGCCGCCGGGTTCGCGCGCGCGTTCGTCGCGCCAGCGATCGATGGGATGGGTTGGCGTGCCTTTCCAACGCGCCTGCGCCCGGGCCACGGCGTCGCCATAGGGCGCCGGCAAGTGGGCGGCGATGGCCGTCATGGTGGCAAAGAGGGTTTCGACTTCGGCCTCCTCGCCGGGGGCGCCGACACAGTCGCAAAGGGGCGCCCCGCAGAGGGTGGACCAGCGCCAGCGCGCCGCGAGGGACGCACGCTCCGCCGCGTCGAGCGGGGCGCTGGGCTGAAGGAGATTGGCGAGGACGAACACGTGGAAGAAACGGAGCGCCTCGAGGCTGATGCCGACCGGCTCGAACGGATCCAGATCGAAGACGCGAAACTCAAGATAACCGGTGCCCGCCTTCCCGAGTTGGTCGAGCATCGCGCCGGGCGAACCGGCGGTGTCGCCCTTCGATGAAGCGGCAAGCTTGGGACGCACCGGGCTGTAGAACTCGCGTTCGTGAGCGAGCAAGGCCGGTCGATCCTTTTCCGCCCGGAGGGCGAGGCCGAGGCGCTCGCGATACTCGGCCATCGAGGCGAAGGTCACGCCGATGGTCTGCGCGAGTTCGGGCGCGAGGCCGTAGCCCAGCGGACTGAGGCGCACGCTGGAAATACGCGACTGGCAGCGCAGGGCGTCGGCGCGCACGGCGGGAGGACTGGCGCGGAGCAGGTCGAGCCAGAAGGCGTTGTCCTCCGGCGGGCTCAGGCCCCAGAGGGCGTTGAACACGTGTTGATGGCGGAGGAAGTTGCGCATGAGCGCAAAGTACGCGTCGTCGCGCAGGTGCGGTTCGGGCGCCGACGAGCCGAGGGCGGTGCGCCAGGCGGCAAAGAACGCAGGCGCGAAGGAGAAGTTGTAGTGCACTCCGCTGATCGCCTGCCGCGCGCGTCCGTGCCGGCGGAGCAAGGCCTCGCGGTACGCGCGCGCCGCCGCCCATTCCGGCCGGCCGGCGAACGATGCCGCCACCAGGCGCTCTGGATCATCCCAGCGCCCGGGCAGACTCAGCGGCCAGAGGCGTTCGTCGCCCATGGCGGCAACGAGGCGGCGATGCAGCTGCGACAACTCGCGCCACGCGGCCTCGGGCGAAGGCTGGGGCGAGGTGACCAACTCGACCTGGGCTTCGGCAAAATCGACGGTGATCGCCCCGTCCTCGGGCGGAAATGGGTGCGGGGTGACGGCCGGGCGTCCGTCGCGGTCGATCCGCAAGCCCTCGCGTTCGAGTCCCCACGTGCCGGCCAGTAGCACCTTGGGGCCGCCTGCCGCGAGGACGGCGTCGAGGCGACGCACCATCGAAGCAAGAGGAGCAGGGCCAGGGTCGATTGAGCTGAGCGTCATGGCGGGGAAGTGTCGGGAGGATACAGTGAAGACGCTGAAATCTGCAAATGCCCGCTTGCAATTTGTTCGAAGCGCCCGGTCCTTCTGAAGCGGGCGCCGAGGGCGTTTTCGCCCATCGTCACCGATCCGCACAGACGGTGACAAGTGGAGCCGAACCCGTACGAGGACGTCCCGCGTCCGCCCGTCCTGCACCAAACCCGGCGACAGGAGTGTCGCCGCTCCTTCCGAGCCTCGGCATGGCTTCGCTTGATCGCGTCGTAGGGCCCTTCGATGAACGCGCGTTTGGCCGCTCGTACCTTATTCGATGCGGGGAATTTATCGGACCTTAACCGTGGCTTAATGCCGCGTCTCTAAGCTGGTGGGCGCGATGGGCGAATGGTGTTCCATCGATGCGCCGTTGCATCCCATGAACAACCCAACCTCCTTCCCCAAGTCCGGCTACGATACCGTCAACGGCCTCGTCTTCTTCCGGCGCATGCTCGACAAGATCCGGCTGCACGCCGCCGGGCGGTTGCCGGCCGACTACAATCTCGGCAAGGGCAGTGATGCCCGCATGTGCCGTTTCCTCGCGGTGAACTACACCGACGTGGTCGCCCGCGTGCATGGCGGTGGTGACGATGGAGAAGTCCTGGAGTGGTGCTTCGTGAACGGCCGGCGTCCCTCGGACGAAGAGATCGCGTACTTCAACGCGTTCATGACGAAGCGCGGCTGGCGGGACGATGCATCCGAAAAACTGGCAGCGTCCAAGGCCAAGCGCGGTTGGGCGCACCGCGACGACATCCAGACGGGCTTCGATCTGCAGGATGCCGAAGAGGGCCGTCTCGCTGGCGTGACGACCGCAGATCGGGGCACGCATGTTTCGCGCGCTTAATCATCCGAACTTTCGCCGGTTTCTGTCCGCGCAGGCGTGCGCGATGACCGGGCATTGGGTGCAGCAGATCGCCCTCGGCTGGCTCGTCTACCGGTTGACGGACTCGGCGTTCTACCTCGGCCTCGCCGGCACGTTCAGCCTCCTGCCGAGTCTGATCCTCACGCCCTTTGTCGGCGTGCTGGCCGACCAGGCCGACCGCCGCCGGATCCTCATCGCGACGCAGGGAGCCGCGCTCGTGCATTCTACCCTGCTCGCAGCCGTGGCGTTCGCTGGGGTGGCGAGCATTCCCTTGCTCCTCGGCTTTGCACTGTTCCAAGGGGTGATCCAGGGCTTTGACTGGACCAACCGGCAAAGCATGTTGGCGCAACTGGTCGACGATCGGGCGGACCTGCCTAACGCCATTGCGCTGAATTCGACCTCCTTCAACCTCGCGCGGATTCTGGGGCCCACCCTTGCCGGTGCGCTCCTGGCTTTCTCCGGCGAAGGCGCGTGTTTTGTCTTCGCCGCCGTCGCCGAGCTGGCGGCCCTGCAGTTCACCCGCCGTCTGCGTCTGGCACCAAGACCGTCGCGGGAGTCGCGCCCGGCAATGACGGCTGAGTTGCGCGAGGGATTTCGCTATGCATGGAGCGAGCCCGCGATCCGCCGCACGCTCTTCCTCGTCGCGCTCGTCAGTGCGGTGATTCTGCCGTACGCGGCGCTCTTACCGGTGTTTGCGGCACGGGTCTTCGGCGGCGGTCCAAGCATGCTCGGTCTGCTGAATGCCGCGCCCGCGATTGGTGCGGTGCTCGGAGGATTATTGCTGGCCTCCCGTCGGGAGAACGCGCGCCTAGAGCGTCGCATCTTCGTCGCGGGTATGGTCACTGTTGCCGGGGCCGCCGGATTGGCGCTCGCACCGACGCTGGCGGTGGCCTTGGCGGCCTTGGTTGTCCTCGGCGCGGGGCAGATCTCGTCGATGGTCTCGATGAACACCCTGTTGCAGACGGTGACGCGGGATGCCTTGCGGGGACGCGTGATGAGTTTGTTCAACATGTCCTTCATGGCCGCGTTGCCGCTCGGGCAACTGGTCTTCGGCGCCGCGGCGGATCGGTTTGGGGTCGCCCGTATCCTCCTCTGCGGCGCAGGCATCGCCCTGCTGGGTTACCTCGGGCTCTGCGGCTGGCGCAATGCTGCAGTCTCGGCTTCGCCCGGATCGGAGGGCTCCGTGCTTTCCGAGACGCGCGCGTAAGGAAACCGATTTCGCGATCAAACCCATGACCCTCCCGATGGTCACGCCCCCTCTTCCTGCTTCGCCAACGATTCGTCCGGCAGCTTTTGCCGATGGGTCGGTGTTATGCGATCTCTTCGCGCAGCTCGGTTATCCTACGCCGGTCGCCGATTTCGTGCGCCGATTGGGCGCGGTGCTGGCCGACGGTACGCAGACGTTGCTCGTAGCGGGGCCGGTGGGTGCGCCCCTCGGTGTCGCCCACCTTCAGCGCATGACGTTGTTGGAGGCGGACGGGTATGCGCAGTTGCTTGCGTTGGTCGTCGACGAAGCAAATCGCGGCGCCGGCCTGGGCGCGCGGCTGGTTGCGGCCGGTGAAGCGTGGGCCCGCGTGCAGGGCTGCACCACGCTCACGGTCCGCTCCAACGTGATCCGCACCCGTACGCACGTGTTCTACGAGCGGCTGGGGTACACGCGGATCAAGAGTCAGCACACGTTCAAGAAAGCGCTTCACGCCCCGTAAGGGCGCGTTGAGCGCTGACGAACCATCGCAATGCGCGCTCAGATCGCCTTCTGCCGCAGGTGCGCTGATACCAGGTCGATGGCCGTCACGGTGGCGACGATGATGAGGACGATCGCCGAGACCTTGCCGTAGTCGTAGATGCGGAAGTGCTCGTTGAGCACGTAGCCGATTCCGCCGGCTCCCACGAGGCCCACGACCGTCGCGGAGCGCACGTTGCTTTCGAAACGATAAAGGGCGTAGCTGGTCCACAGGGAAAGCACCTGGGGGATGACGCCCCAGACGATTTCCTCCAGCCAATTGGCGCCAGTCGACCGGATGCCTTCCACCGGGCGTGGATCGATGCCCTCGATGGCCTCGCTGAAGAGCTTGCCGAGCACGCCAGTCGTGTGGACGAACAACGCGAGGGTGCCTGCGAAGGGTCCCAGGCCAACGGCGACCATGAAGATGAAGGCAAAGACCATCTCGTTGATCGCCCGCAGCGCGTCGAGCCCGCGGCGCACGGGCTGCCGCAGCCACCAGGGGCTGAGATTGGCCGCGCTCATCAGGCTGAGCGGGATCGCGGCCAATAGGGCCAGGAACGAACCCCACAGCGCCATGTGGAGGGTCACGATCATTTGCTGCAGGTAGTCGCGCCAGCCGGAGAAGTCCGGTCGAACGAAATCCGCGGCGAACACCATGCTGTTGCCGAAGTTCGCCACGAGTTCGCCGGGCGCGATGCGGGCGCCATTCCACGCCCAGGCCATCACCAGGCCAAAGCCGACGATCCACGTGGCGTGCGTGGCGGTTCGCCGCCAGTCGTAGGGTGGCGGCGCCGGAACAGGAGTCCGGTCGGGAGAGGAGGCCATCGGCACGCTCATGGGCTGGAGCGGGCGGCGATGGATTGCTCCAGTTCAGCCTGCTGAGCCGAGAGTTCCTTGAGCTTCTCGGCCTTGACCGCGGCGGGTGTGCGCCCGTCGAGTTCGAGCACCTCTTTCTCCCGCAGGATGCGCAGCAGGCGATAGGGCAGAAGCTGATCGTTGGTCGCGGGTTTGAAGCCAGACCATTTCAGCGGTGCAATCGACGCCCGCTCCTCTTCGGTGGCGCCGTACGCATGGAAGAAGCCGGCGATCTTCGTCTTCAACTCGGGCGGCAGGTCGCGCCGGTAGAGCAGCGGATCGCTGGCGATCAGCGGGCTGGTCCAGATGACCTTGAGGCGGGCAGCCATCTCCGGACGTGCCCGTTCGAGGCGAAAGATCGACTCGTTGTTGGCCGTCGCAGCGTCGATCTGCTTCGTGGCCACGGCCATGAGGTTGGCTTCATGGCTGGCGGACCGCACAGCCTTGAAATCGCGCGTCGGGTTCACGCCGTTGCGGGCGAAGGCGTAGTAGGCGGGCACGAGGGTCCCCGAGGTGCTTTGGGCATCGCCCATCGACAAGGTGAGTTCGCGCCGGCGCGCCAGCAGATCGTCGAGCGTCGCGAGCGGGCTGTCGCGGTGCACCACGATCTGCGACCAATAGCCGGCGTTGCTGTCCATATCGACGGTCTGGGCAAAGACCTCGGCATTGGCCCGGTCCACGGCATCGATGGCGGCGTTGTTGCCGTACCACGCGAGGTGCACCTGATTGAAGCGCATGGCCTCGATCACGCTCGTGTAGTCCGGAGCGAAGAACATCTCGACGTCGATGCCCAGCCGGCGTTCCAACGCGGCACGGAGCGGCTCGTAGTCGGTGCGAAGATTGACCGAGCTTTCAGTCGGGATGACGCCGAACTTCAGCACGGACACCGCATGAACCGGGACGGCGGCGAGCGCGAGGGTGGCAAGAGCGAGGCGGAACAGAGACATGCGCAGCAGGAAATAGGATCGGTGGGCGACTGGGTTGGCAGGGTGACGTGGCTCAAACGGCCGGCACCGGCACGCCCTGTGTCCCGGCAGGCAATGGTGGCCGCACGGCCTCGCCGTTCGGCGCGGCGACCGGTCCGCCGTAGACCCGGGCGAGCAACTCCGGCGTGAGCTCCTGAGTGGGGCCGTCGAAGACCACGCGGCCCGCGGCGAGAGCGATCGTGCGCGGGCAGTATTCGCGGGCGTATTCCACCTGGTGCAACGAAACGAGGCAGGTCACCCGGTCCTCCCGATTGATCCGCGCCAGGGTGTCCATTACCCGCCGGGCGCTGGTCGGATCGAGACTCGCAATCGGCTCGTCCCCGAGCACCACCCGCGCGCCTTGAACGAGCGTGCGGGCAATTGCCGCCCGTTGCTGCTGTCCGCCGCTGAGGGTACTGGCGCGTTGCGTGGCCCGGTCCTCCAGGCCGACGCGCGCCAGCGCCTCGAGGGCCGCTTGCCGGTCGGTGGCATCAAACTGCATGAGGAGCGTTCGCCAGAGTGGTCGCCGATGGATCAGGCCGGCCAGCACGTTGGTCATCACCGAAAGCCGTCCGACCAGATTGAACTGTTGGAAGATGAAACCGATCTTAGCTCGCAGGTCGCGCACTCGCCGCGAAATCCGGCCCTCCTCCTGAATCGGTCGACCGCCAATGCGGATCGCGCCGCCGTCGGCCGCCACCAGACCGCCAAGGTGCCGAAGCAAGGTGGATTTGCCCGAACCGGACGCTCCGATCAGGGCGACCAGCTCGCCTGACGCTACCTCGAAGCTGACGTTATCCAAGGCGACACGGTGCGTGGAGCCGTTGGCAAAGGACTTGGTGAGATGATGGACGACAATATCCACGGGACAAGGGGGCAAATGGCCTGGGATCGGGCGCACTCCCGGAGGCAGTCTACCACCGCCTCGTTAACCGCAGAAAAAGACGAGGTGACAATTGCGTGGCAGCGAGGCTCGGGTGCCACGCCTTAGGCCACGGTGAGTTCGGTCGGGCGGACGGGGACGGGGGGCTGGGCGAAGACACGCGGCACGGGCGTGGTGCCGTACTTCGCGAGGAAACCATCGAGATCGAGTAGATCGTTGAAACGCTCGACGAGGGTCGCGCGATCCCAGTCCCACCAAGCGATGGATTGGAGCTGCTCGATCACGGGGGCGGGAAAGCGGAACTTGATGACGCGGGCGGGAACACCGACGGCGATCGCATACGGCGGAATGTCCTTGGTCACGACTGCACCCGAGCCGATCACCGCTCCGGTGCCGATCGACTTGCCGGCGATGACGGTGACGCCGTGGCCGATCCAGACGTCATGCCCAACGGAGCAACGGTGATCCTTTCGCCATTGGAAGAAGTCCTGATCCTCCTTGGTGTCGAAACCGTATTGAATCCGACGATACGTGGAGTGATGCTGGGTGACCCGCCAGGTCGGGTGGTTGCCGGGGTTGATCCGGGTCTGGGCGGCAATCGAGGCGAACTTGCCGACGTCGGTCCAGATCATGCTCACATGTCCCGCGAGGTAGCTGTAGTCGCCGAAGGTCGACTCACTCACCGAACAGTGGGGCCCGATGTCGGTCCAGCCGCCGATCTCGCTCTTCCGGATGGTGGCCGTGGGATGGATCGACGGTTGCTCGCTAAGGTGCTTCGGTTCGCGGGCGACTGGGGCGGCGGGGTGAGATTCGATGTAGGGCATGGGTTCAAAGCCGGTAGACAGGCAGGCCCGGCAGGGCGCGAAACTCGGCGAGATGGTCGTAGGCGCGCAGTTCGGCGCGCGGGAGATAGAAGCGAAGGTCCCGGTCGGCGAGGAGCCGGTTGATCGCCTCGGCAACCTCGACCAGCCGTTGCCGGAAGTCGGCATCGGCTGGACGCTCCAGGTAGGCGAGGGTGATATGTCCGATGAACGGGCGGGTGCGGCGGATGCCCAGCGCACCGATCCGCTCGTGGCCGTAGAAGTGATCGCGGAAGTGAAGAACGCGGTGAAAGTCGTCCTCCCGGTCAAAGATCCCCAGCAGGCCGATGGCATTGCTGAAGATGGAAAGGCCGATCATGCGCATGGACAGCCGGTCGAGTGCGAGCGACGGAGGCAGATCCTCGAAGGCGGCCGTGACCTGTCCCGCAAACGTGCCGGCAAGGCCGCGGTCCGCCACATGCCGGTGGTAGCGTTCCGCCGACAGCGTGTTGGCCACGGTCTGGTGCAGGCTCGCCTCAGGCAGCAGGTAGAGCGCGCTCGGATCGGCGACGTTGTAGCTCAGCTGATTCTGAATGGCGCGCAGCTGGGTCAGCAGCGGCAAGTTTTCATGGAATCCGTCGACCATCGCCACCACCGCATAGCCCGGGTAGGGGACGGGTGACCAGGCGCCGGCCTGAAACGAAAACTTGCCGCCCGGCTCGAGGCGCGCGGCGCGGGCGCGGAGACCCTCGGGCGAGACCTCGTGCAGCTGCCGCAGTTGATAGGCGTGAAACGTCAGTTCCGTCTCGGTGGAGGCGAGCATGGGCAAGGATCAGGCGAGGACTTCCTGCGGTTGCAACTCGCGACCGGCGGCGTGCACCCGCTCGCCGCCGACATACGTCTGGGTTACGTGCGGGACCCCGCGGCGCAGGCGCACCACGATCAGATCGGCCTGCTTGCCCGGTTCAAGGCTGCCGGTTTCGTCCGCAATGCCGGCACCGAAGGCGGGCACGAGCGACGCGGCGTTGACGGCCTCGTGCAACGGCAGGATGTCGTCGCGCCAGAGCTTGAAGACCGCGTGCAGCATCGCCGGAGGGTAGTAGTCGGAACAGAGCCCGTTGACCGCACCATCGCGGATGGCCTCGGCGACGTTGAGATTGCCCGTGAGGGAACCGCCGCGGAAGACGTTGCTTGCGCCTCCGAGCACCGTCATGCCCAGCTCGCGGGCGGTGCGCGCGGCCTCGGCGTTGATGGGAAACTCGCAGATCGTGACCCCGAGGCCGTGCATCGTCCGGACCTTCGCCGCGGAGTCGTCATCGTGGGAGGCGACCGGTACGCCACGCTCGATCGCGAGGCGCGCGCAGGCCGCGAGTTGTTCCAGCGAGAGACGGGGACGGGCCTGCTTCTCCGCCATCTTCTGCAGCGCTTCCGCCTCGCTCACGCCTTGTTTGGCCTGCCGCTCGAGGAAGTGCTGACGCGGGTACTGGCCTTGTCCGGGCGTGTGATCCATGAACGAGAGCAGATCGAACCGGCCCTCGGCCAGCAGGGCCTGCACTTCATCGAGGGCCGCCGGACCCCGGCCCACCACCTCGAAGCGGGCGTGGATGCGGGTGCGGGCCAGGGTATGGCCCGCGGCCATCGCGCGGACGCCGTTCACCACCTCGGCGCGCGAGTAGCGGGAGCGATTGGCGATCTCCGCCTCCTCGTAGCCGAAGTGGAGCGAATGGTAGACCGTGGTGATGCCGCAGGCGACCAGCTTGCGATCCAGCTCGTGGACCGCGACGTCGATGGGAAAGTCGGCCGACGGGCGCGGCGTGATTTCCTTCTCCAGCGTGTCGGTGTGCAGATCGATCAAGCCCGGGAGCACATGGCAGCCGTCGAGGTCGAGCACCTCGACGTCCCCGGCAAAGGCATCCGCGAGCGAGGCGGACGGACCGATGGAGGCGATCCGGCCGTTCTCGATGAGGAGCGACGAGGCGGGAAGTGTACCGTGCGGGGTGACGAGCGTGGCGTTGTGGAGGAGCCGGCGGGGGATCATGGAGAGTTACCTCCGGAAGGTAGGCGCGGCGCTTTAAGGTTGGATTAAGAACGGGTGAAATCTCGGTGCGGAACGCAGGAAAGGCTCGCCGGACGCGCGCCAAGCGGTGGTGCTGGCATGACATGCGACGGGCGAACTCCGTGCGTCTCGCGACGCTGAATACATGGAAGAACGAGGGCGACCTGCGGCGGCGCCTGCCCGCGATGGTGTCCGGCCTGCGGGCCCTGGCGCCGGACGTGGTGCTGTTGCAGGAAGTGTTTCGGGCCGAGGCGCCCGCGTGGCACACGGCGCAGGCCCTGGCCGAACCGCTGGGCCTGTCATGGGTGTATGCTCCCGCCCGGCGCAAGCGGCGCGACTGGGACGGGTCGACCCTCATTTGCGAATCGGGGCTCGCGCTGCTCTGGCGGGGGACGATCGCGGCGTCCGAGCGGTTGCCGCTTCCCGGACCTGGCGAAGGGGAGGAGCGGATCGCCCTGCTGGCGGCCGGCGAGATCCGCGGCCTGCGCGTGCAGGTGGGCAACGTTCACCTGTCCCACCTGCGTGGCGACGATGCCGGACGTCGCGCGCAGCTGGCGGCGGTGCTAGCATACGCCGGATGGCAAAAGGAGGCGGACCTGCGGGTGGTCGGAGGAGATTGCAACGCAACGCTCGACTCGTCCGTCTTCGTCCCGCCCGTGCCCGGACCGTGGCGGTTGCACGACGTTTTTGCGGGCAGGCCCCCGTGCCCGCCGACCTTCCCCCTGCCGCCCGAACCCGGACGGAGGGGACGGACGATTGATTTTCTCTTCGCGCTGACCGGGCCGGACGGGGTGCCGCCAGACGTGGAGCACGCCGGGCTTGCGCTGGCCGAGCCCGAGGAAGGCGGGCATTGGCCGAGCGACCATGCCGCGGTGACGGCTGACTTATGCGTCTCGTCTGCATCCATAGCTTGACCGCCCACGGGATGGTCGGAATGAAGCTCTTCCTCGCGGTGTGGGGCGTACAGTGCCTGCCGGTGCCGAGCGTGGTGCTGTCTGGGCCGGGCAACATGCCCGGCGTCCAACGCATGACGGTCGAAGTCGGGCGGCTTCTTGATGCGACGCTCGCCGCGGTCGAAGCGCGACGCGAACGGGTGCTGGTGTTCGTCGGTTACCTGGCTGAGGCCGGCCAGGTCGATGAGGTCATTGCATGCCTCGATCGCCGAGCAAACGCGGTGGCGGCTCTGGTGGTGGATCCTGTCTGCGGCGATGCGGGCCGCGCCTATGTGGAAGCGCCTCTGGTGTCGGCCTGGCCCCGGCTGCTCGCGCGCGCCGCGGTCGCGTTGCCGAATCAGACCGAACTTGAACTGCTGACCGGGGCTACGGGCGCGACGGCGCTGGTGCGCTGGCGCGAACGCTTCCCGGGTCTGACGACCATCGTGACGGGCCTCGCGACGGACAACGAAATCGAGACGCAGGTCCATGCCGACGAGCGAGTGTACCGGTTGACCCAGCCACGGCGGCCCGGGCACTTCAGTGGTACGGGGGACACCTTCGCTGCGCACTGGTTGCGCGCATGGCATGTCCGCGGTTTTTCCGCACCGGCGGCAGCGCGGGTGGCGGCCAAAGCCGTCGGCCTGGCCATCGACGCGGCCATTGCAGCTGGAACGACCGAGCTTCCCGTCGACGAAAAGGACTAAGGGCCGGGCGTGTCTGGGTACGCCCGGCGCTGGCCGTGCGGAACGACGTGCTGGACCCGCGACAGCTTCACCCGGCCTTTATCCGTTCCTAACGCAGCGGGGCCATGCTCCCGTCATGGGTATTCTGTTCTATGTCGTCGGTGCGTCCGGGGTGGGCAAAGACTCGTTGCTCGCCTACGCGCGCTCTCGGCCGGGAAAACATCCGGTGCTGTTTGCCCACCGCTACATCACCCGGCCGGCGGAGGCGGGCGGCGAGAACCATGTGGCCGTCACGGCGGAGGAGTTCGCCCGGATGAAGGCGCTCGGCCTGTTTGCGCTCGATTGGGACAGCCATGGCCACCGCTATGGTATCGGGGTCGAGATCGATCGCTGGCTGCAGGCGGGGGCCAACGTCGTGATGAACGGCAGTCGCGCCTACCTCGCGGAAACGAGTCGTCGGTATCCGGACGTGTGCGTCGTGCTGGTCGAGGCCGACCCGGATGTTTTGCGCCTCCGGTTGCGACAGCGAGCCCGCGAGTCGGCGGCCGAGATCGAGGCAAGAGTCGCGCGCGCCGGCGCTTTCACCGTGAATCACCCGAATCTGGTGCGGCTGCGCAATGACGGTCCCCTGGAAGAGGCGGGCGACCGCCTGCTCGACGTGTTGTCCCTCCGTTCCGTGTCGTCCCACGCCGCCGTCCTCGCATGAAAACCCTCTTCATTGCCCTGATATGGCCGCTGCTCGCTTCGGGTGTCGCGGCCCTCGAGTTGCCCGACGTTGCACCGGTGAGGCTCACGCCGCTGGTCGCCTTGGAAGGTGCGGCGGGGAAAAAGGAAATCTCCGGCCTCGTCGCGAGCCGGCAGTGGCCCGGAGTGTTTTGGGCGCACAATGACTCCGGCGACGAGACTCGGATCTATCCGGTCGGACGCGACGGACGCCTGCGAGTCAGCGCGCGCACCGCCGATGCGCCCGGCGTCCTGGTGGCAGGCGTGGCCAACAGCGATTGGGAGGCGATCGCGGTCGACGCCTCCGGCCACGTGATCATCGGCGATGTCGGCAACAACAGCAACGGGCGGCGTGACCTCGCGCTGCATTACGTGGTGGAACCGGAGCCCACGGTGGGTTTTACCACGGTGCTGCGCAGCGTGTTCTTTCGCTATCCCGAGCAAACGGCATGGCCGGCCCCGCGTGACGATTTCAACTACGACTGCGAGGGCATCTTCACCCGTGGCGACGTGGTCTATCTGGTGACCAAGCGCCGGAGCGACACGCTCACTCGATTGTATCGCCTCGATGCGCCGCAGGCAGGCGTGGTCAATACCCTGACGGCCCTCGGCACCTTTGATGTCCGCGGCCGGGCGACCGCAGCGGATGCCACTCCGGATGGTCGCCGGCTGGCGGTTCTGACCTACGATGCCATTTGGCTCTTCGAAGCGAAGACGCCAGGCGGCGACGACTGGTTTGAAGGTTCCGTGTGGTGGCTGCCGTTCACCGGCGCGCCCGGGGCGGAGGCGATCTGTTTTGACGGACCGGATACGCTGCTGTTTGGCGCCGAGGAACGCAACGGGCACCTCTACGAAGTTCCGGTGAGCCGCCTGCTCAAGGTGCGCTGACGCAAACACCCGTGCGCGTCCGACAGCGCTGATTCAGCGGCTGACGGAGAACACCGGGGCCTCTTCGCTTCGCGGGGCGGCGTGTCGCATGCGGATGAACGAGTAAGCGAGGGTCGAGGCGTGCACGGCATCCCGCAGCGGCCAGAGGTTGGGGACGATGCGGAGTTCGACTGCCCGCGAGGTCAGCGTGCTCAAGACGTCGTCCACTTCGGTCACGGCGAGCGGCGTGACCGGATGGCGTGAAACGAAGTAGCCCGCGCCGGAATCGACGAGTGCAAAGGTGGCCGACGGGAGCGCGTACAGCCAAAGCCGGGCGCGGCGGATGCGATCGAGCCATGCCTGTTCGACGGCCACCACATGCCGCGCCGTCACTCCGGCCAGCAGTCGCATGCGGTCCGAGGGCGTGGTGTGCGGACCGGCATAGAACGTCACGCGCGGGCAGTCCCTCGGCAGCAGGTAGTTGTGCAGCAAGCCGTCGGAGATCGCCCACACGACCGGGTCATCGACGCCGGCGTCGCGGGAAGGAGGAGGGCGCGGTTCGAACCGTCCGATATCAGGTCGGTCGCTCACATGGTAGACAAGGTGCGAGTCCATCGGTGAAGGCTCCCAAAGCAGATCCGTTGAGCCGTGGTGCCGACGCAGGCGAACCGGAGGCGTGTGACTAGAAGCGCGAATCGCAGGCGGGCGGCAATCCTGCGCCGCGGCTGTCATCGAATTGTTTCAATGGACTGCGCAGCACCACCGGCCGTCGCCCGACGGAGGCGGAAGGCTGCAACATTCTGGTGACGGCAGCGATGGCGGATTGGCGGGGGTGGCGGGGATGGGTTAGGCAAAATGCATGAAGGTGCTGACGGACATGAAGGCGTACTACGGCCGGCGTGCGGAGGAGTACGAGCAGGTGTATGCGAAGCCGGAACGTCAGGCAGACCTCGCCGGGCTCCGTCTACGGGTGGCGGAGTTGTGTGCGGGGCGAGCGGTGTACGAGGTGGCGTGCGGCACGGGATATTGGACCCAGTTCGTGGCGGAGGCGGCGCAGGCGGTGTTTGCCACGGACGTGAACGACGCCGTGCTCGAATTGGCGCGACGAAAGCCCGTGCCCGCCGGTCGGGTCACGTTTGCCCAGGCGGATGCTTTCGATCCTCCGGTGTGTCCTTTCGCGGCGGATACAGGGCTGGCCGCGTTCTGGTGGTCGCATCTGCGCATGGAGGAGTCCGGCCGGTTCGTCGTCCGGTTTCTCGCCCGCCTGCGTCCGGGGGCGCGCGTTGTGCTGCTCGACAACCGCTACGTGGAAGGCAGCAGCACGCCGATCAGCCGGACCGACGAGGCGGGCAACACGTACCAGCGGCGCCGCCTGGCCGACGGATCCGAGCATGAAGTGTTGAAAAACTTTCCGGACGAGACGGCGCTGCGTCGCGTCCTGGCGCCGCATCTCCGTAGCCTGTCCTGGGAGCCGCGCGATCACTACTGGCTTGCGTGGGGGGAGGCACGGTGAAGCCCCGGCGCGCGTTCCTCCGTCAGGCCGGATGCCTTGCCGTCGCGGCGCTCGCCGCCGGCTGCCGGCCGGCGTCGTCCGTCCCCAGTGCGAAGCCCCGGACGCTGAAGCTGGGCTACACGCCGGCGGAGGAGTCGGTCGCCGACCGCGAGCAGGCGGCCCGCACCTTGGCACAGTACCTTGAGCGCGAACTTGGGCAGGCCGTGGAACTCGTGCGCACCGCGAGCTATGGTCCGGCGGTTGATGCGTTGGCCCGCGGCGAGATCGACGTGATTGGGCTGGGGCCCTTCGCCTACGTGTTGGCCGCCGCTCGCGGTGCGGCGGAGGTGCTGGTGGTGACGGGCGATGCCGTCGGTGCGCCGCGGCAGTATCAGAGTCTCCTCGTCACGCATCGCCGCACGGGCGTGCGCAGCCTCGGTGAGTTGCCGGCTGACGCGGGGCGTCTGCGGCTGGATTTCACCGATCCGGCGTCCAATTCGGGGCACCTCGTGCCCTTGGCGCGCCTGCGGGCAGAGGGCCTTGAGCCCGCCCGGGACTTTCGGGGCGTCGAGTTCACCCTCAGCCACAGTGTCTCCGTGTTCAATGTCCTGTTTGACCGGACGGACGTCGCGGGCGTGAGCGCCAGTGTGGTCGGACGCCTGCGGGCGAAGGGACGTCTGCCGGACGACGAGCTTGTCGTGCTCTGGGCCTCCGACCGCCTGCCGTCCGGCCCGATCGCGGTGCACCCCGGTCTGGAGGCGAGCGTGAAGGCGAACCTGCGCCGGGCGCTGCTCGCCCTGCCGGAGCGGGATCCGGCGGCGGCGCGCGCGGTGATGGCGCAGTACCAGGAGGCGAACCTTCGTTTCGTGGCCGCGGAGGACACGTTGTACGACGGATTGCGGCAACTCGCTACGCAGCTCGAGCCGGAACGGATCATTCCCGGCCGCTGAACCCCGAACCGCCCGCGTGGCGCTCAGGCCGGGGCGGGCTGCAAGGCGGACGGCGGACGCAAGGTCCGGATGAGCAAGAGCGATTCGATGATCAGCCAGACGGCGAGCACGACGAGCAGGCTGCTGACCCCGGCCTCGACATGGTGCATGGCCGCGACGGGGCCGGCTTTGATGCGATCGAGGTGGGCGTTCAGCATCAGGCCGAGGCTCCAGAGCGTCATGGTGAGCATGACGATCGCCGGACCGAGGGTGAGCCAGGCGCCGTTGCCGCGGCGATGCAGCCACATGGTGAGGCCAAGCAAGGTGAGGGCGGCGAGCAACTGGTTGGAGGTACCGAAGAGATTCCAGAACACGCGCCAGATCGGAACGGTTTGCCCGTTGATCACGGCGGGCGGGAGGGAGGCGAGCATGGCTGGTCCGGCGAGCGTGATGCCGGTGGCCAGCGCGGCCTTGGCGCGTCCAGACCAACCGAGCAGCTCCATCAGGACGTACCGGGCGAGGCGGGTGCAGGCGTCGAGGGTGTCGAATACGAAGGTGGCGAAGCACAGCAGGGCGAAGCCGCGCGCGAGGTCGACCGAGAGCAGGCCGAAGCTCGCGTGATGAATGAAGAGCGCGACACCGTCGGCGAAGACCGCATCGGGGCGGCCGGACGGCTTGGCCAGGATCATGACCGCGGCGAGGCTGATGCAGGCGAAGAATGCCTCGAGCAGCATGCCGCCATACGCGACGGGCCGGGCATCGCGTTCCCGGTCGAGCTGTTTCGACGTGGTGCCGCTGGCGACGATGGAGTGGAAACCCGAGCAGGCGCCGCAGGCGATGGTGATGAAGAGCACCGGGAAGAGCGGCGGCAACGTGCCGGACGGCAGGAAGAGGTCAGCCGGGCCAAAGGCCGGGGAGACGAGGTCCAGTTTGCCGGTCAGGCCGCCGACGACGATGCCGAGTACGCCGGCCACGATCACGACATAGAGGAAGTAACCGCCCAGGGCGCCGCGCGGCTGCATGAGCAACCACAGCGGGGCGAGGGCCGCGAGGAAGCAGTAGGCAAACAGGACGTAGTTCCACGTTTGCTGGGCGGGCCGGTCGGGCAGGAGCGCACCCAGGTCGAACGGAATCATCGGGCCGACGAGGATGGCGCCGAAGACGAGCGGCAGGAAGACTAGCTGGGCGCGATGCTCGCTCCATTTGAACGAGCGCATCATCCAGCCCATGAGCAAGGCGAGTCCGAGGTAGAGGATCGAGGAGGTGGCCACGGCCGGTCCGGGCGCGGCGGCCTCGGCGGTCGAGGCCGCCTGGGTGAAGGCGCCCGCGGTGACGTCGGCGAAGGCGATGATGACGTAGACCAGCGACACCCAGACGAAGAGCAGGAAGAGCAGGTGCGAGCGGCGGTTCATCTGCCGGCGCACGACCTCGGCGATCGATTTGCCGCCGTGGCGCACCGACGCCACCAGCGTCATGAAATCGTGTACGCCGCCGATGAAGATCGAGCCGACAATGATCCAGAGCCAGGCGGGCAACCAGCCGAACATGATGCCGGCGAGGATGGGTCCCACGACCGGGCCGGCCGCGGCGATCGCCGAAAAGTGCTGGGGCAGCAGCCAGGACCAGCGGGCGGGTTCGTAGTCGTGGCCGTCGCGATGGGCGTGGGCGGGCGTCTGGGTGCGATCATCCAGGCCGACGAGGCGGACGAGGTAACGGCCCATCAGGCGATAGGCAACGGCAAGGATCGCGCCGGAAACGGCGAGGAAGAGGATCAGACTCATGGGGCAGGATTGGCATCCGAGTGGACCGCTGCGGCGGAGGCAACCCCATCCTTGGCGCACCTTCGTGCGCGCCGTGAAGAAAATTCATCCCCTGCCGCCGCCGGCCGGGATCTCGTCAAACGGCCGCCAGCCCTGATCCACCTGCGGCGGTGACAGGGTGAAGGTGAAGTAATTGCCCCCGCCATTGGCCGGTTGGTCCCAGGCGCGGGAGATCGGACGGGCGGCAAGGCTGCATTGGAGCAGGGCACCGACCGCCCCGTGCGAGACCACGAGAATCGTCCCGCGGGTGCGGTCGGCCGCCACGAGGGTCGCCACCGCATCCACGATGCGTCGCTGCGCCGTGCGGGCGGTTTCCCAGCCGCGAACCGACTCGTCGGGCGCGGCGAAGAACCGGTCGGCGGTGCGTTCGAACTCGTCGGGCTCGAGAAAGCCGGTCGACGACCGGTCGTTCTCGCCCAGGGCGGCGACGACGTTCACCGGCAGGGTGAGCGCGCCGGCAAGGACCGCGGCGCTGTCGAGCGCCTTCTGTTCCTCGCTGCAATAGAGGGCGCTGACGTCACGCAACCAAGGTTGGGTCAGACCCGCACGCATGCGTTCGAGTCCACGGGCCGAAAGCGGCCAGCGAGGGACCGGGACGTCGCGGGAAATGACGACGTTTGGGTGGGTGAGGAAAACGCAGCGTCGTGCCGGCGGCATGGCGCAGGCAAACTCACCCGCCGGCCGCGCGCCAAACGAAAAAGATCAGGAGCTGGGCGCTGAAGACGCGCAGCAGCATCACGAACGGATACACCGCGGCATACGCGACCGCCGGGGCATCGCTCTGCGTGGTCTGCTGGGCAAACGCGAGCGCGGGCGGATCCGTCATGGCGCCGGCGAGCAAGCCGCACAGCTCGGCGTAGTTGAGCTTCTTCCAGGCGCGGGCCACGAGGGCCACGACGAGCAGCGGGACCGCTGTGATGAGGGCGCCGCAGGCCAGCCAGCGCAGGCCGTCGCCGCCGGAAAGCAGGGCGAGGAAGTGTTCGCCCGATTTGATCCCCACCGCGGCCAGGAAGAGGGCGATGCCGATTTCGCGCAGCACCAGATTGGCGCTGGGCGGGAGGTGCCAGACCAGTGAACCGGTGTTGGCGAGGCGCGACAGCAAGATGGCCACAAGCAGGGGACCGCCGGCGAGACCGAGCTTCACCGGTGCGGGCAGGCCCGGGACGAGGAACGGGACGGAGCCGACGAGCACGCCGAGGGCGAGGCCGATGAAGAGGGGGATCGGATGCGGATGTTCCAGCGCCTTCGGGGTGTTGCCGACCACGCGGGAGACCGCCTCGATGCCGGCCTCCTCGCCGACGACCATGAGCACGTCGCCGAACTGCAGCTTGAAGCCCGGCGAGGCGGTGAACTCAAGGCCCTGGCGGGTGACGCGCGTGACGATGACGCCGTGTTCGACCAGCGTGGTCAGGTCCGCGATCGGCCGCCCGAGCACGCCGCCCTTGGTCACGAGCACGCGCCGGCTGATCACGTTGCCCGGCACGGCCTTCAGGTCCACGCCGGCTTCGGCACCGACCACGATGCGCAGGGAGTCGAGGCCCTCCTCGGGTCCGACGGCATGGAGCACGTCGCCGAGCGCGAGCTCGGTCTCCGGCCGGGCGATGGCAACGACCCCGCCCCGCGAAAAGCGGGAGATCACCACCCCGGAACCGGTCAGCCCGGGAATCGCATCGATCCGGCGGCCGACGAGGTTGGCGTTGCGCACTTCGTAACTGCGTCCGGTGGGGGGCGTGACCTTGGGCGTGAGGGCGGATTCGGCGGCGCGCACCTCCGCGGGCACATCGATCCGAAACAAGGACCGCATGACCAGCATGGTGAGAATGATGCCAAGGATGCCGAAGGGGTAGGCGACGGCGTAGGCCAGGCCCTGGATCACGGCGGCGTCCGGCGCCGCGCCCACCTGCCGCAGCGCTTCGCCGGCGGCGGCGAGCGAGGGCGTATTGGTGGTGGCGCCCGAGAGCAGACCCGAGCCGGCGGCCACCGGCACCGCGCCGGACGTGATCAGTCCCAGGGCGATCGCGGCCCCGCCCAGCACGATGGCGGCGGCGAAGCTGTTGAGCAGCACGCCCCGGGCGCGCAACGAGGCGTAGAAGCCCGGGCCGATCTGCAGGCCCAGGGTGTAGACGAAGAGGATCAGTCCGAACTCGCGCACGAAATCCAGGACCTGGTGATTGGGCGTGAGGCGGAAATGTCCGAGGACCAACCCCGCGAACAGCACGCCGGCGACCCCGAGTCCCACGCCGCGCACCTGGACCTTGCCGAGGGCCGAGCCGGCGGCCCCGGCGAGGGCGAGCAGCAGCACGGTGCGGGCGACCGATTCCTGGGCGATGAGCGTGGAAAGCCAATCCATGGCAACGACGCTACCACGATGTCCGCGCTCTGACTGCGCAAAAATTGTCCGGAGTTAGCGCCGGGTCCGGCTACCGGCTCAATTCGTGCGATAAGCGTCCGGTACTGGGGCGAGGACGGACAAATTCAAAAACGCGCCCACCTCGCGGGGTGGCCATTCGCTGGGCGGCTCGACCTTCGCCAGCGAATCGTAGGCAAGGAAGTGGATCGCCTTGGACCCCGGGGCCAGGGCGCCGCCCTGGCCGGGCGGCAGGTAGTACGAGGCGGGTTCGTTGCCGGTCACCCAAGGCGTCTCGATCCGCTGCCCCCGCCGCCAGACAGAGCGGTCTTCCTTGATCTCCTTCTTTCGCAGCACGAGGACATCGAGCACGCTACCGGGGGCGGTTTGCAGGTCGCGCCGCATCTGCTCCTCCCAGCCGGGCCGCGGCTGGGTCCAGGTGACGCGGGCCACGTAATCCCGCCAGTGGGCGATGACAACGTCGGTTTGGGTGTGGAGCGGACGCTGGCGCACGACCTGCAGCTCGACGAGGTAGCCGCGGGTCGCGGGTTCGGGTTTGACCAGGATGCTCAGAGTGAGGACGGCGCCGACGCAGGTCGCGGCCAGGCCCACCCATTGCGCCCGTTCGGGCACGCCGGTCAGGCGGCAAAGCAAGCCCAGCACCGCGCCCACGATCAGGCCGGCAGGGCCGGACACCAGGCCGATGATCGGGCCCAGATTCGACTCCGGCACGAGCACCATCGGTCCGAAGAAGCCGGCGGCAAACGCGACGCCGCCGACGCCGAGTGGCCACAGGATGCCGGGCGGGCCCTGGAGGAAGCGGTTCACTTGGCCTCGCTGCGCAGTCCGCGATAGACGAGGGCCCCTAGCACGGCGCCGAGCAGCGGGGCCACCCAGAACAGCCAGAGCTGGGCCACGGCGGCGCCGCCGGAGAAGAAGGCCACGCCGGTGCTGCGGGCAGGATTCACCGATGTATTGGTCACAGGAATACTGATCAAATGGATCAGGGTGAGGCCCAGGCCGATGGCGATTGGGGCGAAGCCCTGCGGGGCGCGCGCATCGGTGGCGCCGAGGATGATGAGCAGGAACATCATCGTCATCACGACCTCGGTGACGAAGCCCGCGGCGAGGGAGTAGCCGCCGGGCGAATGGGCGCCGTAGCCGTTGGCGGCGAACCCGCCGGCCGGCGAGTAGCCGGCCTTGCCGGTGGCGATCACGTAGAGCACCACGCCGGCCACGAGCGCACCGGCCACCTGGGCGAGAAGGTAGGGCACGAGTTGGTGACCGGGAAAGCGCCCGCCTGCCCACAGGCCGAGTGAGACGGCGGGGTTGAGGTGGCAGCCAGAGATGGGACCGAGGGCATAGGCCATGGTCAGGACCGTGAGACCGAAGGCGAGCGAGACGCCGAGCAGGCCGATCCCGACCTCGGGAAAGGCGGCGGCGAGGACGGCACTGCCGCAGCCGCCGAGGACGAGCCAGAACGTACCGATGAATTCCGCACCGTAAGCTTTCATGGACGAGAAGACCGACGTAACGTGGAGGTGGATGCCGTCCGGAACCGCTTGGCCCAGGACGGACGCAGGACAACGAACGGGCGCAGACTTGCCGTGGCGCAACGCAAGTGCAAGGCCAGTGTGGAAGAGTGGGCAATCAGCCTCGTTCTCGTAATCGTAATCGTAATCGTGCTTCGTTCTCGCCTCGGACCAGATCGAGAACGAAGAACGAGAACGATTACGAGAACGAGGTGAACGGCGGGGGTCAGCCTTCGTTCCCCCGTGTTCCATCAGCCGGTCGCGACGGCTTCGGCGGAGCGACTCACCGGGACGCCGACCTGGAGTTTCAGGCGGCCGTCGACCCAGGCGGCGGTGACCACGGGATGGGTGTCGCGCACGTGGAAGGCGACGAGGTCGGCCTTCTTTCCGACCGTGAGGCTGCCGAAGTCGGCCTCGCGCCCGAGGATGCGGGCCGGGTGGAGGGTTACGGTGCGCACCGCCTGCGCGAGCGAATGTCCGTGCGCGGCCATCTTGACGACGGCACCGAGCAGCGACGGGAAGTGGTAGTCGCTGCAGAACGCGTCGACCAATCCCTCCTCCAGGGCCTCGACGGCGGAGAGATTGCCGCAATGCGAACCGCCGCGCAGGTAGTTGGGCGCGCCCATGCAGACCTCGAGTCCGAGTTCCTTGGCCTTGCGCGCGGCGACGAGGCTGGTGGGCATTTCGGCCAGCGTGGCGCCCATGTCCTTCGCCTCGATGACGTGGGCGACCGTGGTGTCGTCGTGGCTGCCGATGCAGAGCTTGCCGGCAAAGGCCGCCTTCACCTTGGCGCGGTTGTTGATCGTCCGGCCAATCGCGATGCGCTCCTCGAGTTCAGCCCGCGCTTCGGCGACCGTCTTGTCGCCCCGGGCGGCGCGCTTGCGGGCGAGTTCGTCGAGATCCTGGAACTGACGTTCGCCCGGAATGTTCTCGTTGTAGACGATGTTGCCCAGACATTCGAACCGTTGCATCGCCGCGAGCAGGTCGTCGACCGGCTCGAAGTTGGTGTCCCAGCGAACATGCAGGTAATGACGGGCGAGCGCGGTGCGCCGCAGCTCCTCGTAGCCCTCCGCGAGGGCGAGACCGTTGCCGCCCCAGAGCGTCGACTCCTTGGAGCGATCGTTGGAGAACCGCACGCCTCCCAGCACCGTGGTGAGCCCGCAGGCGAGGGCGCGCTGGTCCATCATGTGGAAGGCGAGCGGCAGCGGAAAGTTGGTCTTGGGCCGCGGATTGATCTCCTTCTCCAGGTAGTCGGTGTGCAGATCGATGATGCCGGGGATGAGCCACTGGCCATGCAGGTCGACCCCTTCGGCAAAATGGCGGTCAGGCAGGATGTCGGCGATGCGGTCGTCGGCGACCACGAGAGAGCCTTCGACCACGCGGTCGGGCAGCACGAGGCGGGCGTTGGTGAGGAGGAGGCGGTTCATGGGAAAAGATCAGGCGAGCGTGCCCGAGTGCAGCAGGCGCCGGCGGATGAAGTCCGAGATCCGCTCCATGCCGGCGATGAGCACGATGATGAGCAAAATGAGCGCGAGCACGTCGGGGTAGCGCAGGACCTTCATGGCCAGCTGCAGTTCGAAACCGATCCCGCCGCCGCCATACACGCCGAGGGCGATGGCGGCGCGCAGGTTGACATCGAAGGCGTAGAACCCGTTGGCCACGACGGAGGGCAGGATCTGCGGCAGGACGGCGTAGCGGATGACCTGGGATCGTCCGGCGCCCACCGACACGACCGCCTCGGCCGGCCCGGGATCACTCTGCTCGATCGCGTCGGCGAACAGTTTGCCGAACATGCCAACGCTGCCGATGGCGAGCGCGAGCATCGCCGCGTAGGGACCGAATCCATACGCAATGAAGAGCACGAGCAGGACGACGAAGTTGGGCGTGGCGCGTTCGATCCCGAACAGCAGCCGTACTGTCTGGCGCAGGAGCGGATGCGGGGTCGTGTTGCGCGCGGCGAGGAAGGCGAGCAGGAAGGCCACGCAGCCGCCCACCAACGTGCCCAGCAGGGCCATCGCGATGGTCTCGCCCACCGTCTGGTAGATCGACGTCTTGGTCCAGAGCAGCGCAAGGTTGGGTGGCACCATCTCGCCGACGAGGCGCACGAGGTGGTGGAAATCCGTGAACAGCAGCCACGGCCTGAACTTCAGGTAGACACCGGCGGCCGTGACGAAGGCCATCAGTCCGGCGATGATGGCGAGCCGGCGCCGGAACTGCGCCGAAGGCAGGACGTAACCGGGACTGGAAGTCACCGCGGCGTTCATGCGAGGCGTCCTCCGTCGAGCACCCGCCGGCGCAAAAAGTCGGACACCCGCTCGGCCGTGAAGACGAGGAGGACCGTGACCATCACGGCCATCATCGCCCGCTCGTATTCCAGCAGCGCCATCGCCTTCTGCAGTTCGAAGCCGATCCCTCCGGCGCCGACCGCACCGAGCAGGACCGAGGCGCGCAGGTTGACCTCGAAGCGGAAGATCGCGTTGGCCAGCAGCGCCGGCATGACTTCCGGCAACACGGCGTGGCGGATGACCTGCCACCGGGTGGCACCGACCGACTCGACCGACTCCATCACCTTCGCATCGATCTCTTCGATCGCGTCAGCGAACAGTTTGCCGAGCATGCCAATGCTGCCGATCGCGAGCGCGATCACACCGGGAAACGGACCCACGCCGAGGGCGGCGACGAGCAGGAGCAGGACAATGATCTCGGGCAGCGCCCGTTCGATGCCGATGAGCAGCCGGGAGGGGCCGCGCAACCAGGCCGGGGCGAGGTTGCGCGCGCCGGCCAAGCCGAAGAAGAACGAGAGCACCACCCCGAGCGGAGTAGCGACGGCGGCGAGCAGCACGGTGACCAACGCCGGGCCGATCATCTCGCGCAGGGAGCTCCAGTCGGGCGGAAAGAAGAACCGCAGGACCTCGGATCCCTTGAGCAAACCCGGGATGAAGGCACTCAGGTCGACTTTGCACAGGCGGGCACAGATCCAGACCACGGCCACCACCGCCAGCGTCCACGCGGCGGGACGGAGCAGGCGCCCGGGAAACGCGGGCGGACGGGAGGCGGATACGGCGGAGGTCACGCGTTTTGGTTGGCGAGGGTGAGCAACGGGGCCTCGGGCTTGGCGTGCGCTGAAGGGACCGGAACCGGGGCGGGGCGCAGCACCTGCATGAGTTCGTCGCCGTAGATTTCCTCCAGGCGCCGGTGACTGAGGTCGGGCACGCCGTCGTAGACGATGCGGCCCTGCTTGATCGCGATCACCCGGGTGCAAAAGCGCGCGGTCATCTCCGGCTGGTGAAAGACACCGATCACGGGCGTTTCGCGCGCGAGCGGCTGCAGCAGTTTCATGATCGCGAGCGAGTTGCTCGGATCGAGCGAGGCGATGGGCTCGTCCGCGAGGTAGACGGATGGCTTCTGGAAGATCGCACGGGCGATCGCGACGCGTTGCATCTCGCCGCCGCTCAGCGAGCCGGTGATGCGGTCCGCATGGGCATCCATCTTCACCGCCTTGAGTGCGGCGATGGCTTCCTCCGCCTCGGTATCCGTGAATCCGTACAACCACGAGCGGAGCGGATGAATCTGGCCGAGTCGGCCGATCATCACGTTGTCGAGTACGCGCAGCCGTTTCACGAGGTTGAAGCCTTGGAAGATCACGCCCATCCGCCGCCGGGCCTCGCGTTGGGCGCGGCCCTTGCACGTGGTCAGCTCAAACGAGCGGCCGTCCGCGGCCTGGAACCGGGCCGTCCCGCCGTCCGCCCGGGTGAGTCCGAGAATGCAGCGCAGCGTGAGCGATTTGCCGGCGCCGCTGGCTCCAAGGATGCCGACGAATTCGCCGGCTGCGACACGGAAGCTGATGCCGTCGAGCAGGGCGCGGCCGTCCGGAAGTTTTTTGGTCAGGTTTTCGACGTGGAGCATGAGAACAAGGGATCAGGGGCTGAGCTGCAGACCGGGGACGTCACGGATGGCGTGGCGGAAAAAGGCGAGGGCATCGTCATCGAGCGCGGCGTAGCCGCCGACCGGCGTCGAATACTGGCGCGCAACCTCGGCCCACAGGTCGGGTGCCGCCGTGGGCAGACCGACGTAGAGCTCGCGCAGGCGCTCCTTGGTCGCGGCCGACAACGTTCTGCGGGTGGCGACCACGTGGCTCAGCACGGGCGGAGAGGTCCAGACCACGTTCACCGCGCCCTCGACGATCCGGCCGCGCGCCAAGGCGCGGCGGTAGCTGTTGTCGCTCAAGGCGGCGACGTCGACCCGTCCGCTCGCGACGGCGAACAGGTTGGCGATGCCGTCGGAACCGTAGATCACCCGCTTGAAATCGCGCTCCGGGGCGATGCCGGCGGCGTGCAGGTAGGTCCGGGGCACGAGGTGACCGGACGTGGAGACCGGCTCTTCAAAGGCAAAGACCAGTCTCGGTGCCTGCGCCTTGAGGTCATTGAGGCTGGCGATCCCAAGCGCCGGGCGGCTGACGAGAATGCCGCGATAGGTGACCGGCCCGCCGTCGGGCGCGCGGGTGGTGAGCAGTGCCTCGAGTCCGGCCTTTTCCTCGGCGAGCAGGAAGGGCCACGGCGAGAAGTTGCAGACGTCGAGCTTGCCGGAACGCATGCCCTCGAGCGCGGCGTTGGCGTTCTCCAGCGCGATGATCTCCACGGGCTGGTCGAGGCGACCGGAGAGGTAGGTGTGCAGGGCCTGGTAGGCGGACGCGTGCCGTTCCTCCATGTCCACCTGGGGCACGAACGCGATGCGCAGCGGCGCAAGCGCTCCCGGTTCCGGCTGGCAGCCGGTCGCGACGACACCGGCGAACAGCGCGGTGAGCAGACGGATTCGACCGCGGACGGACAGAGGCATGACGGTCAGTTGAGCAGGTCGAGGTTCTTGACGTTGCGCGCGAGCTGCCGGAGCGGATCGAAATCGGCGTCGCGGGCCGCCACCCAGCGGACCTCGGGGTTCAGGTAGAGTGGCGAGATCTGGGCCCACGCAGCCGGATCCTCGTCGGCGAAGGCCAGGTAGGCGTTGAGCAACTCCTGTTTGAAGGCGGGGCTCAAACCGCGATGCATGGCAATGATCGAGGCCATGATCGGTTCGGACTCCCAAATGACGCGCACATCGCCCTCGGCAATCCGGCCCTTGGCGATCAGGTTGCGCAGCGAGGTGGTGGTGACGGCGGCGAGATCCACCTTACCGGCCTTCACGGTCATGATCGACGCGGTGTGATTCATCGCAAACAGCACCTGCTTGAAGTCCTTCTCCGGATTGATCCCGATCGATTCGAGATAGGCGCGGGGCACGAGGTGGCCGGAGGCGGATGCGGGATCGGCCCACGACAAGGTCAGATCGCGGGCGCGGGCCTTCACGTCGTCGATGGAGCGGATCGGACTGTCGGCGGGAACGATGAACCCGGAGCGATAGCGGTTGGCTTCGCCGTTGGCGAAACCCGGCGCCACGAGCGGTTCGGCGATCCCGCGTTCGCTGGCGATCAGGTAGGCAAACGGAGCGAGCCCGCACACCTCGAGTTTGCGCGCCCTCATGGCCTCGATGGCCGGAGCATAGGATCCCGTCTGCACCAACTCGACCGGCATCCCGAGGCGGCGCTCCAAGTAGGCGCGCAACCCCTCCCAGCGCGCGCGACGCTCAACATCCTCGTCATTTGGCACCCAGCCGATCCGCAGCACCTTCGGCCGTCCCGTCTCGGTTTCGGCGGCGGCATCCGCTCCGCAGCCGGTGAGTGCGGCGGCGGCAAGCAGCGCGCCCATCGCGAAGATCAAGGGCAGGAGGCCTCCGCGCCGCAGCGCGCCGAGGGAAGCGAAGACGGCTCGCAGGCTCATGGACGGACCGGGTCAGGCGGTGACCAGTTCGCGCACCCGGCCATGCTCGAGGTGCAGACGGCGATCGGCCATGCGCTCGAGGGTGTGCTGGTCGTGGGTGATGAGCACGACGGAGGTGCCGGCCTGTTTCAGGGCGAGCACCATATCGATCACGACATCCTTCGTCTTTTGATCGAGCGAGGCGGTCGGCTCATCAACGAGCAGGAAACGCGGGGCCGAAATGATGGCGCGGGCGATGTTGACCCGCTGTTGCTCGCCGCCGGAGAAGGTGGAAGGAAAGGCGTCCCATAACTCGCGCGGAAGGCCCAGTCGGTCGAAATGCTCCTCGGTGATGGTGCGGGCTTCGTCGCGGCTGCGGCCCTTGCGGACGAGGCCCTCGGCGACGATGTCGACTGCGGGCACCCGCGGGATGACACTGAGGAACTGCGAGCAGTAGGTCATCTCGCTCTTGCGCACCTGGAGCACGCGGTGTTCGGACGCGGAGACGAGATCGACCGTGCCGTAGGCCTCGGTGTGGAGCAGAATGGCGCCGGAGTTGGCGAGATAGGTGCGGTAGATGCACTTCATGAGCGACGACTTGCCGGAGCCGGACTTGCCGGTGAGGCCGACGATCTCGCCCTGGTCGAGGTCGAAGCTGACGTCGTCGAGCGCGCCGATGCGTTTCTCGTTCTGGATGTGCAGCTCGAAGTGCTTGGAGAGGTTTTTGACTTCTAGAATCTTGGGCATGGGAAGAGATGAAGGGTGGCCGGGGGCGGATGAGGGCGCGGGAGAAAGGGGGCGGAAATCTCAAACGCCAAACGTCCAAACGCCAATAGACGGGAGCGCCTGTGGCGCGCGGTTATTTGGGATTTGCTCGATGGGGATTTGGGATTTCCGGCTGTGCCGGGCCAGGTTAGAGCAGGGAGCTGACGAGCAGTTGGGTGTAGGCGTCCTGCGGATCCTGCAGGATCTGGTCGGTGAGGCCGGCTTCGACGATGCGTCCGTTCTTCATCACCAGCGTCCGGTCGGTGAGCATGCGGATGACGGCGAGGTCGTGGGAGACGACGATCATCGAGATGCCCAGCTCGCGCTGGAGCTGGCGGATGAGGTCGAGCACGCGCGCCTGCACGGAGACGTCCAGGCCGCTCGTGACCTCGTCGAGGAAGAGCAGCGGAGGATTGTTGGCGATGGCCTTGGAGATCTGCACGCGCTGCTGCATGCCGCCGGAGAAGGTGGCCGGCGTGTTGTCCATGCGCTTGACCGGCACCTCCGTCTTTTCGAGCAGGTGGCTGGCGCGCTCGCGGATGCGACCGACATGGAAATTGCCCGCCATGAGCAGCTTCTCCGCGATGTTGCCGCCGGCGGAGAAGTTGAAGTTCAGGCCGTCGCGGGGATTCTGATACACCATTCCCATCAGGTGGTTGCGCACATGACGTTTGCGCTGGCTGGAGAGGGTGAGCAGGTTGGTCCGGCCTTCGTCGACGCCTTGGAACCAGACCTCGCCGGCCGTGGCGGTGTTGTCGAAATACAGCAGCTGGACGAGGGTGCTCTTGCCCGAACCCGATTCGCCGACCACGCCGAGGACTTCGCCGGGGTAGAGGTCGAAGTTGATCTCGGCGCAGGCGACGATGGCGTCCGTTTCCGGACAAATGTTGGTGCCGAACTTGGGTCCGGTGTACTGGACGGACGTGGAGATCGGATCGCCGTAGATCTTGTTGAGATTACGGACGCGGAGCAGCCAGCCGGTGTCTTGATCGTTGACGTGCATGGAAAGGAATCAGGCGGGGTTGGTGAAGAGGCGCTGCGGGGGCCGCTGGCCGGCGCGCACCTTGTCGAGGAAGTTGCTGTCGTTGATCACGAACTTCCGGGAGGTTTCCGATTCATAGATCTCGTCCATGAATGCCTGGCTTCCGCCGGAGGCGGCACAGGCGATGTCCTTGAATTCCTCGACGCGGAATTTGACGTCTTCGAACTCGAGCGGCTCGACCTTGGTCCAGGGTGGGACGCAGTGGAGGCGCTTCTCGCGTCCGGCGGAGAACACATGCAGGCAGGGCGCGAGGGAAAGGTTCGGCACGTCCCAGCGCGGGATCGGCGACGGCGTCATGATGTAGCGTCCGTTGACGCGAACGGGATAGCCGGCGCCGTTCATGATCGCACCGAACTTCACGTAGCTCTCGTACAGGGAGACCCACATCTTGGCGTAGTCCGCCTCGGCGTGCATCTGGCGGGTCTTCGCCTCGTACCGCTCCACGCTGCGGAGTGGTTCCGGCTGCGGGACCTGGAAGACGATGATCTGCCGCTCGGTCAGGATCTCTTCCGGTTTGCGGTGGCGGGTCTGGATGAGCGTGGCCTCCGCAGTGTCGACGGTCGTGCGGCAGCCGGTCATGCGTTTGACGAAGTCGCGCAGGTTGCAGGCGTTGACGGAGGCATCGCTGCCTTGGTCGATGATCTTGAAAACATCCTCCCGGCCGATGAGCGACAAGGTGGCATGGAGGCCCCCGGTGCCCCAGCCGCGTGCGATGGGCATTTCCGGAGAGGAGTAAGGCACCTGGTAGCCGGGGATGGCGACCGCCTTGAGCAGTTTCCGGCGAATCTCCTTTTTGGTCGATTCGTCGATGAAGCCGAAGTTGTAGGTGTGCTGGAATTTTTGGGCAGTGATCATGTCAGGATTCCTTGGCGGCCGCCGGCGTGGCGCCGAAGCCGAGGTTGCCGCGCCGCCGTTCCTTGCGCTCGACCGCCTTGCGGAGGTTATCGAGGCCGGACTGGAACGTGACGTAGTGGGGGAGCTTGAGGTGGTTGGTGAACCCGTAGGACTCGACGCCCTCGGTGTGGTAGAGCACGAACTCCTGGCTCTGGCAGGGGGCATCGCCGCCCGCCCGCATGGTGCGGTCGAGAATGCCCATGCAGATCGCCTTGGTCTCGTTCTGGCCGAAGCACAGCCCGTATCCGAGCGACAGGTACGGTACCGGATCCTTCTTCTGCACCTTGATCTTGGAGATCATCTCCGCCTCGGTGACGCGGAGGCGGCCGATGACCCGGACGCGGCCGCGGGCGTCGCGCACGCGGACCGGCACCTCGCCGACGCGCAGTTCGCCGACGGTGGCGTGGGCGGAGCCAAAGCCGCGCTGGGCGCTGTAGGCGAGGGCCATGAGGCCGGCGGTTTCAGCGCGGGCGAGCATCTGCAGGGCAGCCGAGCGCGGGACGGGGAAGCGGATGGCCTCGCGGGTCACGTCGACCACGCGCCGGTTCTCGTCGGCGGAGACCTCGCGCAGCAGCCCTTGGGCGGTGAGCAGGTCGATCACCTTGCCGAGGTCGGGTCGCTCACGGAGCGCGGAGCGGTCGAGTTCGCCCTCGAAGGCCTCGAGGAAGGCCTCAATCGAGCCCATTGTCTCGCTGACGAGGGAGGCGTCGAGCAGGCGCTGGCTGTAATCGCGCGTCGGCCCGAGGATCTGTCCGCCCGGAATCTCGCGGAACGCAGACGAGATGCGGCGACGGACGAACATGTCGCGGGTGTTGAGCGTCTCCGAATAGTAGCGGCGCTGCAGCGTCGCGCGGTAGGCGCGAAGCATGAATGCGGCCTCGAAGACATCGCCCTCGACCTGCTTGAGCACCAGGGCGGCGTGTTCCGGGGCGTAGAGCGAACCCTCGCCCATGACCTTATCGATGAGCAGGCGGAACTGACCTTGGATCTGCGGCAGCGTGACCGGCGCGGTGCGGTCCTTGATCCGGTAGTACGAGACGAGCTCGTTGGCGTGGGCAATGGCGTCTTCGCCGCCCTTGATGGCTACGTATCCCATAGGTGGTGACGGAAGGGTTCAGGCCTTCAGGCAGGCCACGCGGGTGGTGCGGGGCAGGCAGAAGAGCGAGTCGTGGGGGGTGACGAAAATGGCGTCCAGGCCCAGCGGGAACTCCCGGTTGCGTTCCTGGAGCAGGGCAGGCAGTTCGCTGCGCAGGCCGGCAACGTAGACGATCTCGCGGGACTCGATGCCCGGACCTTCGAGGGTCAATTGCAGGCCGCCAACGGACGAGGACCGTCCCACCTGCTCGACCTGGACGATGACGGTGGCTCCGCCTTCCGGATACGCCGGTAATCCAAGACGGGCTTCGTGGACCGCATCGAGCGGAGCGTTGCCGGACAGGAAGAGGAAGTCCGCCTGTGCGGCCGGAGCCGGCCGGCTGTGCGTGTGAGCGGTCAGGTAGGCGGCCGCTGCGTCCGTGAAGCCCGTGAGATGGAACGTCACGTCGGCATTGAGCAGGGCGAAGGCGACGGCGGCCGAAGCGGGGAGGAAGGGCGCGGGTGGGGAAAGCACCGGGCCCGTGAGGCGGTTAACCCGGCCTGGACGCGACATGGCGTCGAGCACGGTGCGGAAATGACGCTGGGCGTCGAAGACCTCGTCGTATGCGGTTTCGCGATGCATGGGATCAGTCCTGCTCCATCAGTTTGAAGTCCACCTGCGAACGCAGGATGTGGTTGAACTCCTCGAGTTCGCGGCGGGCGAGGCGCTCGCGGTGATCGTCGAGGAAGGCGGAAAGTTCGGCCGGGACGGCGAGGCCGCCGTGCAGGAAGGCGTCGCAGACGGCGAGGCAGTAGGCGCGCACGGGCTCCTCGCCGAGGCACAGGCCGTGGCCGGAGGCGCCGTTGACCAGCACGTCGCATTCGCTCGTGAGGGCCTCGCCGAGGAAGAACTCCTGCTTCTCAAGCGAGTCTTCGGCGCGCACCATCGTCAGGCAGATCGCGGGGGCCTTGATGAGTTTCACCTCGTGCGTCTGCTCGAGGCGTTCGACCAGGCCCTGCAGCGACGCGAGGTCGCATTCGCAAAGCACGGTGTCGGGGTCGTGGGTGGTGGATTGCACGCCCTGACTTTCGCAGCGGGGTGTTAAGGTCCGATAAATCGGCCATGAATCTGGGATAAATCGTCCGACGTGCCGCGCGGCTCGTGAATCGGCGATGTATAAAGTTTCGGCAAAGGCGCCGTGAAACTTGGATTAAAGCCCGGCTTTCCGTTTGACCCTCCGGCTGGGCGGGATGCGTGGTGACGGCACTGTGAGAACCGATTCGTTGGAAGCATCTTCATCCGGACCGAGGCAGGCGGCCGGCGCCGTACTCGTGCGTCTGCTCGCGTTGTGCTGGAAGCACCGATCGTGGTGTGTGCTGGTGCTGGTGTTGCAGGTGCTGCTGCTCGGGATCGGGCTGATCGGCCTGGGTTTCACGGGGGTTGGCATCGACTACCTCAACTCCGTGCTCAATCCCGCGGCACCGGCGGTGCGGTGGGCACTCGGCCTGGCGCTCCCGGCCGCGTGGAGCCCGATGACGACGGTCAGTGTCATTGCCCTCGTGGTGGTTGCCGCCGCGGCGGTGCGCGGACTGCTCAGCTGGGCGGCGGGCGTGGCGCTGGCGCATCTCGTGCACCGCCGGGTGGTGGCGGGGTTGCAGACGGCGGTGTTCGCGAAGCTGCAGCACCTGAGCTTTGACTTCTTCGACCGGCAGAGCAGCGGGGCGATCATCAACCGCGCGACCGGGGACATCCAGGCGATCCGCACGTTTGTGGATACCGTGATGATTCAGACCCTGGTGACGGTGATCTCGCTCGCGGTCTATGTCAGCTACATGCTCTCGATCCACGCCGGATTGACCGTGGCCTGCCTTGCGACTTTGCCCGCGCTGTGGGTGGCGTGCGTCGTGTTCTCGCGGCTGGTCCACCCCGAATACGTGCGCAACCGGGAGCTGTTCGACCGGATGATCCTGACCCTGGCGGAGTGCGTGCAGGGCATGAACGTAATCAAGGGATTCGCCCGCGAACGCGAGATGGCGGACCGTTTCGAATCGGACAACCGGCAGGTGAAAGAGCAGCAACAGCGGATCTTCTGGCGGGTGAGCACCTTCTCGCCGGCGATCGACCTGCTGACCCAGATCAACCTCGTGGTGCTGCTGATCTACGGCGGCAAGCTGGTGATCGACGGGTCGCTGCCGCTCGGCGCCGGGCTCGTCGTATTCGCCGGGCTGCTGCAGCAGTTCTCCAATCAAGTGTCGACCACGGCGCAGATCGCCAACGGCGTCCAGGAGAGCCTGACCGGGGCGCGTCGCGTCTTCGAGATTCTCGATGCGCCGCTCGGTGTGGCGTCGCCGCCCGAGCCGGTGCAGCCGGCGGGCCTGCGTGGGGCGGTGCGGTTCGATGCGGTCAGCTTTGGCTACGCGCCGGGCAACGCGGTATTGCGCGACGTGAGCTTTGCCGCCGCGCCTGGCGAATGCATCGCCATTGCGGGTGAGACCGGTTCGGGCAAGAGCGCGTTGCTCAGCCTCATTCCCCGGTTCTACGATCCGGAGCGCGGACGGGTGCTGGTCGACGGGCACGACGTGCGCACACTCGACGTGCAATGGCTGCGCCGGCGGGTGAGCGTGGTGTTTCAGGAGAGCTTCCTCTTTAGCGACACGGTGGCGGCGAACCTGTGCTTCGGCCGGGCAGAGGCGACGCGCGAGCAGATGGTGGCGGCGGCGAAAGCGGCGTGCGCGCACGATTTCATCGAGGCGCTGCCGCAGGGGTATGACACGGTGCTGGGGGAGAGTGGGGTCGATTTGTCCGGTGGCCAACGGCAGCGGCTGGCGATCGCACGCGCCTTGCTGACGGAGCCTTCGATTCTCCTGCTGGACGACCCGACGGCGGCGATCGATCCGGAGACGGAACAGGAGATCCTGACCGCGATCGAGCGGGCCATCGCCGGACGGACCACGTTCATCGTCGCGCATCGGCTCAGCACCCTCCGCCGTGCGCACCGCATTCTGGTGTTGGAGCGTGGACGGATTGTGCAGGCCGGCACGCACGCGGAGCTGGTCCGCGAAAGTGGCACCTATCGGCGCGCGGCGTTGCACCAGATGATCGACGAGGAGAGCCGACGGCTGCTCCGCGAAGAAGCGGCGGGCGAGGCCGAGGCACCGGGCGACGGCGGACTCGATGACGACATTCCGGCCGCGGGGGAGGCGCTCAGCCGATGAGCCTGATGGCCGCGGCAGGCCTGCCGAATCATCGCGACGGGGTCGCCGGCGAACGCGCGCCCGGGGCGGCGCTCGATTGGCGGATCGTGCGCCGCGTGCTGGCCTTTACCCGGCCCCATGCGCGGAAACGCACCGCGATCTTTGTGCTGACGGGTCTGCGCGCGATCCAGAAACCGGCGCTCGCGTGGTCGCTGGCGGCGGTGATCAACGGACCGATCACCCGGGGAACCTTTGACGGCGTGGTGTGGGGTGCCCTCGGCTTCCTCGCGCTGGCGTGCTTCACGGAGCTGACGTTCCATTTCCGGCAGCGTCTTGCCCTGGAATTTGGCGAAGCTGTGGTCCACGACCTGCGCAACGCGGTGTTTCATCACCTGCAGCGCATGCCGATGAGCTACTTCAACAAGACCAAGCTCGGCCGGATCCTGGGGCGAATGATCACCGACATCGAGGCGGTGCGCCGCGGCGTGCAGAATGTGTTTTTCTTCAGCCTGCTGCTCTTCGGCCAGATGGCCGGGGCGGCGGCTCTCATGTTGTACTACAACTGGGCGCTCTTCCTCGTGCTGCTCGCGGTCGGACCCTTGGTGTGGCTGGTGAACCGGCATTTTCACCCCCGGCTCAGCCGGCATTCGCGGGCAGTGGCGGAGAGCCAGAGCCGCATCACCGGGTCGCTGGCGGAGTCGGTCAAAGGCATGCGGGTGATCCAGGGGTACACGCGGCAGCAGCGCGGCGACGAGGCCTTCGGCCGCCTGGTCGGCCGGCACGCCGACAACAACCTTCACCTCGCGGGCGACTCGGCCCTCTACGTGCCGCTGCTGGATCTGAACAGCCAGCTCTTCCTCGCCGCGCTGCTCGTGGTCGGCGGGTATGGCGCGCTCAACGGCGTCGCCGGGATGGAGATCGGCAGCCTGATCGCGTTCTTCTTCCTGCCGAACCTGTTCTTCCAATCGCTCCAGCACCTCGCGAATCTCTACACCCAGGCGATCACGGCGATGGCAGGGGCGGAGCGGGTGTTCGCGTTGCTCGACCTTGCCCCCGAGTGGGAGGACGACCCCGGGGCGCGTCCGCTGCCGGATCCGCGAACACGAGGCGGGCCGAGGGGCGCGAAGGTGGAGTTTCGCGAGGTGACGTTTGCCTACGAGCCCGGGCGGCCGGTGTTGCACGGCATCACCTTCACGGCCGAGCCGGGGCAGACCGTCGCGCTGGTGGGCCACACCGGCAGCGGCAAGACCTCGATCATCAACCTCGTCGCCAAGTTCTATCTGCCCGACGTGGGCGACCTGCGCATCGACGGACACGACATCCGGGCGCTGCGCGGCGACTCGTTGCGCGCCCAGATGGGCATCGTGCTGCAGACGAACTTTCTCTTCACCGGCACGGTGCTGGAGAACATCCGGATGGGCCGGCCGCAGGCGAGCGAGGCAGACGTGCGGGCCGCGGCGCGTGCGCTTGATTGCCTGGACCTGCTCGAGAGCCTGCCGCGTGGATTGGAGACGGAGGTCGGCGAGCGCGGAACCAGCCTTTCGCTCGGGCAGCGCCAGTTGATCTGCTTCACCCGGGCGATGCTGGCGGACCCGCGCATTCTCATTCTCGACGAGGCCACCAGTGCGGTGGACACGATCACGGAAAGCCGTCTGCAACGGGCGCTCGAGCGGTTGATGCGTGGACGCACCTGCTTTGTGGTCGCGCACCGGTTGAGCACCATCCGGCGGGCGGACCTGATCCTCGTGCTCGAGTCCGGACGCATCCGCGAGCGAGGCGATCATCTCACCCTGTTGGGCCGACGCGGTCCGTACCGCGAGTTGTACCGTCAGTTCGCGCTCGCGGACGCGGCGTAGCGAAGCGGCCGCGAAGGCAAACGACGGCTCGAAACCGAGCGCACGCCGGCCGACGGTTCGGGTGGACTTCGTACGACTTTACCGCGGAAGAATTCAACGCAGAGACGCGGAGACGCAGGGAGCGGAGGAGTACAATCCTTGCCCGTTTGGAGCGACCCGATCCGCCAACAGACTTCGTTGTCCGAGAGCAGAAACCGAGTCTAATCTCCGCGCCTCTGCGTCTCCGCGTTGAAACTCTGTCGCGCGTCTTTGCGGCTCTGCGTTGAGAGTTCGAAAATCAGCGGACTTATTCTTTGGCGTCGTCGGTACCGTCGTTCCTTGGCAGAGGAAAACGGACGGTGAACCGGGTGCCGTGACCGACTTCGCTTTCGAGGTCGAGCCGGGCGGAGAGCACCTGGGCGAGGTGTTTGACGATGCTGAGGCCGAGTCCGGCTCCACCGGCGCTGCGTGCGCGGGACGGGTCGACTCGGTAGAACCGTTCGAAGATCCGCTCCTGATGCTCCGGCGGAATACCCACGCCGGTGTCGATCACGTCCACCCGCGCAACATCGTGCTCTGCGGCGAGAGTGAGGGTCACGGATCCGCCCTCGGGGGTATGGTTGATGGCGTTGTGGAGCAGGTTGTTGACGATCAGGCTGACGGCCTCGGTGTTGCCGCGGATCAGGAGCGGCTGGTCCGGCACGTCGACCTGGTAGGTCAGCCGCTTTTGGGCCGCGATCTCGGCGAAGGTGTGGCCGCACTCGCGCACGGTGGCGGCGAGATCGACTGGTTCGAGCGCGAGCACGGACTCCTCCGACTCGAGGCGCGAGATGATGAGCAGATCATGGACGAGCCTGACGAGGCGTTCGTTCTGGTCGCGGATCTTGCGGAGGAAGCGACGCTGGGTGCCCGCGTGCATGCCTTCGTCTTCGAGCAGGGCGTCAATGAGCGCACCGATGGCGGTGAGCGGAGTTTTCAGCTCGTGGGACACGTTGGCGGAGAAGGTCCGGCGCACCTCTTCCAGCCGGCGGATTTCCGTGAGATCGTGCAGGACAATCAGAACGCCGAACGGACCTCCGTCGTGATCGCTCAGGGAGGTGGCATCGAGGTGCAGGATGTGATCCTGCCCGGTCCCGGGCAGGCGGACTTCGCGACGAACCCGCCGTCCGGTGGTGCGCGCCTCGACGTAGGCGTCGCGCACCGGACCGGTTGGGAGCACCGCATCGACCGGACGACCGATGGGCCGCTCGGGGTCGAGGCCAAGCAGGCGGGCGGCAACGCCGTTGAGGTAGGCGACAGTTTCGCGGGCGCTGACGGCGACGACCCCGTCGGCCATGACGGCCAGCAGGGCGGCGAGCCGCTGGCGCTCGCGGGTCTCGGCGGCGACGCGGCGCTGCACCTCGTCGGCCATGCGGTCGATGGTGTCGGCAACGACGCCGATCTCGTCCTGGCGGCGCAGGCGGATGCGCTGGTCGAGCCGCCCGGAGGCGAGGCGGCGGCAGACCTCGCTGATGCGCGCGAGGGGACGGGTGACATGACGCGCCACGAGGAAGCCGAGGCCGAGCGCGAGGAGGGCATTCAAGGAGGCGCCGGCCAGCACCCGGTGGCGCAGGGCGTCCTGGCGGTCAGCGAGCGTGGTGAGCGGAAGTCCGGCGCGAACGTATCCAATGATCTCATACTCATGCAGGATCGGCATGGCGATGAGCAGGAAGGGCGGTCCGCCGGGGGCGAGGGAGCGCGTGTCCTCGCCGAACTCGCGGCGGCGGGCGGCGGCGAACTCAGGCTGCTCCAGGAGGTCCGTCCCGGCATCCGGGACGTAGCCGGCCGGGGCGGCGGCGATCGGCCGGCCATTGGCGAAGGCGAGCACGAGGTGCAGGCCGGTGTCGCGCGCGACCTCTTCCAGCTGGCGCGACAGTTGGGGAGACCAGAGGTGTTCGGGATTGGCGCCCTCCATGGCCGCGATGAGGCGAACGTTGTTGGCGAGGTTTGCCCGCAGTTCGCGCAGGGCGCCCTCGCGCAGATTGCCGAGCACCAGTGCGCCGATCACGGTGGCCGACACGACCACGAGGGCCGCGTAGCTGAGGTAGATTTTCCAGAAGAAGGAGCGACGCACGGCGGGGTACGGCGCCGGCCGGTCAGGCCTGCGGCGTGAAGCGGTAGCCGACGCCGCGAATGGTATCGATCAAGGCGCGGGAGCCCGCGAGCTTGCGACGGATCGAACGGATGTGGACGTCGATGTTGCGGTCGATGACGATGGCGTGGTCGCCAATCACATGGTTGAGGAGCTGGTTGCGCGAGAATACGCGACCTGGGTTGGACGCGAGAAACCGCAGCAGGCGGAACTCGGTGGCGGTGAGGCGAACGGGTACGCCATCGACCGTCACCTCATGGCGCAGAGCGTCGATGACCAGGCGATCGCAGCGGATCACTTCGGGGTCGGACTCATCGCGCAGACGGCCGCGCCGGAGCACGGCTTGAACGCGGGCAAGCAATTCGCGCGTCTTGAACGGTTTGGTCACGTAGTCGTCCGCGCCGAGGCCGAGCCCGACAAGGATGTCGGTCTCGTCGCTCTTGGCGGAGACCATGATGATGCAGGTGCCCTTGAGCACCGGGTCGCTCTTGATCTGCCGGCAGATCTCGGTGCCGTCGAGCGACGGGAGCATGAGGTCGAGTACGAGCAGATCGGGGGTGGTCTGGCGGACGAGGTCGAGGCCGCGGCGTCCGTCGGTTTCCGACCAGACCTTGTAGCCTTCGCGGGCGAGGCTGTATTCACACGCCTCGTTGATGTCCGGTTCGTCTTCGAGGATGACGACTTTGGCAGGCATAGGCGGACTTTCGGGGCCCGACGCGGTCCGGCAACCCGCGGGGGTTACGATTCGGTAAACGCTGGTTTGCGGGGGCCATTTGTGCCGTTGACCTGCGCGAGCGGGCGCGCAAGGTCTGCCGCGTTAGGGAAGGGTGGCCGAGTGGTTTATGGCTCCAGTCTTGAAAACTGGCGTGGGTGAAAGCTCACCGTGGGTTCGAATCCCACCCCTTCCGCCATCCTTCGCTGAAGCTTCGGATGGCACGGCCATCCTACGGAGGCGTTGAGTCTGGGCGCCTCACCCGAGGCGAAGGACGCACTCCCACCTGTCCTCCCACCTGTCCTCCGACTTGTCCTCCGAAGCCTTGGCGAAGGAGGAAGCCTTGGTGAAGGAGGAAGCCTTGGCGAAGGAGGATCGAAACCGATCGCGCCGCCTGGCCGTTCGGCTCAGCTGCCGATCGTCTGGAGGGTGCGCAACGATGTCCGGAAGTTCCGGGTGATCATGCCCTTGATCTCGCCGGCGCGGGTCGGCTCCAGGCCGTGGACGTCGTGATCAGGGAATGCCAGGTCGAGAACGACGGCGCTCGGTTTGCCCGTCGCAGGATGGCGAAACGGCGGCACGGGTGTCTTGTCGGTGGCGTAGGCCGTCGGGGTGATCTCGACGGCGCCAATCGCCATGAGTTGCTCGATGTCTTCAAACGAGAGCTCTTGCTTAAACAGGATGAGGGAGAGCGACATGGGCAGAGGGGATGCAGGTGCTCCCCGGGGATGACCCGAGGCGTGAATCCATAGGTACAAACAGGCCCAACCAAGGCAACCAAATAGGCCTGTTTACGTAGTCACCGCAGGGGTAGTCGCGGACGGCTCCCCCGCGGGACCTTCCGGTGCGGTTCCGACCTGCCGGAGTCCGCCTCGGTGGATCACTTCCGCTTCTTGGGCGGGCAGCTGGCGCCGTCGTGCCACATGCCTTCGACCAGGGTGGTGGTGGGCACGGCCGGCACGCCGTATTTGTTGTGCTGCAGCTGTCCGGCGAGGATTTCCACCGCGAGCTCGCCCACGGTTTCATGACTCTGCTTGACGCCCGCCATGCGCCCATCCGGTTCCTCAAGGAACAGATCGGCGAAGGCCACGTCCTTTGGCACCCGCAGGCCAAGTTCCTCGAAGCGCGGCTGCACGAAGGACGCATTGCTCAGAATCACCTCGGGACGATGGGTCTTGTACCATTCGTTGAAGGTGCGTGCCGGCGCGATGACTTCCGATTTGCCGTCGTGGATCCATTCGTCGATCCGCTCGGCTTCCGGGAAAATGCACATCGGAATGTGATGCTCGGACGGGAGGCCGATCTGCTCGCTGATAAAGCCGGTCGACCAGAGGAGGTCGGCGCTATGATCCCAGCCGCGATGCATGACGAAGCCGATGCGCTTGTAGCCCAGTTCCACAAGGCGCCGCATGGCGAGGCGGACGATGTTGAGCTGGTCGTTGGTGACCGTGTGCAGGGCCGGGTGGTGAGGAAAATAGTCGATCTTGACCGCACTGAAACGGGACCACTCGAAGCTGCGCGCATCATCGAATTCGAGCATGTGCGAGGCGAGGATGATGCCGTTGATGCCGCGGGCAGTGAGGATGTCGTTGAGCCGCTGCTGCGTCATGCCGGCTTCGCGCATCCAGAAGTGATCGAGCGTGAAACCAAGTTCGCGCGCCTTGCGCTCCGCGCCGGTGTAGAAGGCCCCGTGCGCCGTCGCCTTGCGCCAGCCCCAGCGCGTGTCCCAGTTGGTCACATAAGCCACGGTGGGCGGATTGCGCCGCTCCATGACCTTGCCACGGTACGAGACCAAGGCGCGCAACAACGGGTCCGGCACGTAGCCCATTTCCTTGGCGAGCGTCTGGATGCGCGTGCGCGTGGCCTCCGGCAAGCGACGGTGGTTGCGCAGGGCGAGGGAGACGGTGGTGACGTGCACGCCGGCACGCTTGGCGATGTCGGCGAGGGTGGTGCGCTTCTCGTTCATGAGCGGGGCGGGGCCAGGCGACCTCACAGGGCGAAACGCCCGGCGACAAGTCTAATGTTAGCAAGACAGAGGCCTCCGCGGGGCCCGGAGCTGGAGTTTACGGTGACAACAGGATGGGTTGTCCATCGACAAGCCCGTCGCCGGTTTGTACACCGGCCCTCGTTCCCCATGAAGTTACCCCGCTTCGTCCTCCTGCTCTCGCTTTCCATCCTGATCCCGCTGCCGGCGGCGCGTGCGTTGCCGGGCGACAACGCCATCCTCGTGTGGAATCACGAGGTGCTCAACGCCACCCGGCTCGCGCGCAATCCGCCGCCCATCGCGGCGCTGCACCTCGCGACTTTTCATGCGGCGTTGTACGACACGGCGGCGGCGTTCGGCGGTGGGCATTCTCCCTGGCGCGCGACCTTCACGGCGCCGTCCGGCGCTTCGCTTGAGGCGGCGCTGGCCGGCGCGGCCCACCGCGTGTTGATGGCGTTGTGGGGACAGTCATCCAATCCGCGCAACTTCGACCTCGCCCGCGAGCGCGCGCTCGCCGCGGTGCCGGAAGGCCCCGGCCGCGCCGCCGGCCTCGACTTCGGCCGACAGGTCGCCGACGCGATTCTCGCGGAGCGGGCGAAGAGCGGCTGGAACCGCGTGGTGAAACTCGAGCGGCCCGCGACGCCCGCGCCTGGACAATGGCGCGAGACGCCGCCGGGATTTCGTCCGCCGGTCACGCCGCAACTCGCCACCACCGTCCCGTTCGTGATGCGCGATCCGGCCCAGTTTCGCGCCCCGCCGCCTCCGGCCATCGACTCGCCCGCTCATGCCGAGGAGCTGGCCTTTGTGGCGCGGGTGGGCGCGCGCGACGGCGCCGAGCGGTCCGAGTACGAGACCTTGTCCACGCCGTTCTGGGCCGACGACCTCGGCACGGCGACGCCGGCGGGCCATTGGAATGTGATCGCGCAGGACCTCGCGCGCCGGCACGCGCTCGACCTTCAGGCCTGCGCGAGGCTCTTCGCGTTGCTCAATTTTGCCACGGCGGACGCGGCCATCTCCTGTTGGGACACCAAGTATTACTACAACACCTGGCGCCCGGAGACGGCGCTGCGCGAGTTGACCACCGCACTGAACCCGGCGCACCGTCCGCAACCCGACTTCATTCCCAACATGGGTTCGCCGGCGCACCCCGACTACACGTCCGGTCACAGCACGTTTTCGGGCGCGGCCTCGCGGCTGCTGGAGCGGTTCTTCGGCACGGACGAACTGCCGTTCACCACCACGTCGGACGGCCTGCCGGGCGCGGTCCGCTCGTACCGGCGCCTGTCCGAGGCCCGCGATGAGATCGGCATGAGCCGCGTGTGGGGCGGCATCCACACCATGTCGGCCAACCTTGCCGGCCAGAGGGCCGGCATCCAGATTGCCGACTTCGTCTTCGACCACGCCCTGCTGCCCCGTCCGACCTCACGCTGATGATGCCGATGTTTCGCCTGGTGCTCCTTACTCTGGCCGCTGCCGCCGCGCTGAGTGCGGCCGAGGTGCGGCTGCACCCCCTGGCGCCGCGCCAGCCGCGTGCCGCCGGCGAGAAGCCCTTCGTGCGCCTCGATCCGGCCGCTGCCGGACTCACCGTTGCCAACACCTTCACCGACCCGCGCATGTGGGGCGTGCGCTTCCGCGAACTGACGTTGGGCGCGGTAGAGACCGGTGTGGCCGTGGCGGATTTCAACCGCGACGGGCGGCCCGACCTGTTCATGGTGTCGAAGAACGGTCCCTGCGCCCTGTATTGGCAAACCGGCGACATGACGTTCACCGAAGGGGCGCGGGCCGCCGAGGTCGCGGCCGACGACGGGCCGCCGAGCAACAACGGCGTCACGGTCGTTGACATCAATCAGGACGGCTGGCCCGACCTTTACCTCTGCCGCTACGACCTGCCCAATCTGCTTTTCGTCAACCGCGGCGACGGGACCTTTGAGGAGCGCGCCGCCGCCTACCGGCTCGCGATCCGCGACGCCTCGGTCCACGCGGCCTTCGCCGACTACGACCGCGACGGCGACCTCGACGCCTACCTCACGACGAACATCCTCGATTTCTCCGCGTCGCCCCAGGGGCGCCGCGATCTGCTCCTGCGCAACGACGGCGAGGCGGGGTTCACCGAAGTCGGCGCGGCTGCGGGCATCTGGGGACTCACCCAGGGCCACACCGCGATCTGGTTCGACCCGAATCACGACGGCTGGCCCGACCTCTACGTCGCCAACGATTTTGAGACGCCGGACCGCTTCTACCTCAACCGGGGAGACGGCACCTTCGCCGACGTGGTCGACGAACGTCTGCCGCACGTGACCTACTTCTCAATGGGAGCCGACGCGGGCGACCTGAACAACGACGGCCTGGTCGACTTCATGATCACGGACATGCGGGACCGCACCCACCGCGAGTATCTGACCGGAATGGAGGAGATCGGCCGCGGCCTGTGGGAAACCGAGCGGGTGTCGACCCTGATCCCGCAGTACATGTGGAACGCCGTCTATCTCAACACCGGGACGGACCGCTTCACCGAAGCGGCCCACCTGCTCGGCCTTGAGGCGACCGGCTGGACCTGGGCGACCCGGTTCGCCGACCTCGACAACGACGGCCGCCTCGACCTCTTCGTGACCGCGGGAATGATCCGGAACTTCATCGACGCCGATCTCGTCGACCGGCAGAACGTCGCCCCCACGCTGGAGGCGCGCGCGGCGGTCTGGCGCGACACGTCACCGCGCCGCGAGGCGACGCTGGCGTTTCGCAATGTCGGCAACCTGACCATGGAGAATGTATCCGCCGCGTGGGGACTCGATGAGGTGACGGTCGCCTTCGCCGCCGTGCCGGCCGATCTTGACGGCGACGGCGACCTCGACCTCGTCTACGCGAACCTCGACGCCCCGCCCACGGTGGTGCGCAATCTCGGCCACGAGGGCCACCGCGCGGTGATCGAACTTGCCGGACGGGCCCCGAACCGGGCGGCAATCGGCGCGGAGCTGATCATCGAGAGCGCTGGCGGTCGCCAGGTGCGCCAGATCTATACCGAACGGGGCATCGCGTCCGGCGAGGAGGCGCTTGTCCACGTCGGCCTCGGAGCCTCGGCGCGGATCGACCGGCTGACCGTGCGCTGGCCGCGCGGCGGCGTGACGAGCTACACCGATCTCCCGGCTGACCATCGGATCACCCTGATCGAGCCTGAACTCCCGCCGTCGCCTCCGCCGGCGGCACAGCTGCACGCGCCAGCGCGGGCGGACGCGCTGTTCGCCGAACGGGCGGCCGCGCGCGGACTCCGGCACACCAGCGCCCTGCGTCCATTCGACGAACTGATCCGCCAGCGGCTGTTGCCCCGCCGTCTCTACGGGCAGGCCCCGGCGCTCGCGAGTGCTGACGTGAACGCCGACGGTCGCCTCGATCTGTTCGTGACGGGCGGGGCCGGTCAGGCAGGGGTGCTGTACCTCGCGCAGACGGATGGAACCTACGCGCCGGCGACGAGCCAGCCCTGGGCTGACGCCGCGGCGGCGGACGATACCGGGGCGGCGTTCTTGGATGCGAACGGGGATGGCGCCATCGACCTTTATGTCGTCGCAGGCGGCGTGCACCACGGGGCCGACAGCGCGTGGTTGCAGGACCGCCTTTACCTCAATGACGGGCAGGGCGGATTCCGGCTGGCGCCGGAGGGGGCCGTACCGACGGAGCGTGATAGTGCGACGGCGGTGGCCACGGCGGACTTCGACGGGGACGGAGCCACGGATGTGTTTGTCGGTGGTCGCGTGGTTCCCGGACGGTATCCGGACACACCGCGCAGCGTACTTTATCGGAACGATGGCGGCCGGCTGGTGGACGTGACCGACGCCGTGGCGCCCGGCCTGCGGCACGCGGGCATGATCACAGCGGCGGCGTGGGCCGACCTCGATGGTGACCGGCGGCCCGAGCTGATTCTGGCGACCGACTGGGGGCCCGTGCGCGTCTTTGGTTTCGGACCAAGTGGGGCGGTGGAGCTTACCGGACGGCTCGGTCTCGCGGACGTGACCGGATGGTGGTGTGCGCTCGCGGCCGTGGACGTTAACGCGGACGGCCGCACCGACCTCGTCGTCGGTAATCATGGATTGAATACGAAGTACCGGGCCGACGTGGGCGCGCCGGCGGTGCTGTACGCCGGCGACTTCGACGGGAGCGGCCGGACGCAGCTGGTCGAGGCCCGGCGCGAGGGAGATCGGTGGGTGCCGTGGCGTGGCCGCAGCAAGCTGGGTTACGCCTTCCCGACGCTGACCCGGCGTTTCCCGACCTTCCGGGCCTATGCGGATGCCGACCTGGCCGGCCTCTTTGGCGAGACCCGGCTCGCCTCGGCGCGGCGACTAGCAGCCAATGAACTTGCGAGCGGAGTGTTCGTGCAGCAGGCCGACGGACGATTTCGCTTCGAGCCGCTGCCCCGCGAAGCCCAGCTCGCGCCGATCAATGCGATCGTAACGGGAGATTTTAACCGTGACGGGCATGCCGATCTGTTTGCGGTAGGCAATGCCTTCGGCCCCGAACCGACCACCGGGCGTTTCGACGGCGGTGTCGGTCTGGTGTTGGCCGGCAAAGGTGACGGCCGGTTCGAGGCCCTGCGGCCCGATGCGTCGGGCGTGGTGATCACCGGCGAGGCGCGTTCCGCGGTGGCGGCTGGTCCGGATGCGGTCGTGGTGGCGCGGAACGAAGGCGCGTTGCTCCGGTTTGAACGGCAGGAGCCGCGGCCATGAAACGGTTCATCGGGGTCGCCCTGTTCGCTGCCGGCCTCGGTGCCATGCCGGTGTTGCCTGCAGCGGAAGCGCCGCCGCTGCCCCTGTGGATCGCTCAGACGGGAAGTCCGTCAATCGAGTGGCGTCATTGGTCGGCGGATACGCTCGCCCACGCGCGGGCCGCCGGTCGAAGCGTCTACGTGTTCGTCGGCTCGGATACGCAGGAACTCGCGCGCGCCACGGTGCAGCAGACGTTTTCTCGCCCGGAGACGATCGCCTGGCTCAACGAGAACTTCACCTGCATCGCGGTGGACGCCGACGAGCAGCCGGTGGTCGCGGCCTTTGCCCGGCATTTTCTCACGACCGTCACCCAGCAACGCGGCTGGCCGGCGCACCTGTGGCTGACGCCGGATCTGCTGCCGTACGAGGGGGCGGGCTACCTGCCGGCGACGGAGGAGTGGGGGCGTCCCGGATTTCTGAAGAGTGCCCGGACGGCGTTGGACGTCTGGCAGCAGGATCCGGAGCGGGCGCGGGCGCTCGGTGCGGAGGCCGTGGAGCGGATGCGCCTCGTGCCGCCGGAAAGTGCGCCCGGGCAGGCGGTGGAGGCACTGCTCACTCAGGCGACCCGCCAGTGGATGGACGCAGAGGATAAGGTTGCAGGTGGCTTTGGCGCGGCGCCGAAGGTCCCCGAACCGGAATTGTGGCAATTCCTTTCGACCCGCGGGCCGGAGGCGTTGGCGGTGGCACGGCGGGCGGCAAACGCGGTGGTGGGCAGTGCGCTCCACGACCGGGTGAACGGCGGCTTTTATCGACGGACGCTCGACGCAGCGTGGCAGGAACCGTACCGGCAGAAGTCCCTGCTGGATCAGGCGCGGCTCGCGCGGGCGTTGTTTGCGTTGGACGCCGTGGAGCCGTGGCCGGAGGGCCGGGCGGCGGGCGAAGCCGCGCTTGCGTTTGCGCTGCGCATTTTCCGCAAGGCCGACGGCGACTGGTCGCTGGTGTGGGACGAGACGGCTGCGGGCGCGCCGGTGCTGCGCGGACGCGCCCCGGTCAGCGTGGTGGCCTGGCTTGCCATTGCCTTGATGGAGTCGGGGGCATCGTCGCACCGGGACATCGGGCGTGCGTTGGCGTCGACGCTCGCGGCCGGAGGGGACCAGGCGCTGACGGCGGCCGATGGGCTCGCAATCGCGCTGGCCCTTCATCAGTCCGGCGATGTGAACGCCTCGGCAGCACTTGCCAGCCGGATGCAGTCGAAGTTTTTTGCGGCGGAATTCGGCCTCTTTTTCGCGACCGGACCGGAGCCGGTGGAGGGCTTGCCCGGGCGGTTTCCGGCGTTGCCCGAGCCGCTGCGACCCGAGGTCATCGCCTTGCAATTGCCCGGAGTGGATCGGGCGACGCGCGAGGTGATGCGCAACGCCCTGCGCTGGATGGTGGAGTATGATCCGCTCCCGTCCGGCGACGTGCTGTCTGGGTTGGCGGCCCGGCCCTGAGGCGGCGAGAAGCGTCGTAATTGGCGCAATCACGGCGCATGCGCTATAATTAGCGCAACGCCCACTTTGCGCCCCGGCTCCAGCAGGCGTTTTCTACAACCATCGAAACGGACCCAACCGTCTCGGTTACTTCACCCCGCAACCCTAAACCTACAGTCCGTGTGGTGGACCGCGTCCGCCTCCGGGACGCTTTAATTCGGCGTACCCCACTATGAAAAACCTGAATCGAACGCTTGCGGCTTCGCTGCTTCTCGCTGCGACCGCACCGCTCGGGGCACAAACGGCCCCCACGTCCGCGCCTCCGCCGCCGCCTCCCTCGGCAGCCGAGCCGGAAGTGATCCAACTGTCACCTTTCGAGGTGCAGGCTGAAACCGAAGGCAGCTACACGGCGGCGACCACGCTCGCCGGCAATCGTCTCAACACCGAACTGCGCGACATCGGCAACGCGGTCACGGTGATCACGAGCCAGTTCCTCACGGACATCGGCGCGACGAACAACGAGACGCTGCTGCAGTACACGGTCGGCACCGAGGTCGGCAACATCGGCGGCAACTTCGCCGGCGTGGGTGACAGCTCGTTCCTCGACGAATCAAACCGCTTCCGCAATCCCAACCAGAACACCCGCGTGCGCGGTCTGGCCCAGGCGGACAATGCCCGCGACTACTTCCAGAGCGATGTTCCATGGGATGGATACAACATCGACCGCGTCGACCTTCAGCGCGGCCCGAACTCGATTCTGTTCGGCCAGGGCAGCCCGGCCGGCATCATCAATACCGGCACGCGCCAGGCTGCGTTCAGCAACTCGGGCGAGATTTCGTTCCGCTTCGACGAGTTCAGCAGCGCCCGCCTGACCGGTGACATCAACCGTGTGCTGCTCAAGGATCAGCTCGCGGTGCGCTTCAACTTCCTGCTTGAGGATGAGAAGTTCCAGCAGAAGCCGGCCTTCGAGAAGGACAACCGTTACTACGGCGCCCTGCGCTATGAGCCGTCCTTCCTGAAACGCGGTAACGCCCGCACGATCATCAAGGCGAACTTCGAAAGCGGCGAGATCGACAGCAATCGCCCGCGCACGCTCCCGCCGGTCGACCTGATCACGCCGTGGTTCCGCTCCGGCACCTATCAGGGCACCTGGCGCAGCAACGGCACCTACCGCGATCCGGCCACCGGCCAGGTCGTCAACGTGACCGCCGGCAGCCCGCGCACGTTCAACAACCTGAATCGCGCGACGTTCAACCCGCACCAGCTGCAGGATGACAACACCGGCCGGCCCAACACCGGCCAGATGCGTCCTGGCATCAACGGTGGTCCCGACTCCGGTCGGTTCAATCCGTACTTCAATCCGTGGATCGGCAATTTCGGCCAGCAGTTCGGCGGCCCCAATGCCTTCTTCGGCAGCGAGGGCGATCCGCAGTACTGGCTCTGGGAAATCCGCACCAACCGCGGCATTGGCCCGACCGGCGCGGATGACAACGGCATCGGCGGCTTTGCCTTCAATCGTCCGGGCGGCATCGCCGACTATGCGTCGTTCGCGCGCAACGCCGGCCTGCCGTACTCCGAGTTCGGTGTGTACAAGAACTTCAACCTCACCGACGCGACGGTCTTCGATTTCTACAACAACCTGATCGACGGCCCGAACAAGAACGAGTGGCAGAACTTCAAGACGTACAACCTCAGCCTCGCGCAGACGTTCATGAACGACAAGTTCGGCGTCGAGTACTCCTACAACCGCGAGGACTATGACAACGGACAGCTCGCGCTGCTCGATGGCGGCCGCCAGGCGATCTACATCGACTTCATGAGCGTGTACTCCGACGGCACGCCGGACGGCCTCAACGGCATCCCGCACCAGAACGGTACGCCCAATCCCAACGTGGGTCGTCCGTTCATCAGTGACTCCGGTCAGGGCGGCAACCGCAGCACGGTCAGCGAACGCGAGTCCCAGCGCGCCACGGCCTTCTTCACGCATGACTTCAACCGCAGCCGCGACGGTGGCTGGGTGCGTCAGTTGCTCGGCCGTCACACCGTCACGGGTCTGTACTCCGAGGATGACCAGCGTACCGAGAACCGCCAGTGGGCGCGCTACTCGGTGCTGAACTCCGCGTATCACAACCTGTTCGAGCTCGCGCCGAACACCAAGTTCAACGCGAACGAACTCTCGGTGAACCGTGTGATCTACCTCGGGCCCTCGCTGGCCAGCCGCAACTCCGCTTCGGGTGCGTACATTCCGCGTCCTGACGCGGTGTACAGCGCCCCGAGCGGCACCATCCGGTTCTTCGATTCGACCTGGAATTCCTCGGTCGATCCGGCGGCGGAGTGGATCAACAACTACTATCCGGTCGGCGACACCCGCCGGGTTTCCACCCAGTCGGAGAATCCCGCCAACTACGTCGGCTGGATCAACGCTCCGATCGAGGTCACCGATTCCGAGGCCTCCCAAGCCAACCGCGACCTGCTGACCACGTCGGCCCGCCTCAACCGCAACAAGGTTGAGTCCAAGGCCTTCGTGCTCCAGTCGCACCTGTGGAACAATGCCTTCGTCGCCACCTACGGCTACCGTGAGGATTCCGCATCGGCGTGGGAGTTCAGCCGCACGTCGCAGAACAGCCCGGGCTTCGGTCATATCGACTTCGGTCCGACCTATCGTCTGCGCGACAATCCTGACAACTCCCTCGATGTCACCTCCCGCAGCTACAGCCTCGTGGCCCACTTGGATCAGATGCCGCTCGTCGGCCGTCTGACCGAGAAGCTGCCGGTCGCGGTCACGCTGTTCTACAGCGAGTCCGAGAACTTCCAGCCCGCGGCGAACCGCTTCGACATTTACGGCGTGGCGATTCCCGCTCCGGCCGGTACGACGACCGACCAAGGCGTCCTGCTCGAGAGCCGCAACGGCAAGTTCTCCTTTAAGGTAAACAAGTACAAGACCGAGCTCACCAACTCCAGCAGCAGCGCGCTCAACGGCGCGTGGTTCATCGGCGCCTCCCAGGCCTGGAGCGGACAGTGGGTGAACATCTTCCAGTACAACCTCTCGGGAGATGTCGGCTCCACCGCGAACGGCCCGAACCCGGGTCGCTACACCTACAGCCCGGCCCCGGGCGAAACGCAGGCCGACGCCGACCGCCGCGAGGCGGCTGCGATCGCCGCGTGGCGCACCTGGCAGGCTTCGGTGGACCCGCGCTTCTATGCCGCGTGGCAGCTCGACACGACGGGTGCCAACCTGACCCGCTCGGTCACGTCGACGGTGCCGCAGGGCTTCACCATCACCGAGGACTCGGTGTCCGAAGGTTATGAGTTCGAGTTCAGCGCCCAGCCGACCCGTAACTGGCGCGTGACCTTCAATGCCAGCAAGACCGAGGCCAGCCGCCAGAACATCGGTGGCAAGAACCTCGCTGACTTCGTGTCGGCCTACGAAAACTTCCTCAAGAACCAGGGCGGCGGCGATCTCCGCATCTGGTGGGGCGGCGCCGGCAATGAAACCGCGCTGTTCCAGTGGAACAACAACATCGGCTCCGAGTGGGCGGCCCGCAAGCTGCAGGAAGGCACCAACGTGCCGGAACTGCGCGAGTGGCGCTTCAACGCGGTCACGAACTACGACTTCAACGAAGGCAAGCTCCGCGGCTGGAGCGTCGGTGGCGCCCTTCGTTGGCAGGACAGCGTCGTGATCGGCTACCGTCCGCAGGCGGTGCCAAACGATCCGACCAGCATCACGTTCGACCTCGCGAACCCCTACACCGGGCCCACCGAGACGAACTACGACCTCTGGTTCGGCTACGGCCGGAAACTGCGTGGAGGCGTGGATTGGCGCATCCAATTCAACATCCGCAACCTCGGGGCGAGGGATGGCTTGATCCCCATCACCACGCAACCGGACGGAACACCGGCCGGTTACCGAATAGCGCCACGCCAGGCTTGGACGATCACCAATACGTTCAAGTTCTAGCCGATCCCCCTGTGATCTCGAAGCCCCCGGCACCCGCCGGGGGCTTTTTTTGTCCCCAAGGCCAGCCCCCCGCACCCGGATCCAATGTTCGTATTACGAACATTGGTTTTGGGCGACGTTTCACTCGAGAGATGAACCCGGTGGGGGACGCAATGTTCGTAATACGAACATTGCGCTGCGGGTGCTGACGCGGGTGGTCGCGCTGACGTTGCCGGGGAGGCGGCAGTGACAGTGGCGTGGTGGGGGGCCGGGGCCGGTTTAGCGGCCGAGTAGGGCGCGGCTGCGTTGGGCGATCTGGGTCTGGCCCGCGCGCACCGCGAGTTGTTCGGCTTCGTTCAGCAGGTGCACCGCTTCATCGCGCCGGCCGCGTCGCAACGCCGCTTCGCCGAGCAGGAGCGCGCCTTGGGCTTCCTGCGGACGCAGGCGCCGGTAGGCGGTGAGCGGTCCGTCCGCCTCGTCGTAGCGTCCGTCGGCGACGAGCAGCGCGCCGAGGCTGATGAGCAGATCGACATTCTCGGGCTGCGCCTCGAGCCCCGCGCGGTAATGCGCCTCGGCGGTTCGGATGTCCCGCCGCGCGGCCGAGGCGAGTCCGCTCTGCAAGCGCCAGTAGGCCGCGAGTGCCTGGACCTCCGGTTGGCCCGGATTGGCGTCGTAGAGCGGACGCACGTAAGCACCGGCGGCGTCGAGTCGGCCGGCTTCGAGTTCGAGCTGGGCCAGCAATGCGAGGGCTTTCGGAAACGTGGGCTGCCGGAACAGGGCCGCCTCGAGGTGGCGCACGGCCTCGGCCCGGCGTTCCTGCTGCAACAGCACGAGCGCAAGGTTGTAGTTGGCGTCTGTATCCTCCGGGGCACGACGCACGGCCTCGCGCAGCGCGGCCTCGGCTTCGGCCACGCGGTCAAGTCCGTCGAGAATCACACCCCGGGCGAGATGCAGTTCAAACCGGTCCTCGCCGCGGACCAGCGCGTCGGCGACCACCCGCAGGGCCTCGTCGGCGCGGCCGAGCTGCCGGAGGGATTCGACGAGGTTCAGCACGGTCTCGACCGGTGGCGGCTCGCCCCGCTCGGTGCGCAGGCGAAGGGCCTGGACGAGCACCGGTTGGGCGGAGGCGGCGAGGTTGAGCTTGAGATAGAGGTCGCCGAGCAGATCGAGCAGACCGGGATCGTCGGGTGAAAGGTGGACGGCCCGTTCGATCAGGGCGCGTCCGCGGTCGCCCCGGGCCAGCTGAAATTCGGCCGTACCGAGCACGGCGAGACGCCGGGGATCGTAGCACCACGCGTTCAGCTCCTGTAGCCAGGGGTCGTCCGCCTCGCGGAACCGTCCGGTCTCACGGCCCAGCCAGCGGTGCCGGCGGGCGCCCGACTCGTCACCTTGGGCGGCGAGGACCTCGGCATGCAGGTTGTGGGCAGGGGGAAAGCCGGGGTGATCCCGGACGAGCTCAGCGAGGGCGCGATCGGCCTCGTCGTGGTGACCGAGCTGACGCGACACGCGGATGAGGCCGAGACGCGCGTAGGGATCGCCGGGCAGGCGCTGGAGCCGGGCGCGATAGTGTCCGGCCGCTTCTTCGGTCCGACCGGTCTTGAAGGCGAGTTCGGCCAGTTTCAGCCGCGCCGGGGCGTAGGCCGGATTGAGGTCGATGGTTTCGCGCAGGCGCGCCTCGAAGCCTTCGATGTTGCCCACGGTCGACTGAAGATCCGCCAGATAATACACCCAGCGTGCCTCACGCGGCTGGGCGGCATGAAGGGCGCGCCAGCAGGCCTCGGCCTCGGCGACGAAGCCATTGGCGTGATAAAGCCGGCCGAGTTCAGCCGTGCCCTCAAGGGCGGTCCGGGGCGAGCGGGCGCGTGCTTCCGCTTCGGCGAGCAAGGTGGCGAGGCGGGCAGGGCGGTCGGCGAGCACCGGCACGGCCGGCAGGGCTTGGGCGGGAACGGGCGGCCGGGAGGCATGCCAGGTCCAGGCGCCCAGTCCGACGGCCGCGGCAGCACCTCCGGCGAGGATGACACGGGTGGAGCGCTTCATCGCCGGCGCCAGAGCAGGAGGTTGCTCCGGTGTTCGTAAGGTGGATACACGTGGAAGCCACCGGTCACGATCACCGGCACGCCGGTGCCATCCAGGTCGCCGACCCCGGCGGTGATCAGGTGCGTCGGCCGTCGCGCGAGCACGACCGGGGTGAAGTTCTGCCGGCCGTCGTTGAGCCAGGCCATCAGCGAGACCGCGTCGGGATCTGACCAATCGGCGAAGCCGCCGACGGCGATGAGGTCGACGTGGCCGTCGCCGTTGAGGTCGGCCGCGTTGGGGGCGTAGGCACCGGGCAGATTGCCCACGCGCCGGTAGGTGAAGTAACCGCCGCCGCGGTTCTCGAGCCATTGCAGGCCATGCCACGGGCGCGGTCCGCGCACCGAGTAGTCGAAGCCGTCGCCGTTGGTGTAGATGAGATCGGGCCGGCCGTCGCGGTTCACATCCGCCACCTCGAGGCCGCTGCTGCCGTAGTCCTCGTTCGTCGAACCCCACACCAGCTGATCGGTGAAGGCGCCGCCGGTGTTGCGGAAGAGGTGAACCTCCTCCCACTCCTGCGAGATGAGCGCGGCGAAATCGACGCGCCCGTCGCCGTCGAAGTCCGCCACCGGGGTGTGGATCGTGCCGGACAGGGAATTGACGGTGAAGCTGGAGAAGCGTCCGTCCCCCTCGTTGCGCAGCCAGCGCACCTCTCCCTGGGCGTAGCCGAACTGGCCGACCACGAGGTCGAGCCGGCCATCGGCGTGGCCCGAAAGGTTCGCGGCGCGCACATCGGACACGCGGGCGATGCGGTCAATGATCACGCGGGGAACAAACGTCCGGTTGTCCTGATTCTCGAGAAGCACGACGGCGCCGATCCGATCGTTGTTCGGTGTGATCTGGCCCATGCTGGCGACCAGCACATCGAGCCGGCCTCGGGCATGGACATCCGCCGCCCAGACATGGGCGGGTCCTGGAACCCGCTCGGCGAGGATCGACTCGACGAACACCCCGCGTTCGGTTTGCCGGACCCAGCGCACGGTGTTCTGGCGGGCCTCGCAGTAAATGACGTCGACGAGACCGTCCTGATCGAGATCGACGACTTGCAGGTGGGTGACGAGCGGACGGTCATCCGGCCCAACCGGAGCGCCGATCGGAACCGAATCGTAGGCCAGCGCAGGCGGCGCGGGCACCGGGGCGGGCGTCGGCGTATTCGCCGTGGACGGCGCCGCGGGCTTGCAGCCGATGACGGTCGTGGCGGCGAGCAATAGAAGCAGGAACGCGAGCGCTGGGTGCATCACAGACGTTCACGCCATTCCGGCGGGAGCAGGGTGAGGGCGGACTGACGCACGCCTTCGTCGGGCCAGGCGAGGCCGAGGGCCTTGGTCACCGCGAGCAGGCGATAAAGGGTACCCGGGGTGAGGGAGCGCAGATGATCCTCGTCCACCGTCTCGAGGGAAAAATCAATCAGGGGTCGGGCGAGGGCCGTCTGACGCGCCTGCGCGAGCGCGAGGGCGAGACTGACGCGCCTTTCCCACGGCAGGATCTCGTCGGCCTTGAGCCCGAGCTGTGTTTGGATCGCAGCGACCGTGGCATTGACCGCAGCGGTGTCCCGCTGCGCCATCTCCACATAGAGCCGGCCGGCGAGGGCGCTGAGTTCCTGGGGAAACGCCTGCTTCAACGCGGCTGCCACAGAGACCGCAAGGTGAGGTTGGCCCATCTCAAGGAAGTACTCGGCAAGCCGGGCCAGCGCGGTGGGGTTGTCCTGGGCCTCGACCACCTCGAAGATCATTACGGCGCGCGTTTCGAGTCCGCTGATGCCCGGGAGCGTGTAGGGCACGGGCCGGAGCCAGCGCGGCGGCAGCCATTGGCGCAGGAGGCCGACGAGGGTTTGGTTGAAGTCCTCGGCGCCGAGCCGTGCCAGGTCCTCGAGCGTCGAATCCCAGGAGGGGAGGACGAGATAACGGATTTCGCGTCGTTGGGCGAGGGCGAGGGCTTCGTCCGCGGAGGTTGCGCCCATGATCCGCACCGCGGCGGCGAGTCCGTCATGGTTCTCCCAATACGTCGTGCCGACCACCCGGAGATCGCCGTAGTAGGCCAGGGCGGCGGCCAACGTCGGCGGCGCGAGCACCACGGCGCCCGGGGTGCCGGAGCGGCGGCTGAGGGCGTGGGCCAGATCCCGTGCCACCAATGCCTCCACCTCATGGGCCGTGACCTCGCGGTCTGGCGCCCCACGTGGCCAGGTCAGCCAGAGTCCGGGCAAGGTGGCGACAATCGTCGCGGCCGCCACGAGGAAGCGAAGGTGTGCGGCCACGCTCACTGCGACCACCACGAGGGCGAGGGTCCCGGCGGCGAGCAACGACCAGGCATGAAGTTGGAAGGCGGCGAGCGCGGTCCAGAGGGCCACGGGACCGATCAGCAGTCCGGCCAGGCGGCGTTTGACGGTTTCACCCGCGGCGCGGCGCAGAAGCGGCCAGCCGGCGATGCCCGCCGCGAGCAGGAGCAGGCTCACCGCGGCTGCCGGCAGGCCGAAACCGTCGCGGGCCAGCCACGCCGCGGTGTGTTCGGCCACGAGGCCTTCGTTGAGCCCCGTGAGTTGACCGACGTTGGCCGCGGCTCCAGGGAAGCCCTTGAAGTCCGTGGCAAACGCCGCGACGACCGGGGCGAGGACGGCGGCGGCAGTGAGAAGGGAACGTACGGGCGCCCGGCGGCCGTTGCCCAGACGGGCCAATCCGTCAGCAGCGCCCAGCCAGGCGAGGGCATAGAGCGGATGGTTGGTCTCGAGGCGGAGGGGCAGGAGGTGGGACGGCGCGTACTCGAACAGCCACCCGAGCAGGCTGACGGTGGCGCCGGCCGTCGCCCAGCAGCGCCACGGCAGTCCGGAGTCGGCGCCGGTTGCACGCCACGAGACGACCGCGGCGGCGAGCAGCACGCCGGCGATCACCGGCAGTTGGGAGGAAATCTGCAGCCAGCAGCCGAATCCACCCCACGCGCCGGCGACGAGGAACCAGCGTCGTGCCGCCGCCGGCTGGCTTGCGGCAACTCGCACGCCGGTGGCAAGCGCGAGGAGATGGATCAGGGCAATGGCGGCTTTGAGCCCGAGGTCGTCGGGCTGTCCGGGCAGGAACAGCGTATTGAGCGGAAAGAACGCCACCCACCCGAGGGCGAGGAGACTGGCCGCCGCCGTGCCCCAGAGGCGGGCGATCCACGGAACGAGGCCAACGAGGAACAACGCCTGCAGCCAAGGACCGGCCCACACCGCGGCCCGCTCCAGCGATCGGGCCTGCTCATGGCCGTGGATGACCCGGTCGAACGCCGCGACGAGTTGGATCCACAGCCGGTAGGGCGCGGCGAGTGCGGTCGGACGTCCGGCGGTCGCGTTGTCATAGGGTACCTCGCGCAACCGCCACCCACCGGCGTCTGTCGCCAACCCAGCCTGGGCAATCCATTCGTAACTGCCTTGCGCGTGAAGCGGGACGAGCCCGGTGTGCAGTCCCGGCTGGGAGTCCTTCGTGGTACCGAGCCGGCTCACGGTGTCCAGCCGGGTGGCCCGGGTGTGAGCGGTCCAGAAGACCACGGCGAGGGCGGCGATCAGGGCGAGAATCCAGCCGTGGGTGGCGAGCGGGCGGGGAAGCATCATCCGGGGTGGGAAGCAGCTCTCAACGTGAGCGGCACCGGCGGCACTGGCAAGTGAAGTCCCGATGGAAATCTCACGGGGCGGACCTTGACCCACCGTGGGTCCCGCGAATGCTGTGCGCATGGGGCTTCGGGTGCATCCTCGCCGCGAATACAGGACAGGTGGACGACGCCGTTGGGACGTGTGGGCTCTCATGCTGGCACTGGTGGTCGTGGACGCGCGGGCGTCGGACGCTGTGACGGCCACGCCGCTCGCTCCCGTCGCACCGTCCCCGGCAATGCGATTCACCCGCCTGGCTCCGGCCGACACCGGCCTCATCGCCGCCAATCCCTACGACGACCCGGCGATGTGGGCGGACCGTTTTCAGGAATTCAAGTTTGGTGCGATTGGCACGGGCGTGGCGGTGGCGGACTACGATGGGGATGGCCGTCCGGACGTGTATGTGACGGTGAAGACGGGCGAAGGCCGGCTGTACCGGAACCGGGGGGAGTGGCGGTTCGAGGATGTGACGGAGGCGGCGGGCCTGGGCGGGTCCGGATCGGGCTGGATGCGCGGCCTGCTGGGGCGCGGGACGCCGGCGGGATGGACGCAGGGTGCGAGTTTTGCCGACGTGAACAACGACGGGCGGTGGGACCTGTACGTGTGCCGGTTCGGGGCGCCGAACCGGTTGTACATCAATCAGGGTGACGGCACGTTCAAAGAGGAGGCGGCGGCGCGCGGGCTCGCGCTGACCGATGCGAGCGGCATGGCGGCCTTCGCCGACTATGACCGCGACGGCTGGCTCGATGTGCTGGTGCAGACCAACCTGCTCGATGCCCGCGCCCATCCGGACGGGCAGCCGGACCGGCTCTTTCGCAACCGTGGCGACGGCACCTTCGAGGAGGTCACCGGGCGGGCCGGGCTTTCCGGACGCACGCAGGGGCATGCGGCGATCTGGTGGGATTACGATGAGGACGGCTGGCCGGATCTGTACCTGGCCAACGACTTTGCCCCGACGGATCAGTTGTATCGGAATCGTGGTGACGGCACCTTCGAGGACGTGATCGACCGGGTGGTGTCGCGGCAGCCCCACTCGGCCATGGGCGCGGATCTGGGCGATGTGAACAACGACGGCCATATCGACTTCTTCGTGGCGGACATGGCGGCGACCACGCATGAGAAGGATCAGCGCGGCATGGCGAAGATCCGCACGCTGCTGAACACCCAGCGCGAGCGGGCGGGCGGGGCGGCGCAGTACATGCAGAATGCGCTCTACCTCAATACCGGCCGAGGCCGCATGCGGGAAGCGGCGCAGTGGGCCGGGGTGGCGGCGACGGACTGGACCTGGTCAGTGCGCCTGGAGGATCTGGACAACGATGGCTGGCTCGATCTGCACGTCACCAACGGCATGGTGCGCGAACTGCACAACGCCGATTTGGTCCAGCGCTTGTCGGGCTTTGAAAGTCAGGCGGAAGGGATCGCCGCGGAGAAGTCCAGTCGGGTCTTGGCGGAGGCAAACCTCGCGTATCGGAATCGTGGGGACGGGCGGTTTGAGGCGGTGGGTGGCGCGTGGGGATTGGACGAGGTGGGAGTGAGTTTTGGGGCGGCGTTCGGGGACTTGGACGGCGACGGGGACCTGGATCTAATCTATGCGAACTACGACGCGCCGCCGAC
>CAYZBG010000028.1:0-58593 GCA_964476565.1 uncultured Opitutus sp.
GTGTGGGTCTCGGTGGTCGCCGTATCATTAAAAAAGAGGAGCGGCTTGAGCTGGTCGAGCAGCGATTCGGCGGCCTGGAGGTCGGCGACGGCGAGGTCTGCCCGCTGGAGCGGGGATCGCTTGGCGATCCACTGGTTCTGCGACTCCGCGGCAACGCTGGCGGCGAGGGCCTGCGAGGCGGCGAGGGTGGTGACCGCCCGCTTTGAAGGTTGGGCGGAGCGGCTGAGGGAGGCGGAGACGGTCAACTTGCCCACCTTGCCGGTCAGCGGCGGACGGGCCGGCGGGGCGGGGGGGAGGGCGGTCGGGGCCACGCTCAGTTCGTAGGTGCTGAGTGCGGCGAGCAGGGCGTCGAGTTGGTAAGGGACGGCGACATTGCCGGCCGGAACGCGGAACACGAGGCGACTGGACCCGGACAGCCGGGACTGCACCGGCGGGGCGGTCGGTTGGTCGGTGTTGCCCGTGGCCTTGTCCGGGTCGGGCTGCTGGGTGGGCTTGTCCGCCGGCGGATTCTGAATCGGGAAATCCTCGGCGGTCTCGAAGAAGGCCTGTTCCAGCAGGTGCTGCGCGGGGAACGTGACGACCACGTAGGCCGGTTGCGCGGCGGCGACCTTGCGCAGCGTCGCGGGGGCAGCCGAATCGATGCGCAGATTGATGAACGTGAAATCGAGGCTCAGCAGATCGCTGGGCCGGAGAACTTTTCGAGTAAAGCGGGCCAGCGTCGGTGCGGTCGGAGCCCGTTCCGGACGAGGGCCGCCGGCGGCGGTGACGGACGGTTTGGCCTTGGTCGCGGTGACCGTGGCCTTGGCTGTGGCGGATGAGCCGCGGGCCTTCGCGGTCACGGCGGGCCGCGTGGTTGCCGGGGTGGCGGCGGGCTTCGCCGGTGGGACGGCCGGTTTCTTGAGGGCAGCGACGCGGGTGGACGGGATGCGGACGCGGGATGGTGCGGCGGCAGGGACGGGGACGCTGATTTTTTTGGCCACGGGAAAGTCCTCCGGGAGGAATGGGTGGGAGAGGGCGAAGGGTGCGGCGACGCGCAGGGCGCCGCGAATCGCGCGGGCGAAAGCCGGAAAGGTCCGCGAGGTTCGGCATTAGCTGCGGCAGGTTGTGCGACGGTCTGCAAATCCAAACCCTTGCGATGAATCGAATTTACGTTCGCGCCGCATTGGACGCCTGCGTTTACATTGATTTTACGCCGGTGATTCGATCGTCCGCACCGGCGTGAGGCGTGGCGGTGGGGCAAGGCGTGCACCGACGAGAAGACGCGGTATCGCGAAGGCGCCGCCTCGCTCGCGGGCGGTGAGCGCGAACCCGACGCCGCCCCGCGCGACGCACGGCGACTCGCCCGCACGCGACGATTTCGGTTGATAGATACCGGATGATATATCGGTATGCCCGCAACCTCGGAGGGCGACGATGCCCTCGCTTACGTTTCCCCATGCTTTTGTCTGCTACCGTTATCATTCGCCTGCCGTGGCGCCGGTTGACCGGTGTGCTGGTGATGGGATGTGCACTTGCCCTCGTCGTGACCGGCTGCGCCCGCCGGACTGCCGGCGAGGTCGAACCGGAACTCGTGCTGCGGTTCGCCCTGCAGCCGGATCCGGAGAACAAGGCCTGGGAGGCGGCGCGGCTGGTCCGCGATTACCTCGAACAAGAGTCGGGCGGGCGCATCCAGGTGCAGTTCTACGACTCGGCCGTGCTCGGGGACGAACAGGCGGGACTGATGAACTGCTACCTCGGTATCGTCGAGATGGTGCAGTGCACCTCGTCGGTCGTGACCACGCTCGATCCGGCGTTCGGGTTGCTCGACCTGCCGTACCTGTTTGTCAGTGCCGACCATCACCGGCGGGTGCTCTACGGTCCAATCGGCGATGACCTGCTGGCCGGGCTCCGGGATCACCGCTTGGAAGGGCTGGGGTTCTTCTCCTGCGGCTTCCGCAATCTGTTCAACGCCCGCGGCCTCGCCGTGGCGACGCCCGAGGACCTGCGCGGCATGAAGGTGCGCGTGATGGAGAGTCCGGTGATGATTCGTTCGCTCAACGCGATGGGCGCGAGCGCCACTCCGCTCGCCGCGGGCGAACTCTTCCAGGCCCTGCGCACGGGCGTCGTCGATGCCGCCGAGAACAACGCCAACGTCTACATCTCCGCACGGTACCACGAGGCCGGCGCGCGCCACTTCTCGTTGACGGAGCATTTCGCGAATCAGCACGTGCTGGTCGCCAACCGCGCGTGGATGGAGCGGGTGGCCCGTGAGCACCCGGACCTGCATGCGTTGATCAAGCGCGCCCCGGTGGCGATCCGCGCGGAGTACGACCGTCGCTGGGACGCGGCGGTGGCGGCGGCCTTTGTGGCGATGGAAACCTACGGCGTGACGATCAACCCGGTCACGGACAAGCGCCCCTTCGTCGAGCGCGTGCGGGCGTTGCAGGACGAGTTCCTTCGTCTCTACCCCGAGGTCGACGCGACGCTGCTCCACCGCATTCGCGAGGAGGCCGGCCTGCCATGAGCACGTCTTCGCCCGCGTGGCTGCGGCCCATCGATCGCGTCCTCGACCTCCTGCTGTTCGCCGTGCTCGCGGGCATGGCCGTGGTGGTGACGGTGAACGTGTTCTGCCGGTTCGTACTCAAGTTCTCGCTCTCGTGGGCGGATGAGACGGCGATGATTCTGCTCGTGTGGCTGACCTTCCTCGGTGCGGCCGCGGCGATGCGCGACCGCATGCACTATGCGTTCGATTACCTCGTGCGCGGCCTGCCGCTGACGCTGCGTCGGTGGGTGAAGCTGGCCGGCCACATCGTCGCGTTGACGATGGCCGTCCTGCTCTGCTTCTGGAGTGCGAAGGTCTGCCTGTTGATCACCGACTGGGTCATGCCCGCGACCAGTATCCGCCGCTCGTGGGTGTACGTGGCGTGTCCGGTCGGGACGGCGTTCCTCATCCTGTACCAGGTGAGGAACCTGATCGCCGACTGGCGCAATCCGGCGGGCGAACCCGGGGAGGAAGTCTGACCATGGAACTCGTGCTGCTGGGGGTCTTTGTCGTCTTGTTGCTCATCGATGTGCCGGTGGTGTTCTGCATGTTGGTCGCCTCGCTCGCGGCCCTGCTCTACGCCGGCATCGATCCGATCATCGTCGGGCTGGAGATGAGCCGGGCGATGTCGACCTTCTATCCCTTCATTGCCGTGCCGTTCTTCATCCTCGCAGGCGACCTGATGAACGAAGGCGGGCTCTCGAAGCGCATCACGGATTTTGCCAATGCGCTCCTCGGGCACCGGCGCGGCGGACTCGCCCTGGTGACAACGGCGTCGGCCCAGATGTTTGGCGCGGTGTCCGGGGCCTCGAGCGCGACCTGTGCGGCAATCGGTCGGCTGATGATTCCCGCGATGGAGAAGGAAGGGTATCCGCGGGCGTTTGGGGCGGCGCTGGCCGCCTGTTCCGGTATCACCGGTGCGCTGATTCCGCCCAGCATCATGCTGCTCATCTACGGCACGATCGCCAGTGTTTCGATCGAGAAGCTGTTTCTCGCCGGCGTCATGCCGGGACTGCTGATCGGCGTCGCGCTCGCGCTCGTGAGCTGGCGGTACGCGACGCGGCACGCGCTGCCGGTGCGTCCCTGGGCGGGCGTGGGCAACGTGGCGCGCACAGCGGTGTCGGCCCTGTGGGCGCTGCTGCTGGTCGTGATCATCTTCGGCGGCATCTTTGGCGGCGTGTTCACGGCCACGGAGGCATCCGCCGTCGCCGCGTTTTACGGGTTGGGCGTGAGCCTGTTCGTCTACCGGCAGGTCAAGCCCCGCGACCTGCCGCGCATCTTCGTCAACGCGGCGAAGACCACGGCGACGCTGAGCTTTCTGATCGCGGCGGCCGGACTCTTCTCGTGGGTGCTCAGCGTGGGCTACGTGCCGCAGACGGTGGGGGGCGCGTTGCTCTCGGCCTGTGATGCGGCGGTGCAGTCGGTCTCCGGCTGGCTGAGCCCGGAGGCGCTCAAGCTGCTGAATCTCGTCGTGGTGCTGCTGGTGCTCAACCTGCTCTTGCTGCTCGTCGGCGCCTTCGTCGATGCTGGCCCGGCCCTGCTGATCCTGGTGCCGATGCTAAAGCCGATTGGCGAGCAACTCGGGGTGGATCCGGTGCATTTCGGCGTGATCATCGTGTCCAATCTCGTGCTCGGCCTCGTGACCCCGCCGGTCGGCACGACGCTTTTCGTCGCCAGCGGGGTCGGCCGGGTGCGCATGAGCGAGATGATCCCGCACGTGCTCCGCTTCCTGCCCGCGATGCTCCTGGTGCAACTGCTGATCACCTACGTGCCGTTCTTCACCACCTTCCTGCCGGGGCTGCTGAGCAAGTGAGCGGGAAGGGGGCGGTACGCGGTCAGCGAAACGAAAGCGTTCGCCTGAATCCCGGGTGCCGTGCGCGGGCAAATTCTCCACGGAGCGAGAGAATCGCTCCTCAATGCTTGGGAATCGGAAAGGACTCGACGACCACCGAACGTTTTATGGTGAACTTGGGCTCCACATAGAGCGCACCGAGAGTCCAGGCATCGACGGATGATTTATCCAGGTCTTGGGGCAAATCATCGGACAAGTTGAAGTGGGTGTTTCGCCACGCAACCTGAACGCCCGCGATACGCAGGACCGTGTAGCGTACGTCCCGGCGGACGGGGACAGAGTCGATCACATTGGCGTTAGGTCCGGATAGGAAAAGTTGGATCGTTTGGGTCGATTTTAGTTGGGAAAGATAGCCCGCGCCTGAAATCTCAGACTGCAGGTTCGCCGGAACGGTCTCCACGGTAAGGAGTTCGAAGGTCTGTCCACCTAGGGTGCTCTCGACTACACGAATGCGGTGACCGTCGCGTTGGAGTTGGGTGCCGGGAACGGCAGGCCCGATCGCGATCAAGTGCGGCTCGACGAGCTTAAGGGTAGCATTAAGGCGGTAACGTGGGGCTCCATCGTCCAGGAGGTCGATGGCAGCGTTGGGAATGCGGAAGAACATCGTGAACCGCTGATCCATGCCCGGTCGAGTGGGCGTCGTGTCTGGTGAGGCCAGCAAGGCCCCAATGCTCTCCGCAGTGGATGCCTGGTCGAGGACGTTTGCCCCGGAGACGTCCTGCCTTCCACTCGGCCATTCCAGGATTTGTTGTCCCGACCCGTGCCAAAGCACGGCGTAGCCCGGAGGCGCACCTTCGGTCCTGAACTCGAGCCGGAGGTGCAGAGGCGATCTCCGTGTGGTGCGCTCCACTCCGTCGAGGGTGATCTCAAGGTCGCGAGTGAGCTGAGCTTCTTCAGACGGCGGGATGGTCGCAGCAGGCAGGTACAAAACAGCGACCGTCCCGGCGACGGTCGCTGAGGCGAGGCCGGTAACTCCCAACACAAGGGAACGGACCGTTCGGCGCGTGAGGTATTGATGAAGGACAATGCCCAGCGAGGTAAGCGCAAGGGTGCCTAGGTAGACGGCGGCCCCACCTGCATTTGCGCTCGGGGACTCGTTCGTGCCGGACTCGTGAACAACGACCCGAACCAGACCGAAGGCTGCCTGCCAAACCACCAGCAGGCCGATGACCGAAAGCACGAAGCCCCGCGTTGATCGGGTAAGCACGGCAAACGGCAGGGCGAACAACACGATTCCCGCATTCACCGATACGGTCTGCAGGGACGCGTGCATTAGCTGGGAGGCCGTGAAGCCATTCGAGACCCACCAAGGCAGGGTGACCGCCACTGGAAGAAGTCCGAGCATGACCCCAAGGCTGGCTGCCTTCGCGAGGAGCATTTGGATCGGACGAATGGGGCGCGTCAGCCAATTCGCCTCGGTACCAACCACGGGATCCTCGTGGATCACCGCAACCACGATCAATCCGGTGAGCACGAGGTCGACCACGACCAAAATGATCTGAAAGAACTGAATGAATTCGGCCGAATCGAGGGTCGGAGCAGCGTCGCCCGAGATCAGGATTAATCCCACCAGCCATTTTGTGGCGAGCACCAGCGCGAACACCGCCAGCGCGCCGCTAAGGCGGCGCACATCCTTGAGAGTAAGGTGGAGAATCGTACTCATGCGCGGGTCTAGATGAACCTCCACGTCCACGTTACTTTGGTGATGGCGGTGCCGAGCACCGCGGCTCCCAGCAAAGCCACGGACAGACTGGTCCGGTGGATACGATACTGGGCGACCAGCGCGGCGGCACTCAGGAGGATCCAGATGGCAGCGCTGATCAGACTGTGCGAATCGTTCAATGTACGCGTCACGGGCAGGACGGAGGGGAAAAGGATTCGCAGCAGAACCGCGATGGCGTCACTGGAGACAGCAAACAACGCTCCGATGAGGAGGTATTCGCCGAGGTTGCGGGTCACGGCGGCGACCGCCACGCAGGCGAGGCTGGTTGAAGCCAGGATGCACACCATCATCCGTGCCTCCTTCGATGTTAATCCGCCGCCGGCGAAATGGATCAGGGCGATCGAAAGCGCGACCGCGCCACCGATCAGCGCCAGTTTTGCTGCGATCAGGCAGCCAGGCGCAATGGGTCGACTGCGCCAGAATGCATTGGTGTCACGGGCGCTGTCCTCTTGCACCAACCAACCGATGGTAACCATCCCGAGCAGGAAAAAGAACGCTGCGGTGAAGGACATCACGCGGGCGAGTTCAGGATGCGCCGACAGGCCGGTCCCTGAGAGGGTGAGGGCGGTGAGGCCGCAGGCGGCCAGCAAGGCCAGCGGCAGCCAAAGGCGCCGGAGGTCCTTTCGCATCACGTGAAGGATCACGCTCATCGCAGCGCCTCCGCGGTGGCCGGGGTCTTGGCGCGGGCGAGGGACACGAAGATGTCGCGCAGGGTCATGGGGTGGGCGGTGACGGCGGCGTCGGGGAAGTGGCGGCGGCAGAGCGCCTCGGTCGGGCCGGGGAAGTATTGCGTATCCACAAGGCGGATGCGGCCGCCGGCCTGCTCCTGTCCGATCCAGGCGGCGGGCAGGTCGTGGAGGCGGGCGGCTCCGCCCTGCAGGTCGATCTCGATCCGCCGGAAACGACCGAGCAGCGACTCCGTGGTTTCGTCGACGCGCAGCCGGCCGGTGTCGAGCAGGGCCACGCGGTCCGCGAGGCGCTCCACCTCGTCGATGTCGTGCGAGGAGATGAGGGCGCTCCACTCGCCCGCCTGCGCGGCCTCGAGCAGGCCTTGCACGAAGTCGTCCCGCACGACCGGGTCGAGACCGGAGAACGGTTCGTCGAGGATGAGCAGCCGCGGCCGGTAGGCGAGGGAGGAGAGCAGCGCCGCCTTCATCAGCATGCCGCGCGAGAGGTGCTTGAGTTTGCGCGCCTCGGGCAGATCGAAGCGTTTCAGCAAGGTGGATTCGAGTGCGCGGTCCCAGGTGGGATAGAAGGGCCGGCAGTAGTCGAGGAACTGACGCACCGTCATCCACGTGGGCAGTTGCTGGTTCTCCGACACGTAGCCGATCTGGGCCAGCTGGGAGGGCCCGAGACGCTGGCTGTCCACGCCGAGCACGCGGGCGTGACCGGAGGTCGGGTGCAGCAGGTTCATCAGCAGCTTGATCGTCGTGCTCTTCCCGGCGCCGTTGGGCCCGAGCAGGGCGCAGACGCTTCCGGCGGGCAGGGCAAACGTGAGATCGTGCACGGCTTCGGTGCGACCGAAGCGGCGGCTCAGGGACTGGGTTTCGAGGATGTTCATGCTGGGGAGGGGAAAGTGATGAAGGATGAAGGAGGACGGATGACTGCGGAGGCGGGGCTCATCGATCCGAGGGAGGGGCCAGTTTGCGCCATTGGGTCGCGAGCGCTTCCTGCAGGTCGGTCAGATCGAGTCCGAGCTTCCGGCCCTCGACGGCCAGGCGTTCGAGATCGGCGGCGAGCAGGGCGGTGCGTTCGCGGCGGCTGCCGGACTCCTTCCGGGGTGCAACGATGCTGCCGACCGCCGGAGTGGTCACGAGCACACCCTCCTGCACCAGCGCGGCGACCACCTTGTGCGCGGTGTTGGGGTTGATCTTCAGTTCCTGGCTCAGCTGCCGGACGGAAGGAAACCGGTCTCCCGGGCGAAGCTGTCCGGCGATGACGGCCTTCTTGGCCGCAAACAGAATCTGCTCCGCGACGGGCAGGCCGGACTTCAGATCGACGGAGAAGGGGAGCACGCTGTACTACTCATACTAGTACAGATGGGACGGCAAGGAAAATGTTGCAGGTCGGATGCGGATCCGGGGGTGCAGGTTGGACGGTGCCGTTGACCGAGGTCAGGGTTCGCCAGCGGGTTGCAGGCGTTGTCACTCGCCACGCGGTCGGTGGATGGGCAGTGTGCTCGCACATCTACCTCGCAATGGCGAAGCTGCATGTCGAGTTTGGCCCGCGGATCCTGGCGCTGGCGAAGCGCGCATCGCAAACAGGCGAACCGATCGTCAAGCCCATGGCCATGGCCTTCCCTGAAGGCGACTATGAATGGATCGACGATCAGTTTGTGCTCGGCGATGATCTCATCGTGGCACCGGTCGTGCGTCGCGGCGACGCGCGCGCGAGGTGGTCCTGCCGGCAGGGCGTTGGCAGGCGGACGATGGACGGATCCTCGAGGGAGGCTGAACGATTCTCATCGAGGTTCCCATTGAGCGCCTTCCTTCTTTCAGTCGTGTGCCCTGAGGGAGGTTCGCGAATAACGAATTGGCTGAATTCTGCTCACGCTGCCCTCGGAACTGGGGCGAACCCTGCCCCTGCCCGAACTCAGGCGAAGGCGTAGCGGGAGAGCCAGTGGGCGTAGGAGGGCGGCAGGACCCAGGCGGGTTTTTCTTCGCCCAGCGTGCGGGCGGCGAAGTAGGGCCAGTGCGGGTTGGCCAGCATTTGCCGACCGATCATCACCAGATCCGCCGCGCCTTCGGTGAGCAGTTCCTCGGCCAGCTCGGGACTGTGGATGTTCCAGGAGGTGGAGCCGGGCAGACCGGTTTCCTGGAGGGCGCGGCGCGAAATCGAGCGCAACAGAGCCGGCCCCCACGGAATGCGCGCCTCGGGCGTGGAGAAGCTCATGCTGACGTCGAGGAAATCGAGGCCGCTCGCTTTGAAGTGCTTCGCGAGCTCGATGGATTCGCCGAGCGTCTGCTCGTCCCGATCGTCGAACTCGATCATGCCGAAACGCGCGGCGAGCGGTAAATGTGCCGGCCAGACCGCGCGCACCGCCTCGACCGTCTCCCGGAGAAAGCGGCCGCGATTCTCGGCAGAGCCGCCGTAGCCGTCCGTGCGCTGGTTGGACCACGGCGACCAAAAGTTCTGCGCAAGGTAGCCGTGGGCGAAATGGAGCAGCAGAAATTGAAAGCCGAGATCGCGGGCGCGTTTCGCGGCTTCGACGAAATCGCCTTGCACGCGCGCGATGTCCTCCCGCGTCATCTCGCGCGGCACGCGGTTGAGGCTGCCGCCGTAGGCGAGGGGACTCGGCGCGAGGGGCGTCCAGCCGCGGGGATCGCCTTCCGGAATGTGGTCGTCGCCTTCCCACGGGACGTTCGCCGAGGCCTTGCGGCCGGCGTGGCCGATCTGGATTCCCGGCACGGCGCCACCTGTCTTGATCACCTCGACAATCGGGCGTAGCGCGTCGGCCTGGGCGTCGTTCCACAGTCCGAGGCAACCCGGGGAAATGCGGCCTTCGGGACTCACCCCCGTGGCCTCGACCACAACCAGTCCGGCACCGCCGCGCGCGAAGGAGGCGTAATGAACGCGGTGCCAGTCGTTCGCCAGTCCGTCCACGGCGCGGTACTGGCACATCGGGGAGACGGCAATGCGGTTGCGGAAGGCGAGATCCTTGAGGCGGTAGGGCGAAAAGAGGCGGGACATGGCGCGGAGGTTCAGTTTCAGGTTCTTTGATAGTTCGAATAATATCGAACAAGAGGCAAGCGATCGGCTGGATTTTTTTAGGGAATTCCCTTTCTTGAAGAGCCGATGCGACGCTTCCAGCACCCCCCTATCCACTCCGTCGCGCTCACCCAGGTGTTGCATGCGCTGAGCGATCCGGTGCGGCTGGAGATCGTTCGAACGCTGGCCAAGGGCGGGGAAAAGACGTGCGCCGAGCTCGACGGCGGCCGGCCGAAATCGACCATGTCCCACCACTTCCGCGTGCTGCGCGAGTGCGGTGTGGTGCGCACGCGCAACGAAGGGGTCACGCATTTCAACGCGGTGCGCAAAGAGGAACTGGAGCGGCGCTTCCCGGGATTGCTCGAGGCGATTCTGGCGGTGAAGAGCGGATTGTCGTAGCGATTCGCTTTCCGTGCGGGCGGAGACGTCACTCCCGGCAAAACAAAACAGGCGAGCCGAAGCTCGCCTGCGAAAGGGGGACGCGTCGCCGCAGTCCAAAGGAGGGTCGCTTACAGCCGGTAGGCGATGAGCTCGCGGCCGCCTTTGAAGTAGAAGAGCAGGCCGAGGCTTTCGTCGACGACGTAGGCGGGTTCCTTGTCGTCGAGCAGGATCTGCTTGTCGCCTTCGCCAGAGTCGAGGGATATGCCCATGAGTCCGACGCCTTTCTTGCGGCCTTCCTCGACGGTGGTGAGCACGTAGGAGTAGTTGTCGCCCGCCTGGGTGGCGGCTTTGCGCTTGCCGGCGACGCGGTTGTAGCGGTCGAGGGCGCTGTGGATGTTGCCCACGCCCTGGCTGTACTGGCTGGAGCTGAAGGACGGCGCCGAAGCGACCTGCGCGTTGCCGGCGGTGGCGGCGAGGGCGGTGACGGCGAAGAGCAGGGAGTCGCCGAGCGCGCTGCCGGGGGCGGCGTAGTAGGTCGACCATTTCAGGTTCTGCGCCGCGGGATCGTAGCCCATGAGGTGCTGCTTGCCCGTGACGACGATGTGGCCGTCGCGGCGGTGGATGGCGACGGGCACATCGAGCCGACCCTTGTTCTGGGCGGCGATGCCCTTGGCCAGGCCGGAGACCCCGCCAAGCACGCCGAGGCCGATCTTGGCGACGTCGCCGCCGCCCATCTTGCGCTTGAACTCGATCGGCACCTCGAACTTTTCCGCGATGGCCGCGCCGGACACGTCCAGACCGTACAGGTTGTGCGCGTCGGCGAAGAGCACGGTGTCGTGCTCGGGCAGATACAAGAAGTTGGTGATGCCCTCCTTGGCCTTGGTGAACTTGAAGGCCTCTTCGCCAGTGGCGGCGTCGAAGGCGGCCATGCCGAGCGGCTCGCGCAGGGCCACCGCCTGGCCGGTGGAGAAGTTGCCGCCGAAGCGGATGAAGACCTTGCCGTTGACCGGCTCGACCTGGGAGACGATGGCGTTGTCGCGCGACTTGAAAAGGCCGGCATAGCTGGAGATGCGGTCGCTCTGCCAGAGGATCTTCCCGCCGGCCTTGTCGATGGCGTAGACGCTGCCGCCGCCGGCCGCGTAGAGGCGGTCGCCGTCGACGCGGATGGGTGCGTAGGTGCGCTTGAAGTCCTTGGCGCCGGGCTTGAATTCGAGGGTCCACTTGATCTCGCCCGTCTTGAGATCGAGCGCGTCGACGCCGCGGAAGCCGAGGTAGGCGAGGTCGCCGTCGATCACCGGATCATGGTAGCCGGAGAGGTCCATGCGCGGGGCGAACTTGCCGGAGCCGTCGGCGATGTGCAGCGGCACCTCGTTGGACTTGCCGTATTTGAGCTGCCACTTCGTCTCGCCGGTGAAGAGGTCGTGGGCGCGGACGATCATGCCCTGCTCGTCCCTGGATCCGCCCCAGCCGTTGAAGACGAAGAGGACGAGGTTGTGTTGAGGAATTGGATACGTGGCCAGATACTGCCCCATGATCTGGTCGGCCTCCCACACGGTCTCGCCGGAGAGGTAGTCGATGGCGAGCAGCCGGACCTTCGATCCGGCCATGCCGGAGGAGTGGTTGCACAGCAGGTAGGGCGTGCCCGGCACTTCGCGGGCGTTGAAGGCGTTGGTCTTGTCGAGGTCTTCGCGCGTCCAGAGCAGGGCGCCGGTGTCGGGGTCGTAGGCCTGCACGGCGCCCTTGGTGCCGACGAGCAGCGTGCCGAGTTCGGTGAGGTTGTTCCAGGCCGGCTTCTCGGGCAGCTTGGCGGACCAGAGTTTCTCCGCGGCGCCGAGCGGCGCGGCCGACAGGACAAGGGCGGCGGCGAGGACGCGGCCGCGAAGGAGGAGGCTGGAGGAGATCATGGGCAGTCGGGGCGGCGGACGGGGGCGTCCGCAAGTTTGGGTGCTCCGCCGGGACCGTGCCCATCGGGCTGACCCACGGGCCGGCGCAGCGGATTTGTTCGTAATACGAACATGTTTCCTGCGGACTTGAATCAAATTATATCGCTAGGGCGTAAATACTTACGCATCCCCTGTTCTGGTGAGGACGCCTGTTTGCGGGCGATGGCCGGGGGCGCCCGGTCGGGGGACCGGGCCTACAACGCTGGAGGCCGCGTGTCCTCACGCGGCGGATCGCCACTGTGTGCCCCTACGCGTCGGTTATGGGGCGGTCTGTAGGCCCGGTCCCCTGACCGGGCGTGCGCGTTTGCGCGTGCGGAGGTACCAGATGGCGGTGCCGCTGAGGGCGAGCAGGGCGGGGGCGAAGCCGCCGACGACGTAGAGCCATTTGACCAGCGTCGAGCCGTAGAAGCCGAAGTGCAGTGGGGCGAGCATGCCGTTGAGTTTCTGCGAGAATGTGCCGTCGCGTGCGTCATGCACGGCGCGCAGGGTGCCCGTGTTCGGGTCGAAGTCGACCCGGCTGAACTTGCGCCACACGGGCGCGTCGCGCTCGAGCACGAGAATCGACAAGGCTCCGGTGGGCGTGGTCGGGAAGGAGACGCGCAGCAGTTCCCCGCCGGGAAAGCGTTCCTGCGTGATGGCAAGCGCGGGTTCGATGGGCGCGAGCTGCGTCACGTCGTACGGCGCGCCCGGTGCCTTCGGGGCGGCAATCTGGCCGGGGGCAATCTTGGCGGCGTAGATCGCCCCGGTGAGACCCAGCACGAGGGTGAAGTAGAGACCGACAACGCCCACCCACTTGTGCAGGTCGCTCAACGCCAGACGCCAGCCGCGGCCCAGGCGAAGGGGACGGCGCCAGAGCGCGCCCAGGCGATCGCGGTAGATGATGAGGCCGGTCACGCCGAGCAGGACGAGACCGACACCGGCGAGACCAGTGATGACGTAACCCCAGCCGCCCATGCGCAGGTGCATGTGCAGGCCGAGCAGCCACGGGGTGAACAGCGACTGGTCGGCGCCGCGCCAGATAACCTCGCCCGTGTAGGGATTGACGAAGGTCGTCCAGCGCGTGCGTCCGTCGGGACCGAGAAAGATCAGGCGCTCGGTGTCCTCCGGTCCGCGTGCGAGCATCAGCCGCATCGGACGAAATCCCTCCGGTGCGGTCGGCGCGAGCGCCTGCACGATCGGCGTCCGGGGCAGGGCGGCGGACGCGGGCGGAACCGGGATCGTATGCAGGTCGCGTTCGATGAGGCGCTCGAGCTCGTGGTGCAGAACGAGGATCCCGCCGGTGACGCTGGCCAGGAGGATGAGCGCGCCGAATCCGAACGCGAGGACGCGGTGCACGGTCCACACGACCAGGTACGTGTGCCAGCGGCGGATGCGTTGGGTGGGATCGAGCGCTTTCAGGGGAGCGGCAATCGGGCGCAACGGGCGGACGCGGACGATGCGTCCGCCCGTTGGCAGGGCTGAGGGAGTTTAGAAGGAGAACGCGTAGCGCAGCGTCACGGTGCGCCCACGACCAGCGAAGTAGTTGACGGCGGTCGCGGACGAACCGGTCAGGGTCTGCGAGTAGTAACTGATGTAGTCCTTATCGAGTACGTTTTCGACCCCGAGGCTCAGCGTCTGGCCTTCGACGACGCGCCAGGTGGCGAGCAGGTCGAAGAGCGTGTAGCCGCCGAAGTCGCCGGCGGCGATGCCGTCCGGATCGTCTCGCGGCAGCAGGCTGAGGGATTGGACGCGCGTGCTGAAGGTGTCGGTCCAGGCCTTGTCCCAATAAAGCCCGAGCTTGGGCGCACTGATGTTGGCGCCGGGCAGGCGCGCGTCGACCGTACCGTCGCCGTCGCGGTCGCTCTTGCCCTCGAGCACGGCGAGGTAGCCGCCGACGAGTCCGAGCCGGGCCGGCAGGCGGACGCGACCAGTGAGCTCCGTGCCGTAGATTTCGCTGCGCTCGCGCACCACGTCGAAGATGCCGGAGGCGTTGGCGACGAGGCGGGCGCCGAGTTCGGCGGTCGAGAGGTAGACGCTCCAGCCGAACTGCCAGCCGTCACCGTTGAGGCGCACGCCGGTCTCCCAGTTGTCGGTCACGACCGGGTTCAGGCTGATGAAGTCGTCGACATCGAGGCCGGGCCGGTTGATGGCGCGCAGGATGCGGCCGATGTCGGCCATGCCGTAGCCCTGGGCGAAGCCGCCAAAGACCGTGACGGTGTCGTTGATGCGCCAGTTGGCGCCGAGGTTGAGCAGCGGTTCCTCGAAGCTCGGGTTGCCACCGCGGACGAACGTGCTGCCAGACGACTCGAGGGTGGTGAAGTCGTCGACCTCGAGCTCGGCGAATTCGTAGCGCAGGCCGCCGGACAAGGTGAGCGGACCGAAGGGCTTCTCGAGCTGCACGTAGGGAGACCAACCGCGGAAGGTGGTGAACGGGACCCAGGTGCGGTTGGTCAGGACGAGCACCTGCGCGGTTTCGTCCGCGAGGTAGTCGAAGCCCGTGACGACGCCGAGGTTGCCCGCTTGGGCGAAGGTGCGCACCCACGTGGTGCGCACGCCGTGTTTCTCGGCGACGATGCGCGACTGGTCGAGGGTGGGCTGGCCGTTGAGGATGAAGGTCCCGTTGGCGCTGGCGGTGGCGCCGTAGGTCGCGGCGAAGTCCTGGCTGAAGAGATTGAGCGTCAACTCGCCGCCGAGCAGGGCGCGGTCGGTGAAGGTGAGCGCGGCGGTCGTGACGTCGTTCTCGGCCGGCCTGCCTGCGGGCGAGCCGCGCGTGGAGGTGGTCGGGAGGCCGGCGGGACGGTTGCCGGGCACGGTTTCCCAGCGGAGGTTCTGTTCCAGGTCGAAGCGGTTGACCATGAGCTCGACGCGGTGGCGTGCGTTGAAATCGAAGCCGGCCTTGAGGAAGAGACTGTAGGCGTCGGTGTCCATCGTCTCGCCCTGGACGTTGTCGACCCCGATCGGGCGGCCGTCCGCGTCGAAGGCCAGCGGACGGTGTTCCCATGTGGCGCCGGCGACCACGGAGAGGCCGCCGGAACGCGCGGCCCCGAGGGCGGCGACCTTGCCGCCGTACCCGTCGGACTTGAACCGCGCGGACGTCGTGCCGGTGAACTCGAGGGCGGAGCGGTAGCCCTCATTCGCGGGCGCGGCGCGGGTGACAAAGTTGATCAAGCCGCCGGTGGCTCCCATGCCCTGCGCGGCGGAGGACCCGTGCACCGCCTCGAAGCGCTCGAGGAAGAACGGATCAACGGTGATGCTCTCGCGTTTGCCCGCGCGCAGCGGATTAGACTGCGGAATGCCGTCCACGAGGTAGAGCGGTTCACGGCCCCGGAAGCTTTCGCCGTTGCTCGAGAGCTTCTGCCGCGACGGTGCGTAACCCGGAATGAACTGGGCCAGCGCCTGGCCAACGTCGGAGGTGATGGCGAACTGGTTCTGCAACCGTTCCTGAGTGACGACGGTGGTGGAGACGGGCAGGGCGCCCGCGTCTTTCTCGGTGCGGGTGGCCGCCGTGACGACGAAGCGCTCGAGTGACAAGGCCTCGACGCTGTCGTTAAGGACCGGGGAGGACGAGGCCGCCGAATTGGTGGCCCGGCCCACGACGGCCAAAGTTGCACAGGCAAAGAAGGAGAGGAGCGGACGGTGGTTTGGCATGGGTAAAGGACGAAGGACTCGAAAGGGCCGGCGAGATAAGACTGAGACCCAATCTTAATTCAAGAAAGAAAATGAGACTCAGTCTTCATAGATTGTCTTATTCTGGTGATGGATTGATCAGCGGGGGGAGTGTCCGGTCTGCGCGATGTAATTCCCAACAGCCTTATATTTATAGAATTGCAGCGATGATCGGAATCGCGCACACCGTTGGCGCCCCCCTTCGCTCCCATGCGTGCGTTCCTCGGCTTGCTCTTCGTGGCTCCCCTGCTTGCGACCGATCCGAACTCGTTGGCGGGAGAGGCGGAGGTGCTGATGAGCAACGGTTCTTACGCCGAGGCCTTGAGGATCTACGATGAGGCTTTTGCGCTCGATACCAACCGGCGCAGCCTCCGATTCAACGCGGCGATTGCGGCCGCGATGTCGGGCCAGATCGACCGTGCCTTCGATTGCTTGGATCAGGCCTTTCCGGCGCAGTCTGACTGGAGTCTGAGCTTCGAGCGGGTGAGCCAAGACCGACGGTTGCAACCGTTGCGGGAGGCTGAGCGTTGGTCGGAGTTCTATGCCGAGGTTCAACGACGCAAGGTCGAGTACGAGAGCGGCCCGTTGCCTGGCCTAAAGCAGGAGTTACTCGCAATTTTCAATTCCGATCAGTCGGCGCGGAAGCAACTGTCCGAAATCGAAAAAACCCACGGTACCAAATCGCTTGAGGTCGAGCAGGCCAGGTCTGTGTTGCGACAGAGCGACGCCGCGAATCTTCGGCGCGTGGAAGCGATTCTTGAGGCGCACGGGTGGTTGGGGCCGATGCAGGTCGGGTCACAGGCAAGCGTGGCCCTTTGGCTGGTGATTCAGCACGCCGATCTGGCGACTCAGCAGCGACATCTCCCCACGATTCGCCTCGCGGTGGCTGATGCTAGGGTGCGCCCTTCCGAACTCGCCTTGCTGGAGGACCGGGTGGCCTTTCGAGAAGGTCGCAAACAGATCTACGGCTCGCAGATCGGGCGCGATCCGGAAAGCGGTTCGCACTATGTCCTGCCACTCGACGATCCCCGCAACGTCGACACCCGGCGCTTGGCCGTGGGATTGGATCCATTGGGTGAATACGCAAAGCGATGGGGAATCGTGTGGGATCCTGACGACTATCTCGAAAAACTGCCGCAGTTCGAAAAGTGGGCGGAGGAGTTGCGGAAGCAGAGCCCGTGACTTGCGGGCGCATGAAGACAGTATCCCCGGACGAGCAAATCTATCTCTGATCGGTCTACGCTCATGAAACTGTGCCGCACAGGGTTGGCGATATTCGCTCTTGGCTTCACTAACGCGGGTGCTGGAATGGACAAGTCCGGTATCGCCGCAAATGTGAGCCGTGAGGGTGGCGGAGAAGCGAACCCGCCCGTTGACGATTTGCCTGTCGTGGCGATGCGACCGTTCCAAGTTGTCGTATCGAACGCGCCTCAGCGGAGGCATCCCTCGCCGCGGGCGGCGAAATCTCCGAATTGGGAATCGTATTGGGGGCGTCCCGGAATAGTGACGCAACGGCGGCTAAAGACGACGATCTGGTGGCGGGGATATCGGCAACGCATGTACACTCATCATCGTACGGTTTGGGTGCAATGAGAGAACCGTCGATCTTCTGTCACGTCGTTTCGTTAACCAAGCGATAACCCGTGCTGCGCCCGCCGGCGCCGTCCTTGATCAGGATCTGGCGGTCGAGAAGGTCGGTGATGTCGCGGAGGGCGGTGTCGGACGAGCACTTGGCGAGCTTGGCCCATTTGCTGGTCGTGAGCTTGCCTTCGAATCCGTCCAGCAGTCGGTTGAGCATCAGGCGCTGACGTTCGTTCAGCTGCGTCGTGCGATGGGTATTCCAAAAGTGTGCCTTGGCGAGGACGACCTCGAGCAGACTGGCGGACGCCTCGATCGCACGGCGCAGCGTCAGGAGGTACCACTCGATCCACGCCGTCAGGTCGAGCGTACCCTTCTGCGTACGCTCCAGAATCCTGTAGTATTCGCTGCGTGCCGCCTGAATCTGGGCCGACATGCTGTAGAAACGATGAGAGGTCCCTTCGCATCGGGCCAGTTGGAGGTCCGAAATCGCCCGGGCAATGCGTCCGTTGCCGTCGTCGAACGGGTGGATCGTCAGGAACCAGAGGTGCGCGATCGCCGACTTGATCACGGGATCCTCGTCCGAGGGCCGGTTGAACCAGGCAAGGAACGTGTCCATTTCGACGGCGAGCCGATCGTGGCTCGGCGCCTCGAAGTGCACGACTTCGCGACCGTATCCGCCGGAAACAACCTGCATTGGTCCGCTGGCCTCGGTTCGCCATGCACCGACGGTGACGCGCTGGAGCCCGCTTCGACGGTCCGGAAAAAGCGCCGCCTGCCAGCCGAAAAGGCGTTCGGCGGTGAGCGGCCTCTCAAAGTGGCGGGTTGCGTCGAGCAGGACCTCGGCAATGCCTTCGACGTTGCGGTCGACCGGGGGCAGTGCGCCCACGTCGATACCCATGCGGCGGGCGAGTGAGGAGCGCACCTGGATCAGATCGAGGTGCTGCCCCTCGATCGCGCTCGTCGTGGTCACGTCCTCCGTGAGCGCGCGGAGGGTCGCCTGTTCCCGAAGGTCGAAACCCAAAGTTTCCATCCGGCCAAGCAACCGGCCTTGAAGATGGCGAACGTCGGACAGGAGCTCGGCCAGCATAGCCCGATCCCAGGTGAAGGCCGGCCAGTTTGGCTGCTCGTGAATGTACATGGTCCTTGGCGGGAGCGGAGGAGTCTCGGATCGGCGTACGGCCTTTTCAAGCTTAATCACCGCAAATCATGCGGTGATTAGCCGGACATTCGCCGCAGCCGTTGTTAATAACTTTTTGCTAAATACGGCCGGAACGGCCCCTCTGTCCTTGACGGTTGGGGGTCAAAAAGGGATGAAAGGGGGCGAAATGGGGCGCATGCGGCGTCCTTCACATGGCAAACCTTGGCAAACCGTTTTATACCGGAAGTTTCCGGCATAACCTGGACGACAAGAATCGACTCACGATTCCGTCGGCCTGGCGGTCTGCGCATGGAGAGGCCGATACGTTCCTCGCGACGCCCAACCCCGCCGGGTACATTTCCGTGCTCCCGCCCGCCGAGGTGGAGAAGCTCTACGAGAAGATCGCCGCCGTCCCGATGTCCGAGACCGGAGCGCAGGAGGAAATTGCCGCGTTCTTCGCCGCGACCCAGGCTTTCACGTTCGACAAGCAGGGACGCGTGCCGCTGTCGGACACCCTGCTGGCGCATGCCGGCATCGCCAAGGACGCGGTGCTGAGCGGCGGCCTGACCAAGTTCAACATCTACAGCCCGGAACGCTGGGCGGCCATCCAGCAGAAGTCGTCGCCGGCCACGCAGTCCGACTTCATGCGCCGGTTCGGGATCTAGCCATGGCCACCAAGGCAAACTCCCTCCCGAATCCCCGGCCGGAACGCACGCCGGAAGGCCTCGGCTCCCACCGCCATTTTCCCACCGTGTCGGCGCGGGTGCGCGCCAGCCTGATCCTGCGCCGCCTGGAACGCGAGCGGGCGCGTCATGAACTCGTGGATACAACGGCCGTCACGGCCGCCTGGTCCGAAACCCGGAGGCCCGTGCATGCGCGCCCTGCCGCCTGAGTCTGCCGTCATGACGCCCGGCCACCAACCCGTTCTGCTGTCCGAGGTGCTCGCCCTGCTCGCGCCGCGCGCCGGCGGGCGGTACCTCGACTGCACCTTTGGTGGCGGCGGACACAGCCGGGCCCTGCTCGAGGCCGCGGCGGACACGAGTGTGCTGGCGCTGGACCGCGATCCGGCCGCGGCGCCGCGCGCCGAGGCGCTGCGCGAGGCCTTTGCCGGCCGGTTCGCCCTGGTCGACCGCGATTTTGGCCAGCTTGAGTCCCTTTCGATCGGCGCCTTCGACGGCATCCTCTTCGATCTCGGCGTGTCCTCGTTTCAGCTCGACGAGGCGGAGCGCGGTTTTTCCTTCCGCGCTGACGCGCCCGCCGACATGCGCATGGATCCGCGTCACGGCGTGCCGGCGTCGGTCTGGCTGGAGACGGCGACCGAGGAGATGCTCGTGCGGGCGGTGCGCGATTTCGGCGAGGAGCCGCACTGGCGGCGGGTGGTGCGCGCCCTGCGCGAGGCGCGCGGTTCCGGCCGCCTCGGGCGGACCGCTTCGCTCGCCGAGGTGATCGTCGCTGCCATTCCCGCCCGCGACCGCCACGCCTCGCGGATTCATCCCGCCACGCGCACCTTCCAGGGCATCCGCATCGCGGTGAACGACGAGATCGGGGCCATCGAGCGCGCGCTGCCGGCGGCGTTTGCCCGGCTCGTCGCCGGCGGGGTGCTCGCCGTGATCAGTTTCCATTCCCTCGAGGACCGGCCGGTGAAGCAGTTCTTCCGCCGGATGTGCGGACAGCCAGAGAGCGCCGACGACTCCCGTCCGCAGGATCTGCGCGAGAAACACGCGGATCCGCTCACCCGCAAGCCCGTCACGGCCGGCCCCGCCGAGGTGGCCGCCAATCCCCGCAGCCGCTCCGCCAAACTGCGCGCCCTGCGCAAACATTGAACCCTTCCGTCCCGTCATGAAGAAGTCCGGTACCCACGCCTTTGTGAACCAGCTGCTGATCGGCACGCTGGCGATGATCGTTTTCAGCGGCTCGATCGGCCTCGGCGCCGTCTGGCTGCGTCACCAAATTTCCACGACGGCGCAGAGCACGCGCCAGCTCGAGAACGCCCTCGCCGAAGTCGAGCGCCGCATCGCCGAGACCACGGCGTTGATCGCCGCCGAGCAGTCGCCCGAGGCGCTGGTCGAGAAGAACCTCGCGATGGGCATCGGGCTCGTGCCGCGCCGCGACGCGCAGGTGGTCTGGGTCGCGGAGTCGCCCGAGGAGCGGCTCGCGGCCCGGCGCAACCTCGAGATCTTCGCCGAGGAGACGGTGCGGGGACGCACCGCCGTCCGGTTCGGCCTCAACCAGAACCCCTAGCACCGGACCACGCGCGGATGCACAAGGGGTTTGCCTCCAATTATCGTATCGTGCTGCTCGCCACGGGGGTGTGCGCGGCCTTCACGGCCATCGGCGCGCGCCTCGTGGACCTGCACGTGATCGACCGGGCGAACCTGATCCGCCACGTCGACCGGGTGCGCGAGACGTTTGCCGTGCAGCCGGCGCGGCGGGGCGACATCCTCGACACCCGCGGCCACGTGCTGGCCACGTCGCGCACCCTGATCGTGCTCGGACTCGATCCGCAGATGGTGCGTCCCGCGGACCGCGCGCGTTTCCCGGAACTGGCCCGGCTGCTCAAGCTACCCTTGGCCGAAATCGAGGCCGCCGCCGACCGGAAGACACGGATGGTGCGGAGCGATCCCGACGATCCCGAGTCGCCGCTCGTCGAGCGCACGGTGCAGTACGTCAAGCTGAGCGACACGGTCGAGGAGTCGGCCTACGAGCAGATCCAGGCACTGGGCATCCGCGCCCTCACCGCCTCGCGCGAGTACGCCCGCATCTACCCGAACAACGCCCTCGCCTCGCACCTCATCGGCTACATCAACAAGGAGAACGTCGCGGCCGCCGGGCTCGAGGCCTTCGCCGACTTCTACCTGCGCGGCCAGGACGGCTGGCGCGAGTCCGAGAAGGACGGCCTGCGCCGCGAGCTGCCGCAGTTCCGCACCCGGGACGTGCCGGCGACCGACGGGTTTTCGGTCGTGCTCTCGATCGACAGCTTCATCCAGCAGATGGTCGAGGAGGAACTCGCGGCCATCGCGTCGAAGTTCAATCCCAAGAAGGCCACGATCGTCGTGAGCGATGCGAAGAGCGGCTTCCTCCTCGCCCTCGGCAACTATCCGACCTTTGACCTCAACGCCTACAACGTCGCGCCGCTCGACACGCAGCGCAACGTGGCGATCACCGACCAGCTCGATCCGGGTTCCACCTTCAAGATCGTCGCCTCCGCCGGCGCGATCGAAGAGGGCCTGGTTTCCCCGCAGACGCGCCTCGACTGCTCCAACGAAACGATCCTCTACCAGGGCCGCACCCTCCGCTTCATGCGGGAGGACCATCCCGCCCAGCATCCGCTGTCGGTGCGCGAGATCATCGCGAAGTCGAGCAACCGCGGCACCACCCAGCTCGCGATGCGCCTCGGCGACCGCAAGTTCTACGACTATGCGCGGGCCTTTGGCTTCAGCGAACCCTCAGGCTTCCCGTTCGGCGGCGAGATCCCCGGTACGCTCCACGCGCCCGACAAATGGAGCGGCATCGACATCACCCGCATTCCGTCCGGCTACTCGATTTCGGCCACGCCGATCCAGATCCACTATGCCATGGGCGTGATTGCCAGTGGCGGCGAGCTGATGCGGCCGCAGCTGATCCGCGAGGTGCGCGATGCCCGCGGCGAGACGGTGTACACCTTCGGTGGCGTGGCGCGCCGGCGCGTCATCGGGCCGCGCACGGCCGAATCCATGGCGCGCATGCTCCAAGCCGTGGTCTCGCCCGAAGGCACGGCCGGTGCGATTGCGATCCCCGGCTACCAGCTGGCCGGCAAGACCGGCACCGCGCGCAAGCTGATCGACGGACGGTATTCGGACAGCCATCACGTCGGCTCGTTCTCCGGCTTCTTCCCCGCCTCGCAGCCGCGCGTGGTGATCACCGTGATCGTCGACGAGGCGCGCCTGCCTGGCGGCGCCGACGCCTACGGTAGCAAGGTCGCCGCCCCCAGTTTCCGCACGCTCGCCGAAAAACTCATCGCCTACCTCGACATCAAGCAGGTCGAGGAGGTGCGGCCGCCCCGCACCTTCGCCGCCCTCGAAGGAGGTCGCCGATGATTGGTTATCTCACCCAGAACCACCCGCTCATCCAGGCGTTCCAGTCCAGCCCGCGCGGCCGGACCCGCAAGGAAACGCTGGCCCGCAACCGCGAACTCAAAATGGCCCCCAAACTCTCGGACTACTTCAAGGAAGACGAAATCGTCGCCTCGAAAGGGCCGCTCGACCGGCCGATTTCGGGCATCGTGATGGACAGCCGCCGGGTCGTGCCAGGCAACCTCTTCTTCGCCCTGCCCGGCCTGCGCTCCGACGGCGGCAGCTACATCGACGAGGCGGTGGCGCGCGGCGCCGTCGCCGTGGTGTCCGCCAAGCTGCCCTTTGCAACCTCCGCCAAGGTGACCTTCATCCAGGTCGCGGACCCGCGCGCCATGCTCGCCCGGGTTGCCCAGCGTTACTACCGGTTTCCCGACCGCGACCTTGGCGTCATCGGTGTGACCGGCACGAACGGCAAGACCACGGTCACGCACCTGCTGAAGCATTTCCTCAACGGCGACCAGCGCGTCGGCCTGATCGGCACGGTCAACTACGACCTCGGCGCGCGCACCGTGCCGTCGTACAAGACCACGCCGGAGTCACTCGACCTCTACGGCATGCTCGCGCAGATGCGCGACGCCGGCTGCCGCCAGGCGGTGATGGAGGTGAGCTCGCACGGCATCGACCAGCAGCGGGTGCTCGGCATGCAGTTCAGCGCGGCGGTCTTCACCAACCTGACGCGCGACCACCTCGACTACCACAAGACGCTCGACGCCTACTTCAACGTGAAGGCGCGGCTCTTCACCGGCGAAACCGGGGCGGAGCCCAAGGTGGCGGTGATCAATGTCGACGACGCCCACGGCCGGGAGCTCACCGGCCGGGTGCCGGAAAGCGTGCGGCTGGCGACCTTCGGGGAAAGTCCTGACGCCCTGGTCCGCGCCGAAGAAGTCGTCCTCTCCGAGAAGGGCACCGCGTTCCGCCTGGTCTGGCCGCAGGGCACGCTGACCGTGGAGTCGCCCCTGATCGGCCGCTACAATCTCAGCAACCTGCTCGCCGCGATCGCGACCGCCTGGGCGCTGGGCCGCGACCCGGTGGTCTTCATGCCCAAGCTGCGCTCCTTCAAGGGCGTGCCCGGCCGCATGGAACGGGTCGAGGAAGGCCAGCCGTTCAACGTGCTCGTCGACTACGCCCACACCGACGATGCGCTGCGCAATGCCCTCGGCATGCTCCGCGCGGTGACCAAGGGCCGGCTACTGGTCGTCTTTGGCTGTGGCGGTAACCGCGACCGGACCAAGCGTGCGCCGATGGTGCGCGCGGTGCAGGAACAGGCGGACTTTGCCTTCGCCACGGCGGACAACCCCCGGCGCGAGGACCTCGCGCAGATCTTCGCCGACATGCGCGAAGGCGTGACCGCCCCGGACAAGATCACCTGGATCGACGACCGCCGCCGCGCGATCAGCCTGGCCCTCGACATGGCCCGGCCGGGCGACTGCCTGCTGGTGGCGGGCAAGGGGCACGAGTCCTACCAGGAGTTCGCCGACACCGTGATCCCGTTCGACGACCGCCAGGTGGTGCGCGAGCTGATCGGCATCAAGCGCCTCAAACCGGCCTGACCCACTTTCACCCCACACCCCGCGCATGCCCGTATTTGATCCCCGGATACTCGCCCGCTGGACCGGGGGCGCCTGGACCGCCGCCCCGGCCGTGCCACTGACCGGCTTCGCCACCGACACCCGGCTCCTCCGCCCCGGTCAGGTCTTCGTCGCGCTCCGCACCGAGAAGCGCGACGGCCACGCCTTCCTCGGGGCGGCGGCCGCCGCCGGCGCCGGGGCCGCGCTGGTCTCCCGTGCGGATCCGCAGGTCGCCCTCCCGCAACTGGTGGTGGCCGATCCGCTGGCGGCGTTCCAGGCGGTCGCACGCGAACACCGCCGCACCTTCCGCGCCCCGGTCGTCGGCATTTCCGGCAGCGCCGGCAAGACCTCGACCAAGAACCTGCTCGCGCTGCTGCTGGGTAGCGAGGCTGGCCATGTGCTCGCGACCGAAGGCAATCTCAACAACCATCTCGGCGTGCCGCTGACACTGACGCGGCTCGATCCGGCGAAGCACCGGTTTGCCGTGATCGAGGCCGGCATCAGCGCGTCGGGCGACATGGCGCCGCTGGCGGCGATGATCGAGCCCGATGTCGCCATCATCACGCTGGTCGGGCCGGCTCATCTGGAGGAACTGGGCGGACTCGACGGCGTCGCGCAGGAGAAATCCCGGCTGCCGGCCGCAGTCCGCACCAGCGGCATCGCGATCTTTCCCCGCCGCTGCGCCGACTTCCCGGTCTTTCGCGACCTGCACGTGCGCACCCTGATGGTTGAGCCCGCCGACGTGCTGCGTCCGGCGGAACCGCCGCGGGACCGTGTCTATTTCACCATCACCCAGCGCGGCGACCGCACGGCCATCGCGCTGGCCTACGGCCGCCCGCCGCCGCTCGTGTTCACCCTCGGGCGGGTCACCGACGGCATGGCGCAGAACGCCGTGCTCGCGTTGTGTGCCGCCCTCTGGCTCGGCGTGCCGCGCGACGTGATCCAGCGCCGGCTCGACGCCTATGCGCCGGCGCCCCTGCGCGGCGAAATCCGCCGCATCGACGGCCGGCTGCTCTACCTCGATTGCTACAACGCCAACCCGGCGTCCATGGCGGATGCGCTCGTGACCTTCGACCAGCTGGCACCGGCTTCGTCAGGCCCGCGTCTCTTTCTGCTGGGGTGCATGGAGGAACTTGGACCGGAAAGTCCGGCTCATCACCGCGAACTCGGGGCGGCGCTCCGGCTGGGGCCGGATGACCATGTCTGCGTGCTGGGCGATCAGGCGGGCGACGTCCGCGACGGCGCGGTGGCGGCCGGCGTGCGACCGGACCAGGTCGAGGTCGTGCCGGGCGTGGAGGTCATGGCGGCGCGTTTCGCCGGATTTGCCGGCGCTGTGTTTTTGAAGGGCAGCCGCCGGTACCAATTGGAACGCATCATCGAGAACGGACACGCGCCGGTCGCCCATTGAGACGCCCATGCTGAGCTACCTTGCCGATTACGAACACATCTTTGGTCCGCTGCGGGTGCTGCGGTACCTCACGTTGCGCACCCTCGGTGCGGCGGTCACCGCCACCCTGGTGGGCTTCGTGATCGGCCCGTGGCTGATCGCGCGCCTGCGCCGGCTGAAATTCGGCCAGCTCTACGACGACGACCGCACTGGGGAACTGGCGACCAAGTTCGACAAGAAGAACACGCCCACGATGGGCGGCCTGCTGATCTTCGCCTCGGTGTTCGTCAGCACCTTGCTCTGGGCGGTGCCCAACATCTGGGTGCTGGTGGCCTTGTTCGTCTATGCCGCCCTCACCGCCGTCGGGTTTCGCGACGACTACCTCAAGGTCGTGCGCAAGAGCCGCGACGGCATCTCGTCGCGGGAGAAAATGTTCTGGCAGACCACGATCACGGTCCTCGCCCTCGCCGCCCTCGTGTGGCACCCGGCGAGCGCGGACAAGATCCGCGAGATCTGGGTTCCCTTCCTCAAGACCCCGCTGTTCATCGGCGTGCCGGTCCTGGTCATTTTTGTCCTGATGTTCTTTTGGGTCGTGGGCTTCAGCAACGCGATCAACCTGACCGACGGTCTCGACGGCCTCGCGATCGGCTGCACCATCACGGTGGCGCTGGTGTACGGGCTGATGGCCTATGCGGCGGGCAACGCGCGCATCGCGGACTACCTGCTGATCGGCTACGTGCCGGGCACGGGCGAACTCGCGGTCATCTGCGGGGCGCTCGTCGGGGCCGGCATGGCGTTCCTTTGGTACAATTCCCACCCGGCCGAGGTCTTCATGGGCGACACCGGGTCGCTGGCGCTGGGCGGGCTCATCGGCGTGATCGCGTTCATGGTTCAGCAGCCGCTCACGCTCGTGATCGTGGGCGGCGTGTTCGTCATGGAGGCCGTGTCGGTCATCATCCAAGTCGGCTTCTTCAAGTACACCCGCCGCCGCTTCGGCGAGGGCCGGCGCTACTTCCTCATGGCGCCGATCCATCATCATTTTCAGAAGAAGGGCTGGCCCGAAACGAAGGTGGTTCTCCGGTTTTGGATTCTCTCGCTCATGTGCGCCCTGGCCGGACTCGGCACCTTGAAGCTCCGCTGATCACCCTGCCATGCTCGCCGTTCCCGAGTTCCTCAAACCCCTCCTTGCCCGGCCGGTCGCGGTCTTCGGTGGCGGCGTGAGTGGTCGCGGCGTGTCGGCGCTCCTGACGCGCCTCGGTGCCGAGGCGCGCCTGTATGACGAGAAGGCGGCGGACGGTGCCGCGACCGAGTTTCGGGGCGGGGCAGGGGGGCATGGACTGGTGATCTTCTCGCCGGGATTTCCGCCCACCCATCCGTGGATCGCGAGTGCCCGGGCGGCCGGACTCGTCTGCCTCGGCGAACTGGATTTCGCCTCGCTGTTCTGGCGCGGCCGGGTGGTGGCAATCACGGGTACGAACGGCAAGACGACGCTGACCGAGTTCCTTACCCACGCCCTGCGCAGCGCCGGGCGCGATGCCGAGGCGACGGGCAACGTGGGCTTTCCCTTTTCGCAATTGGTCGCCGACCGGGGCGGCGGCGCACCGGATTCGATCGCGGTGTGCGAGGTGAGTTCGTTCCAGGCCGAGACGATGCGGCACTTCCGGGCCGACGCGGCGCTGTGGACGAATTTCGCCGAGGATCACCTCGAGCGTCACGGTTCGATGGAGCACTACTTTCTGGCCAAGTGGCGTCTCTTCGAACGCACCGTCGGCGGATCGGTCTTTGCCGGCAGCAGCGTACAGCGCCATGCCGAGGCCCTTGGGCAGACGCTGCCTGCGGAAGCCTGTGTGCCCACGGAAGACCAGCCCGGTGACCTGTTGCTGCGCGGCTCAGTTTTCGCCGATTATCCCCAGCGGGAGAACTTCCTGCTCGCCGCCGCCTGGTGGCGGGCTTCGGGACTGCGTGAGTCTCTGCTCTACACCGCCGCGCAGACCTTCCCGCTTGCGGCGCACCGATTGACGCGCGTGGCCGAGGTTGCCGGCGTGACGTACTGGAACGACTCCAAGGCGACCAATTTCCATGCCGTCGAGGCGGCGCTGGCGCGCTTCCCGCTGCCGGTCCTCCTCATCGCCGGCGGCAAGGCCAAAGGCGGGGACATCGCCGGTTTCGTCCGCCGGATCGCGCCACGAGTGAAGCATGCGTTCTTCATCGGTGAGACGCGCAGCCTCCTGTCGACCTTCAGCGGGCCGGCCGGGCTATCGCATACGGTCTGCGCCGACCTGCCGGCGGCCTTTGCGGCGGCGACCGCGATGGCGCAGCCGGGCGACCATGTCGTGCTCAGCCCGGGCTTCGCCAGCTTCGACCAGTTCCGCAATTATCAGGATCGCGGCGAGCAGTTTACCCGGCTCGTGAACAACCTCAGTCCCGCGGCCAGTTTGAAGTAGCAAACCCGTTTTTCCACCGGCATTATTTTCCCATGAAGATCGTGAAGATTTTTGGTTTCGTCGTGGCGGTTCACGCCGCGGTGTTCGTGCTCATCTTTGCCATACCCGGCTGCCGCACGTCGGCCCGCAAGGGCGCCGCCGCTCCCGGTGCGGCCGAGGTCAGCTATGCCGGCGCTCCGGCGCCTGCCCCCGCGGGCGATTTTGCCCCGGCGCCGCGCCCCGCCGGTATCAACGCTACGGATACAAGCGTCGCCTACAATCAGGGGCCGGCCACAATCCGCTACAGTCCGACGCGCCCCGGTGCGGCGACGCCGCCGGCTCCGGCTGCCGCCGCTCCGGCCCCGGCCACCTACACCGTGGTCAAGGGCGACAACCTCTGGAGCGTGGCGAAGAAGAACGGCATCACCGTGGCCGAGCTCGCCGCGGCCAACAATCTCGCCGGCAACGGCGCGCTGCAGATCGGGCAGAAACTCGTTATTCCCGGCGCCGCGCCTGCCGCAGCCTCCGCAGGTGCACCGGCGGCGTCCGCCGCGGCCTCCGCCGAGCGGCCGACCTACACGGTGCAGGCGGGCGATACGCTCGGTGCGATCGCCCGGCGCAACGGCACGACGGTCGCGGCCCTGCGTTCGGCCAACAACCTTCGCAACGATCTCGTTCGTCCGGGCCAGGTTCTCACCCTGCCGGCGGGCAGCACCGCCACCGCGTCTGAGGCGTCAGCGCCGGCGGCGGCAGCCGCGGCCCCGGCTCCGGCGGCGGCCCGCGCGCCCAGCGGCACGATGACCCACACCGTGGCTCCGGGTGAAACGCTCGGTGCGATCGCCAAGCAGTACGGCGTACGGGCGGGAGACATCGCTGTGGCGAACAATATCGACGATCCGCGCAAACTGCGCGCCGGGCAGACCCTGAACATCCCCGGCTGGCAGGCGCCCGGCGGCGCGGCCAAGGCGGCTCCGGCGCCCTCCACGCCTGCGGCCACCCCGGCTCCGGCGACGCCGGCTCCGGCCGCCACGGACACGGGTACCCCGACCATCCTGATCATTCCCGGTGCGGAGCAGGCCCTTCCGGCCACGCCGCCGGAGAGTAACATTCCGGTGATCCGGGTCGAGGAGCCCGCGGCCGATGGCGCGCCCCGCATTGAGTGAGTTTTTCACGCCCATCCGGCCGGCGCCCCGAGCGCGGCCGGCCCCGGCCCGCGGCACGGAGCCGCGCGCCCGGGTACTGACGCCGGCGGCGGTGATCGTGGTCTGCGCGATCGGGCTGACGATCCTCGGCCTCATCGTGCTGTTCAGCGCGAGCGCATCGTTCCGGCAGGGACCGTACTTCTACCTGAGCAAGCAGATCATCGGCGTGGGCCTGGCCGGCTTGGTGTGCGTGGTGGCGGCGCGGATCGATCTCGAATTTGCGCGCCGTCAGGTGTGGTGGATTGCTCTCGCCGCGGTGGTGGCGCTGATCCTCGTGCTGATCCCCGGTATCGGCATCTACGTCAACGGCAGCCGCCGCTGGCTCGGCATTGGCCCGGTGCGATTCCAGGTGTCGGAGTTCGCGAAGATCGCGCTGGTCTTCTGCCTCGCGCATTACCTCGCGGTGAACCAGACCCAGATCGGACATTTCAAGCGCGGCTTCCTCTATCCGATCGCGATCATCGGACTTTTTGGCGGCCTGATCGTGCTCGAACCTGACTTCGGCACGGCGGCGCTGACGATGGCCGTGGGCCTGACCCTCCTCTTCCTCGCCGGCGCCAAGTGGCGTTACATTCTGCCCACGGTCGGGGCCGCGGTGTGCGCGTTCGGCGTGCTGGTGATGTACAATCCGAATCGGTTGCGCCGCTTCCTCGCCTTCCTCGACGTCGAAGGCAACAAGCAGGGCGGCACCTACCAACTTTACCAATCGCTCGCGGCGTTTGCGGTGGGCGGCACCGAGGGCGCGGGGCTGGGCCAGGGACGCCAGCAGATGAACTTCCTGCCCGAGGCACACACTGACTTCATTTTCGCGGTGATGGGCGAGGAGCTCGGCCTCTGGTTCACGCTCGGGACGGTGGTGATCTTTGCCATCATCTTCGTTGCTGGCGTGGTGCACCTCCGGCGCGCGCCGAACCTTTTCCAGTTTCTCCTCGTCGCCGGCTGCGTGCTGCTGATCAGCCTGCAGTCGATCGTGAACCTGGGCGTGGTCACGGGACTGCTCCCCACCAAGGGCATGTCGCTGCCGTTCATCAGCGCGGGTCTTTCGAACCTGCTGCTCATGGGCGCCTGCATTGGCGTGATCATCAACACCCAGCGAACGTGGGACAAACCCGCCTTCACCGGCGGCCGGCGCCGTCTGCAGGAGGTTGCGGGATGATCGGGAATGCGTCCCGCCTGCTCGGCGCGCGTCGCCGGATTCACCGTCCCTCCTCCGCCCGCGCTCCGTTTTCATTCGTATCCGTGGCCGGCGGTTTGCCTCGGACACGTGTCACGGAGGGTCTGCGATGAAGATTCTGCTCAGCTGTGGTGGAACGGGCGGACATCTCGCCCCGGGCATCGCCCTCGCCGAAGGACTGCAGGCGCGCGGACATCGCCCGCTGCTGCTCATCAGCCGGAAGAAGGTCGATGCGCGCCTGGTCGAGAAGTATCCGCAGCTCACGTTCCTCCGCATCCCCGGCACGCCCTGGGTGCGCACTCCGGTGGGCCTGGCACGTTTCCTCGTTTCGCAGACGCATGCGCTCGGATTCAGTTTCGCGCTGCTGCGCCGTGAGCGTCCGCAGGCAATCGTCGGTTTTGGCGGTTTCACGACGGCGAGCCTGATCGCGGCTGGCGCGCTCGCCGGCGTGCCCGTGGCCCTGCACGAGGCCAACCATGTGCCCGGGCGGGCGATTCGCTTGCTTGGGCGGGTGGCACGACGCGTGTATTTGCCGCCCGGCGTGGCGCTGCCTGGACTTCCCCGTCACGTGGTGCGTTCGGCCGGCATGCCGGTGCGCAACGAGATCCGGCGCCAGCCGCGCGCCGAGGCCTGCGCCGCGCTCGGGCTCGATCCCGCGTTGAAGGTCGTGGTGTTGCTCGGGGGCAGCCAGGGCGCGACCGCGCTCAACGCCTGGGCCCGTCGGCAAGCCGAACCGCTCGCCCGGGCGGGCGTGCAGCTGTACGTGCTCACCGGCATGGGCAAGGGGACGGACGAGACCCTCGCGTGGCCGGAGCCCGGCGGTCGCACGGCGCGTGCGATGTTTGTGTCGTTTTCCGACCGCATGGCGACCGTCCTCTCGGCGGCGGACCTCGTCGTGTCGCGTGCCGGTGCGGGGACACTGGCGGAGTTGGCCCGCTGCAGCACGCCCGCGATCCTTGTGCCGTTTCCCCATGCTGCCGACAATCACCAGGCGGCCAACGCCGCCGCGTTTGTGGCGGCGGGGGGCGGCCGGATCGTGGCGCAGGATGACCTGGGCCAGCTCGATCTGCTGGTGCCCTCGCTGGTGCGCGACGACGCCGCGCTGGCGCACTACCGGAACGCCCTGCAGGCGATGGATCGCGCCAATGCCGTCGACTTCCTGCTCGACGATCTGGAGAGCCTGATCGCCGCTGGCACTCCGGCCCCGTCTTGGGGCAGCGCCCGCACCCTGCTTGCCTGAACGAGTGACGCCGATGAGCTCCGTCCCGCCTCCTCTTTTGTTCAACCGGACCGTGCGTGCCGTACACTGCGTCGGCGTGGCGGGCATGGGCGTGGGTCCGCTGGCACTGTACCTCGCCGCGCGGGGCTTTCGCGTCAGCGGCGAAGACGATGCGATGACGGACGTCATGCGCGCGGCGCTCGTGGCCGGTGGCGTCACGCTGACGGAGCCGGGCCAGCTTCCGCCCACCTGTGACCTCCTGGTGTACTCGTCGGCGATCGCGCCTCAGCATCCGGCCCAGGTGGCGGCAACGGCGCGCGGGATTCCGCGCGCCCGCCGCGGTGAGGTGCTGGCCGAAGTGACGCGCGACCGGAAGCTCGTTGCGATCTGCGGTTCGCACGGCAAGACGACCACGACGACGATGCTGGCGAGCGCGTTGCGCCGCGCCGGCTTTCCCGCGGGTCACATCCTCGGCGGCGTGCCCAACGACGCGACGCTGCCGCTGGCGACGGATGGGACCAACGGCTGGGTGCTGGCGGAAATCGACGAAAGCGACGGCACGATCGCGGCGTTCTCGCCCGAGCTGACCCTCGTGGTGAACCTCGATTGGGACCACCCCGACCACTATCGGCGGCAGGAAGAACTCGAGTCGGCCTTCGCCGCGCTCATGCAACGCACGCGCGGGACGGTGCTCGTGTCCGCCGCGTGTGCGCTGTCCCAGCGGCTCGCGTCCCCGCCGGCCCGGGTGACCTTCGGCGAAGCCGGCGATTTTTCGAGCCGGGTCGAATCCGACACCGGTCACGTGCTCAACCTCATCCTCGGTGGACGTTTCTCCATCGGCCGCGCCACGGTGAATGCCGGCGGGGCGTTCAATGCTGCGAATGCGACGGCGGCGCTGGCGTCGGCCCAGGTGATGGGGGCGACCCTCGCGCCCGGGCTGCTGGCGGATTTTGGCGGCGTGCGCCGGCGTCAGAGCCCGTTACCCGCTGCCGGCGGCCTCACCGTGATCGAAGATTACGCGCACCATCCGGCGGAGATCCGCGCACTGCTGGCCAGCCTGCGCGCCCGCGCGGCCGATGGCACCCGGCTGATCGTCGTGTTCCAGCCGCACCGTTACAGCCGGACCGCGCAGTTTCTCGGCGATTTCGCGGCGGCGCTGGGCACCGCCGATGCGGTGCACCTGCTCGATGTGTACGGCGCCGGCGAGGCCGAGCGGCCGGACGGCACGACCGAACGGCTCGCGGCCGAGCTGCGCCGACGGTTTCCGTCCTTGCCCGTCGGATACGTGAAGGATGCGCCGGCCCTGGGGCTCGACGCGCTCACGACGGAGACGCGGTCGGGGGATCTGGTGGCTTTCGTCGGCGCCGGTGACATCGACCGCGAAGCGCGGCGCTGGCTGGACCGGCACCGCGCGGTCGTGGCGGGACGTTGGGACGAGGCCGCGGTGCGGTTGCGCGCCGTGGTCTCGCCGGCGACGCCGGTGCGGCGGGAGGAACCGCTGGCAGGCAAGACGACGATGCGGGTCGGAGGGGCTGCCCGCCTCTACGCGGAGCCGGCCGGACTCGATGACCTGATTGCCCTGCTGCGTGCGGCGCGTGCCGCTCGCCTGCCGGTGCATGTGTTGGGCCGCGGGTCGAACCTGCTCGTGCCGGACGAAGGCGTGGACGGCCTGGTGCTCAGCCTGCGCCAGCCGGCGTGGGAGACCTTTGAGGTGCTGGCGGACGGCAAGGTGAGCGTTGGCGCCGGACTCCGGCTGAAGAATCTGTGCGGACTCGCGGTGAAGGCCGGGCTCGCTGGCTTCGAGTTCCTCGAAGGCATCCCGGGCAACGTCGGTGGCGCGCTGCGCATGAATGCCGGTGCGATGGGCGGTTGGATGTTCGACGTCGTCGAGGAAGTGCGGATGGTGACATACGAGGGCGACGTGAAGGTCCTGCGCAAGGACCAGATGCACGTCGACTACCGGCACTGCGCCGAACTTGAACACGCCATTGCCCTCGGTGCGGTCCTGCGGCCGGCCTCGGCTTCGCAGGCGGAGGCGATTGCGCGGCAGATCGACGTCTACAAGGACAAGCGCCAGAAATCCCAGCCGCGGGAACCGAGTGCCGGCTGCATTTTCAAGAACCCGCCCGGCGATTCGGCCGGACGTTTGATCGACGTGAGCGGCTTGAAGGGCGAGCGGGTGGGGGATGCGGAGGTGTCGCCCGTGCACGCCAATTTCATCGTCAACCGCGGGGCGGCGACGAGCGAGCAGGTGATCGCCCTCGTCCGCCGGGTGCGCGCGCGGGTCGAGGCCGCGCACGGCGTTCGCCTCGATCCGGAAGTGCTGCTGTACGGCAAACACTGGAGGGATGTGCTGTGAGCCGGCCTGGCTGGAAATCCCAAATCCCAAACGGCCCAACTCCAAAGATCAGCGTGCGGCACGCATCCCTTCGATTCCATCCCCTTCAAGCGACCGTCTCATGAACTCACCCATCATCGCTGTGCTCTCCGGAGGCGTTTCCGCCGAGCGTGACGTTTCGCTCGGATCCGGGCAGGCGGTCGCGTCTGCGCTGGCGCGTTCGTTTCCCACCCGGCTCTTCGACGTGACCGCGGCGGCGCTGCCGGCCGGACTCGATCCGCGACGGCACGTGGTGTTTTCGACCCTGCACGGGACCTTCGGCGAGGATGGCGGCATGCAGCGCCTGCTCGATGTGGCGGGCGTTGCCTATGCAGGCTGCGACGCCGCGGCGAGCGCGCTGACGATGGACAAGGACCGCACGAAGGCGGCGGTGGCGGCGGCCGGAGTGCGGGTTGCTCCGGGCCTGCGTTTCGATGCGGCGCGCCGGCCGACGGCGGACGAGGTGATGGCGGTGGTGGGGGAGGATGTGGTGCTCAAACCCAACGCCGAAGGCAGCAGCGTGGGCCTCGCGCTGGTGTCCGGCCGTGATGCCCTGACTGCGGCGCTGGCCGCCCTCACGCCCGGAGCCTGGCTGGCCGAGCGCCGGCTGCGCGGGCGGGAGCTGTCGGTCGGGGTGTTGCACGGACGCGCCATGGGCGTGGTGGAGATCCGGCCGAAGTCGGGCGTCTATGATTTCACCAGCAAGTACACCAAGGGCATGACGGAGTACTTTGCCCCGGCGCCGATCGACAAAACGCTCACCCGCACCGTGCAGCAGCACGCGGAGACGGCGTTCGCGGCGTGTGGCTGCCGCGACTACGCGCGCGTCGACTTCATACTTTCGGAGCCAGGCGAACCGTTTTTGCTCGAAATCAACACCCTTCCGGGCATGAAAGAAACCAGTCTGCTGCCGATGAGTGCGCGCTGCGCGGGGAGGGATTTCACGGCACTGGTCAGGGAGATGATCGCACCCGCGTTGCAGCGTTTCGTGGCCCGGCAGGCTGCCGCATTTTCGTCATGAGCAAATCCGATCCAGTCCACCCCGTGGCCCGCACGTGGCGTGACATCCCGCAGACGGTGGCCCCGCGCGCGATGTCGCCGACGGGCCGTCGTCGGCTGGCCTTCTCGACGATCAAGACGATCGCGGCCGTGGTGATCGGCGGAGCCACGCTCTGGGGCGGCTTTGAAATCTGGCGCACCTTGAACGTCACGCCCACGCGCCTGACTGCGCCGGGCCGGCAGGAGCCGGTCCGCCATCTTGATGTCCGCACCGACGGTGTGCTGGATCAGGCCTGGGTGTCCCGCGTGCTGGCGCTGCCCACGGGTGCGAGCCTGATGGAACTCGACCTGTTCGCCCTGCAGGCGCAGTTGGTCGCGAGCGGTCAGGTGCACAGCGCGGTGTTGTCGCGGCGGTTTCCCGACACGCTGGTCGTGACCCTGCAGGAGCGCACTCCGGTCGTGCGCATCCGGGCGGCGATCGGGCCGGGAGATGCCCAGGACTTTGTGGTCTCCCGCGACGGCACGGTCTACGCCGGCGTGAACTACTCCGATGCACTGATGGCGTCGCTACCTTGGCTCAAGGTGGGCGCGCTCGTGCGTTCCGGTGCCGGCTTCGCCCCGCTTCAAGGCATGGGGACGGTCGCCGACTTGCTGCTCGTGGTTCAGGCGAACGCCCCTGCACTCTACCGGACCTGGTCGGTGGTCGATGTCGACCGTCTGAAGTCGGACGGGGAAATCCTGGTGACCTGCACGACGGCGAGTCATCCCGGTTACCAGACGCAGGTCGTGTTCGGGACGCGCGAAGATTTCCTCACCCAGGTGGCGTTCCTCGATTCGACGCTCGAGCAGATCTCGCTGCGTCCGCAGTTGCCGCCGCCCGCCCGGATCAATCTGGCCGTGGGTGGGCGTCAGGTGCCCGTTGCCTTTGCCCAAGTCACCCCGGAGCCGACCAACGGCCGCCGTCCCGCGTCGCCGCTGCAGCTTCCGCCCAAACGTTCGTCCCTTTAAAGCAATGTCCAAGTCCCGCATTGTCGGTGCCGTCGAGATCGGCACGTCCAAGGTTGCCGTGCTCGTCGGCGAGCTCGTCAGTGGGCGCAGCCTCAGCCTGATCGGCTTCGGCGAGTGCCAGTCCCGCGGTGTCATCAAGGGCACCGTGACCGACTTCAAGGCTGCGACCGACGCGGCGCACAGCGCCCTTGTGGCCGCGCAAGAGAGCGCGGGCGTGAACATCGACGAGGTCTATCTCGCCCAGACCGGCGGGCACCTCGAAGGATTCTACAACGAGGCCTCGGTCTCGGTCAGTGCGGCGGACAACATGGTCAGCCAGCTCGACATCGACACCGTCTGCCGTCTCGCCAAGGCGAAGTCGCTGCCGGAGGGGCGCATGGTGGTGCACAACATCCGGCGTCCCTTCTACCTCGACGGGCGCATGGTCGGGGCGAACCCCGAGCACCTCGTGGGCCAGCGCCTGGACGTCGGTTACTGGACGGTGCACGGCCAGGAGAATCGCATCGCGGACAACATTCATGTCATCCGCGGCTTCAACGTCCGCGTGGGCGACCTCATCCTTGCCAGCCTGGCCTCCGGGGCGGTGCTGACATCGCCGCAGGACCGGCAAAATGGCGCGCTGGTGATCGACATCGGGGCGGGTACGACGGACTACGTGCTTTACCGCGACGGCGTGGCGGCGGTCACCGGCGTGGTGCCGGTCGGAGGCGGCCACCTGACCAACGACCTCGCCCTTGGCCTGCGGGTCACCGAAGGCCAGGCCGAGAAACTCAAGCTGCGCTACGGCCGAGGCACGGTGGTGACCAAGGACCGCAGCGACAAGGTCTGGCTCAACGGCGATTTTGCGATCGGTGACCGCCAGTTCCCCAAGCAGACGATCGAGACGATCACGGCGGCGCGCGCCTGGGAAGTGCTCGAGGTCGTGCGCAAGAAGCTCGGCCAGGCGTTCGCGCCCGAGCGTTGCGCGGCCGGCGTCATCCTCGCCGGTGGCACTTCGAAGCTGCCCGGTCTGGCCGAGGCCGCCGCCAAGGTCTTCGGCGTGGCCGTCCATCTGGGCGAACTGCCCGGGGCGGTGGACGAAAAGTTGCGCGATCCGGCCTTTGCCACCGTGACCGGACTGCTCAACTACGGAGCCCAGGCCCGCGCCGGCGCGCCGGCGCAGAAACGCAGCGGCACCAGCTTTATCAAGAAACTCTTCGCCGTGGGCGCCTGATCATGAATGTCGGCATGAACTCCAACGAACTGCCCCTCACGCCCGATCTCATGACGGATCGCACCATCGCGATCAAGGTGCTCGGCATCGGCGGCGCCGGTGCCAACGCCGTCGACCGGCTCAAGATGGAGAATCTCGAACGCCTGCAGCTGGCGGTGGTGAACACCGACCTGCAGGCCCTGTCGGCCTCGCCGGTGCAGGACAAGGCGCTGATTGGCGCCGCCGTGACCCGCGGCCTCGGCGCCGGCGGCGATCCCGACCTGGGCCGCGAGGCGGCGGAATCGGATCGCGAGAAGATCGCCGGCCTGGTGAAGGACTGTGATCTCGTCTTCCTCGTCGCCGGCATGGGCGGCGGTACGGGCAGCGGTGCGGCGCCGGTGGTTGCCGAGGTGGCGGCAGAGGCGGGCGCGCTCGTGATCGCGTTCGTCACGTTGCCGTTCAGCTTTGAGGGCGGACGCCGCGCGAAGCAGGCCGAGGAGGGGTTGCAAACCCTGCGCCGGTGCTGCGATGCGGTCATCCCGCTGCCGAATGACATTCTGCTCCAGGAGGCGGCGGAAGGGGAGACGGCGCTCGATTCGTTCGCGCGCGCGGACGAGTGGATTGGCCGCGGGGTGAAATCCATCTGGGCGATGCTGTTCCGCACCGGCCTGATCAACCTCGACTTCGCGACCCTGCGGCAGGCGTTTCACACCCGCGGGGGCAAGACCCTGTTCGGGTTGGGCGCCGGCACCGGCGAGCAGGCGGTGGGCGAGGCGATCGAGAGCCTCAAGCTGTGCCCGCTGCTCGCGACTCCGGAGTTTTCGCGCAAGGCCGACCGCCTGCTCGTCAACATTGTCGGCGGCACCGATCTCACCCTGCCGAAGGTCAACGAGATCATGACCGCGGTGACGGAGCAGTTCGGCCGCGATTCCCACGTGATCATGGGCGCGGTCATCGACGAGCAGATGCAGGGCAGGGTGGAAGTCTGCGTGCTCGGCACCAGCGACCTAGGTGGCCGCGTCCCGGTGCGCCGCCCCACCGCGACCACGACCCGGTCGCGCCCGGCCTCCCCGGTGGAAGCCGTGGCGGTGTCCGGGGCGACGCCAGCGGCTCCGGCCTCCCCTGCTACCGCGACGACTCCGGCGACGACCAAGACCGCCCCCGCCGTTCCGGCGGCAAAGGCGGTGCAGGAGGAGATTCCCTTTGGCGGTGAGGCGGAGACCCGAGGCTTCTTCGAGCGTACCGACCGCAACCTGTTCGAAGGCCAGGACCTCGACGTGCCCACGTACCTGCGCAAGGGCATCAAGGTCGTGCTCTGAGGCTGCACCGGGGGCTGCCCCGGCGCGCACAGCGGTGGCCGGCGCCTTGCGAGCATCCGGCGCGTAGGGCGTTGGCCTTCCGCCGGCGAATTCGCTAAAGGTTTACGCAGCGTTGACGAAGGCCTTCCTTGGCAAGGTGGTGCGATTGTGCACCATCCGCATTTATGTTCATCGACGAGTGTGTCATCAAAGCCCAGGCCGGGGACGGCGGACGCGGTTGCGTCAGCTTCCGCCGTGAGAAATACGAGCCCTGGGGCGGGCCGAACGGCGGTGACGGCGGCAAGGGCGGCGACGTGATCCTCGAAGGCGACGAGAACACCAACAACCTGGTCGATTTTAAGTACAAGCCGCATTGGAACGCCGAGCGCGGCGAACATGGCATGGGCAAGGACTGCCACGGTCGCGAGGGTAAGCCCGCGCTGCTCAAACTCCCGCTCGGCACGATCGTCACCGACGAGGACACCGGCAAGGTGGTCGCCGAGGTCACCCAACACGGCCAGCGCATCGTGCTGTGCGCCGGGGGCAACGGCGGTTGGGGCAACACCCATTTCAAGACCTCCACCAACCGGGCGCCCAAGCGGGCGAACGCCGGCCAGCCGGGCGCCCACGGCACCTATCGCCTGGTGCTGAAGAGCATCGCCGATGTCGGCCTCGTGGGGTTCCCGAATGCCGGCAAATCGTCGCTCACCGGCAAGATCACCAAGGCGCGGCCGAAGACCGCGGCGTATCCGTTCACGACTCTCCATCCGCAGATCGGCGTGATCGACTACGGCGCGCCACGCTTCGACCGCCTCCTGCTCGCCGACGTGCCCGGGCTGATTGCCGGCGCGAGCGAGAACCGTGGCCTGGGTCACCGTTTCCTGCGTCACATCGAACGCTGCGCGCTGCTCATGTTCCTGCTCGACATGGCCGGGGTCGACAACCGTGACCCGCGTGACGACTACGCCACGCTGCTGGCCGAGCTCAAACTCTACGACAAGGCGCTGCTCAAGAAGCCGCGTCTCGTGGTTGCGAACAAGATGGACCTGCCGGCGGCGAAGGCGAACCTGCGGGCCTTCAAGCGACGCCACAAGGTCGACGTCGTCGAGATCTCCTGCCTGAGCGGCGAAGGCCTCGATGAGCTCAAAGAGGCCCTGTGGAAACGGGTCCGCGCACCGAAACGGACGCGCAAGACCACCGCCTCGGCCGCCTGAATTTACCTCCCATGTCCCTCGAACACCGCTCCCTGCTCATGCGCGCCAACCGTCTGCTCGGGGCGCAGCTCGTGGAACACAACCTCGTCCGCATCGAGGACCTCGAGTCGGCGAACGAGCGGCTGCTCGAGCTGATCGCCGCCGGCAATCCCCGCCAGTGCTCCGTGCTCGGCGTGCTGGCCTACGAAAAGAAGGTGCTGAGCGAGGAAGACGTGCTCAACCACCTGGTCGAGAGCGAAGGGGTGGGGCTGGTCGACCTGCGCACCTACGACGTGCACGACGAGGTGAAGGCCCAGCTCGACGCCGGCGCCTGCTGGGCGACCTGGTCGGTGCCGTTCGACAAGGAGGACGGCTTCCACTGCATCGCCACCGCGTACTACCTCAGCCCGGCGGTGCGTTCGTATTGGGAAAAACATTACAACACGCCCGTGGTCTGGTACGCGACGAACCTTGAGATCATCGCCGACTACCTCGAGAAGCTCGAGGCGGAGCGCGCCGCCAAGGGCGCGTCCCCGGCCCCGGCCGCAACCCCCGCCCGCTGACGACCATGCCGCTCGGAAAGATCCAGACCCAGATCATCGCCGCCCTCGAGGAGATGCAGCGGCTCACCTTTGAGCAGCGCACCGCCATCGCGGGCCGTCCCGAGGAGCTGACCGGTGAGGCGCTCGACAAGCTGCTGCAGGAGGATTTCCGCATCACTCCGTTCCAGCTGCTGGTGGCCAAGGGCCGCGCCTTCGGCCTCGCGCCCTACAATATCGCCCGGTACCGGCTCACCCCGCAGACCTTCGAGCGTCTGCCGATGGACTTCTGCCAGGAGCATCTGGTGATGCCCGTGGGCATGGTGGGCGAGCTGCTGCTCGTCGCCTTCGCCAATCCGTTCGAGGTCTCGCTGCCGACCAAGATCCAGGAGATGACCGGCAAGCGGGTCGTGCGGCTGCTGGCGCGCGAAAAGGACCTGAAGGAAAAGCTGGCCCGCACCCAGGAGCCCGGCGGCGACTTCGCCGACGTGGTCCAGGCGATCGGCGCGGAGTTCGGCACCGAGGTCGAGCTCGCGGAAGAGGACCTCTCAAGCGAGGAGTCTGGTCCGATCATCGACCTGTCCAACCGCATCATCGAGGACGCCTATTTCAGCGGCACGTCCGACATCCACGTCGAACCGTGGGAGAAGGAAGTGATCGTGCGCTACCGCATCGACGGCGTGTGCCAGGAAAAGCTTCGCCTGCCCGCCAAGGTGGGTCCGGCTCTGGTCGCCCGCCTGAAGATCATGTGCAACCTCGACATCGCGGAACGCCGCCTGCCGCAGGACGGCCGCATCGTCTTCAAGCAGTTCACCAAGAAGAATCTCGACATCGACCTGCGCGTTTCGACCGCCCCGCTCAACCACGGCGAGGGCGTGGTCATGCGTATCCTCGACAAACAGAAATCAACCCTGCCCATGACGGCGCTGGGTTTCTCGCCGGCGAACCTCGAGCGCTACCGGTCCTGCATTTCCCAGCCCTACGGCATGATCTTGCACTGTGGGCCGACCGGCTCGGGCAAGTCGATGACCCTCTATTCGGCGCTGAACGAGGTCAACACGCCCGACCTCGTTATCCGTACGGCCGAGGACCCGATTGAGTACACCCTGGCCGGCATCAATCAGATGCAGATGCACCGTCAGATCGGCCTGACGTTCGCGACGGCGCTGCGCGCCTTTCTCCGCCAGGACCCCGACATCATCCTCGTGGGTGAGATCCGCGACAAAGAGACGGCCGAGATCGCGGTTGAGGCTGCGCTTACCGGTCACCTGCTCATCTCGACCCTGCACACCAACGACGCACCGTCCACCGTCGCGCGTCTCACCGACATGGAGGTCGAGCCCTTCATGATTTCGTCCTCGCTGCTCTGCGTCTGCGCCCAGCGCCTCATGCGCCGGGTCTGCAAGCAGTGCCGCCAGCCCTACGAGGCGGAAGGACGCGTGAAGGAGATTCTCGAGAAGGCGATCGGCTGGAGCGGACAGATCTACAAGGCGAATCCCGCGGGCTGCCCCAAGTGCGGCAACAGCGGCTACAAGGGTCGCGTGGGCATCCACGAGCTGATGGTCACCAACGAGGAACTGGTCGAGGCGATCAACAAGAAGGCCGAGACGGCCGAGTTGAAACGCATCGCCCAGCGCAACGGCATGCGCACGCTGCACCAGGACTCGATGGAAAAGGTCAAGGACGGGATCAGCACCTTCGAAGAGGCCATTTCGACGGTTCCGCCTGACCTGAGCTGAGCTGTCTGGTTTGCACCGGACCCGCTTGCCTCCGGCATTCCACCCGGTTTTTTCTTTGCTCCGCCCGCTTCCCGTACCCAGGGAACACGACTCCACCATGCGCCTCTTCCGTTCCTTCTCGTCCGTCCTCGTCCTTGGTCTCGTCCTGCTTTCCGGTTGCAACAAGCAGCCGCCGGCCACGACGGCCAAGGAGGCCACCAAGGCGCAGCGCGCCGAGGCGGCGTTGCTCTTGAGCGAAGCCGAGTTTGCCGTGCAGTTGCGCGACCACGCGCGCGCGGAGCCGTTGCTCGCGAAGGCGGTGACGATCATTCACGACAACCCCGACCACTGGCTGATGCTGGGCGCCACCCGGAAGCGCCTGGGCAACACGAGCGGAGCCCGGGCGGCCTACCGGGAAGCCCTCTCGCTGCTGGAGAAGGAGTACAAGGCGGCACCGGACAATATCGGCCTCGTGCTCGAGCAGGTCCATGCCCACGCGTTGCTCGGCCAGGCCGACAAGGCCAAGGCGCTGCTGGAGAAGGCCGGCAAGGCCAACCCCAACAGCCGCGAGCTGCAGGACTTCATCAAGGGCAACGGACTCGACCGGTTGCTGCAGGAACCCGGCTTCAAGGAAATCGCGCTGTGAGGCCATGACGGTGCCGTGGGCGGAGTTCGGCGCGCTCGCCCTCGCCCATGGGCTGGCCGTCGTCAGTCCCGGTCCGGATTTTGCGCTGATCGTCCGCCAAGGTCTGCGCCACGGGCGGCGTACCGCGCTGTGGACCAGCGTCGGCATCGGTTCCGGCATTCTGGTGCATACGGGCCTCGCTTTGGCGGGCGTGGGCCTCGTCATGCGTCAGTCGCCGGGGATGTTTCTGGTCTTCAAGCTGGTTGGGGCGGCTTACCTCGGCTGGCTGGGCTGGCAGGCCTTGAGCGCTGCCTCACGGCCAGCTGCTCCGGGTGCAGGGGCGCAAGCCGACCGTGACGAGCCGTCCCCGGGGGCGGCATGGCGACGCGGGTTTCTGACCAATGTGCTCAACCCGAAAGCGGCGCTGTTCTTCGTCGCCCTGTTTCCGGCGGTGGTGGCGGCGACCACGCCCCTGGCGGTGCAGATCGGCTATGGCCTGTGGATGGCCGTGGCGACGACCCTCTGGTTTGCCCTCGTCGCGACCGTGTTTGCCCATGACGCGGTACGAAGCCGGTTTCTTCGTGCTGCGGTCTGGATCGACCGGGCGCTGGGCGTGGTCTTTCTCGCGTTCGCCGCGGCGGTGATCCTGACCACCATGTCGTAAGGCAGCGAAGGCGGCTGCCCCCGCGACGGCGTTACAGGTAGACGCCGCCCCCGAGCAGGCGTTCGCCGTCGTAGAGGGCGAGAATCTGGCCGCTCGCGAGGGCGCGCTGCGGCGCATGAAAGTGAATGTGCGCGCGGTCGTCGCCGAGCGGCGTGAATTCGAGCCGCACCCGCGGATCGCGGTAACGTACGCGTCCCTCGAGGGTGCAGGCGCCATCCGGCGGCGGGCAGTTCCATTGCAGCCCGTGCACGGTCACCTCCGTTTGAAAAAGTCCGGGTGCATCCTCCGCGTCGAAAGCGACGAGCAGGGCGCGGTCCGCGGCGCGTTTGCCGACCACAACGTAGGCGCGGTGGTCGGTGTTGGACGGAACCCCGATGCCCTTGCGCTGCCCAAGCGTGAAGTAATGGAGGCCCCGGTGTTCGCCGAGCACGCGCTCATCGGTCGCGCGCACGATCGGACCGGGCTCGTCCGGCACGTACTGGCGGAGGAAATCCTGCATCTTCACCTCGCCGATGAAGCAGATGCCCTGGCTGTCCTTCTTGTCGGCATTGGGCAGCCCGGCCTCGCGGGCGATGCGGCGCAGGTCGGGCTTGGCGAGGTCGCCGATGGGGAAGCGGGCGTCGCGCAACTGGTCCTGGGAGAGGAGCGCAAGGAAGTAGGACTGGTCCTTGTTTTTGTCGGCACCCTCGAGCAGGGCGAAGCGACCGGCCCCTTCGGCCGAGCCGACGGGCAGGGGAGCGCGGCGTGCGTAGTGGCCCGTGGCCACAGCGCCGAAGCCATGGTCGCGGGCCCAGGCACGGAACACGCCGAACTTGATCTCGCGGTTGCACATCACGTCGGGATTCGGGGTCAGGCCGCGCCGGTATCCCTCCAACAGATAGGCCACGATCCGTTCGCGGTAGTCCTGCATCAGGTTGACCACGCGGAACTCGATGCCGAGGTGGTCCGCCACGGCGCGTGCATCCTCGATGTCCTGCTGCCACGGGCAGTGGCCGATGACGTTGTCCTCGTTGATCCAGTTCTTCATGTAGGCGCCGACCAAGTCGTGGCCCTGCCGCTGGAGCAGCAGGGCGGCGACCGAGCTGTCGACGCCGCCGGACATGGCCACGAGGATCTTTTCGCGCGAACCCACGGGCTTACCGGTGCGGCGTGGCGCCCGGTTGTCAACGCCCGGGGTGGACCGGCGAAACGCCCGAGCGGTGTTCCGTCAGACAACCCCCGGGATGCGTCTGGGGAAATACCCGCGGATACTTCCGGCTTGAGCGTCCTCCGGCGTGCGGGATGCTGTGCCTTCCACCATGACGACTCACCGGGGCAAAAAGATCGTGCAGGCCTGGCTGGAGACGCCGGTGAGTGGCGTGGTGGAACTGGCGCGCGACTGGCGGGCGCGGCATCCGCCGCCGCTGGCCCTGGGCGGAGGCGCGGCCTTCGCGGCCCTGCACCGGGTGCCGGACTATGTCTTCGGTTGCGAGAGCGGCTACTTCGTCAACCGCAAGAGCGAGATCTTCTTCTTCCTTCGGCTCGACCAGTTGCAGGGAGTCGACCCGGCGAAGGACGCAGTCTACCTGGCGGGCGATTTCAACCAATGGGCCGGTGCGCGTGATCCGCGGTGGGCGCTGCTGCCCGCCTCGCTGGACGGCGATCCCGTCCTGCTGTGGTCCGGTCCGGTGACGCTCTTCCACAGCACGCCGCACATGCGCTTCAAGTTCGTCACCGGCTCGGACCGATGGTTCGACGTGCCCGGCGACGCCCCCAACGCGGTGCGGGACGAGCAGGGCAACATCAACCGCGAGATCGACCTCGAACGCACAGGGCAGCACCTGTACCGATTCACGGTCGCGGAACCGCTCGATCTCAGCCAGTCGTGGACGGTCGGGTGGCATGAAGGCGGCGACCCGCATGCGGTGCCGCTCCGCTTCGAGGGCTTCTTTCATCAGTTGGCGACGCAGTTGCCGCTGGGTGCGCAGGTGCAGGGCCGTTCGACTGTTTTCCGGCTGTTTGCTCCGCGGGCCCGGTCGGTTGAACTTTGCCTGTGTCCGGACCTTGAAGAGGCGGACGAGCCGCACCGCTATGCGCTCGTGCGTCGTCGCGAACCATCCCCGACCGCGCCGCAGCCGGGCGATGCGTGCGTGTGGGAACTGACTCTCGACCAGAACCTGCACGGCTGGTTCTACTGGTACCACCTCGACGGCCCCGCCGATGTGTTCAGCCATTTCCAGCCGGAGCAACGCGTGCTGGATCCCTATGCCCTGGCCAGCGTGAGCCGCGACGGGCCGGGCATCGTGCTCGACCGGCGCAAACTCGGCGTGGCCGACCGCAGCTTCCGCACGCCTGCATGGCAGGACCTTGTCATCGCCGAGGCGCATGTGCGCGACCTCGTGGCCCGGGCCCCGCTGCCGCTCGGGGAGGCGGAGCGGCGCGGTTTCACCGGGTTGCGCCGCTGGGTCGAAAGTCCGGACTTCTACCTCGACCGGCTCGGCGTGAACTGCGTCGAGCTTCAGCCCGTGCAGGAGTTCGATAACGTCACTCCGGACGAGTACCATTGGGGGTACATGACGAACAACTTCTTCGCGCTCGAGAGCAGCTACGCGCTCGAGCCGAGGCGGGGTTCGGGGGTGGAGGAGTTCCGCGATCTGGTGACCGCCTTTCACCGGCGGGGCATGGCGGTGATTCTGGACGTGGTCTTCAACCACCAGGGCGTGCCCGCGCATCTGCTCTTCATCGACAAGCTCTATTACTTCGAGGTCGGGCGCGATGGGGCGCTGGCCAACTGGAGCGGCTGCGGCAACGACCTCCGCGCGCGTTCCGCGATGGCGGAGCGGCTGATCATCGACAGCTGCACGCACCTGATCGAAACCTGCGGCGTGGACGGATTCCGGTTCGACCTCGCCGAACTGCTCGGCCTGGAGCCGCTCAAGGCGATCGAGGTCGCGCTGAAGCGCGTCAAGCCGGACGTCATTCTCATCGCCGAACCGTGGAGCTTCCGCGGGCATCTGGCCGGAGCCCTGGCCGCGACCGGCTGGGCGTCATGGAACGATGGATACCGCAACTTCGTGCGCGACTACGTGCGCGGGGGCGGCACGCGCGACGCCTTCGCCTATTTCCTGAAGGGCTCGCCCTGGTACTTCGCCCACTGGCCGGCGCAGACGGTCAACTACACCGAATCGCACGACGACCGCACCTGGATCTACGTGATCACCGAGAACGCCGACGGCAACGGACACCTGCCGACCTGGAACGACCGTCGCCGCACCCACCTGATGGCGGCCGTGCTCTTTGCCTCGATCGGCATTCCCATGCTTGCGGCGGGTCAGGATTTCCTCCGTTCGAAGCACGGGGTGAACAACACCTACCAGCGCGGCGACCTCAACGCCCTCGACTACCGCCGGGTCCACCGGTTTCCCGGCACGCACGCCTACTTTGCGGGCTGGATTGCGTTCCGGCGTTCGCCCCGCGGCGCCCTGTTCCGGCATTTTTCCCGCGCCAGCGAAGGTTTCTTCCGCTTCTGGTTCGCGGACGATTCCACCGCGGCCGTCGTGCTGTACAACGCAGACCTGTCTCAGGGCCCGGAGCGGCTGCTGCTGGCCGTCAATCCGACGACGAACGACGTCCTGATCGAACTCGATCCCATTGTGGCGTCGGCGCCGTGGACGCAGTTGGCGGATCACGAGCAGTTCTTCAGCGACCAGGGGAATCCGGCCGCCCGTCCGGTCGAGCCCCGGTTGTTCGTGCCGGCCCTGGGCTGCGGGCTCTGGGTGGCCTGACCAAGGTTCGGAGGGAGGGACGGCAGTCGGGGAGGTAGGGAGGTTAACGCCATTCGCTGGCGCCGGAAAGGGGGCGGGGCGTCCTGCCGGTGGGCGCCGGCCACCGGCGGCCCGGGAGTGTCCGTCCGCCGTACCGTCTGCCGCCAAAACCCTTGCATTCCCGGGGGGCGGCCTGTTCTTTCTTCTTTTCCGTGTCTGCACGGCACGGCTCCTCTGGAACAGCACATCACCAACCTAGAACTCGGAAAGTCCCATGGCAGTTAAAGTCGCAATCAATGGTTTCGGTCGCATCGGTCGCCTCGTGTTCCGCGCCCTCGTGGAACAAGGCCTCCTCGGCACGACGCTCGACGTCGTGGCCGTCGGCGACATCGTTCCGGCCGACAATCTGGCCTATCTCGTCAAGTATGACTCCACCCAGGGCAAGTTCCAGGGCACGGTGAGCTCGAAGAAGTCCTCGCCGGACAAGGCCGAGGACGACGTGCTCGTGATCAACGGCAAGGAGATCCTCGTGGTGTCCGCCAAGACGCCCGCCGAGCTGCCGTGGGGCAAGCTGGGCGTTGATCTGGTCATCGAGTCCACCGGTCTCTTCACCGAGGCCGAGAAGGCCAAGGGTCACATCACCGCCGGCGCCAAGAAGGTCATCATCTCCGCCCCGGCCAAGGGCGAGGACATCACCGTCGTGGTCGGCGTGAACGACGACAAGCTCGACCTGTCCAAGCACACGATCATTTCCAACGCCTCCTGCACCACGAACTGCCTCGCGCCGGTCGTGCACGTGCTGCTCAAGGAAGGCTTCGGTCTTGAGGAAGGCCTGATGACCACGATCCACTCCTACACCGCGACCCAGAAGACGGTCGACGGTCCGTCGAAGAAGGATTGGAAGGGCGGCCGTTCCGCGGCGATCAACATCATCCCGTCCAGCACCGGTGCCGCCAAGGCCACCGCCCTCGTGCTGCCCGCGGTCAAGGGCAAGCTCACCGGCATGTCCTTCCGCGTGCCGACCCCGACGGTCTCCGTCGTTGACCTCACCTTCAAGACCACGAAGGACACCTCCCTCGCCGAGATCAACGCCGCCCTCAAGAAGGCGTCCGAGACCTACCTCAAGGGCATCCTCGGTTACACCTCCGACGAGGTGGTCTCCACCGACTTCATCCACGACAGCCAGTCGTCAATCTACGACGCGGGCTCGTCGATCGAGCTCAACCCGCGCTTCTTCAAGCTCGTGTCCTGGTATGACAACGAGTGGGGCTACTCGAACCGCGTCGTCGACCTGACCAAGAAGATCGCCGCGAAGCTCTGAGTGCGGCTGTCGCCGCTTGAACGTAGCGAGTAGCGGGTAGCGCGTAGCGAGCATCACCAACCGCTCCGAGCGCCCCGCTACTCGCTTCTTTTTTTGTGCGCCTGCCTGCGCGGCGCGCCGCCTTCGACGACTCGTTCCTGACCACCCGTTTCTCGCTCCTTCCTTTTCCCACCATGGCCAAATTCAAGTCCATCCGCGACCTCTCCCTCGCCGGCAAACGCGTGCTGATGCGCGTCGATTTCAATGTCCCCCAGGACAAGGTGACCGGCGCCATCACCAACACCGCGCGCATCACCGCCGCGCTGCCCACCGTCCAGTACGCGCTGGAAAAGGGTGCCTCCGTGGTGCTCATGTCGCACCTCGGGCGCCCGGACGGCCAGAAGATCGCCAAGTTCTCGCTCAAGCCGGTGGCGGCCGAGTTGGAGAAGCTCCTGGGCCGCCCGGTCACCTTCCTCGACGACTGCGTCGGGCCCGCCGTTGAGGCGGCCTGCGCGGCGCTCAAGCCGGGCCAGGTCGTCCTGCTGGAGAACCTCCGCTTCCACATCGAAGAGGAGGGCAAGGTGAAGCTCGAAGACGGTACGTCGAAGAAGGCGGATCCGGCGGCGGTGGCGGCGTTCCGCGCCTCCCTGACCAAGCTCGGCGACGTCTTCGTCAACGATGCCTTCGGCACGGCGCACCGCGCGCACTCGTCGATGGTCGGCGTGGCCCTCAAGGACAAGGCGGCCGGCTTCCTCATGGAAGCCGAGCTCAAGGCCTTCGCCAAGGTGCTCGAGAACCCGGACCGTCCGCTGCTCGCCATCCTCGGCGGCGCGAAGATCGCGGACAAGATCCCCCTGATCAACAACCTGCTCGAGAAGGCCGACAAGGTCATCATCGGCGGCGGCATGGCCTACACCTTCCACAAGGTGAATCGTGGCATGAAGATCGGCTCGTCGCTCTTCGACAAGGCCGGCGCGGAGATCGTCGCCGAACTCGAGGCGAAGGCGAAGGCCAAGGGCGTGGAACTCATCTTCCCGGTCGACTTCGTCTGCGGCGACAAGTTCGGCCCCGATTGCAACACCTGCGCGGCGACGTTGGAGCAGGGCATCAACGACGGCTGGGAGGGCTTTGACGCCGGCCCGAAGTCGATCGAGCTCTACCGCAAGGCGATTCTCTCCTCGAAGACGATCGTCTGGAACGGCCCGGCCGGCGTGTTCGAGTTCGACAAGTTTGCCGTCGCGACCAAGGCCATGGCGGACGCGATCGCCGAGGCCACGGCCAAGGGCGCGACCACGGTGGTGGGCGGCGGCGACACGGCCACCGCAGCGAAGAAATTCGGGGTGCACAAGAAGGTCACGCATTGCTCCACCGGGGGCGGCGCGTCCCTCGAGTACCTCGAAGGCAAGGTCCTGCCCGGCGTCGCCTTCCTGGAGGCCTGACGGTCTCCGGGGCACGGCGTGGTCGTGAGGGGTTGGCATCGCGCTTCGCCTGCCTAAAATCTACTCGCTACGCGCTACCCGCTACTCACTACTCCCTTCACTCTTATGATTCGCAAGAAACTCATCGCCGGTAACTGGAAGATGAACAAGACCTCGGCCGATGCCGTGACCTTGGTGCAGGAGGTTGTCACGGCCGTCGGGCGCAACACCGACGTCGACGTCGTGGTCTGCCCGCCGTTCACCTCCCTCGAATCGGTCTTCAAGGTGCTCGACGGCTCGACCGTGAAGCTCGGGGCGCAGAACATGCATCCGGAAGCGAGCGGGGCCTTCACCGGTGAAATTTCCGCCGGCATGCTGCGCGCCCTGTTTGCCAGCTACGTGATCCTCGGTCACAGCGAACGCCGCACCTATTTCCAGGAGACGGACACGTTCATCAACCAGAAGGTGCTCTCTGCGCTCAAGGCGCAGCTCAAGCCGATCCTCTGCGTGGGCGAGACCCTCGCCGAGCGCGAAGCGGGCTCGACGCTCAAGGTCGTGCAGACCCAGCTGGAGGCCGGCCTCGAAGGCGTGAGCAAGGACCTCGCGACGAACGTGGTCATCGCCTACGAACCGGTCTGGGCCATCGGCACGGGCAAGGTGGCGACGACCGAGCAGGCGCAGGAAGTGCACGCGTTCATCCGCGGGCTGCTGACCAAGCTCTTCGGCAGCGCGGTCGCCGGGCGCATGCGGATCCTCTATGGTGGCTCGATGAAGCCGGCCAACGCCCCGGAGCTGTTGTCCCAAAAGGACATCGACGGCGGCCTGATCGGCGGCGCCAGCCTCGAATCCCGCAGCTTCGTCGAACTCGTGACCGCGGCCGCCAAGGCCTGAGTCCGCGTTCGCTTCGAATTGCGCCTCCGCCGGAGTCCGGCGGAGGCGTTTTGTTTTTTGCTCCGATTCCGTCGGTTGCGGCCGCGGCCTTGCCATTCGTATGTCTGGCTGCAAACTGATCGCATGATCATCGGCGTGCCGAAGGAGATCAAAGACGGGGAGACGCGGGTCTCGATGTCCCCGGCGTTGTGCCGCAGGCTGGTCAATCTGGGGGCCGAGGTGCTGGTGGAAAAAGGTGCGGGTACGGCGGCCGGGTTTGTCGATGCCGCGTACGGCGCCGCCGGTGCGCGGATTGTGGCCTCGGCGCGCACGGTCTGGCGCAGTGCGGCGCTCGTCCTGAAGGTCAAGGAACCGCTGCCCGCCGAGTACCCGCTGCTGCAGGACGGACAGACCGTGTTCACCTACCTGCACTTGGCGGCCGGGGCCGAGCTCACCCGTGTCCTGCTGCGCAAGCGCGTTCTCGGCCTTGCCTACGAGACGGTTGAGGGGCCGGACGGCTCGCTGCCGCTGCTCAAGCCGATGTCGCAGATCGCCGGGCGCCTGTCGGTCCAGATCGGGGCCTTTTACCTGCAGTCGCAGAATGGCGGCTCCGGGGTGTTGCTCGGTGGCGTACCCGGTACACTGCCCGGACATGTGGTGGTCATCGGCGCCGGCAATGCCGGGGCGCAGGCCGTGCAGATGGCGGCAGGCATGGGGGCGCGCGTGACGGCGCTCGATCTGGACGTGCGCAAACTCGAGGCGCTCGACGCGGAGTATCGGGGACGCGTGGTCACGTTGCAGGCGAATCCAGGCAACCTCGAGGAGGCGGTCGCCGCGGCGGATCTGCTGGTCGGGGCGGTGCTCGTGCCGGCCGCGCGGGCGCCGGTCGTGGTCCCGAAGGCTCTCGTGGCGACGATGCGCCCAGGCAGCGTGATCGTCGACATCGCGATCGACCAGGGCGGCTGCGTGGAGACGATCCGTCCGACGAGCCATCATGCGGCGGTCTACAAGGAACGGGGTGTCCTGCATTACGCGGTGCCGAACATGCCGGCGCTGGTCGCGCATACGGCCACAATCAGCCTCACCCAGGCCACCGAACCCTACGTGGTGCAACTCGCCTCCCGCGGGGTGGCGCGGGCCATTGCGGAGCACCCCGGGCTGGCCAAGGCGGTCAACACCCGCGCCGGAAGCGTCGTGAACGAGGCGGTCGCCCGGGCCCTCGGGTACGGCCGTTAAGCGCCGGGCTGCGGGGCGCTCCGCAATGCCCACAAAAAAGGCGGCCCGTAGGCCGCCTTGGGTAATCGATTTGCTGAGGCCGTCCCTCAGGCCGCCGCGGGCACAATCTTGATGCCGGTGACCTCGACGCGGTCGATCGGCGTGCTCTTCTCGCCGCCGCCACCGGACTTGGTCGGCACGGTCGCGATGCGCTCGAGCACGTCGTCCCCGGCCACGAGGGCGCCGAAGGCGGTGTACTGGCGGTCGAGGAAGCGCGCATCGCCATGGCAGATGAAGAACTGGCACCCGGCGCTGTCCGGGTGGGCCGAACGGGCCATCGAGATCACGCCGCGCACGTGAGGCTTCTCATTGAACTCGGCCTTCACCTTGTAGCCGGGATCGCCGGTGCCGGGCATGCCGCGGGCGCCTGCCTTCGTGTTCGGGCAGCCACCTTGGATCATGAAGCCCTTGATGATGCGATGGAAGGCCGTGCCATCGTAGAACCCTTCGCGGGCGAGCTTCTTGAAGTTCTCGACCGTCTTGGGCGCGACCTCGGGCCAGAAGGCGAGGGTCATGTCACCGTAGGAGGTGCTGATGATGGCGTGTTCGGCAACGGGTGCAGTGCTCATGGAGACCCAGCATCGTCCCCGCGCCTTGCGCCGGGCAAGGCTGATTTTCCCGCGGCGCCTCACCGCGGCGTTGGTGGGTGACACCGGCTTTCAAGCCGGTCGAAACGACACGCACCGCCGGCTCAGGGTGTTGAGCTCGAACCCGCCGGCAGGAATGCCGGTGTCACGCCGGGGTCAGAGCGCGAGTGCGACGGCCTCGGCTTCGCTCACGCCGTGCAAGGCGGCCACCAACGGGGCGCTGGCGCGATCAAAGGCCTGCTGAAACCGGACCAATTTCTCGCGCAGGGCACGGGTCTCGGCCGCGGTCGGATTGGCCGGATCGGCGGCCGGTGGGAGCACGCCCAACTCGAGCAGGCAGCTCGACAGGACGCGCTGGGCCTCGTTGGCGCTCAATGCTCCGGCGGAAATGAACCAGTCATCGGGCGAACGGCCAACGTCGCCATCGCGGGCGAGACGGACCACCGGGAGCCCCATGTGCACGACGCGTACGAGGGCGGCCTCCGTCGCGGGCAGGAGCGCGCCGTAGCGGTTGCCGACCGTGACAAAACCGGCGAGGGCGTGACCCTGGAGCAGGCGGGCCGTGCCGAGGAACACTTCAAATTCGCTCGCACCGTCGCGGGCCGGATCGTGCGGTGACCAAGCGGCGCTGGTCAGCAGGGCGACGGCAGGACGGGCCTCGGACCGGAGTCGTCCCTGCGCATCTTTGAGCACGAGCTTCATCGGCTGGGTGCCCGCACCGCCGCGGGTTACCCCGGAAACGGCCTTCGGCAGCTCCTGCACCGGCAGGCCGGCCGGCACCATCACGTTGATTTCAAGGGCCTTCGACGAAACGACACCCACTACGGCGCCGAGCACAAAACGGAGAAGGGAGCGCGCGGTCATGCTCTGGTTTGAGCATGGCCCATTCCCGACGGGCTTGCATGAAAACTTTTCGTGTCGGGGCAGGCGCGGTGGCGACCCGCGGGTCACCGAGAGCGCTGCGCGCCCACCCAAAAACAAAAAACCCGGCTCCGTGAAGGAGCCGGGTTGGAAGTCCGGGAAGGGGACTCAGATCCGGGGCTGCTGCTTCTGCTCCACCTCGTTCAGCACCGCGCGGAGCATGGTGCGAACCTGGTTGGGCTGGCGGTCGAGCTCAGCGCGGCAGATCTCGAGTACGCGCTCGTGCTGAGCGGCGTTGAACGCGAGGGTCATGCGGGCGGCCTCACCGACATTCCCGCGGCCCATGCCGGCGAGGATGCTGGTGACGTGCTGGTCGGCACCGGAGGCGAGGAAGGCGCCCCATCGGAGATTGAGGGACGACTCGGACAGGACCGGCGTGGCGGCAACGTTGCCCGTGTTCGAGGCGATCATGCGGGCGATGTAGTCGCGGTAGGCGGAGTCCGTCGAGAGCTCGCGCAGCATGCGCTCGCCCTTCGGGTTGCCGGCGTACCACAGCGCACCGGCGAGCAGACGCTGCTCAGCCTGCGGCAGGCTGGAGAAGCGGGCGAACCAGCCGTCGACACGGTCCGGGTTGGCCGCGAAGACCTGGCTGAAGAAGCCGATCGACGTAGCGACCGATCCTTGGCGTTCGAAGTAGCCGGCATCGCTCAGACCGTAGACGGCCTGCACGACCTGGTCAGGCTGCGGATTCTTGTAATAGGAATTCAGCCACTGTTCCCAGCGGCCGGGCGAGGCAGCGGAGACGCTGCCCGCGAAGACGAGCACGAGGCTCGCGATGGACACGATTTTCTTGAGGTTCATGGAAGTAACACGCTGACGGGTTTTCGGACGTCCCAAGGTTAAGGGTTTTTGGGATGGCAAAAGCTTACCCGGCGCACCCCCTGCGTAAAGGGTCCTAACGCTGAATTGTTTTCATCGCGCGGACTCCAATTCATGGAATTTTGGATACACCTTTCTCCTCACGAAAAGAGGCAGCGCCTGGGTTCCACCGCGGGTGTGCGGGGCGCGCGTTTGCCGCGGCCGGATTTCCCTCCGCTCAGGCAAACGCCGCGTCGATCAGGTCGCAAAAATGATGGATGAGAAACAGGTGGGCTTCCTGCGCCGTACGTCCGCTGTCGCCTGGCACGACCACGCTGACCTCGGCCAGCGGCCGCGCCGCGCCGCCGCCGCGTCCGAGCAAGGCGAGCGTCGCGAGGCCGCCGCGCCGCGCCGCCTCGAGGCCAAGGACCAGGTTGCGCGAGTTTCCGCTCGACGAGATCGCGACCGCGAGATCACCGGGCCGGCCGAGCGCCGCGATCTGGCGGGCGAAGACGGTGTCGAAGCCGTAGTCATTGCCGATGCACGTAACAAGGGAACCCTCCGTGAGCGCTAGCGCGGGCAGGGGACGGCGGTCCTTGAAATAACGGCCGGCCAGTTCCGTCGCGAAGTGCATCGCTTCCGCGGCGCTCCCGCCGTTGCCGAAGATGAGCAGTTTCCGGTCCTCGCGCAGCGCGCGCAGGATGACCTCGCCGGCTCGGTCGATGTCGGTGCGAACGGTGGCCAGGGCTTCGAAGGTGCGGACGGTGGCGGCGAGGGAGGCGTCGAACGACATGGCGATGGGACGAGCAGAGGCGGGGCGGGCCGCCGCGTCAAACGTCCGCTGGCCGCCGGCATTCCCGTCCGGGGTGGCCGCGCGGAGCTCTCCGTGCGTGCCTTGGCCGCGCCGAGCGGACGTCCTCCCTGCGGAACGCACCCTCGGCCGGCGGGCAAAATCGTCCTTTGCGACCCGGGCCGGCATCTGTTTGCTCGTCGGCTGCGATGCCGTATTTCGACCACAACGCCACGACGCCCCTGACCGCGGTTGCGCGGGAGGCGTGGCTGCGGGTAGCGGACGAACGCTGGCACAATCCGTCCAGCCCGTACCGCGCGGCGGCTCGGGCGCGTCTGCGCCTCGAATCCGCTCGGACCACCCTGGCTGGGCTGCTCGGCTGCGCCCCGGAGCGGATTGTCTTCACCTCCGGAGCCACCGAGGCGGCCCATGCGATCTTTGCCCATCTTGGCCGCACCTCGCCGCCGGCCGCCCGGGTGCTGGTCAACCCGACCGAGCACGCCTGCGTCCTGGCGTCGGCCGGCGCGGCGTTCCCGGGCCGGATCGACGCGCTGCCGGTGACGGCGGACGGCGTGGTCCGGCCCGAGGCGGTCCGGCTTCCCCTTGCGGCGGACCTAGGCGTGGCGGCCGTGGCCGTGATGGCAGCGAACAACGAGACCGGCGTGGTCCAGCCCTGGACCGCATGGGCGCGCTGGGCGGCCGATCAGCGGGTGCCGCTGGTGTGCGACGCCTCCCAGTGGCTTGGCAAGCTGCCGGCCGGCGGGCTGGGCGCCGTCGACTGGGTGTTCGGCACTGCGCACAAGTTCGGCGGACCAAAGGGGGCGGGATTCGTCAAGCTGCCGGCGCAGGCGGAAGGCTTTTGTATCCATCCGGGCGGTACGCAGGAGCGCGGGCACCGGGCGGGCACGGAGGACGTGGCGGGCGCCTCGGCCCTGGTGGCCGCGCTCGTCGAGGCCGAGCAGCGCAAGGTGTTCCTCGAAACCGAACGGCTGGCCTGGCGCACGGCCTTCGAACAGCGCGTGCTCGAAGGCGTGCCGGGTACGCGGATCGTCGCGCACCGCGCGGACCGGCTGTGGAACACGATATCGCTGATTTTGCCTCACGCGGAGAACACGCGCTGGGTCGCCGCGCTGGACAAACGCGGCTTCGAGGTGTCGACCGGTTCCGCCTGCGCGTCGGGCCAGAATGCGCCTTCGCATGTGATTGCCGCCCTCGGTGTCGACGCGGAGGCGGCGCGGCGAGTGGTGCGGATCAGTGCCGGCTGGGAGACCACGGCGGAGGAGTGGACGGCGCTGGCGGATGCGATCCTTGCCGCCGCGCCCGAGCTGGCGGCCACGGCCCCGGCCGGGGTTATCCGCCCCGACTGAGGCTGCCGCATGCGCCTTCTCCGACTCAGCCTGCAGCAGGTGCGCAACGTTCCGTTTGCGGCGATCGACTTCCACGGTCTGCGCCATTTTCTCGTCGGCGAGAATGGGCAGGGAAAGACGAACCTGCTCGAGGCCGCGGGATTCCTCACTGCACTTCGTTCCTTTCGCACCGCGGACCCGCGGCTCATGATTGCCCACGGCCAGCCGGAGGCGGCGATCGCGTGCAGCGTGGACCATGAGAAGCGCGGACGGACCGAAATCACGGTGCGGCTGCGACAGGGCTCCCGGGAGGTCTGGCTCGATCAGGAGCGGGTGACGCGCCTCGGCGATTTCCTCGGGCAGTTTCCCACCGTGGTGTTTTCCTCGCAGGATCAGCAACTGTTGCGCGGGGCCCCGGCCGGACGCCGCCGGTGGCTCGATCTTACCCTCGCCGCGATGGACGGCGCCTACCTTGCGGCGCTGCAACGGTATCACCGGGCGCTGGCGGATCGGAACCGCCTGCTCAAGCAAGGTGCGCCGGCCGACCAGTTGGAGGCATTCGAGCGCCCGCTCGCTCGCGACGGGGCCGCGCTGATGGCGGCGCGCACCGCCGGTCTCGCCGCGCTGGCCACCGACCTGACCGAAGCCTACGCGCGCATCGCGGATGCGGCCGAGCCGGCCGGGTTTGCCTACGCGCCCGACCTGCCTGGGGCGGACGAAGCGGCGCTGCGGGCGCGGTTTGTGGCGGCGCGGCCGCGCGAACTGGCGATGAAGACGACGCTGACGGGGCCGCATCGCGATGACTTCGATTTCACCCTGCACGGCCGGGCGGCGAAGGACTTTGCCTCCGAAGGGCAGCAGCGTTCCCTCGTGATCGCCCTGCGGTTGGCCCAGGCAGCGTACTTCCTCCGGCAGGGTGGGGTGCAACCCGTTTTGCTGGCGGACGACGTGCTGGGCGAACTCGACCCAGGACGGCGGCGGCGGTTCTGGAGCGCGATTCCGGCCGGCCATCAGGTGATCGCCACGGGCACGAGCCTGCCCGCGGCGGACGAAGGCGGCGGGCAATGGGAAATTTTCCGGGTGGCGGCCGGGCAGTTTACCCGCGAAGGTGCCGCGTGATCTCGCTGGCCGACTGCACCGTGGACGACCTCGCGTCGCAGGTCGCGGGCTGGGGCTTCAAGCCCTCGCACGCCCTGCGGGTGTTGCGCGCCTACTACCTGACCGGCGGCCGGCCGGACTGGGCGGCGCTGGGTCTGCCGGCGGGATTGCAGGAGAAGATCGGCGCAACTTACACCCTGAGCACAGCGGAGCCCGTTTTGCGGCAGGTGGCGACGGACGGGACCACGAAGCTGCTGCTCCGCTTGGCCGACGGGCGCACGGTGGAAACGGTGATGATGACCGACTTTCGCGCGGACCGCGTGGCCGGTTGTGTGTCCTCCCAAGTGGGTTGTGCGATGGGCTGCGACTTCTGTGCGACGGCGCAGGGCGGCTTCGCGCGCAACCTGACCGCAGGCGAAATCGTCGAGCAATTCCTGCATCTGCGGCGCGAAGCGCTCGCGGTGGGCAAGCGGCTGCAGACCCTCGTTTTCATGGGCATGGGCGAACCGATGCTCAACCTCGAGGCGGTCCTGGCGGCGGTGCGCCGGATTGCCGGGCCCGAACTCGGTGCGCTGGGCTGGCGGCAGATCACGGTCTCAACCGTCGGCGTGATGCCCGGCATCGATGCCTTGGCGGCGTCCGGATTGAACATTCACCTTGCGGTGTCCTTGCATGCCCCGGACGACGCGACGCGTGAGCGCCTCCTGCCGATGGGGCGGCGTTACCGGGCGGCGGAGATTCTGGACGCCGCGCAACGTTACGAGCAGGTCACCGGACGGCCGGTGACTGTGCAGTACTGCCTGCTCCAAGGCGTCAACGATACGCCGGCGCAGGCCGTGGCGCTGGCCGACCTGCTGGCCGGACGCCGCATGCACGTGAACCTGCTGCGCTACAATCCGACGGGGGCAGGGCTGAGCGGCGTGGCGTACGCGGCATCCGACGACACCACCGCCGAAGCGTTTGCCGCGACGTTGCGCGCGCACGGGGTGGTGGCGCACTTCCGGCGGCCGCGCGGCCGGGACATCGATGCGGCCTGCGGACAGCTGCGGCGGCGGGCGACGGAGGCGGCGCGGTGACCTTCTTCGAACCGTGGCAGTGGGTCATCGTGGTGCTCGGCGCGTTTTCCGTCGGCTTGGCGAAGACGGGCATCGCGGGACTCGGCATTCTCTTTGCGGCGATCATGGCGAACGTCATGCCCACGCGCGAGGCGAGCGGCTTTGTCCTGCCGTTGCTGATCGTGGGCGACGTGGTCGCGGT
>CAYZBG010000029.1:0-55492 GCA_964476565.1 uncultured Opitutus sp.
AAAAAAGCCCGGCGCGAGGAAAGCGCCGGGCCGGATCTTGCCAACGGATTGGATTACGGCGCGCGTAGGTAGGAGACGACGTCGGCCACATCCTGGGCGGTCATGCCCAATTGCTCGGCGCTCAGCATGAGCGAACGGTTCAGGCGGTTGCGCGACTTCACCTTGGCCGACGGAATGAACTGCGTGAGCCCGCCGGACGTCTGCACGACGAGCGGATCGCCACCGGACAGCACCAGGCCGTGAATCACCGTGCCGTCGTGCAACACCAGTTCGGTGCCGTCATAACCATGCGCGACCTCGGCGGACGGATCCACCATGGCGAGGATGGTGCTCTCGATCGACTGCCGGGACGCCCAGCCCGTCAGCTCGGGACCGAACTCGTTGCCCTGACCACCGACCTTGTGACAGAGATAGCAGGACTGGACCTTGTCGGCGCCGCGTTTCACGTCACCCGTGAGCCGGGCAATCTGAGCCGGGGGCGGCAGCTGGGAAGGCGCGGGCTCGGGCACAAGGCTCGGGATGGCGGCGAAGTTCGCGGGATCGTACAGGCCGCGACGCTTGAGCGCCTCGTCGAGGCCCTGGCCCTTCCAGCGGGAATCCTTGTAGTTGAGCAGCCACCACAGGGCGTGTTGGGCCGCGGCATCCTTGCCGGCGGCTGCCACGTCCATAAGCGCGGCGGGCGCGGCCGGGGCCGCGATGAAGCCGAGGGCGGTGACAGCGTCGAGTCGCTCGCGCTCCGACAGCGAAGTCGCCCGGGCGCGGGCGGCGAAGGCGGGCACCGCTTTTTCGGGCGTAAGGCGCCAGACCAGTCCGGCGAACGCCGGAGACCATTTCAGCGGGTCGCGCTCCTTCGCGCCGGCCATAAGGGCATCGAACAGCTCCGCTTCCTTCTTGGTGGCACCGGTGCCCCAGGCCTCGAGATAGGTGCGGTCCTTGCCGTCGTAGCCCTGCGCCACGGCGAGCAGGACGTCCTTGGCCTCGGCGAAGGGGCGGTCGCGCATGGCCAGCGCCGCCTCGCGGCGAACCGCGGCCGACGTGTCGCGCGCCAGCACCTGGGCATGGCTCACGACCTTGTGATTGATCCGGCGCAACGAGCGGAACGCCGCGATGCGCGTCTGGGCATCGTTGTCCTTGAGCAGGGACTCGACGCGGGCGACGCCAGCGTCGCCGAGCTCGGCGAGCAACCAGATGGCCCGGGCCCGCACGTAGGGATTCTTGTCCTTCAGGATCTCGGCGACGGCAGGGACGGCGGCCGCACCGCGCTCCCGGAGACGCAGGTAACCAAGGGCGCGCACGTTGACCGCCGGGCTGCGGAGCGCAGCCAGCTGGCCTTCGAGGGTCGACGGATCCAGCGCCGGCACGCCGGCCTTGAAGCCCTTCGGCGCAATGCGGTAGATCGCGCCGCTCGTGGTCTTGTCGAGGTCGGCATGTCCGCCGACGCGCGGGTCAAACCAGTCCGCCACATACAGCGCACCGTCCGGTCCGACCGTCACGTCCGACGGCCGGAAAAAGGTCTTGGTCTCGTTGGACGGACGGCCCCGCTTGAAGTCCGTGCCGGCGAAGTCGCGCTCGGCATTGCTGGTCAGAAAATCGAACCGCTCGAGGGCATAGCCGGCGCCGGACGGTTTCGGGAAGTACCCGAACACGGTGTTGCGAGCGGATTCGCAACTGAGCAGGAGTCCGCGCCATTTTTCGCCGAGCAGATCGCCTTCGTAGTACACGATGCCCGTCGGGGCACCGCCGCCGTAGACATCACCCGCCGGCATCACGCCCGGGTCGTCCTGACGCCAATGCGCGCTCCATGCGGGCTGGCCAGGACGGCGGTCCGCCTGCCAGGTGCGCACGCCATCCGCGGAGAAGAAGCCGGCATTGCCGTACTCCAGGAGGAACGAGGTACGGCAGGAGCCGGAGTCGTCGTTGTCGTTCTGGAAGAGATCGCCGAACGACGTGACCGCCTGTTCGTAGCTGTTGCGATAATTGTGGCCAATCACCTCGACGCGGGTGCCGTCAGAACGCATGCGCATCGAGAAACCGCCGACATAGACGTGGCCGTCGTCACTGCGCGCGCCGGCGAGCTGCGGCGGCGTCCAGCCAAACATCGGCGTGCCTCCGCCGCTGCGCACCGGGTCATAAACATGACCCACGCGGAACGTCTGGCCGGAACGGTCGGTGAAGAGTGCGCCGCTGTTGCCGTGATTGAAGTACCAGAGACCGTCCGGCCCGAAGGTGACGGAGTGCAATGAGTGATCGTGATTGCGGCCGTTGAAACCGGTCAGGAGCACTTCGCGCTTGTCGATCTTGGGATCGAACTTCAGGTCGCGGTCGACGTCGGTGTAAACGATGAGATCGGGCGTATTCGAGACGATGATCTGGTTGTCGATCACAGCGATGCCCAGCGGGGCGATCAGCGTGGCCTCCTGGACAAACACGTGACTCGAGTCGGCCACACCATCGCCGTTGGTGTCCTGCAACACCACGATGCGGTCGCCGGCCGGTTCGCGGGTCTGGTTGCGGCGGTAATTGACGCCCTCCGTCACCCAGATGCGGCCGGCCGCATCGATGTCCATGTTGGTCGGGTTGCGCAGCTGCGGGCTCTGCGCCCACAGGGTGACTTCCAAGCCCTCCGGCACCGCGAACATATCGAGCGGGACCACGGTGGGGCCGGCAGGTTCGGCAGGCGCCGCAGCGGGCGTGGCCGGTGCGGACGGCTGGGCGCGCAACCCGGTCAGGGTCAGGCCACCAAGCAACAGGGAAACAATCAGGGTACGACGGGACGAGACATGCATAAGGACAGTGGCGGGGTGCGTTCGCAGGCAGGTGTGCCTCGCGAACATGCTGAAAGGAACGAAGAACGACGCCGTGGGCACGCCAAATCTTCGCGGGATCGCTTCAACCCGTTGACGGCGTCGGCCACGTCATGGTGGTCCAGGAAGCGGATCGTGGGTGGCGTCGCCAGCAAGGGTGAGAACCGACGCGATGCGTTTGTCAGAACCCGTCGGCAGGTGATGCGCCGCTTGGTGAGTCCTTGGGACGAAATGCCGTCCTAACCTCCGCTAAACCATTAAGATGGTGGACCTTACTGGACTCGAACCAGTGACCTTTTCCATGTCAAGGAAACGCTCTAACCAACTGAGCTAAAGGTCCGCGGGAGAGAGAGGAAACAGGAGGCCGCGCGGTCAGCGCAAGAAAAATTCTGACGCCTTCGCCCGGTCGCGCGCGATTTGGTCGCGCAGGGCGTCGACAGAGGCAAACCGTTGCTCGTCACGCAGAAACTCCTGCCACGCGACCACGATCTCACTCCCCTCGCCCCACGGGCATTCGCCGAGGACGTGCACCTCGAGGCGGGGGCGCTGCGCGTTCTCGACGGTCGGACGCAGCCCGAAATTCGCCACGGCCGGCAAGGGGCGGTCCGAGCCGGGCGACGCCACCGTAACGGCATACACCCCGAAGCGCGGGAGAAGATCCGGCGTCCAGTCGAGGTTGAGGGTGGGAAAGCCCAGGGTCCGCCCCAGACGCTTCCCGCCCGAGACCACGCCTTCGGCGGTGTAACTGTAGCCGAGCAGTGCATTGGCTTCGGCCATCCGACCCTCCCGCAGGCAGGCCCGGATGCGCGTGCTGCTGATCGGTTCGCCATTATGGTTGATGCGCGGGGCGCTCACGATGGCCAGGCCGTGTCGACGCGCCTCCGCAACCAGCAGGGCAATGTCCCCGCGCCGTCCCTGGCCGAAACGCCAGTTCTCACCGACATACAGGGCAGCCAGGCCCGGGAGATGACGGCGCAGGTGGGGCACAAAGGCCTCGGCTTCGATCGCGGCGAATTCCTGGGTAAACGGTTCGGTGATGATCACGTCCGCACCCGCAGCCCGCAGGTGGCGGTTCTTCTCCCGCGGCGACTGGATCAGGCGGACCGGATCCGTCGGGTTGAACAGCCGGCTCGGATGCGGCCAGAACGTGAGCACGCCGGCGAAACCGTTGCACCGGCGGGCCGAATGCACGGCCGCCTCGATCACGGCCCGGTGGCCCAGATGCACCCCGTCGAACATGCCGATGGCGAGATGGAGCGGCCGGACCGGCAAACCGGAGGCGGCGGCGAGGCCCTCGACTTCCGCCGGCAGGTTCACAGGGCAACGCGGGGCGCGGCCTCGTAGGGCGGCACCAGGTGTTTTTCGATCTCCGGCAGCGGCATGGCGAGAATCTGATCGAGGGTCAGGGCCTGCTTGACCGTGAGGTTGCCGGAGGAAAGACGACGCAGGGCCTTGAGGTGTGCGCCGCAGCCCAGCCGCTGGCCGAGGTCGTGCGCCAGCGTGCGCACGTAGGTGCCCTTGGTGCAGCGCACAACAAAATCGAGCTCGGGCGAAGCCCAGCGGGTGAGCTCGTAGCTCATGACGCGGATGAACCGCGGCTCGCGCTCCACCTCCTCGCCCTCCCGCGCCCGTTTGTAGAGCGGCACGCCGTCGATCTTGATCGCGGAGAACATGGGCGGAAGCTGGTACTGGTCGCCGATGAACGAGCGGAGGGCGGCACGGATCTGCTCCTCCGAGAACACAGGCACGGGGCGCGTCTCAAGCACCTCGCCTTCGGCGTCCTGGGTGTTGGTCACCTTGCCCAGCTCGACGGTGCCGGCGTACTCCTTGTCGACGCTCATGAGGTACTGGGAGATGCGCGTGGCCTTGCCCACGAGAATGACCAGCAGGCCCGTGGCCATGGGGTCGAGCGTCCCCGCGTGGCCGATGCGCTTCATCTTCAGCTTGCCGCGCAGGCGGGCCACGACGTCGTGCGACGTGTGGTCGACCGGCTTGTCGACCAGGAGGACACCCTCGAGTTCTTTGGCGGGATGCAGCATCAGGACGAAGACGGTATCGAGGCCACGGATACGCGGTCGAGCTGGGCCGCGAGCGCCGCGACCAGCTGCGGCAGGAAGTCGGCTGCCGTGGCGCCCTTGACGTTGAGCCCGGCAGCACAGGCATGGCCGCCGCCGTTGAACTGACCCGCGACGCGGTCGAGGCGGTAGGCCGGATCCTTGCCGCGCAGGCTGGCCTTGATCGCCCCTGGGCGCTCCTCGATGAGGACGCCGACATCGACCCCGTCGATGGAGCGGGCATAGTCGACCAGCCCTTCGGTGTCCTCGGGCGAAGTGCCGGTTTCCGCGAAGATGCCGTTCGGCAGCACGCCGATGCACACGCGGCCGCCGCATTCGTACCGCAGCGAGGCAAGAAACCGCTGCAGGAGCATCAGCTTCCCCGGCGTCTCACGCTCGTAGAGTTCATAGCCCGCGACCGCCGGCTTCGCCCCGCGCGCCATCAGTTCGGCGGCGAGCTGGAAGGTACGCCGGCTCGTGGCATTGAAGCGGAACTGTCCGGTGTCGGTCAGGATTCCGGTGTAGAGCGCCTGCGCCGCCACGGGATCCACCGGCAGGTTCAGGTCAAAGAAAAGTCCGGCAAGGATCTCGCAGGCGGCGGCGGAGCCGGCGTCGACGAAGTTGTGCCGGGCAAAGCCCGGGTTCGACACATGGTGGTCGATGTTGGCCACCCGCTCGGGCAGGCGCGCGTTGAGTTTCTCACCCGGGCGCAGCGGATCGGCGCAGTCGACGAACACCGCCGCGCAGTCGCCCTCGGGCAGCGTTGCAGCGGAGTAGAAGGGTTCATCGACGGCGAGGAATTGCAGCCGTCGCGGCACGGGGTCGGGGTTGGCGCAGCGCACCTCATGGCCCAGGGCCCGCAGCACCCGCGCCACCGCGACCTGGGAGCCGATGCAATCGCCGTCGGGACGCGCATGGCCCACGACCACGACCGGCCGTCCGGCGAGATCCTGCAGCAGGGCCCGCCACGGAGTCGCAAAGGCCGCGTAGTAGGCGCTCATGCCGGCGAGTCCTTGCCGCCCTGTGCAGCCTTCCGGCGCTCCTGCTCGGCGATCTCATCGAGAATGCCCAGCACCCGGTTGCTGCGCACATGGGCGCGATCGAGCACGTAGGTCCAGGCCGGGGTGTGTTTCAGCACCACGCGGCGTGCGAGCTCGGAACGGATTTCCTGAGCCTTGGACCGCAGCCACTTCATGCGCGACGTCGCCGTGGCTTCATCGCCGATGATGGAGATGAAGATCTTGCCCGTCTTCAAATCCGGCGCGACTTCAACGCCGGACACCGTGATTGCGACCGCCTCGTCTTGGTAACGCGTGTGCAGGTAGGCACCCAGTTCGCGCTGGATGAGTTCGTTGATGCGGATGGTGCGGTTGGACATGGCGTGGCCTTGGCGGGCGTCCGTCCGGAGCTGGGAGGAGGTCCGCGGAAACGGTCCGCGGACGGGGCCTCACAGGGCCGCGCGGACCTTCTGCACTTCGAACACCTCGATGATGTCGCCGACCTCGTAGCCGTTGAAGTCGTCGAGTTTGATGCCGCATTCCAGGCCGGCACGCACCTCGTTGGCGTCATCCTTGAAGCGTTTGAGCGTGTTGACCTTGCCCTCGAAGACGACCTGCTTGCCGCGCCGCAGCCGGGCGGTGCCGTTGCGGTTGATCTTGCCCTCGGTGACGAGGCAGCCGGCGACGAAGCCCTTGGCGAGCGGGAAGGTGGCGCGGACCTCGGCGGCGCCGAGCTTGACCTCCTTGAGCTCGGGATCGAGCAGGTCGGCCATCATGTCGCGCACGCGGTCACCCAGCTCGTAGATGATCTCGTAGGTCTCGATGCGCACGTTGTGGTGCTTGGCGAGCGGAGTGACCCCGTTTTCGAGCTTGGTGTTGAACCCAAGGATGACGGCGCCCGCGGCACTGGCCATGAGCACGTCGTTCTTGGTGACGAGACCGACATCGGAGGCGACGATTTCAACCGAAACCTTCGAGCTCTTGATGCTCTCGAGCACGTTGCGCACCGCCTCGGTGGAGCCGAAGACGTCCGACTTGATGATGACCTTGAGCACCTTCTGCTGCGTCGCGGCGATGTCGGCGAAGAGCTGCTCGACCGACACGTTCTTCGGCACGGATGCGGCGGAGGCGGCCTGCTTCTTGACCTCGAGCTGGGCCTCTTCGGCCAGGCGCTCGGCCTCGCGGGCATTCTTGACCGCCTTGAAGGCGGCCCCGCTGTCCGGCGTGCCGGACCAGCCGATGACCCGCACGGGCGTGGACGGCGGCGCTTCCTTCAGGTTGCGCCCCGCATCGTCGTACATCGCGCGGACCTTGGCCCAATGCGGACCGCAGACCAGGGCGTCGCCAACGCGCAAGGTGCCGCGTTGCACGATGACGGTGGCGAGCGTGCCGCGGCCGACCTCGAGTTCAGATTCGATGATGATGCCGCTGGCCTCGGCCTTCGGATTGGCCTTCAACTCGAGCACGTCGGCCTGAAGGATGATCATCTCCAGCAGGTCGGTGATGCCCGTGCCCTTGATCGCCGAGACCGGAACGGTGACCGTTTCGCCGCCCCAGTCCTCGGGCGCGATGTTGCGCTGCTGCATCTGCGCCTTGACCTGCTCGATGTTGGCGCCCTTGACGTCCATCTTGTTGACCGCGACGAGTAGGGTGACACCGGCGTTCTGGGCATGCTTCAGGGCCTCGTCGGTCTGGGGCATGAAGCCGTCATCGGCCGCCACCACGAGCACGGCGATGTCGGTGACGTTCGCACCGCGGGCGCGCATCTTCGTGAACGCGGCGTGACCGGGCGTATCCAAAAAGGTGATCTTACGGCCGTTGTGTTCGATCTGGTAGGCGCCGATGTGCTGCGTGATGCCGCCGGCTTCGCCGGCCGCCACGTTGGCCTTCCGGATGGCGTCGAGCAGTGAGGTCTTGCCGTGGTCAACGTGACCCAGAATGCAGACCACCGGGGGCCGGGGTTCGAGGAACTTGGCCTCGTCCTCGACCGGCTTTTCCTTCGCTGCCTTCTCCTTGTCGCGCGCGGCCTGCACCGCCGCGGCATCGGCCCGATGCTTGATCTCAAGCATGACGCCGTGCTTCTCGCCGAGCTTGACCGCCACCGCCTCGTCGATGTTGGCGTTCATCGAGGCGAAAATGCCCATCTCCATCAGTTCGGAGATAAGCTTGAAAGGCTTGAGTCCCAGCGCCACGGCGAAGTCGCGCACGACGACCGGCGGCTTCATCTGGACGATGCGGACGCCGCCAGGCGCCAACACGGGAGCCGGCGCAGGCGGGGCCGAGGGCGTCGGCGGCAGCGCGGACGGGGCCGACGCCACGACCGGCGGTTTGGGCGCCGAGGCAGCCGCGAACGGCGGTGCGGTGCGCGGAGGCGGCATCGGCGGAACCGTGGGGGTCGAGGGCGGACGGGAAACCGGAGCGGGCGCAGGTGCCGGGGCAGGCGCGGAGACCACCCGTGGGGCCGCGACGGGAGTCGGCATGGACGGGGCCGGGCGCGGAGCGGATACGGGAGGCGGCAGGGATGCCGGCGCCGACACGACCGGACGGGCCGGGGGCGGCGGAGGCGGAGCCACCGGAGCGGGACGCGGGGGAACGGCCACCGGCGGAGCCGCCTTGGCCTTGGCGGCCTCTTCACGCTCGCGCACGACCTCTTCCTTGGACTTCACGAACACGCCGGCCGGCAGGCGGACCTGCGGAGCGGACGCCTCGGACGGCGCCGGCTCGGACACCGTCGGGGCCGGGGCAGCGGCGGGGGAAGCCGCCGCCTTCTGCGCAAACTCCTTCTCGATCTCTTCCTCGTAGATCTTGCTGACTGTGCTCGAGACCGACTTCGTGTCGTTCGAGACGTATCCGCGCTCCTTCAGCAGGGCCAGCATCTCCTTGCTGTCCATGTTGTGGCGTTTGGCGAGTTCGTGAATGCGGATGCTCATCAGTCAGGTGTGGCGGTGCGTAAAGGCGAAGGTGCTTGAGGAAGGGGGGTCAGGCGCCGCGGGCGGCGTTGACCTTGGCGAGAATGGCGGCGGCCTCGTCGGAGGTAAAGCCCTGGCCCTCGAGGTCGTCGGCTTCGACGCCCTCGAAGATCTCCAGCGAGACAAAGCCGGCGGTGATCAGGCGGCGAGCCAGCGGGGCATCGATGCCGAGCGTCGTGGCCAGCTTCTTCGTCGCCTCGTCCTGGACGTCCACCGTGACGGTCTTGAACTCCTCGATGTCGATCTTCCAACCGATGAGGCGCGAGGTGAGGCGGGCGTTCTGGCCCTTGCGACCGATGGCGATGGCGAGGTCCTCGTTGGCAACACGCAGCAGGATGCGGCGCGCCTTATCGTCGATCACGATCTCGCGCGGCACGGCCGGCTTGAGGGCCTCCATGACCATCTGCTTCGGGTCGGAGAAATAATTGATGATGTCGATCTTCTCGCCGTTCAGCTCGCGCACGATCGTCTTGACCCGGGCTCCGCGCGCGCCGACGCAGGCGCCGACCGGATCCACCTTGGGATCAGTGGAGACCACCGCCATCTTCGTACGGTAACCCGGCTCGCGGGCAAAGGCCTCGATCCGAACTGTGCCGTCGGCGATCTCCGTCACCTCGACTTCGAACAGGCGGCGGACGAATTTGGGGCTGGCGCGGCTGAGCACCAACTCGGGACCGCGCGGCGTGCTCTCGATTGCGAGCAGCAGGCAGCGGATGCGATCGCCGGGCTGATACTCCTCGCCAGGCACCTGCTCCTTGCCCGTCAACACCGCCTCGGCCTTGCCCAGGTCGATGTAGATGTCATTGCGCTCTTTGCGCCGCACCGTGCCGGTCACGATGTTGCCGACCATGTCCTTGAAGTCGTCGTAAATCCGGTCCTTCTCGAACTGCCGCAGTTTCTGCATGATCGCCTGGCGGGCGGTCTGGGCGGCGATGCGGCCGAGGAACGCGGGATCGATTTCCTTCTCGATGATCTCGCCAATCTGGGCGCCGGGCTTGAGCGCCTGCGCCTTCTCGATGTGGATCTCCTTCTTGGGATCGCTCACCGAGTCCGCCACCTTCAACAGGGCCCAGGCGTGCAGTTGGCCGTTCTTGGGATTGATATCAATCTTCAGCTCCTGCCCCGAATTCACCCCTTTCAACGCGGCGGTTTTGATCGCGTTGACGATGGCGGCAATCATGTCGGCACGACCAATCCCCTTCTCCTTCTCCATGTACTCGAGGACCGATAGAATTTCGCTGCTCATAGGGCTGAATTTTTAGAAAAAAAAAGCGGGCCAGAGGCCCACTTTTAAGAAAGTGAACTGTGATTGAAAGGGGGAAAATTGGTTTCCGCCTCCTGCCATGTCAAGCCCCGCGCCCCCGTCGGCAATCTCTCGGAGACCAACGGCTTCCCTTCGACCGGTCAACGGACCGTTTCGCGCGCCAGCAAACCGCCGATCAAACCCTGGGTCAGCCCATGGCAGGCCGGTGCACGTGCATCGCCCGCCAACGCCAGGTCGCGCAGGCCCCGACGCAGATAGTCCGGCACGTCGCCTTCGTACCAATGCCACCACAAGGAGTGGCCCGAGTCGGCAGCGACGTCCGCAGCGGCCAACAGAGGCAGGAAGCCGTCGCAGACCAGGGTATCGAGCCGCGACCCCGTGACCGCGCCACCCACGATGGTCTCGGCCAGCGCAGACCTCAGCTGGGGCAGGTGCGCTGCACGCCTGAACCGGGACGTGTCCGCGTCGTCATTTCCCGGCCTCTCCATGGCCATGCTTCGTCCCCACGCGTACAGCCGCTCCGGCCAGTCCGGGACCGTGGCGCACCACCGGGCATACTGGCGCAGGCGCGCCCGCGGTTGGTTGGCCGGACGCACCCCCTGAAGGGCCCAGTGCTCCTGCTCGGCGGCAACAAGCGCGTCCGGCTCGATGCCTCGGCCAGCCCAGACCGGGAGCGGAAACGCGGCCGCGATCCGGAGCATCGGCACGCGATTGAAGCGGTAACCGAGGATTTCCAGGGCGCTTTGGTGGCAGGCCTCGCGCCAGCCGAGGCGGTCGAGGCGGAGCCGGGCAAAGCGGACCTTCTGTCGCCAGCGGGCCAGGGCGCACCCGCGCAACCGTTCGAGCCGCCGCTCCGTCGGCAAGGCACCGAGCCATTCGACAATTTGCACGGAGGGGCGATTGGCCAGCGCCGCGACCGCCGCGTCGGCCGCGTACTCCTCCAAATCGTGGAGCAGCAACGGCAGGACGGTCAGGATCGGAATGGGTGCATCCTCCCATCCGGCCGTGGTGAGTTCGCTCGAAGGAAACAGGACGACGTGCAGCACGACCGAGCGGTAGGCCGGGTCGTGCTGATGACCATGAGCCCGCCAATCGGTCGCACGGACGTGCACTTCCACATCTCCCATCAGGGGTGCCCCGCCCAACTCGAGACGGGCGTCGCGAAAATCCGGTCCGCCGAGAAGGTTCCACCGTCCCGGCGAACGCACCCCCACCCTGCGGCCGTCGTTGGTCACCGCCCGGGCCAAATCGAACTCCCGATGCAGCCAGATCTGCTGCAACAGTTTCTCCGGAAACACGAACGGCCCTTCCAGACCGGTCAGTTCGGCGACCGCAGGGCCGGCAGAACCGGACCGATCCACGCGCTGCTCATACTCCATACTGCCACTCAATGGCCTTTTGCCATTTGATGGCGAGAGCGAACCGACCGGCGCGACTCGCGCCCTGCCGCTCCCTCACGTGGCCCGCGGCTTGGACCGGGTCGTCACCACGCTGACCAGCATCATCAGCGCAATCAGCGCCAGACCATACAGCTCACGCGCCGCGCGCACCTGATCGTCCCTCATCGTCCATTCGGAGAACATGGCGGACGGAGCGACGCCGGCCGCACCATGGACGAGGTAAACCCCGGACCAGAGCACCGCGATCACCCCCACCCCTATGGCGAGCGCCCGGCGCGGACGACCGATCACCACCAGCACGCACGGCACGGCCGCGGCGACATACATCGCGATCCACGGGAGGGCGTCGGCGTCGTTGAATTGCAACGTGGCCGCAAACAGGAAGAGCAACGCCATCGCGGCGTGGACCAGACGCAGGAGGAAGCTCGGCATGCTCCCAGCATGCCGGGTTCCCGTCGCGGGCAAAGCCAAAATCCGGCTCAGGCGCCGCGTCGCGCCTGCCACGGGCCGTGAATCGCCAGGGTGTAGCCGGGATTCTGCACGTTGACGAAGAGCGTGCTGCCGTCGGGAGAGAAACACACGCCGGCCAGTTCGCGACCGGTGCGGGTGTTCGAGCCGAGCACGTAGTAGCGGCCCTCCGGCGTGATGCCGATCAGCCGGCAGACGGACGAGGTGTCCTCACAAATGATCAAGTCGCCCCAAGGGGCGACCACGAGGTTGTCGCAGTTGCTGAGCAGCGCACTGTCGTTGGGTTCCGAGAACAACTCGATCGTGCCCGGCTGCGCTTCCTCGCGCGCGGTGCCTTCGTGCGGGCTGGGACGGTAGCGGAAGATCTGGCCGAACTTGTTGCGACCGCCGTTGGTCATCGCGAAATAGGCAGCGTCGTTGCCCCACCACGCGCCTTCGCCGCGCGCGAAGACCGCCGCACCCGCGGCTGCACCGCGCTTGCGCAGGTCGTTGTTGGGACTCTCCACCTCGTCGAGATCGACCCATTTGGCCGCCAGTGGCACGCCCGTCGGGAAACTCGACTCGCTCCAGTTGCGCGTGTCCGCAGTCGGCCGATCACGCAAGGCCAGCGCCTGCAGGCGACCGCCCTCCGCGAGATGGCCCGGACGGTTTGGCACGAAGCGGTAGAGCAGACCGTCGCCCAAGTCCTCGGTCTCGTAGACGCAGCCCGACGCAGGATCGACCACGATCGCTTCGTGGCGGAAACGGCCCATGGCCTTGAGCGGGACGGGCGTGACCAGCCCAGGCGTGGTCGAGGGCACGACTTCAAAGTTGTAGCCATGCGGCTGCTCCGCATTGGGCTCGGGTTGCTCGTTGATTTCTTCGCAGGTCACCCACGTTCCCCACGGGGTCGGTCCGCCCGCGCAATTCCGCACCGTGCCGGCGAGACTCATGAAATGCCGTTCGGCTTTCTGCGTCCGCGTGTTGAACACGATCGTGGTCGTGCCGCCAAGGTTGGGCGCGATGCCCTTGCCAAGATCATAGACGAGCGCGCGGTCGATCCGCCCCAGGCGCTCGGCCTGCGCACCGAAGGGCCCGATGTCCACCTTGGCGCTCTCCAATTCGTGATTCCTCACCAAGAGGGTGCGTCCGTCCGGACCGGCAAACGCCGCCATGCCATCGTGCATGCCGGGGACCAGCAGTCCGTCCGCCATCTCTTCGCCCGTGGACGAGAAACGCGTGTAACTGAAACCGGCCGGCAGATTGAACAGCCCGGTCGGATCATCCACCAAGGGACCGAATCCGACCGCAGCGGACTCCATCCCGGACGCGGCCAGCAAGGGGCGGCTGACCAGCGTTTTCAGACCCATGAAGCCAGCCGTATAGAGACTGGCACTACGCAAGAACGTACGGCGCGAGGTAACCATGTCCAGGAACGTGCGCACGGTGTGCGCCATGTCAAAGCTCGCGCGCGCCGTCACCGCGATTTCACGCGGTCACCACGCGCGGAGGTAGGGCGCGGGCGGAGGAAAGGCGGCTCCGAGTTCACGCGCCGCCCGGAGCGGCCACGACGGATCCCGCAGGGAGGCCCTTGCGAGCAGGACGAGATCGGCCTGGCCCGCGCTCACGATCGCCTCGGCCTCGCGCGCCTCCGTGATCAATCCGACCGCCGCAGTCGGCAGGCCGGCGTCGCGGCGGATGCGTTCGGCAAAGGGCACCTGGTACCCCGGCACCTGAGAGGGGATGCGCACGCCGGGCACGGCGCCGCCCGAACTGCAATCGATGAGATCGACGCCCTCGTCCTTGAAGCGGCGCGCCAGCGCCACCGAGTCTTCGATCGTCCAGCCGCCGTCGCACCAATCGCTCGCCGAGATCCGGGCGGTGAACGGAAGCCGGTCGGGCCAGACCGCCCGCATCGCCCGGGCGGTCTCCACGGCGAACCGCGTCCGGCCGGAGAAATCGCCGCCATAACCATCCGTGCGCCGGTTGGTCAGCGGCGAGTAGAAACTGTGCGCCAGGTACCCGTGGGCGGCGTGAAACTCGACCCACTCGAAACCGGCGGCGAGGGCCCGCCGGGTGGCGGCGACGAAGGCGGCCTGCACCGTGCGGATGCCCTCCTCGTCGAGCGGCGTGGGCACCCGGTCGAGTCCGTCACCAAATGCCGACGCGCACGGTCCGATCGGCTGCCAACCGCCGGCATCGTCGCGCAGATGATTGCCTCCGCGCCAGGGCAGATCGGCGGAGGCCTTGCGTCCCGCGTGCGCGAGCTGGATGCCGGGAACGGCTCCTTGCGCCTTCACGAACCGGGCGATGCGGGCGAGCGGCTCGATCTGGCGGTCCTCCCACAGTCCGAGGCAACCGGGCGTGATGCGGCCGCGCGCCTCGACTCCGGTCGCCTCGACCAAGACCAAGCCGGCGCCGCCGGTCGCGCGGGCACCAAGGTGCACGAGGTGCCAGTCGTTCGCCATCCCTTCCGTCGCACTGTACTGGCACATCGGCGAGATGCCGATGCGGTTGCGCAGCGTGATGGATCGCAGGGAAAACGGCGAGAACAGGGACGACATGGAGCGACGGGTGCGGGAATTCTCCGCAAACGCAACTCGGGCCGGCCCTTCACCGGCGCCAGCCGAAGAGCATCTGCAGGACGTTCTCCAAGTCCGAGCCCGGGATGTAGCCGGTGCGCCGACGGGTCACGAGCGAGCGGCAGCGCCCGGCGCGCACCCGCTCCTCGTCGACCTCGACCACCTGGGGCCAGCCCGCCCGCAGGCCGGTCACGTCCGCCGCCCCGAGCGGCGTCCACGCCATCGGCAACCCGGTCTCGTTGAACGCCACTTCCCATCCGGCCACACCTTCGGCCGGCACCGGCGCGGTCAGGAGGCTGGGATAACGCTCCACATAATCCGGCACGACGCGCGACACGACCCGCACGCGGACCGCGGGCTTCATCCGCGCGAAATACTCCTGGAAATTGTTCACCTCGCGGGCCCGGAAGCGCTCGAAGAAATCGAGCGGATCGAACCCCATCAGGTTCATGCCGTTCCACAGCCCGTGTTTGTTCGGACTGCCGAACTTCTTGAACTCGTACCAGGGCTGGAAGGCGTTCGTCAGGCGGATACCGAACTCAAAGTGCAGGTGCGCACGTTCCTTGGGAATCGAGTAGCCGCCGGCACTCCGTCCCATCGTGGCGATGGCCTGCCCCGAGGCGACCCGGTCGCCTTCCTTCAGTCCCGGCGCCACGGCGGCGAGGTGGGCGTAGAGCGTATAGATCGCCGGCGTGTACTCGGGATGTTCGAGCACGAGATAGCGTCCGTAGCTGCTGTCACCGACGCGGAGGTTAATGTAGCGCACCACGCCCGGCAGCACGGCAAAGATCTTGTCCGTCGCTTCCCCGGCCCGGTCGCGCGCGATGGGATAGAGATCGAGCCCCTCGTGGAATTGCGTGCCGTCGCTGCGCACGCAGCCAAACAGTCCTGAGGTGACGAGGCCCGACACCGTCGGCTGAACGTATGCCTCGATCGGTTTGCCGTCGCGGAACGCCGTGTTGGGCGTAGGCCAGGCGAGTTCGATGCGCTGGGCGGCCGCCGGGGCGGCGGCGCACCCAAGGGCAACGAGGATTGATACGAAGGAGGACGTCAGTCGGCGTGGGCTCATCACGAAATACCGGCCTCGGCTTCGAGGGCCTCCAGCACGCCCGCCCCAACCGCGTCAGCCAGGAGGCGGCCGCGCGTCGTCAGGCGAAGCCACGTGCCGGCGCGTTCGGCGAGACCGTCGGCACACAGCCGGTCCGCGTACACCTCGAGGGCCTCCCGCGCTCCGTCCGGCGCGACGCCGCGCCACACAGCGAGGTCGACGCCTTCATTCATGCGCAGCCCAAAGATGACGGCATCCTCAAACAGGAGCGCGGGCGTAAGGGTCACGCGGTCCTCCGTGCCGCGCCGGCCAGCTGCGACATGGCTCCTCCAGGCATCAAGGTCGGCGATGTTCGCCCCGCGCCAGCCGTCCTGCTGCGAGGCCGCCGAGGGCCCCATCCCGACCCACGCGTGCATCCGCCAGGTATTCAGATTGTGGAGGCAGACGTGGCCCGGCCGCGCGAAGTTCGACACCTCGTACTGCGCGTAGCCGGCGGCGGCGAGCCGCTCCCAGGTCCGTTCATACAGGCGCGCCTCGTGGTCCGGATCGAGTTTCACCCGGCCTTCCGACAGCTTGACCCACAGGCGCGTGTCTTCCTCGAAGGTCAGGCAATAGGTCGACAGGTGATCGGGGTGCAGCGCGAGGGCTGCGGCGAGGTCCGCCTCCCACGCCGCCTCGTCCTGGCCAGGCAGGGCGAACATCAGGTCGAGATTGACGCTCGCGAAACCGGCCGCCCGGATCCGGTCGTAGGCCCGGTGCACCTGCTCCACCGTGTGCTGGCGGCCCAGGGCCTCGAGCAGGGCGGGCTGAAAGCTCTGCACCCCCATGGAGATGCGCGTGACACCGGCATCCTTGAGCACGGACAACCGCGCATCGGTCACCGAGGCGGGCGCCAGCTCAACCGTCCACTCCCGAGGTGTACCACCGGTGCGGGCGCGGACGAGGGCGGCCAGGCGGCTCAAATCCGCGGGCGCGAGCAGGCCGGGTGTGCCCCCGCCCCAGAAAACCGTCGTGACCGGCCGCGTCCACGCGACCAGATCCGCCTCCCGTTCGATCGAAACAAGGAACTGTTCCACCCCATCCGCGGTCGGCTTGGTCTGATAGAATGCGCAAAAATCGCACGTACTCGCGCAGAACGGCACATGCACGTACACCCCGAGCGGTGCGCGCGGATCTTCGCGCGGTACAGAGGGGACGGATGTGATTTCGCTCATTGCCAAGGCGGAGGGATTGTGCTGCGTATCGGAAACCTTTTTTTGAGAACGAACATGCAAAACATGCCCCTCTTCCACGCGAGACGAATCTGCCTCGGGCTGGCCGCCGTGCTCTGCCTCGGCCTGCTGACCGGTTGCGAGGAGGTGAAGATCACCAACCTCACGCCCACGACGCTGCCAGAGAATCCGTCCCAGATCTATACGATCTCGGCCCGCATCGTCACCCGCACGTCCGGCCTCGTGCCGGGCAGCCTGCGTCCGCAGGTCGTGGTCGACGGCAAGCAGTTCGCGATGCAGCCGAGCCCGCTCGGGGCCAACATCTGGGACCTCGAGTACCAGACCGGCGGCGGCCGCACCGAACTCGCCTACTACCTCCTCGTGCCCTACCAGGTGGAGTACAACGGCGCCGTCAGCCAGCGCGAGGCCTACACTGGTCTTCAGCGCGTCAACATCGCCGGTCGCTATGTGCTTTCGCTCGACGTCAACCGCGGCCCGGTTGGCGCGCGGGTCAGCGTGCTCGGCCGCGGCTTCTCGCCGCAGGACGTGGTCTATCTCGACAGCTTCCCGGCCCGCACGGCCTACGAGTCGCCCAACTCCCTCAGCTTCTTTGTCCCTGCGGTGGAGCCGGGCCGGAATTACCGCGTCCAGGTCAGCGGCGCCTCCGGCACCAACACGGTTGGCACCTTCCGCGTCGACGCGAGCAACCTCACGGTCTTCCCAACCGCGCTCACCCTGCGCTCCGGCGAAAGCCAGGCCCTCACCTTCACGCTGCCGAATCCGGCACCGGTCGGCGGCCTGCTGCTCGACGTCACCACCGACGTGCCGGACAGCGTGATCATGCCGGAAATCGTCGTCCCGGCCGGCAGCACCTCCGCCACGGTCAATGTGCAGGGCGGTCGCCCCGGCACCGGCAGCCTATTCCTGAAGGGCTTCGGCGTCGGCGAGCTGACGGTCCCGGTCACGGTGCAATAACTGCACCCCGGACCGGCTTCGGTTCCTGTCCCCAGGGCGGACTTCGGTCCGCCCTTTTTCGTGCGCTTGCACTTCCGGCCGGCCGCGGGAAGCTCGCGCCCTTCATGATTGGACTGCGCGACGAACACGATGCCCCGGCACCGACGCCTCCGCCCTCCCGGGCCCCGGCGTTGACCGCGCGGCTGTTCGCCGACGGCGGCTGGCTCGCCGAGGGCCTGAGTCTCGAGCATCGCCCGCAGCAGGAGGCGATGGCGCGGGCCGTGGCTGCCGCCCTGCGCGACGACGAACCGTTGCTCTTCGAGGCCGGCACGGGCGTCGGCAAGTCCCTCGCCTACCTGCTGCCGGGCATCATCCACGCCGTCGACCAGACGCGCCAGCTGCTCGTCTCCACCCATACGATCGCCCTGCAGGAGCAGCTCGAGCAGAAGGATCTGCCGCTGTGCCGAAAAGTCTTTGCCTCGGCGCCGGAACTGCAGCCCTACGCCGGCTTCAAGTCGGCCGTCCTTGTCGGCAAGGCCAATTACCTCTGCACCACGCGCCTCGCGACCGCGTTGCGCGACAAACACGAACTCTTCGCCACGCCGGAGCACGACGAGCTGCAGCGCATCGCCGCCTGGGCCGAGACAACGACGGAAGGGCTGCGGCATGAGCTCGTGCCCCCGCCGGCGCCCGACGTCTGGGATCTGGTCAACGCGGACTCGTCGTCGTGCGCGCGCAAGTACTGCGATTGCGAGAAATGCTTCTACCAGCGGGCGCGCAGCCGCATCCGCACCGCGCAGGTCATCATCGTCAACCACTCGCTGCTCTTCACCCACATTAACGCCGGGGGTGGCGAGAAGTCTGGTGCCCGCGGCGTGCTTTTTCCCGACGATTTCGTGGTGTTGGATGAAGCCCACACCGTGCCGGAAGTCGCCACCGAGCACGCCGGCATGCGCCTCAGCAGCTACGGCGTGGAGCGGCTGCTGCGCCACCTCTACAATCCCAAGACGCGCAAGGGCCTGCTGCAAAAGCACGGCGACGCGGTCGACCGCCAGCTCGTGGGCGACGCGCTCGAGGCGGCGCACCAGTTCTTCGCCTTCCTCGAGGAACGCCTGCTGGCCCAGCAGCCGATCGTGCGCGTGCGTGCGGAGGGTTTTGCCGAGGCCTGGCTCGACGGCCCGCTGCTCGCGTTGCACAAGGCGGTGCGCACCCGGGCCGACCGGTTCGACGACGGCCGCGAACGCGACGAACTCCTGGAGCAGGCGCAGAAACTCAAGGGACTCCAGACGGGGTTGCGCCAGTTCCTCGCCGTCGCCGAACCGGAGCGCTTCGTCTACTGGCTGGAGCGCTCGGGCCGGCGGCAGAACATCATCACCCTGCGCACGGCGCCGATCGATGTCGCCCCGTTCGTTCGCGAGGCGTTGTTCCAGCGCGAGACGGCCGTGATTTGCACCAGCGCCACCCTCGCCGTGGGCGGGCGCATCGAGCCCTTCCAAGTCCGGATCGGCGCCGAGGGCCTCCGCACTGGCGTCGAGCAATCGCCCTTCGACTACGCCCGCGCCATGCGGGTCTACGCTGCGACCGATGTGCCGGTGCCCTCGGCCCAGGATGCGCGGCTCGCCCTCGACGTGCTGACCGACTACATCGATTTCTGTACCCGGCGCACGCAAGGCGGCACGCTCGTCCTTTTCACGAGTTACTCCGACCTCCGGGCCGTGGCCGCCACGCTCGAACCGGTGTACGACGGCGCGCGCCGGCCCTTCTTCATGCAGGGCCGGGACCATTCGCGCACCGAACTGGCCCGGCAGCTGCGGGCGGCGGGCAACGGCATCCTCTTCGGCACGGACAGTTTCTGGACCGGCATCGATGTGCCCGGCGATGCGCTCAGCCAGGTCATCATCACCCGCCTGCCCTTCGAGGTGCCGACTCACCCCGTGCTCGAGGCCCGCACCGAATGGATCCGCGAAAAGGGCGGCAGTCCGTTCAACGAACTCACCCTGCCCGACGCCCTGATCAAGTTTCGCCAGGGAGTCGGCCGCCTGATCCGCAGCGCCCGGGACCGCGGGGTCGTGACGATTTTGGATTCCCGGATTGTCAACAAGCCCTACGGCCGGCTTTTCTTGGAGTGCCTGCCCCAGCCCCAGGTCACCCGCCTGACAAGACTGAATCGGACGGACCGATTTCAGCCTTTCGTTTAGGCGGGCGGGGCGCTTGTCTCGCCACCGCTCCAGCCTACACATGATGCTTCGCTCCGCTGCGCTCTCCGATATCGGCCGTGTCCGCCGCAAGAACGAGGATCGTTTCTTGCGCAACGACGCGCTCGCGGCCTACGGAGTGGCGGATGGCGTGGGCGGGCTGCCCAACGGCGCCGAAGCCGCCCAATTGTCGCTCGATTACATCGCGACCGCCCTCGCCGCGTCCCGACCGCGCGACGCCTCCGACCTCGTGCAGGTCGTGCAGGCCGCCAACGAACGCGTGGCCGCCCTCGGCGAGGAACTCAGCCCCAACGTCGGCATCGGCAGCACGCTGACCTTCGGCGTCTTTCGCGACCGGCACCTGCTCCTGGCCAACGTGGGCGACTCCCGTTGCTACCGGCTCCGCCAAGGCGAGTTGCTGCTCCTCACCGAAGATCACTCGGTGGAGAACGAGGCCCGCCTGCGACGCGCCCGGGGCGAACACGTCTTCGTTCACGAACACTATCGCAATGCCCTGACGCGCTGCATCGGCCAACCCACCCCGCCCGTCGTCGACGTGCAGACCCTGCCCATCCTTGCCGGCGACACCTACCTCTTCGCCACCGACGGCGTGACGCGGATGTTGAGCGACATGGACATGATCAAGGTGATCAACCGCGACATCGACGCGCAGGAGCGTCTGGTCGAGCTGGTGAAATGGGCCAACGCCCGGGGCGGCACCGATAACTCCACGGCCGTGCTGGTCGTCGTCGACCAGTTGCCATGAGCGTGTCCGCCCGCGTCGACCGTTTCGCGGCGCTGGTGGCGGGCCAGCCGGACAACGAACTGTTCCGCTTCAGTCTCGCCCAGGCCCTGGCCGAGGCCGGACGCCTCCCGGACGCGGTCGAGCACTACACCTTTTGCGCCCGCAAGAAGGCGGACTGGATGATGCCCCGCATTCTCCTGGGCAAACTGCTGCTCGCCCAAGGACGCAAAGCCGAGGCCCGTCCCTGGTTGGAGGAGGCACTGCAGCTCGCCGTCGACCAGCAGCACGAGGAACCCGAGGCCGAAGTGCGAGGATTGCTACGCGACCTCGACGCGACGTAGGCGCGCCCTCAGCCGGTCGTCACCGAAACGTTACGCCCCGGGGCTCGCCCCCACGGCCTGGGACCGTCCACCTAGGAGGATGCGCGTCATCCTTACATCCCACGGCTCGACCGGAGATATCTATCCGATCATCGCCCTCGCGGTGGCGTTGCAACGGGCCGGACATCACGTCCGGTTTGCGACCATCCCGCATTATCAGATGGAGATCGAACAGGCGGGGATCGAGTTCCTCCCGCTGTGTCCGAACTGGGCCCAAGCCGACCTGAGCTACTGGATGGGCCGGCTGCAAAAGATCCGCACCCCGATCTACCAGTTGCGCGAACTCTATGTCGGGGCCCGGCCGTACATCCCGGAGATGATCGCACGCATGGACCGGGCGCTCGGCGACGCCGATCTGCTCGTGTCGAGTTACCTGTTTCCGATGAACCGGATGATCGCCGAGCGCCGCGGCGTGCCCTTCGCCACGTTCTCGTTTGCGCATCACGTCATCCCCTCGCCCGACTATCCGCCGGAGAACCTGCCGTCCCCGGCGTGGCTCGGGACCCGCACGCGGCGCGCCTGGAACCGCTGGCTGTGGAAGACCGGGGACGCCATCGTCGACCGCGTGATCAACGGGGCCGTGGCCGGCGCCCTGCGCACCGCCCGGCTGCCCAAGGTGCGCCACTTCTTCGCCGCGCCGGCCGAGTGCGTGCTGGTCGGTGTATCCGAAACGTTGATGCGCCCGCGGACGGCCGAGCTCGATCCCCGCTTCCGCTTCACCGGCTATTGCCGCTGGCAGGCCCCGGCCGATCCGGCCCTGGAGACGGAACTGCAGGCGTTCACCGGTGGAAAACCCGTCCCCGTGCTCACGTTCGGCAGCATGGTGTACGAGAATCCCGGCGCCGTGATGGAGCGTTTTGTCCGGTCCTGGCCGAAGGACCGCCGGATCATCGTCCAGCGCGGCTGGGCGCAGTTTCCCCAGCTGGGCGACGAGGCCACCTTCAAGGTCATCGGCAAAGTGTCCCACGACCAGTTGTTCCGCCACGCCAGCGCCATCATCCATCACGGCGGCGCCGGCACCACGGCGAGCGCGCTCCACGCAGGCAAGCCCCAGGTGGTCGTACCCCACATCGGCGACCAAACCTTCTTCGGTATGGAAGTGGAGCGCCTCGGCTGCGGCTTCCGCCTGAAGCGGTCCCGTTGGCCGGAGAACCTGCACGTGGCCCTCGATCGGCTCGCCGCAAACCCCGACCATGCCCGCCGCGCCGCCGAAGTGAAATCCGTCCTCGCCCGCGAAGACGGCCCCGCCCGCGCCATCGCCGAACTCGAAGCGTTTGTGGCCCGAAAAGCCCGGGCACAGCCGGCCGGACCGGCAGCCGTTCGCTAGGAGTCGGCAACTCCGGCATGCGGGCAGAAATCGCCCGCAACGAGTCCATCTGGGGTTGCCACGCGTGGGGTTTTTACCCTACAAAACCCGTACAGTCGCCCGTGAACGTGGTTCGTCCGCGTCCTAGGCGTCAGGCCGGCAGCAAATGCGGTCCACGGACCGGATTAATGCATCCGGCCAAAATGGTTAGAATATGTCGCAGCCGAGTGGCGTCTCATTCTTCGCCCTCACTGGCTTCGTCTCCGTCCTCCCTCAACCCCCGCTTCAACCATGCGCCTACCCGCCTCGTTCACGCCCAGCCTCCTGTGCACCGCTCTGGCCCTCGTCGGCATCCCTCTCGCCGCAGCGCCCTACGCCGTGGAGGAAACCATTGTCGGCCCCGCCTGGGAGCAGGGTACCGTTTACACCTTGAGCCCGACCGGCATGCGGGTCGCGTCCGTCCACGCCAAAGGCAGCCGGTTCGTTGTCAGCGTCGACGGTGTCGAAGGTCCGGCCTTCGACGAAATCTTCAAGACGACCGGCGAACTGGAGCTGCGCTACGACCCGGCCACGCTTCGGCCCGTACTCGCTTACAAGTGGCAGGGTGCCGTCGCCTTCAGTCCGGACGGGAAGCGTCACGCCTACACCGCCCGTCTTGGCAAAGAGGTCGTGGTCATGCTGGATAATCGGGAAATCCATCGCGCGCCGTACTCCGCCTCCTTTGCGCCGGTCACCCATCTTTTCTTTGGTCCGGACGGCCGGCAGTTGTTCTTTTACGCGCGGACGACCGACACGTTCGAATCGCACGTGCTGATGATCGACGGCAAGCCGGTCACCGCTCCCTTTGTCGGCAATCCCGCCCCCGTGTTCAGCGCCGACGGCAAACGTTGGCTCCTTCTCGCCGCCAAACCGGGTGCGTCTGGCGAGCTCTTTCTTGTCATCGACGGCAAGGACGCCGGTTACGCGGGCCTACGGCCGACGTTTACCCCCGACGGCCGCCGTGTCGTCAGCATCGGACGCAATCCGGGCCAGCCCGACGCGCTGCTGATCGACGGCAGACCGCAGTTCACTGCCGCGCAAATCGACAGTGTGACCATCGGCGCCACGGGCGACATCGCTGCCATCGCGCTCCCGGCGGGCGCGGCCAAGAAACAGCTTTATCTCAACGGAAAACCGGTGCCCGACACCGTCGGCGCAACCGGTATGACCTTCAGTCCCGACGGCAAACGCTGGGCAGCCTGGTGCTTCGACGCTCCAGCCTCCTGGGTGGTGGTCGACGGCAAGAAGCAGCAGGAGTACGCGCGCGTGATGGACGTGGCCTTCTCGCCCGATTCCACCCGCCTCCTGTACCTCGCCGAGTCCGGGGTGAAACGGTTCGTCGTGGTTGATGGCGTCGAGGATCAGGGCGCCGCGGCCATTCTGACCAAACCCTTCTTCGCCCGTACCGGCAACCGCTACGCGTACGCAGTGGCCGACTCGGGCTCGATGGACTCTCGCCGTGCGGTGATCGGCAACGAACGTCAGGCCACTGGCCGCATGATCCAGAACCTTCAGCTCAGCGCCGACGGCAGCCGCCACGCCTACTACCGGGCCATTGATGCCCTCGCCTCGCGCCTCGTGATCGACGGACAAGAGGTCGGCGTCGAGAACGCCGAGGGCAGCCAGCTGCACTTCAGTCCCGACGGCCGGCACGTCGCCGCCCTAGCCCGCCCTCCGGCCGGGAACCAGGGACGATCCCTGTATCTCGATGGTGAATACTTCAGCTCCCGCGAGGTGCCGGTCAACGTGCTGATGGGGTTCACCCCCGACAGCCGCCACGTGCTGACCGTCTCGAACGAAAACCGTCCGGGTTTCGGCGCCTACCAATCCTACCGCATGAACGGCCATGTGATTGCAGAGTTCGGCAACCGCGGAGTCAGCTGGGCCAACACCGGCGGCAGCCACCGCCTCTGGGAAGCGCAGCCCGACGGAAGCGTCCTCCTCGTCGGCACCGCCCTGGTCGAGGGCCAGCCCAATGGGCCCATGAAGCGGGTGCGGGTCGTTCCCTCGGCCGCTGCCGGCATCCCCGGTTGGATCGCCGAAACCCGCGCCGCACGCGAACGGCAGGTCGCCGAAGCCGCCGCCGCCAAAGCCCAGGCAGAAGCCGACCGCCTCGCCGCCGCCGAAGCACGCAGGCTCCAGCAGGAAGCTGCCGCCGCCGCCCGCGCCAAGGCCCGCGAGGACGCCGCCGCCGAGCGGAAACGCAAACAGGAAGAGGCGGCTGCCGCCAAAGCCAAGAAATGACCCTTACCATGAACATCGCATCGCTGCTCCCCCGGGCCGTCGCGCTCGGCTTCCTCCTGCTCACGCTCCCGCTCTCGGGCGCCGCCACAAAATCATCGGCACCGGCGACTCCGCCCCCCGCCGCCCCAGCCGCCTGGGCCTGGACCGATCTCGTCAACCGCCCCGATCGCTGGCCGCCGCAGGTCACCTTGCAGCGCACGGTCGCCTTTCAGGACGGCACCCGCTTCGAGCAAGGCGCGATCCTGCGGGTCACCAAGGTCACGGCCCGCAACGTCGAGGTTATTCTGCCGGACGGCATCACGACCGACCTTGGCGTGACCGACACCGATCTGCTCGCCGCCGCCAACCGGTACTGGTCGAACCTCAACGCCGACCAGCGTGCGGTGGATTTCAACGCGATCGCCCGTGACCCCTCCCTTCATCCCGCCATGGTGACCGCCCACGTCGCCCTGCACTTCCCGAGCGGCGTGCTGCCTGCCGGCAGTGAAGTGCCTCTCGCGGATATCGTGAATAACCGTATTCACGTTTGGAGCACAGCGGACAAGCGTCCGATGGCCCTTAATCCCGGCGACACCGACCTGCTCTATCGCGCCCGCGAGCGGGCCCGCCTGCCGGCCGCCGAGCGCCCCAATCGCATCGCCGCCCTGCTGCAAGGCGCCACGCTCGACGCCGCCGGCCAACCCGTGGAACTGCCGCCCAAAGCCGTGTATGTTCTTTATCGAGCCTCCACCACCTGCAGCAACAGCCAGCACTATTCCCCGATGTTCGCGGAACGCATGCAGGCCCTGCTCGCCGCCCACCCTGACGTTGCCCTCGTCTCGCTGGCCTACGATCCCGCGGACGCAGACGCCTTGAGCTTCGCGCGCAAGTTTGGCCTGCCCGGCGTGGTCGTACCGGCATCGAAGCGCCCGCCGCAATTGGAGAAGTACAACGCGCAGGTCATGCCGGCCATCATCGTGATCGACCGGCATGGCAAGGAACTGCTGTCCAATCGCCGCTACACCGGCGCCGCCGGACACGACGCCACCCTTGTCCGACTGGAATCGGAGCTGAAGCGCCTGGCTCTCTGAGCACGCGGCGGCGTGTCTCTTCCCGTCTCGCAGGTCGGACCGATCCGTCGGATCGGTCCGATCTTCCGACTACAAAAAAGGGGCGATCGCCCCCGCGATCATTCCTCCTGCGACTGCAACGACGCCACCACGGCGAAGTCTTCGAGCGTGGTGGTGTCGCCCTTGATCGTGCCGCCCACCGCGATCTCCTTGAGGATGCGGCGCATGATCTTTCCGGAGCGCGTCTTCGGCAGGCCGGCGGCGAAGCGCACCACATCCGGCTTGGCGAGCGAGCCGATCTCCTTGCCGACGTGGGCGCGCAGGGCCTCCTTCAGGGCGTCGGACGGTTCGTGGCCGGACTTGAGCGTCACAAACACGACCAGCGACTGGCCCTTGAGTTCATCCGGCCGGCCCACCGCGGCGGCCTCGGCCACGGCCGGATGCGACACGAGGGCGCTCTCGATTTCGGCGGTGCCAATGCGGTGACCGGAAACGTTGAGCACGTCGTCGATGCGGCCGACGATCCAGAAATAGCCGTCCTTGTCCTGCCGCGCCCCGTCACCGGTGAAGTAGATGCCGGGATAGTCGCTGAAGTAGGTCTTGCGGAAGCGATCGTCGTCGCCCCAGAGCGTGCGCAGCATCGAGGGCCACGGCTTGGCGATGATGAGTTTCCCGCCGCTGTTGCGCGGGACTTCCTTGCCCTTCTCATCGACGACTTTGGGCACCACGCCGAAGAACGGCAACGTGCCGGAGCCCGGCTTGAGCGGCGTCGCGCCGGGGAGCGGCGTGATCATGATCGAGCCCGTCTCCGTCTGCCACCAGGTGTCGACGATCGGACAGCGGCCCTTGCCGATCATCTTGTGATACCACATCCAGGCCTCCGGATTGATCGGCTCACCCACGGACCCGAGCAGGCGCAGCGAGTCGAGGCGGTGACGGAGCACGTAGTTGTCTCCCCAGCGCATGAACGCGCGGATGGCGGTCGGCGCCGTATACAAAATGGTGATACCGTGCCGGTCGATCATCTGCCAGAAGCGGTCCGGCTCCGGCTGGTTCGGCGCGCCTTCGTAGAGGAACACGGTCGAGCCGTTCGAGAGCAGGCCGTACACCACGTAGCTGTGGCCGGTGATCCAGCCGATGTCGGCGGAACAGAAGTAGCGGTCGGTGTCCTTCAGGTCGAAAACGTAGTGGGAGCTCAGCTTCGCCCCGAGTAGGTAGCCCGCGCTGGTGTGGAGCACGCCCTTCGGTTTTCCGGTGCTGCCGCTGGTGTAGAGGATGAAGAGCGGATGCTCGCTGTCGAAGGCTTTGGCCTTGTGCGTATTGGGCGCGCCCTCCCAGGCCTCCTTCCACCAGACGTCGCGGCCCTCGACCATGTTGACCGGATTGCCGCAGCGCTTGAGCACGATGACGGACTGGACGCTCGGCGCGCCCTCGAGGGCCTTGTCGACGTTGGCCTTGAGTTCGATGACCTTGCCGCGGCGCCAGCCGCCGTCGGCCGTGATGACGAGCTTGGCCTTGCAGTCGTTGAGTCGGTCCTTGATCGCTTCGGCGCTGAAGCCGCCGAAGATCACGGTGTGGATCGCGCCGACGCGGGCGCAGGCCAGCATGGCCATCACCGCCTCGGGCACCATCGGCATGTAGATCGCCACGCGGTCGCCCGCGCCGATGCCCATGTTCTCAAAAATATGGGCGAGACGGCAGACATGAAAATGCAACTGGCGGTAGGTGATCGTGCGCACGTCGCCCGGCTCACCTTCAAAAATCAGCGCCGCCTTGTTCTCGCGCGGAGTGCCCAAGTGGCGGTCGAGGCAGTTCTCGGAAACGTTCAACTTACCGCCCACGAACCATTTGGCGTGGGGAGCCTTCCAATCGAGCACCTTCTTGTAGGGCTTGCGCCAGACCAGCAGCTCAGTCGCCTGTCGGCCCCAAAATTTTTCTGGGGAGTTGACAGACTCGGCGTAGAGTCTCTTATAAGCCGCCAAGCTCCCAAGGTTCGCTTGGCGCTGAAACTCGGCCGAAGGCCTGAAAACCCGGTTCTCCCGGGACACTGAGGTAATCGTTTGGTCCGTCACGTAAGTGGCTGATTTAGGGGTTAAGCTCCGCGTGTGCAGTCAGAATGCGCCGCTCTTATCCTGCCCTGAGTTTTGTGCGTCAAGCACGGGGCCTGCCATCGTCCGACTTTACCTCCTGTATCATGGATAAAAACCCTGTGTCCACGCCCGCGGATTCCGCGCCGGCGTCCCCCTCCGCCGCCGCGCCAGCCGCCGCGGCCCCCGCCGAACGCATCGAAAACGTGGTCCGCGTGGAAGGCATTCTCGACATCGACGTCCAAAAGGGCGGCAACGGCCAGTTGCTCGACCTCGCCAAATTCGGCAAGCGCCGCCCCACCGACTGCTTCGTGCCGAAGGAACTCATCCGCCGCTTCAAGCTGAAGCCCGGCAGCGTCATCACCGGCACGGCCTACCCGGCCGAGGGCAAGTTCCCGAATCCGAAGATGAAGTTCATCGAGTCGGTCGACGGCCTCTCCATCGAGGACCGCCGCGCGAAGATGGACTTCACGCAGCTGACCACGATTTCCCCGGACAAGCAGCTCAAGATGGAGCTGAAGGACGGCCGGCTCACCACCCGCGCGGTCGACCTCTTCTGCCCCATCGGCAAAGGCACCCGCGGTCTGATTGTCGCCCCGCCCCGCACGGGCAAGACGACCCTCCTGCGCGACATGGCCCTCGGCACCCTCGAGAACAATCCCGAGTGCCACGTCATGATCCTGCTCGTCGACGAGCGGCCCGAGGAGGTCACGGACTTCAAGCGCAGCGTGCCGGCCGAGGTCTGGGCCTCGTCCAATGACGAGTCTGTCGACAGCCACATCCGCGTCGCCGACATCGCGATCGAGCGCGCCAAGCGCATGGTCGAGAGCGGCAAGCACGTGGTGCTGTTCCTCGACTCGCTCACCCGCCTCGCCCGCGCGCACAACACCCTGCGCAACAGCGGCCGTACCGGTTCCGGCGGTCTCGACGTCCGCGCCCTCGAGAAGCCGCGCCAGCTCTTCGCCGCCGCCCGCAACACCGAGGAGGGCGGCTCGCTCACCATCGTCGCCTCCATCCTCGTCGAGACCGGCAGCCGCATGGACGACGTGATCTTCCAGGAGTTCAAGGGCACGGGCAACATGGAGCTCGTGCTCGACCGCAAGTGCGCCGAACTGCGCCTCTGGCCGGCGATCAACATCGCCTCCTCCGGCACCCGCAAGGAAGAGCTGCTCATCGACGCGAAGAAGCTCGAGGGCATCCATTTCTTCCGCCGCGCCCTCGTCTCGCAAAAGATCGAGGAGGCGACCGAGACCATGATCGCGCGCCTGTCCAAGACCAAGAACAACGACGAGTTCCTCAAGCTCATCGCCCGCTAAGCCGCCATCCGCTGGCGAAGCGCGCCGAAGCCGGCGTCCGCCGGTTTGATTCTGAATTCGCCCTTGCCGACACCGCTAAAAACCTGAACAAACTAACCTTCCGTCGCGCGCGCGGTGCGCCGCCGGAGCCGCAGCCAGCCAACCTTCACGCATGCACAGTTTCTCCGAGCAGTGTCTCGATATGGCCCGTTCGATGTTGGGCCACAACCTCGACTCGATCCAACCCGACGGCACCATCCTGCCCGCTCCCGGCGAACAGCCCCGCCCTGACGAACCCGGCCACGTCGCCTACGCCCTCGGCGAGTACTATCGCGCCACCGGAGAGACCACGCTCAAAGGCTACGACCTCGTCGACCTCGCCGCCCGCTGCGTGACGGCCCAGATGTTCACCGAGCCCGCCGCCGAGAACGGCCTGGCTTACGCCTCCCTCGGCCTGCTCTGCTTCGGCCCGTCCAAGGAGCGCAACCCGGTCTGGGAACGCCTCGTTGAGGAGACCCAGCAGCGCATCGACAAGTCCCTGCTCCACCGCAGCGATTACGACAATCACTGGCAGGCCTTCAACGTGGCCAAGGCCGTCGCCCGCTTCAGCTTTGGCCTGTCCAAGAAGGACGAGACGTCGCGGTTGATCGAGCGCATGTGCGATCGGATCAACCAGACGAGCTCCAACGGCTTCTTCGACGACTCGACCGAGGGCCTCGGGGGCAACTTCAATCTCTACGGCGTGATGACCTTCGTGTTCATCCGCTCCGCCTTGCAACTCCACGCCAACAGCGGCGTGCGTGACCGCAAGCTCCCCACCCTCCGCACCTACGCCGAGAAGTACATCAAAATGATGCCCGATCTCGTGCGCGCGGACGGCCTCGGCTGGGCCTTCGGCCGCGCCGCCGGCGCCTACGGCCAGATGCACTGCATCAGTCTCATCCTGCAGGGCCTGCGCGACGGCTGGATCGCCGACGACCAGAAGCCGAAGTACTACGATCTCCTGCGCCGCCTGTTCGTCTTTTTCTATCAGACGTACCTCGACCAGGAACACGGCTTCCTCGACCTCCGCGACGCCGAGCGCACCGCCTACAGCCACCACACGACCCGCATGGCGAACTTCGACGCCGCGCGCTACCTGTGCCAGTGGGCGCGCCTCGCCAAGACCGTGCAGATGCCGTCCGGCGCCCCGAAGCCCGAGCCCGTCCGCACCACCGGTCGCTTCGTCATCTTCGACAAGTCGAACCGCAAGGAACAGGGCGTGTTCCTCTACCGCGACGCCGAGTCCGGCCTGCATGCGCAGATCCCGCTCATCAGCTCCGGCAGCGCGCTGACCGCCGACTCCCTGCCGTTCCCGCATTGCCCGGGCGTCTTCGACTGGCCGAACAACATCTACGCCCCGGTCATGATTCCCGAACTCACCTTCGGCGATCAGGTCACCTTGCCGGCCTTCTACGGCAAGAACTGCGTCACCGGCCTCGGCCTGCGCAACAGTTTCTACTTCCGGTACGACCAGCCCGAGCTGATCAACCTCAAGGAAGAGTTCGTGAAGGGTCTTGGCAGCGTGAAGGTCCAGTGGAACTTCGCCGGTCCCAAGATCAGCTGCGAATTCGCCTATACCGTGCGCCAGCCGGTCCAGCTCGACAAGTTCCGCTACCTGCTCGCGATCGCCGCGCCGCACTCCACCTACCGGGTCGGCGGCTCCCTCGCCCTCGGCGCCCAAGGCCTGCGCTGCACCGTGGCCCGCGACGATTTCCAAGCCGTCTGGCAGGACACCGAGGTCGTCACCAACGACCCGACCTACCGCACCAACTACGGCAAGATCCACTACCTCCAGCACCTCGTGCGCGACCACCCGCTCATCATGCGGCCGGGCAACGTCTACCGCCTCGCCGTCAACTTCGAGCCGGACGTGGTGCACACGGACTGAGCGCCAGTAGCGGGTAGTGAGCAGCGAGTAGCGAGCATCAGACCCGCGCTGCGACCGCCGACTACTCGCTACTCGTTACCCGCTACTCGCTACTGCTAGTCATGCTCTCGCGAAGAATCATTCCCTGCCTCGACGTCACGGGGGGACGGGTGGTCAAAGGCGTGAAGTTCCTTGAACTTCGCGATGCCGGCGACCCGGTCGAATCCGCCAAGGCCTACGACGCGCAAGGCGCCGACGAACTCGTCTTCCTCGACATCACCGCGTCGAGCGACGGTCGCGGCATCATGCACGACGTCGTCGCCCGCACCGCCGAGCAGTGCTTCATGCCGCTCACCGTCGGCGGAGGCCTGCGCACGCTGGCCGACATCGAGGCGATGCTGAAGGCCGGCGCGGACAAGGTTTCGCTCAACACCTCCGCGATCAAGGACCCGGCGCTGATCCGCGCCGCATCCGAACGCTTCGGCGCCCAGTGCATCGTGGTCGCGATCGACGCCAAGGCCGAGCCCAACGGCACGAGCTGGCGCGTCTACACTCACGGCGGACGCAACCCCACCGACCTCGACGCGGTGGCTTGGGCGCGCCAGGCCGTCGAACTCGGCGCCGGGGAAATCCTGCTCACCAGCATGGACCGCGACGGGACCAAGGTCGGTTACGACGTCGGGCTCACCCGCGCCGTCAGCGATGCGGTCAGCGTACCGGTCATCGCCAGCGGCGGCGCCGGCGAACTTTCGCACTTTGCCGACGCCCTCGACCAGGGCCACGCCAGTGCCGTACTCGCTGCGAGCCTGTTCCACTTCGGTACCCTCACGATTCCGCAGGTGAAAACCTACCTTGCCGGCCGGGGCGTGCCCGTCCGCCGCTAAGCGCCCCGGCTGCGTCAGCCGTACTCCGCGAAAAAAGCGTTTCCGTCCGCCGTCGCGACGGCTTGGCTCCTTTGTCTGCATGAGCGTCACCGCCCCCATTCAACGCGCCGCCGAAATCATCGACCGCGTCTCGCCCGAGCTGCCGGCCGACGCCGCGTTGCGCGAACGGTTCGCAGGCCGGGACGACATCGATCCCGCCACCAAGCGCGCCATTGTCCGCCTCGTCTTCTCGTACTATCGGTGGTTGCGCTGGCTTGACGAACGCGAGTCGACCACGCGCCGGGTTTCGGCCGCGGCCGAGCTCCAGACGCGCTTCGAGACCAAGCCCGACAGCATCAAGGCCGAGGCGCTCGCAGAACGCACGGTCCCGGCCTGGATCGCCGACGAGATGTCGCCTGTGCCGGTTTCGTGGCTGCGCCAGCTGCAGCGGGATCCGGCGCTGTGGATCCGCGTGCAAACGGAATTCGCCCGCTCCGTGCCGCGGGCCCTCGGCGACTGTGTCGCCGCCGACCTCTCTGCGTTTCCCGGGGCAACGGGCGCCACGCCCACGGCCTTTCGCTACGCCGGCCAGAAGGATCTCTTCCGCACCGATGAGTTTCGCAAGGGCCTGTTCGAGATCCAGGACCTCGCCTCCCAGCTCGTCGGCCATGCCTGTGCGCCCAAGGCCGGGGAAACCTGGTGGGACACCTGCGCCGGCGAGGGCGGAAAGATGCTGCACCTGGCCGACCTGATGGCCAACAAGGGACTGATCTGGGCGAGTGACCGGTCGGCGCGGCGGCTCACCCATTTGCGCAAGCGCGCCGCCCGCGCCCAGGTTTTCAATTACCGCGCCGTCACCTGGAATGGCGGCCCGTTCCTGCCGACCAAGACCCGCTTCGATGGCATCCTCATCGACGCCCCGTGCAGCGGCGTCGGCACCTGGCAGCGGAATCCCCATGCCCGTTGGACCACCGGCCTCGAGGACGTGCGCGAGCTCGCGACGCTGCAGACCCAGTTGCTCGAGCATGTCGTACCGGCGCTCAAGCCGGGCGGACGCCTCGTCTACGCCGTCTGCACGTTGACCCGCAGCGAAACCACCGCCGTGGCCGACGCGTTCACTGCCGCCCATCCCGATTTCATCCCCGATCCGGTCCTCGGCGGCGCACCCCAGCTCACGCTCTGGCCCGATCAGATCAACGCCAACGGCATGTTCATCGCCGCGTGGCGCCGGACCGCATCCTGACACCTGCCATCGTTTCATTGTCCAAGCCGAAGAAGATCACCGCCGAAACCGTCCGGGCTGACTTCAATGAACTCAGCACCGTCGTGGCCTACGCGCGCGCGGCTCATTTTCTCGGCCTGTGGAAATCGGAACGTCTGCTTATCGAACGCCTGTTCCCCGATCACGACGCCCCGCTGCTCGAAGCGGGCTGCGGAGCGGGCCGCGTGACGCTCGGCTTATGGGATCTCGGCTATCGGGATCTGACTGCGTTCGATTTCGCCGAACAATTGCTCGAGCAGGCCTTGTCGCTTGCCGCCGAGCGCGGCGCGGCCGGGATCCGGTTCCACCACGCCGATGCGACGGTGTTGCGGACCCACGAGGCGATCGGCCGGCAACGCTACGCCGGGGTGCTGTTCATGTTCAACGGACTCATGCAAATCCCGGGACGCGAACAACGCCGCCGCGCCCTGGGCGAGCTGCGGCGGGCGTGCCGGCCGGGCGCTCCGCTGCTCTTCACCACCCATGACCGCGACGAATCGCGCACCGAGCGCGCGCTCTGGCGGCTCGAGGCTGCCCGCTGGGAACGGGGCGAGCAGGACCCCCGCCTGGTCGAGTTCGGCGACCGGTATTTTGCCGATGACAATGGCGGCCACACCTTCATGCACCTGCCGGACCGGGCGGAGATCCTCGCCGACCTCGCCGCCACCGGCTGGCGACACGAGGAGGATCACCTGCGGCGAGAGCTGAGCCGCGAGTCCCGGGCGGTGAAGGATTTCTCAGACGAGTGCCGATTCTGGGTCGCACGGAATCCGGCGTGATCCGCCGGCGAGGCGGTTCCAAGCCACGCGCGGAGGGACCCACGTGTGCCCCTGGTCGGCCAGATCACGGGGTCGTATCCGCGCTCGCTGGCGAATGTGACCGCGCTTGCGCGTCCGACGGCCCTCGGGCAACTTCACCCACCGCATGTTCGCCTTCACCGATCGCACCTGGCTCTGGTTCGCCGCCGCGGCGTACCTGGCCGGCTTCATTTTGGGCACGGTCGCCCTGCTCCGGGACCGCCGCGCCTCGAATGGGTTGATGTACGGCCTGATTGCCGCGGGTTTTGTCGTGCAAACCATCGGCCTCTACCTGCGCGGCCTCGCGGTCAAGGGCTGCCCGTTGGGGAACGCGTTCGAGATGTTCCAGTTCACCGCGTGGTCGGCCATTTCGCTCTACCTGATGATCGGGGCGGTCTTCCGGCTCAGCCTGCTCGGCTATTTCACCGCCATGCTGACGGCGGCCCTCACCCTCATTTCCCTCGCCATCCCCGCCTGGGACGCCACCCGACGCGTGGGGATCTTCGGTGGCAACGCGTGGATCGAGTTCCACGCCGCCCTCGCCTTGTTCAGCTACGGCGTCTTCGGGCTGCTCGCGCTGACTTCGGTGATGTTCCTGCTCCGCAACTACAGCCTGAAGCACAAGCACCTCAGCGGAATGTTCGCGTTTCTACCGTCGATCCGCGACCTCGACCACATCAGCCTGCGCCTGCTCACCGCGGGGGTGGGCCTGATGACGACCTCGCTCGCCGTCGGTGCCGTCTGGTTTGCCCGCGAAAGCTCCGGCGACCACACGCTGAAGCTCATTGCGACCGTGATCGTGTGGTTTGCCTATGCTCTCACCCTGGGGCTGCGTCTCGGCGGCCGTCTCGTCGCCCAACGTCTCGCCTGGGTCTGCACCGTGCTCTTCGCCCTCGCGCTCCTCTCCCTCGGCGCCGTCGATTCCGACCGCAGCCCGGACGGACAGGTTTCCCAGACCCGCCAGCCATGAGCCAGGGTCCCATCCTCTTTCTCCTCGGCGCCAGCCATCGCACGACCCCGCTCGAGCTGCGCGAAAAACTCGCGCTCACGGCCGAGAAACTGCCGCCACTGCATGCCCAGCTCTCCGGCGTGCCGGGACTCGGCGAGTACGCCGTGCTCAGCACCTGCAATCGCGTCGAGTTCTACGGGCTGGCCGACTCCCCGGAGGCGATTGCCCGCGTGCAGGCGACGTTCTGCCGGCTGCACGGGCTCGACGAGGCGGAGTTTGCCCGCATCCGCCAAAACCTCACCGGTCCGGAGGCGCTCCGCCATCTGCTCGAGGTGTCGTCGGGACTCGACTCCCAGATGCTCGGCGAGAATGAAATCTTCGGCCAGGTGAAGGCCGCCTACGCCGACGCCCAGGCCCGGCAGACGGTCGGCCCGGTGCTGAATCGGGTTTTCCAGAAGGCATTCCAAGCCGCGAAGCACGTGCGCACCCACACGGCGATCACGGAGGGGCAGATCAGCGTCGCCAACGTCGCCGTCGATCTGGCGGTGAACATCTTCGGCGATCTGGCGAGCGCCCAAGTGCTGCTGCTCGGAGCCGGCGAGATCGGCGAAAAGACGGCCAAGGCCTTCCAGAGCCGCGGCGCCGGCAGCCTCACCGTGTCGAGCCGCACATTCGCCCGCGCCATGGAGCTGGCCACCACCTTCGGCGGCGCCGCCCTGCCGTTTGAGCATGTGACCGGCCATCTCGCCCAGTTCGACATCGTGGTGTGCTCCACCTCCGCCCCCCACGCCGTGGTCACGACCGCGGACATCGTGGCGGCGATGAAGCGGCGGCCCGCGCGCCCGCTCTTCCTGATCGATCTTGCCCTGCCGCGCGACGTGGAGCCGGCCGTAGCCAGCCTAGAAAACGTCTTCGTCTACAACCTCGATGACCTCGCGCGCATCGCCGACGAGAACCGGGCCGCCCGGGCTGCCAAGGTGGCGCACGCCCGCGAGCTGATCGCCGCACGCACCGATGCCCTGTGGCAGCAGGTCACCGCCCTTTGCAACCGCGGCGGTTCCCCTGCGAACCCGGCACCGGCGGCGGATCCGGCCTTGCGCGAGGCCAACAAGGAAGCCTGACCCCGGCAGACGGCGCTCAGGTGTCGAGCGTGAGGCCGGCAGCGCGGAACGTGGTCGCGTGCACGGCAATATCGTGCGTCGCATCCCACGCGAGCGGCGTTCCGCTGCGCAAGGCCCGGGCGAGATCGGCAAACTCGCCATCGTAGCGTCCGCCGGCCCGGGCGAGGGTCAGCGCATGCGTGCCGGCACCGTGGCCGCCCGCCGGACGGCGCAGCGACAGCTTCACGTTGCCCGACTCGAGCGGAAAAATCTCCAGCGCCCCCTCCGTGCCGGCCACACTGAACCGGCGGCGGGCAAAGCCGTGGGGGTCGGCAAAGTTGGTGCGCAGCACCGCGGTCGCCCGGGGATACACCAGGACCGCCGTCTGATTGTCCGGCACGCCATCCGATCGCGTCGGCGTCGCGTGCGCGGTCACGGTGGACGGCGGGCCGAGCAAGGCCACGACGAGATCGACCAAGTGACAGCCCAACTCCACCATGCCTCCGCCGGGCAGGCCGGCGAGGAGGTCGCGGTCGGCCGCACTGCCAAGCTTGCCCATGACCGCATCGATTTCCGTGATCTCCCCCAGCCAGCCCTCGCGCACCGCCTGCGCGAGGAGCACGAACGCCGGATTGTACCGCAGCATGTACCCCATCTGCACCACGAGGCCGCGCTGCTCCGCCTCCTGGCGCAGGGCAACGAAGGCGCGGTGTGAGAGGGCACCGGGCTTGTCGAGGTGCACGTGTCGTCCCGCGCGCAACGCCCTGAGCGCCGTCGCCGCACTGTCCTCCATCGCCGTCTCCACGGCGACCGCCTTCACGTCCGGATCGGCGAACAGCTCCGCCTCGGTCAGGCGCGAGACGCCGGCGTAAGCGGGCGTGGCACTCACCCGGGCCCATTGGGCGTCGTCCGGTTCAACCACACCGACAAGCCGCCAGGTTTCGCCCGCGGCCCGGATCGCCGCAATCTTGCCGGCCGCATGCGCATGCCGCGTGCCGATTTGACCGATCCCGAGACGACCCGGCGTGGCCGCGCGCATCGGCACGGTGGCCAGCGCCGCCCCACAGAGTCCGAGAAACGAACGCCGCTTCATACCCCGAAACGATCAGACGAGTACCACGGAGCCGCAACGGTCATGAGTGTGTCGGTGGCGAAGCCTTGCGGGCGGCCTGCACCCGCGCCTTTCGACGGGCGAGCGCACGAAGTCCCACCAACGCCGCCGCGGCTCCGAGGGCCACCGGACCGAGCGCGCCGCCACCGCCGCCACCACCTCCGCCGGAACTGCCGGTCGATCCGCCCGTGGAGGTACCTCCGCCGGTCGTGCCTCCTCCCGTGGAGCCGCCTCCGCCCGGAGGCGGCACGGCGCTGTCCCCCATGATCTGCAGGCTCGGCCGGCCGCCGAAGCGGCTGTTGTAGGCCGGCAACACGTAGTCGATGTCGCTGCTGCCCACCCCGTACCACGCGAGGAGGTCGCGGGCCATTTCGTCGACCGCGACACCCGGGACCAGCCGACCCTGGCCGGTATCGATGGCCGAGAGGTTCTGCAGGTTCGGATAGTAGTCCTGGTCGCGGTTGCCGAAAATCGCCCCGCCTCGCACCGCGCCGCCCATGACCAACTGATTGCCGCCCCACGCATGGTCGGAGCCGTTGCCGTTCGAGGTGAGCGTGCGGCCGAACTCCGACGCGCTGAAGAGGGTCACGTTGTTCTGCAGGCCGAGCTCGCCGAGGGCCGTCCAGAAGAAGCCCAGCGCCTGGCTCACGGTCCGCAGCATCGTCACCTGGTTGTTCAACACCTCGTCGTGATGATCCCAGCCGCCGATCTGCACGAAGAAGATCTGGCGACGCGCGCCGAGCCGCCCGGCGGAGGCGGCGGTGCGCGCGATCATGGCGAGATTCGACGCCAGGCTGTTGCCCGCCGGCACCGGTGTCGTGAGGGCCGCCCCGCCGATCGCCGCCGAAAAGGCGTAGTAGGCGTCGACCGCGTCCCGGGTTGAATCCGCAAACGTCTGCTCGAACAGGCTGCGGTACTGCGCGTCGAGCGCGCCGTCCATCGCCGTCGTGCGCAGGGCCGTGAGGTTGTTCCGCGACGTGGGATTGTAGCCGGTCAGGGCCGTCGCCCCGCCGGAACCGAGGGCGTAGGTGAAGGCCTGCTGGCCGGTGAGGAAGATGCTCTGACCGGACAGCGAGATGTTCATCGACACCAGGCTCGGCCCGTTGAGCGACCGGATGATGTCGGCCGCGCGTCCGCCCCAGCCGATCGCCGTGCGCTGGTCCGGGATGCAGGTCTGCCACTGTTTGATCTGGTCGGAGTGCGAGTAGAGCGACACCGGCCGGTAACGGTTTGCCCGGTAGTCGGCGAGCGTGGTCGGCCGCACGAGCGAGCCGACGTTTGACACGAAGCCCAGCTTGCCCTGGTTGAACAGGTCCCGCACCTCCGTCATGGACGGATGGATACCCAGGGTGCGTCCGCCGAGGTTGGACGGCGTGATCTGCAGCAGGGTGTCGCGCGGCAGCGCGAGGTTGCGCCGGACGTTGCTGTAGGCGGTGTGCTCGGCCGGCGTGGTCGGCACGAGCATGTTGAAGGAGTCGTTGCCGCCGGCGAGGAAGAGACAGACCAGCGCCTTGTAGTCGCCGCCCGCCGGGGCGGTCTGGGCGGCGAGCGAATTGGCGAGGCGAAGCGTGAGGAGCGTGGAGAAGAGCGAGGTGGCGCTGACGCCGGCGCAGCTGGCCTGGCCGATGAACGCGCGGCGACTGACCGGTTGGGAAAGGGAGCTCATGGGGGCGGTCACTGAAGGATGGCGTAATCGGGCGAGACGACGGTCAGGTAGATGGCCAGAAAGGCGCGGGTCTGGTTGATCGTGCTGCCGCTCGGCACCACGGCCTGGGTCACGCCCTCGACCGCACGCAGGATGTGTCCGCGGGTCTCCACGCTCATCGTGCCGTGGGTGAGCAGGAGATCGACGTTGTCGAGCAACGCCGCAGGGTTCGCCGCCAGCTGCACCTGCTCATCGAGGTTGAGGCGGAAGTTGCCCGCCCCGGTCTGGATCAGGGTGTAGAGCGCATTGGGCAGCGTGATGGCGAAGACCGAGTTCAGGATCTGAAACTCCGGCCCCACCAGCCGCGCGTTCGCCACCGGCCCGGGTGGTTCGTAGTCGGGCGAGTAGAAATTGAAGACTGAGGGCGAACTCATCGGGTAGTGCCCGATGGTTCCGGCGGTCACGACGTTGCCAAAGTTGTACGGCAGCGTGCCCGGCTGCACCGTGAAGCGGAACGCGCGCAGCAGGTGGGTCACGCGCAGGAAGGGTTCGCGCAGCTTGCCATGCTCAGGGTCACCGATGAACGAGGGGTTGCGCGCCTCCGGATCGAGCAAAATGGCTTTCGCCACCGCGAGCAGGTCGCCGCGCACGCCGGAACCGTTGTTGACGAACACGGCAGAGACGCGGCCGACGTAGTCGCTGCTCGGATTCGAGGTCACGAGGCGCTGGATGAGCTGGCGGCAGATGAACGGCGCCGTGTTGGGATGCTCGACCAGATTGTCCACCGCGTCCTGCACGTCCTGCAGGCCGGTCTGGCCGGCCGGGAGGTTCACCTTGCGGGCGCCCGGATACGACAGCAGCCGCTTGGCCGCGTTGTCGTGCTGCTGCTCCCACATGCGCATGGGCGAGGTGTAATTGGCCGGATCGCGCGGAAAATCCGTCTGCCCCGTCCCGCTGCCCGTGGTGCCAGGCCCGTCGTCGGTGAAGCCGGTGAAGGCCCGCGCGAACTCGGTGATGTCGTCGTTGGTGTAGGACTCGATCGGGCGGCCGGAACCGTCGGTCACGTAGTTGCCGTTGGACTGAAGCTGGTAGAGGCCGATCGAGAACAGCTGCATGACCTCGCGCGCGTAGTTTTCGTCCGGCCGCGTGCCCGCCGTCAGGTTCGCCTTGCGGTTCTTATAATGGCTCAGGTAGCGCCCCATCATCGGATGGCGCGTGACGTCCATCAGCAGGTTCCGGAAGTTGCCCAGCGCGTTGCGGGCGAGCATGTCGTAGTAACTGCTCGAGCCCTCGCGGCCGTTGGCGATGTTCGAGTCCACGTCCGAGATCACCATGATCTGGCTGAGCGCGTAGGCCATTCGCTGCCGCAGCTGGTCGGATCCGCCGATCATCACCTCGTTGCGCGCCCGCCGGTTGTTGCCCGTGTCGGCGGTGGTGATTTGACCGGCGGTCAGCGCGGCCTGCACGATGGTCACCGAGGAGGACACCGGCTTGGCCGCCTCCCGGTCGATCCACGCCGCGTAGTTGTAATTCAACGACCGCAGCTCCGCGATCGCGTCCGGCGAAGGGCCGAAGGTGGCCTGCGCGAGGAAGCGCGAAGCCAGTTGATCGTTGTTCAAGGAGCCGTTGGGGGACACCGCCGCCCACGCTCCGCCCGCCAGGGAAATCGCCAGTACGCCAAGGAAGCGGCACACGGCCAAGGGTAGTTTGACCACGACCCGATCCCACCATGAAAGGACCTCTGCCGCAAGAACGCAGGGGATCAGGGCGTGCTACAGACTTTTCAAAATGCCGCCCACCGATGCGCAACCTTCCTGCAAATCGACAGGCTTGCCTCGGAAGCGGACTGACGGTGCTGTCGACGTTTTCCATGGACGCAAATGCCCGTTCGCAACGTTCGCTCGGCAGCCTCATTTTCCTGAGCCGCTGGCTGCAGGCGCCGCTCTACGTCGGCCTGATCATCGCGCAAGTCGTCTACGTGTATCGGTTTCTGGTCGAACTTGGACACCTGATCGGCTTCGCCCTCTTCAATCACGCCCCGCCGGCATCCGTTGCCGCCCATGTCGCCGACACCGAGACCATCGTCATGCTCTCCGTCCTGGGTCTGATTGACGTGGTGATGATCGCGAACCTGCTCATCATGGTCATCGTCGGCGGTTACGAGACGTTTGTATCGCGCCTGAATCTCAAGGGGCATCCAGACCAGCCCGAGTGGCTGTCGCACGTGAATGCGGGCGTGCTGAAAGTGAAGCTGGCGATGGCCCTCATCGGCATCTCTTCGATCCACCTGCTCAAGACGTTCATCAACGCGAACCACCTCGATCAGAAGACGATGCTATGGCAGGTCGTCATTCACGTCACCTTTGTGCTGTCGGCGCTCGCGCTGGCGTGGATCGACCGGCTGACATACAACACCGCTGCGGCCAAGCACGAGCGACAGGGTACCTAAGCCTGCCGCCACGCTTACGGCATGCGGCGCACGGGCGCGTGCACGCTGTCGTCGCGCTGACGGGGACCGGGCCGCACCGGCACGGTCAGGGAGTGTCCGAGTCCACGCACGACCGCCTCGCCGGCGGTTTCGGTCAGCGTGATCTCGGGGGTTGATCCGAGAGCCAAGCCAAACGCCACCAACGCGTCCTGCACCGCCCGTAGATCGATCGTCCGTTCCGGTCCCGCATAGAGGATCACATCGCACCAACGACGCGTGGCGTCGCCCCCGATCTCCACCGTGGCCGGGCGACCGTCGAAACGCGCCGCTGCGATCTGCAGTTCCAACGCCACCGCCCCCAGCCGGCCGGACACCCGCGTGCCACCTGCGTGCTCGGCTGGGGTCAGCACCACCGCTTGCGCCGCGGGACCGCCCAGTTCGAACCGCATTCGCAGGTCGCTCGCCTGGATGGTCGCATTCTGCACTTTCTTGAGGGAAATGTGCGTGTCGCCGCCGTCGGTCACGAGCGTGACGGCGCCAACCAACCGGCCTTCCTCCTGCGCGCTGTGGAGAAAAGCCGAAGCGAAGTCGTAGCCGTTCTTTAGGAATCGCAGCTGCAGGTAACCGGGTGAGGCAGCGTTGCCGAAATGCACCAGCAAGGCCCGGCGCTGGTTCCACAGGTCGCCGTAGTTGATGCTGCCAAGGGCGAAATCCGGATGGAGGTACGTTGTTCCGACCGTGTCGCTGCGCGCAATGAAACGGGATCGCACCGTGCGCGGCGCGGTCAGGCTGCCGAGGTACGGAATCAGGTCCGGCGGACACCGCAGGTGCTGCCGCACGTCGTCGATCTCGGGCGTGTCGCGGCCCAAGGCCACCGCACCTCCGGCGGCACGCTCCAACACGTCCAAGGTCCGTCCGGGCAGGAGCGAGTGATACGCCCGGCTGTGCGGACCAGCCCACTGTCTCGTCGGCGCATGGAAGTGATGCACCAACTCTTCCCATCCTGCCCGCACCAGCACGGCGCTCATCGCCTTGGCCTCGCTATCGCGCACCTGCGCATGCAGACGCGAGAGTTCCTGCAGCGTCACCAGCGTGTACGTGGGACTGTTGTACTCCTCGAAGCCTCCGTTGTCGCGCCAGTGTGCATGCAGTCGCGCGAGACGGGCCTTGCCATAGTCGGCGTACTCTGGGACGCCCAGGTGCTCGCCGGCAATCAGGGTAACGTACGCGCCCATCGCCGCGATGTTGGTGTAGCCGGGTGCCACATTGCGCTTTTTGATGCGGGCACACGCATGCAGAATCGCCGCGTCGACCGCGCGGGCGAGATCGGGCGGCAGACGATCCCGATGATCGCGCGACACCTGCAAGAGGGTCGCTCCGTTGAAGTCCGCCCAGTTGAAATCAGGCTGAGCCATCTTCGCCAGCGGCTCCTCCAGGTACCACGACCAAATCCCGTAGGTGCGGCTCGTTGGATCGACATCTTGCAAGGCCACCACCCGCCGCAGGATTTCCACCGCCCTCGCCTCCCGCTCCGGCCGGCCGGAGTCGAGCAAGGCCAGCGCGTACAGCAGCGACTCGCGCGTGGGGTGCACAAAGCCGCCCTGCAACTCGGTGTGGTAGCCCGGCGTCGAGAACGGCCGGCGGATCATCTGCTCCGCCGGGTCGTACTGCGCATCGCGTACTGCGAGCGCCTGTTCGTGCCGCGCCAAGGCCGGACCTTCCGGCGCCTGCCACACGACCTGCGCTGACGCGATCGGAACGGCCACGAGCAAGAGGGAACCAAGGAGCAAACCGGGGCGCAGCATCGTCATAGGGGCAAGGGGTTGAGGGGCGGTCTGACCCCATACGCCTAACCCATCTAGCCACCCGGGCAACGTCCGGCCTGGTGGACGTCAACCTCGTGGCCGGACACCTGTTTTCCGGCAACTTTTGTGCTACGGTGACCGACTTCTTCATGGTCAACGCTCACCCATTCCCGGTGATCCCTCCCGTTCCGAACACGGGCCTGCATGCACGTTCATCTGACTGAACCCCGTCTTACCGATGCGGCGCTGCGTGCTGCGCTCCATCCGCACCTGGCCGGTTGGTTCCAGACCCGGTTCGGCCCCTTCTCCGTCGGTCAGCGTCTTGCGGTGCCGGAGGTGACGGCGGGACAATCCACCCTGCTCTCGTCCCCCACCGGCACGGGCAAGACGCTCGCCGCCTTCCTCGGGATCTTCGACTGGCTCGCGCGGGCCCGCGACCGCGCCGAGCTTCCGGCCGGCTTGGTGGCCGTGTACGTCTCCCCTCTCCGCGCCCTCGCGTACGACCTGCAGAAGAATCTGCGCGAACCGCTGGCCGAACTCGGCTGGGACTGGGTGCGCGTCGCGGCCCGCACTGGCGATACCACGACCGCCGAACGGGCTGCCCAGAAACGTCGGCCACCGCACATCCTCGTCACCACACCGGAGAGCCTGGCCTTGCTGCTCGCGCAACCGTCCTGGCTGCCGGCGCTCAAGTCCGTGCACTTCCTCGTGGCCGACGAATTGCACGCCTTGGCGGAGAACAAGCGAGGGTCCCTGCTCATGGTCACCGCCGAACGCCTCGAGGCCCTCGTTGCCGCTCCGCTCGTCCGTATCGGCCTCTCGGCGACCGTGGCTCCGCTTGCCACCATGGCCGACTTCCTCGTTGGCCCGGGCCGGTCCTGCCGCGTGGCCGAGGTGACGGCGAAGAAACGGACCGAGGTGTCCGTCTTCTCCCCGCTTCGCCGCGATGCTTATCCACCGGCCGGATACACCGCCGCGCGCGTCCTGCGTGAACTCGGCGCCCTGCTGCCGCGCTACCGGACCACCCTGATCTTCACCAACACCCGCAGCGGCGCCGAATCGATCGGCCTGCGGCTCAAGCAGGCCCTGCCCGACCTCGCCGCGCAAATCGAGGTCCACCACGCCTCGCTCGACCGCGCCGTCCGCCTCGACGTTGAGGACCGCCTGCGCCGGGGCGAGCTGCGCGCCGTGGTCTGCTCCACCTCCCTCGAGATGGGCATCGACATCGGCGCCATCGACCTCGTGGTGATGATCTCCGCCCCCAAGGGCGTTGCCCGCGCTTTGCAGCGCATCGGTCGCTCCGGCCACTCCCTCGACGCCGTCAGCCGAGGACTGCTCGTCGCCTCCAACCTCAATGACCTCGCCGAGTGCGCCGCGACCACGCGGCTGATGACGGCGCGCCGCCTCGAGCCAGTCCGGCCGCATGACAATCCCGTCGACGTCCTGGCGCAGACCCTGGTCGGGGTGGCCGTGGGCGGCGACACGACGGCCGACGATGCCTTTGCCCTCGTCCGGCGCAGCTACCCTTTCCGCCAGCTCGACCGCGCGCTCTTCGACCGGGTGTTGCACTACCTCGAGGGCGGAGGCCGCTCGCTCCAGCACGCCTACCGCGACCTGTTCGGCAAGGTGCGTCTCGATGCCGAGGGACGGCTGGTCACCCCCACTCCGGCGGTGGCCCGCAGTTTCTATCAAAACGTGGGCACCATCGCGTCCGAAACAATGGTGACGGTGAAACTCGGCAACCGCACCCTCGGCCAGATCGAGGAATCGTTCATGAACCGGCTCAAGCCCGGCGACGTCTTCGCCCTCAACGGACGGCCTCTTCGGCTGGTGAAGACGCACCTGCTCACCGCCCGGGTCAAACGCGCCGACGGCGTCCTGCCCACCATCCCGCGCTGGAACGCGAACAAGATGCCGCTCGCCTCGGGTCTGGCCGACGAGGTCGTGCGCCTGCGCACCGCCCTTGCCGCCCGGCTCGGACCGGAGGGCGTGGCGTGGTTGAAGGACGAATACGCGCTCTCCACCAGCAACGCGGAGGCCCTGGTCCGTCACTTCGGGCTGCAGGCACGTCTGTCGGCCGTGCCCACCGCCGCGTTCTTCCTCGTCGAGGTGCACCGGGAAGGCGACCGGCTGAATTGCTTCTTTCACTCGCTCATCGGCCGCGCGGCCAACGATGCCCTGTCCCGCATCGTCGCCCAGCGCATCCAGGAGACGAAAGGCGGCAACGCCCTCGTCACGATCGACGACTACGGCTTCCTGCTCACCCTGAACGCCTACCAGGCCATGACCGAGGCGGAGTGGCGCACCCTCTTCCGCCGCGACGGCGCCGAGGCGGCGCTGCGCACCGCCCTCACCGCGTCCAATCTGGTCAAGTGGCAGTTTCGCGGCGTGGCCCAGACCGGTCTGATGGTGCCGCGCCGTGTGCACGGCCAGGAGCGCGGAGCGCGGTCGCTGCAGTTCAGCGCGGAGATCATCTTCGACGTGCTGCTCCGCCATGAACCCGATCATCCGCTGCTCGCCGAGGCCTACGCCGAAGTGGAGCGCCGGTTCCTCGACCTGCCGCGGGCGCTGGCCTTTCTGGAGCAGGTGGCGGAGTTGCCGTGGCAGGTCCGCCCCGTCGACCGGGTGAGTCCGTTCGCCTTCGGGATCTATGTGAGCAAGATCAAGGAGACGATGACGCTGGAAGATCCCGAGACCACGATCGAGCGCCTGTTCCATCAGATGTATGGCCACGAAACCGACACCCCCGCCGCTGCAGCTCCGGCCTGACCTCTGGTTGGACGCGCGCCGGGCGCTGTGGCTGCCCTCCCTCCGGCTGCTGGTCGTGGCCGATCTGCACTGGGGCTACGCCGAAACCCACCGGCGTCGGGGCAACCTGCTCCCGCTCTGGGGTGACGACGAGATCGCCGCCCGCCTGCGCGGCCTGATCGACGCGTATCGCCCGGAGGAGATGCTGTGGCTCGGCGACTCCTTGCACGCCGTGGCCGGACGGACCTCGGCCGAGCGTTTCCTCGCCGCGCCCGGCACCCCGCGAGTGACGATCATCGCCGGCAACCACGACGGGCGCTGGGTGCGGGCCACCGTCCGCGAGGCTACGCGTGCCGGCTGCTATTTCCATCACGGCGATGGCGCGCCCTCCGTGCCCGACGGACACCTGGAAATCGTCGGCCACCACCATCCGGCCGTGACGTGGAACGACGGGGCCGGCACCCGCGTGAAACTGCCGGCGCTGGTCGAGAGTCCTCGCCGGCTGATTCTCCCCGCCTTCTCGCCCTGGGCGGCCGGCACGCCCTGGAATGACCGGGTGCAGCCGGACGAGACCCTCTGGGCCGTCGCCCCGCATCGCATCTTTCGCTGGCGCGCCACGGATCGCCCGCCGGCTCCGCCCGTCGCGAGCTGATCACCCCCTGAGCGCGTCGGTGAACACATTCACCGCCGGTGGGCTTGGTAAGCCCGCCGAAGGCACGACGCTGGCCACACCCCGTTACCCCGCCATGCCCCACCTTTTCTCCCTTTCCGTCCTGTTCAGTCTCGTTCTTGCGGTTGCCATGCCGGCGCGAATTGGTGCCGCAGCGCCGCAAATTCGCCCCGGGCAACCGTGGCTCGACACCTCGGGCGACGTGATCAACGCGCATGGCTACTCCGTGCTGCACCATGAGGGTTCCTATTACTGGTACGGCTCCTGGAAAATCCCGGGCAAGACCGAGGCCGAGAAAAACGAGGCCGGAGTGAGCTGCTACGTAAGCGACGACCTCGTCACCTGGCGCAATCTCGGTCTCGTGCTCTCCGTAACGGCGGCCGGCATGCATCCCGATATCGCCGACGCCGGCATTCTCGACCGCCCCAAGATCATCCGCGTGCCGTCCACCGGCCGGTTCGTGATGCACTTCAAACTCTACCCACCCCGGGCCCGCGAGGGAACAACAGGCACCGACGTCGCCTACACGGGCGTCGCCGTCGCGGACCGCCCGGAGGGTCCCTTCGTCTACCACGGAAAATTCCTCGGGGCGGACAGCCCCAACGGTTCCGGCGACTTTGCGCTTTTCCAGGATGAGACGGGCACCGCGTTCCATGTCACCGTGCGCAAGCCCGACAAGCAGCTGGTCTTTGCCCGGCTCACGTCGGACGGATTGGGGCCGGCGGAACCCTACCGCCCGATGCCCGGCGTCGAGCGCGCCACGGAGGCACCGGCGCTCTTTCGCCACGACGGTCGCGTGTATCTGCTCGCTTCCGGCAGCACCGGCTGGAAACCCAACACCGCCCGCCTTTACGTTGCCGACCGCATCGACGGCCCCTATCGCGCCCTGGGCAATCCCTGCCGCGGCGTGAATCCAGTTCACGGATACGACGCGGCGCTTACCTTCGGCGGACAGAGCACGTATGTGCTGCCCATGCCCGGCCGGAGCGATGCCTGGATCGCCATGTTCGACGTCTGGAAGCCCGAGGATCCCGTCAACGCCGCCTACCTGTGGCTGCCCCTGGTGTTCGAAGGCAACAATGCCGTGATTCGTTGGACCGATGCCTGGGAACCAGGCCTTGCTCCGCGCGCCCGCTGAGTCAGGGCGTACCCGCGTCGCCCAGCAGCACCTGCCCCGTCGCGGCCTCGAACACCGTCGTGGAGCGGGGCGGGAGCAGGGTCGTGATCACCGGACCATCCGGCAGGCGCAGCGTGCGCGGTCCGCCGGCGAGCGTGTGCACCACCACCCAGCCGTCGCCGGCCAGGGTGGTTTCGTTGTGCTCGTTCACGACCCGGCAGCCGGCCGCGCGTCCGATCTCCCGCCACAGTCCGGCACCGGACGGAGGTAGCGCAAGGGACCACCACACCGCATCGGCCTGCGCTCGGCGCACGGCCGCCGGCGTACCTTCGGCCCATCGGCCGATCACCTCGGCATCCCCGGAAAAGCCCGCGACCGTGAACGGCAGCGGCAGCGACTGCTCGTCGTGGCATCCGCCCCACGCCAGAGTTTGCCGCGGCGCCGCCTGCGCGGACGCGTGGGTGGCCACGCCGGACAACGCCGCCCCCAGCGCCGGATCAAGTGCCTCGCCATCGCTCCAACCGGCGTAGCCGAGCGCCACCACGTGACGTCCCTGCGCTGCCACCCGCGTACGGATCTGCTCCCGTTGCGCCGGCGTGAGCACCGGCGTGGTGGCGAGAATGACCAGCTTGTACGGAGTGAGGTCGAGGCTCGGCAATTCGGAGAGCAGGGCCTCGTCATGCACCAGGCCGGATTGCTGCAACGGTTCGACCAGTCCGTCGGTCAACAAGGGCGACACGGGATCCCGTTCCGCGACCGGCATCACCCCAAACACCGTCTTCGCCGGATCATGCCTCACACTGGCGGTCGCAACAAACGACCAAGGATCGTGGAGCACCAACACGTCGGCGGGCCGGGTGTAAGCGCGCCCGGTGCGCGACGCGTACAGTGCCTGGATGCGGCCGATTTCCGCCTCGAGTTGCGGTTCGTCCCACCAGCCCATCGTTCCAAAGCGCGCAAACGAGGGCGTCCCGGCCACCATGCCGAAATCGTAGCACCACGCGCCACCGCCGCGGGTCGCCGGCTGCAGGAGGTTGCGGCGCAGGACAGCGACGTCGTCCGGGATCGTGCTGCTGAAGCCTTTGTCCCACGGACAACCGCTGACCGACGTAGCGCGGTCCATTTCGTCGAGCCACAGCTTGCCGGCGCGCCGCACTGCATCGATCACGCCGCGCGAGTTGCCCGTGCCCCCGATCGGGAGCGCGGTCGGGGTGTACGCCGGAGTGGCGCAGATGCAGTCGAGTTCGGGTGCGGCGAGCAACCGGTCGAGCGCCAGGTGTCCGCCCGCCGCCTGACGGCCAAACATGCAATAGAAGTAGCCGAAGAACGTCGCCGTGACCACCGGCCGCGGCCAGGCCGTGCGCACCGTCCGGGCCATGCGCAGAATCGCCTCCGCGAGTTCCTCATGCAGGAAGGTGAAGTAATCGATCACCGCGCGCCGGCGCACCGGATCACGCAGGCTCGCGAGATCGGCGGGCTCACGCTCCTCCGCCGACGGCGCGTGTACGTCGGACCAGGTCAGGCCCGGTCGCGACCACGCCGCCGCGAGGCGGGTCTCATTCCCGTACCGGCGCTCCAGCCAGCGCCGGTACGCCGCCTCGGCGGCGACACCGGTATCCGGCTCATGACAAAAAAATCCAAACTGATGCCACTCGCCGTACACCCCGTAGGCCAGCTGCAGGCAGAACACGGCTCCGCCTTCCGGGGCCGCGCCGAGCAACGCACAGAACGTCGCCAGCTGCGTCTCGGCCCAGGTCCGCCAGCGATCGGAGTAGATGCTCGCGCGCAGCGGCTGTTCGTTGTCCCGCCCGATCCAGCGCTCCAGTCCGCGCCGCTCCTCCGGCACCGCCGGCCCGTCGGCGTAGGCCACACAATCGTCCGGATGCGCCTCGCACCACGCCGGCGGCGGATTCAGGTGCACGCGCAACATCACCTTCGCGTCGGGGCAGACCGCCAGCACGCCCGCGACCTGCCGCCGCGCAAGATCGATGTCCATCGTCCCGTCCGGACGCAGCAGCATTTCCAGCCAAAGGTCCGCCTGAAATAGGCGCACGCCTCGGCTGGCGAAGAGCGCGAGGTTGCGGGCCGGCACCTCCTCCCAGGTCCAACGCGCTCCGGGGCAGTCGGTCAGCGCATAGAGCAGGGGTGCCGTCGGTTGGTCGTCGATGATCAGGGTCGCGCGTCCGGCGCGGGATTCCACTCGGGCGTTCAAGGGGCGCATGCTGGGGCGGGGTTGCCGCGGTTGATCCACGACGGCGCGCAGCAAAGGGCGGTGGTTTTCCCCGGGCCAACTGAAAGTCTCTGAAAATTCCGGCATACCCATCCTTTCGCTAATATTTTGCCTTAATGCCGTTTCTTCGTCTGCCTGCCCTGTCCCCATGAACCGCCCCCTCGTCCTCCTCACCGCCGGAACCCTCGCCGCCAGCGCCACCTGCGTCGTCTTCTGGCAACGCACGCAGGACCTCCGCGAGGCCCTTGCGAACGCCGAACGTCTGCAGATCGAAACCGCAGCCCGCCTCGCGACGGCCGAGTCCGAGCGCGCGGTCGCCCGCACCCGCGCCGCTGCGCTCGACGATGACCTGACCGTGCAACGGGCCCGCGCCACCGAAGCCGAGGCCCGCGCGGCCCAGTTCAGCCGCGAACTCGCCGAGGCACGGAACCAGGCCTCGCTCGCCCGGGAAGAGGGCGGCCGGCACGAAGCGGCGGCCCAGGGCCTGCGGCAGGAATTGGCCGACCTGAAACTGAGCCTGCCGCCGTTCACCACCGCAGACGTGGTGGCGCTCCAGGACCGCGTGGCCGAGCTGGAGCATGAGGTGGAGCAGCTGACCCCCGCCACGCCCGCGACGGCGGCGGCCGGCCCCCTGCCCGCCGGCAGTCCGGTACGCATCCTGCAGGTCGGCCCGGCGGATGCGTTTGTCGTGCTGGCCTACGGCAGCGACGACGGCGCCCGCCTCAGCCAAAGTCTTCCCGTGCGTCGGGGAACCGAAACGATTGCCACGGTTCACATCTTGGAGCTGCAACCACGCCTGTCGCTCGCCACCGTCGCTCCGGAAACGTTGCGTAGCGGCTTGCGCCAGGGCGACACCGCCTTTATCGCTTCCCTACCATGACCTCGTATCAGCGCCTTCTCCTCGCGGTTCTCACCGCCAGCATCGCCGCCCTCGTCACGGGCTGCTCGACTCCTTCGGACTCCTCCATCCCGTGGAGCCGTCCGGCGGGCTGGGAAGGCCAGGTCCCGGGCATGGGCTCCACCCCCGGCGCCGGCAACCGCTGAGGTCACGGTCCGTTTTTTTTGATCCGGCGCTTCCCCCGCGCCGGATTTTTTGCGTCCGTAGACCGGCGCCCGCATGTCTTCCGAGAATCCTTCGCTCACGCCCAGCCCGGGCCACCTCTACGTCGTGGCCACGCCCATCGGCAACCTGGCCGACCTCACGGTGCGGGCGCGGGCGCTTCTCGGCACGGTCGACCTCGTCGCCTGCGAGGACACCCGGACCACGGGCGTGCTGCTCACCCGCCTCGGCCTGCATCGCGAACTGGTCGCCTACCACGAGCACAACGAGGCCGAGGCCGCCGAGCGCCTGGCCGACCAGCTCGCCGCCGGCCGCAGCGTCGCCCTCGTGAGCGACGCCGGCACGCCGGCGTTGAGCGATCCCGGCTTCCGCCTCGTCCGGGCCTGCCGGCGCCGCGGCCTGCCCGTCGTGCCCGTCCCCGGCCCCTGCGCCCTCACCGCCGTGCTGTCCGCCGCCGGCCTGCCGACCAACGGCTTCCTTTTCGCCGGCTTCCTCCCGCCCAAGGCATCGGCCCGGACCGCCTTCCTCGAACGGTATCGGGACTTTGACTACACGCTCGCGCTCTACGAAAGCTGCCACCGGATCGACAAGTTCGCCACCGAGATCGTCGCGACGCTCGGGCCAGACCGGGTCGTGTGCATTGCCCGCGAAGTGACGAAGCTGCACGAAACCTTCCTCGTCGGCCGTGCCGCCGACGTCGGCGAACGCCTGCTCAAGGGCAGCCTCAAGGGCGAGTTTGTCGTGCTGATCGCCCCGGCCGACTTCACCCTCTGAACCCGTCCGGCCGCATGAACGTCGCCGTCCTCGATATCGGTTCGAACTCGATCAAGGTGCTGGTCGCGACCCGGCACGCCGACGGCCGACTCGAGGCGCTGCTGCTGCACACGATCGATGCGCGCATCAGCGCTGGGATCAGCAAGGCGCATCCCCGGCTGGGCGAAGAGGGCATGGCCCGCGGCCTCGCCGCGATCGAAGACCTGCTCGCCCGTGCGTCGGCGTTCCAGCCGGCGAAGGTCGAACTGGTGGCCACCAGCGCGGTGCGCGACGCGGAGAACGGCCACGCTTTCCGGGAACGGGTGGCGCAGGCCACCGGCCGCTGGATCCGCATCCTGTCGGGCGACGAGGAGGCCACCCTGATCGGGCGCGGTCTGACCTGCGATCCGGCCCTCGCGGGACAGCAGGATTTCTATGTCTTCGACCTGGGCGGCGGCAGCCTCGAGTGCCTCGCCTTCCGGAACCGCACGGTGGTGGGGGCGGCGAGCCTTCCGCTCGGTTGCGTCCGTCTGACCGAACGATTCATCGCCGATCCGACCGCACCGATCGGGGCGGCGGACCGCCACGCGCTCGCCACCCACGTCGAACGGGCGCTGCACGACGGCCCGTTTCGTTTCGCGCTGCCCCGCGAGGCCGCGGCGGTCTTTGCCGGCGGCAGCATGACCACGATCCGGGCCCTGCTCGGGGCGCGCGAAGGCCGCCGAATGCAGGACGCGCCGTCGTTCATCCCGCGGACGACCGTGCAGGACCTGTTGGAGCGCGTGGTGGCGCTGCCCTTGGCCGAGCGTAAACGCATCCCTGGGATGCCGGAGGCGCGGGCCGACGTGTTTCCCGCCGCGCTGATCACGATCGCCGCCATCGCCCGCCACGGCGGCTTCCCCGGCTTCCAGCACTCGCTCTACAACCTCCGCTGGGGCCTTGCCGACGCCGCCCTGTCCGCCTGACAACGGCAGCGTCACAGCCCGATCGCAGAGTATTCACGCAAGCGCGCGGCGGCTTTCTCCCAGTCGCCGAGATGAGCCCGCATGAGGCTCTTCCAGAGCCTTCCGTGGTTGGGCACGGAGAAGTGCAGCAACTCATGGACGATCACATAATCGCCCAGCGCGGGGTCCATGCGAAGGAGTTCGTCGTTGAAGCTCAACGTGCCGGCCGTCGAGCACGACGCCCACTTGCGGCGCATGGGACGGACATAGATCGCGGTGGCGGGCACGTCGAGTTTCACCGCCCACTCCCGCACGCGCCGATGAAAGGCCTCGCGATCCGGCCAGCGTTTCATGATTTGAACGCCCGTTCCAGCAGGGTGAACAACGCGTCCACCGTGGCCGTGACTTTGGATAGGTCGTCCTCGTGCGCAAAGATCGCAAACGTGACCTTCTTGCGCAGTTCGCGCAGCTCGCGTTCGCTGCGCCTCCAGTTGCGATGTAGCTTGAAGGCTCCGGCGATGTTTTCGCTCACGATCTTGGCCTCGGCGATGCCGTCCTCGGTGAGCTTGCAGAGCACGAAGTACGTGAGGTTGTCCAGGCCCTGCGCAGCCTGTTCCTGCCTGCGTTTCTCGTTTTGGGCGATGGCTGCGAGCAGTTGGTCCAAGGCCTCGGCGGTACCGAGCTGGCGATCCTCGAAGCTTTCCTGAACCGCCTTCGCCCGGTCGGATAACGCGATCAGAAACGGGTCTTCGCTCTCATCCTCGGCCTTCTTCTCGATGCTCTTGATGAGGTTGATGACCTTGGTCGCGTTGCCACCGCCCTGTTGCTTGATGACGTCAATCGTGGCCGCATCGATCTTCACGAACCCTTCGGGCACGCCTTCCATCACCGCGCCGATGTGCTTTTGCACGAGTTCGTTGGTCTTCTTTTGAAACGCCCGGTCAATGTACACCTGTTTGGCGTACGTCTTGCGCACGACCTCGTAGATGCCCGCCAGCGTGGCGTAGTTGTCGAGGTAGGGCCGCAGGAACGCATCCGGTGAGATGATTTCATAGAGCATCTCCAGCTCCTTGTACTCGCGGAAGAAGGTCTTGCGTCGCTCCTTGTCACGGAAGTGCTCGATGAGACCATTCACGTCGCGATCGTCGAACGCGTGCTCCAGCAGCGCGAGGTAGCCGGGAGCCTGTTCCTTCATCTTGGTCGCGAAGAGCTGCTTGAGCAGCCGCAGATCTTTGACGACGGCATTCACCTCGTCGCTGTCGAAGGCCAACGCTTTCTCCAGTTTGTCGAAGATGCCCACGAAATCCAAAACGAAGCCGTGGGGCTTCACCCTCTCCTCGGCCTCGTTTTCGTAGGGCCGGTTCACGCGGGCGATGGCCTGAAGCAGGGTGTGATCCCGCATCGGCTTGTCCAAATACATCGCGTAGAGGATCGGGGCATCGAAGCCGGTCAGCAGCTTTTCCGTGACGATCAGAATCTTGGGCTGCTCGTTGCGCTGGGTGAAGGCCTTCCGGATCTGCCGCTCTTTCTTTGAATCAAGGTGCCATTTTTTGAGGTGCTCCTTGTCGTTGTTGTTTCCGGTAAAAACGATCTCGGAGTACTCCGGCGGCAGAATCTGATCGAGCGCCTCCTTGTAGAACACGCAGGCCTCGCGATCCACGCCCACGAGAAAGGCCTTGTAGCCGAGCGGCTCGACATTCTGCAGGTAGTGTTCGGCCACCATGGCCGCGACCCGGGTGACGCGGGCCTTGCCCTTGAGGAAGTTCTTCAGGTTCACCGCCCGCTCGAGGATCTTGTTGAGCTCCTCGATGTCGGCCACGCCCTCGCTCTCGGCCAGGGCGAGGAACTCCGATTCCATGATCTCGGACGGCACCAACATTTCGTTCGGTGCGAGGTTGTAGTAGAGCGGCAACGTCGTGCCGTCCTCGATGCTCTCGGCGATGGAGTATTTGTGCAGGTAGCCCTGGTCGTCCTCGCAGCCGAAGGTCTTGAAGGTCCCCTTGCCGTAGACGGTCTTGTCGACGGGCGTGCCGGTGAAGCCGATGAACGTGGCGTTCGGCAGGCCGGCCATGAGGAAGTTGCCGAGGTCGCCGCCGGTGGTGCGGTGGGCCTCGTCGATGAGCACGTAGATGTTCGCGCGCGTGTTCAGGTCCGCCGGCATGTCGCGGAACTTGTGGATCATCGTCACGATGATGCCCCGGTAATCGTCGCGCAGCAGCTGGTTGAGCCGGACGATGCTGCTGGCGTGCTCCAGATTGCCCAGACCGAGGGCGGCGAGGTTCTTGAGCATCTGGTCCTCCAGCTCGTTGCGGTCGATCATCAGGAGGACGGTCGGCTTGTCCGCCTCGGGAGCGCGGAAGAGCTGCTGCGCCGCTGCAATCATGGTGTAGGTCTTGCCGCTACCCTGGGTGTGCCAGACAAGGCCGCGCGTGCGCTTGGGATCGAGGGCCCGGGCGACGGTGGCGTCCACCGCGCCGGTCTGGTGCTGGCGCAGGATGTACTTGTTCAGCTCCTCGTCCTTCTCGGCAAAGACGATGTAGTCCTTCAGGAAGGCGAGCACCTGCGGGATGGCGCAGAAGCTCTTCACCTTGGCCTCCAGCTTGCCGACCTCTTCGTGATTCCAGTTGAAAATGTTTCGCCGGACCGTGTTCCAGGTCACGCCGTAGGAAAAGCCGATGGCGTCGGTGGCGGTGAACAACTGCTGCGACACGAACAGCTCGGGCGTCTCGCGGTGGTAGCGGCGGATCTGGTCCACCCCGAGGGCAATGGCCTCGTCCTTGTTGGCGTTCTTGCATTCGATCGCCAGCACCGGGATGCCGTTGATGAGAAAGACGACATCCTCCCGTGTGCCGTAATGGCCGTTGTGAAAGGCCCACTCCTCGGTGACCTCGTAAACGTTCCGCGCCGGGTCGTCGTAATCGATCAGGATCAGGTCGCGCTCGCGCTTCTCCTCGTGGTCGAAGAACTTGCCCCGGTTGCGCAGGTGCTCGACGAATTCCCGGTTACCGTAGATATCGGTGTGGAGATGGCG